>JAQBUH010000023.1 GCA_027624075.1 Chloroflexota bacterium
ACACAGACCGTCCTGACTCTCTCTTATTTAAGCCCCGAAATACTGTCCCATTGTTGCTGACGTCCAACAGGTTTATCAGCGCAGTCGAGGGGATCGCTCATGGTCTCAACACGACAGTGCAACACCGTGATTTCGGAGACGAAACACCGACTCTGGCAGATGCGGTTTTACACCTGTCAGATTCCTGCTAGAGGCATCACGTTCAACTCCAACTTCAAGGGTGGCGTGATAGTTCGCTATCCGGTCGGCGCGGCGGGGTCGATATCATCAGGTACTACGGCGCCTCCTTCGGCCACCCCGACGCCCGGACCTTCACCAACTCCCACGCCGACCCCCATTCAAGGTTCGCAGACCCACAGTGTGGTGTTCAGCACGTCCGCCGATCGAGCCAATCCCACCCCTCTGCATCAGGCGGTGGTCGCGGGCGACATATACGCCTTCACCACACCTGACACAGGTGTGGGCGGCGTCTCGTTCTACCTTGACGACCCCTCGATGTCAGGGACTGCCTGGCGGGTGGAAGGCGCCGCGCCGTACGACTTTGCAGGTGGCGCGGTTGCGGCGTCCAACCCGTTCAGCACGACCGGGTTGAATGACGGCCAGCACACCATCAGCGCCCTGTTTGACATGGCTACAGGTCCCGATGCTGCGGTCCACGCAATCTTCACGGTGACCAACATATCAGGGACTCCAGTGCCGACTCCAACGAGCACGCCTGCGCCTACTGCAACCCCGGCGCCGCAGCCGACTGCCACACCGGTCACGCAGCCAACGGCCACGCCCGTGCCAACCTCGGGATACTCGCTTGTTATCAGCTCCTCAGCCCAGCGAACCGGAGCGTCCGCCCTCGATGGACGGACAGTCGCCGGCGACATATTCGTGTTCGTCGGCAACGACACAGGAATAGACTCGGTCGTATTTTTCCTGGACGATCCTGCCGCACAGGGCACGTTCATCCAGTTTGAGGCGAACCCTCCGTATGATTTCGCCGGCGGTCCGTCAAGCCAGGCAAACCCGTTCGACACATCGACCCTGCCGGACGGACAGCACCAGATAACTGCTGAGATCACCGATCTGGATGGCAGTATTTCGCTACTGAGCGCCACCTTCACGGTGAGCAATGGCGGAGGTGTGCCCGCGAGCACGCCGACTCCCGTTGCCACATCGGCTCCGCAGCCGACGGCGACACCTGTGCCACCGGCCACCGCCACGTCAACTCCGCAGCCGACGGCGACAGCGGCGCCGGTTGTCAGCGCCCCACCGCCTCCGCCAAGCGGCGGCGGTGGATTCGCTCCTCAGCCAACACCGACTCCAGCCCCTGCCGGCCCGGTTCCCCCGGGCGCGCCGCGCAGCGTGACCGCAACTGCGGACGGCACTGACATAACGGTCGAGGTCCTCCCACCGGCCAACGACGGCGGCTCCCCGGTCACCGGATACCGCGTGCTGACGGTGCCTTCCGCCAAGCTCTACTTCATCGACCGTCTGACCGAAGGCGACAAGATCACGATCTCTGACCTTGAGGTTGGGGTCGAGTACCAGTTCCAGGTGCGGGCGATCAACAGAGCCGGCATGGGCACGTCTGGCACGGTCTCGAACAAGATACGCATCGACGCCGTTCAGCCGACACCGATTGCGCCGATCGTGGTGCCGGCGCCGTCTGACGCGCCTGACGCCGACCCAACTGCGACTGCGGTTCCTGCACCGGTCCTGAGCCCGACGCCTGTGGCCACCCCTGAGCGGACAACAGTTGTGCCGACGGCAACCCCTGCGCCTGTGCCGACACCAACCGCTGCGCCTGCGTTTGCGCCGACGGCTATACCGACTCTTGTGCCGACGGCTGTCCCGACCCCGGTAACTGAGCCGGATCCTGCCGCTGTGCCTGACGTAATGTCGATCAACATCCAGCCCGGCTGGAACCTGATCTCATTCCAGGTGCTACCTGATGACAAGAGCGTCGGCAACGTGTTCCGGTCGGTAGATGGTCTCTTCGTGGAGATCAGCACGATCCAGAACGGTGTCGCCGTCTCGTACGTGCCCGGACGCTCGGACAACGCTCTGACCTTCATTGAGCCTGCCCACGGCTACTGGGTCAAGATGACCAGCGCCGCAACCCTGGTCGTTGTAGGGAGCTCGGTTGACCCACAGGCAGCTATCCAGCTGGACGCCGGCTGGAACCTTATTCCCTACCTGATCGACGAGCCATGGCCGGTGCGGCTGGCGCTCGGCTCAATAGCCGGCAAGTACGACGAAGTCCGCGGCTTCGAAACTGAGGCCAAGTCATTCTTCCCTGCGCTGCCGGGTGAGTTCAACACGCTGACCGAGCTCATGCCTGGCGAGGGCTACCTGGTCCACATGACCGAGGCCGCCGTACTGGTGTACCCGTAAATGGAGCGAAGCGGGGAAACATCACTTCGAAAGATCCGGCCAGGTTTCCCCCTCATGGGTCGGCGGACCGGCGGGCTGGCGCTTAACCTGCGGTCGCCAACCGGCATAACCGGCACAATCGGCGCCTGAGGTTGTGTGCGGCAAATCCGTCTCCTCGTGATCGCCCCGGCTATCGCGCAACTCGCGAATAGCGCAGCACCTCACGAGTTTCGGCGCCCGCAACTGTCGTGAGCACGAGCGTCTTCCCGTTGTCCTCGAAGAGGATCGTGAACTCGGCGTCGCCTGCAAGGTTAGTGCGGATCTGGGCGGGTGCGACCCACTGGTAGGTGAAGGACTCGGCATTGATGCCGTCCGCCGAGCGAATCGCCACCCCCGACTCGGTGCTGCCTTCAAACCGAAGCGTGCCGACCGGACCGGTCTGCGGCGCCCATGTTCCGAGGAGCAGGCCGGGGAACTCTTCGACGCGCGGCCCCGTTTCACCGGATGAGCACGCCACGCCAGCGGCCATGATGGCAACGAGGATAACGGCGGCGCACAGGCGAGGCGTGATGATGGCGGTAAGGAATCTGGCACACATAGCGTCACAGCGATGGGCGATGGGCCGCTCGGGGGACCTTGAGTTGAAAACAACCTGCTTCGATCAGAACTCAATACTTTAACTGCTGCCCACCATTGCGTAACAGGGCGTAACAGGGCAGGGGAGCAGACTCTCGTTCAACGACGCTAAACCTGGGACGCGTTTTCGTGGACCCATGACCGGGCCGCCTGCAGCATGAGCATCACCGCGGTCGCTCCGGGGTCCTGGACGCCGATAGACCGTTCGCCGACCCAGCTGGCCCGCGAGACCTTTGAACGCATCTCGATGGTCGCCTTCGTCCCGGCCTCGCAGGCGGCGACTGCGGCATCCGTCGCCTCAACCAGCGACTTGCCGGCCTTATGAGCTGCGTCAAAGGCGTCGATGGCAGGCGCCAGCGCGTCGAGCAGGGTCTTATCCCCGATGCTCGCCTTGCCGCGGTCCATCAACCCCTGCAGCGCCGCCCGGCCGATCTCGGCTACGTCACCAGCGCCAACGCTCTCTTTGCCCTTCACGGCGGCTCCACCGCGCATCATCGCCGTTGCAAAAAGCACGCCGAACGTGGAGGCCGCGGCGCGGTTGAAGGCCATCCCGGAGCGAGATAGTTGATCGCTGACCGGCTTTCCCTCAAGCTCGCCGAGAGCGTTGACCACCGCCTCCATGCCGCGCGTGACCGTGATGCCCAGGTCACCGTCGCCGATCTGGGAGTCGAGGTCTCGCAGCGTGTTGGCCTGCGGGACGACTTGCTCTGAGATGGCCCGCAAGATACCGGGCACAGCGTCCGTCATAATAGTTTCTCCGTGTTTTTTCTCGTCGGGTGGAACGGTGGTCAGTACAGCGGAAAAATCCCCTGAGCAACGTGAGAGATTTGTTCCTCTCTGACACGCAACGAATTAGAGGGTGGGTTGTGTTGTTATTCTGAATCGCCATCCTGAGCCTGTCGAAGGGTCGATTCAGAACCTCTCGCTGAACTTGATCGGGCCCACGCCCCCGTCGCGACTCCCCTTTACCGGCCGCCGACTTGCTGAAGCAGGAATGGCGAGTAGGCAGGCGCGTCCAGCAACTTCGCCATGTCATCGTCGAGCTTGCAAATGCTGATCGATGCGCCGGACATCTCCATCGACGTCGCGTACTCGCCAATGTATGCACGGTGAACGCTGATGCCGCGGTCCCTCAGGATCTGTGACGCCTTGTTGTAGAGGATGTAAAGCTCTTCCGGAGCGGTGGCGCCGAGACTGTTGACAAGCACGGCCGCAGTGTCGCCGGACGAGAACGGCAGGTCCGGCAGGATACGGTCGAGCATCTGGCCAGCGATCTGGTCTGCGGTCAGCAGCGGACCGACCTCAACGCCAGGCTCGCCGTGGATGCCCATGCCCATCTCCATCTGGCCCGCGGCAACCTGGAAGCCGGGCTCGCCGGCGGCAGGGATGGTCGTGCCTGAAAGGGCGACTCCCATGCTGCGAGTGTTGAACACCGCCGCCTCGGCGGCAGCGTGGACAGCGTCCAGGTCACGGCCGGCCTCCGCTGCCGCTCCCGCGATCTTGAACCCGAAGAAGATGCCGGCGACGCCGCGTCTGCGCTTTATCTCTGCCTTGGGAGCAGACGTCACGTCGTCGCGCCCCAGGGTGGTCTTGACAGTGATACCGTCCACCTCGGCCATCTCAGAGGCCATGTCGAAGTTCATGGTGTCGCCTGAGTAGTTGCCGTACAGGTAGAGGACGCCCTCGCCGCCATCGATCGCCTTAGTTACATCGAGCATATCGTCCGAAGACGGAGACGAGAAGACGTTGCCGACAGAGCAGCCTGTCGCGAGTCCTGGGCCGACATAGCCGAGGAAGAGAGGAAGGTGTCCCGAGCCGCCGCCGGTTGCGATGGCGACCTTGCCTTTGATGGGCGCGTCCCCTCTTATGAGACCGCGCCTCGTGGCGTCGATGCGCTTCAGGTGGCCGGGGAAAGCGGCAAGGATGCCGTCTACCGTCTGGTCCTCGACAAGTGATGGGTCGTTGATGATCTTGCGCATTGGCATGTTGTAAAACCGCCTGTTGGCCTGTCGGGTTTTTCGGATAGATGCGATGAAAGCGCGCTGCCGATCAGTATGCGGCGCCTGCCAGTGGGTCCTGGCCGGGCCAAAACTCTATGTTCGGCAGCTTGACCTGTCAATTTGAGGAAGCTGCGCATGATGGAGCGCAACAGCCGAACAGCGGCGGTCCAACGGTGATGGCCCTCCTCCCAACGCAAGCTCACCAAATCCTCATCGCCCAACTGACATCTTCGCGGCTTTCAGGTTCAGGCTGGTTGCATTGGAGGCATCATGTCGCAGCAATCACAGACCGTCGCCACGATAGTCGTTCCTCTAGACGGTTCGGACCTGGCCGAAGCCGCAATACCGGTTGCGGCCGCCATCGCCATGCCCGGCGGGGCCCGGATCAACCTTGTCACAGTCGCCCTGACATACGAGGTGCCCGTCGACGCCCAGATGGACACGCTCACCCGGCGGGGTCTGAATAGAGCCCAGGCCGAACTGGAGTCGAAGTTTCCAGGGGTCACGCAGACCGTTCTCGCAGGCGACCCGGCGCAGGAGATCTCGAAACATGCAGGCGCCATAGACGCTGACCTCATTGTGATGGCGACTCATGGCCGCTCAGGTCTGAGGAAACTGCTGCTCGGGAGCGTCGCAGACAAGCTGATAACCATGAGCAGTGTGCCTGTGCTGCTTGTGAAAGGAGACGACGGCGAACCTGTCCCGCCTCTTGGGACACCTGCCTCCTTCAAACGGATCGTGTTGCCGTTGGACGGGAGTGAGCCGAGCGCTGCGGCGGCGCCTATAGCCATGGAGCTGGCGAGATTGCTCAACGCAGAAACAGCGCTCGTTTACGTGGATGAGGGTGGAGGCGCAGGAAAGCCGGAGAGGCAGGCGCGAGAAATAGCAAGCCGGTTCAATGCGGCCGGCCTTGCGGCACGTGTCGAGGTGATCGACGGTGACCCTGGCCACTCCATCGCAGAGTTCACATCAGAGGTTGAGGGCAGCCTTGTCGTGATGAGCAGCCTGAGCGCGACGGGCATTGCGAAGGGCACGCACCGCGGCAGCGTCACCGACTATGTGATCAAGAACGCCCGTGCGCCAGTCGTCGTGGTCCCGCCGAGGGGTTACCTTGGGCCGGTGATCAAGTAGGCCTGCCCAGAGCCCGGACGCCGACGCCTTTTGCGCCATTCATGGCCAGAGGCGCACCGGACCTCGCCGACGCTGACGCGGCGCACCCATCTCATCACCGCATGCGGCGGCGATCGTACTTCGTCGGGTCCTTCTTCTGGAGCCGTGTGCGTGTCATCAACTGCTGCCCGAGGCGGCCCAGCATGAGCGACATCGTAGCCTCGCCGGCCGTCGGCAACGGGTTCTCTGCCGCACGGCCAGGCTCGATGCCGTTGTCCAGCCTGAGCCTCTGCTCCCATGCGTTGACGAAGATGTCTGCCAGCGCGGAATCGGTGTCGTAACGGGCTTCCTCATCTGCGATTCCATCACGCACAAGGCTCAAAACACCGATCAACTGGTCGATCCAGTGGACCATCATGTCCGGGTTTGTCACTGCCGTCGCATGACCGAGCGCCGGGTCCTGCGAGGCCGGCGCAGTCATAGCCTGGAAGTTGCTGCCAACGAAGCCGCTGATCTCTCGCCATGATGGGCTGGCGGAGGCGACCGAGAGCAGAGAGGCGGCAACGACAAGCGGAAGACCGTTGACCGCGGCGGAGAAGCTATCGTGCTCATCAATGTCCATGAAGATGGGGTTCCCGCCGATATCTTCGATCAGCTTCACCGTCGCCTTGATCGCGCTCTCACGGGTGTGCACAGACGGCATCACTGCGACCCGCCTGCCTTGAAACAGCGTTGGGTGGGCGTCCTTCTGGCCGCTAAAGCCGGCGCCTGCAAGCGGATCGATTCCGACGAACTCGACATGCGCCGGGAGCAGCTGTTCCGCCCAGTCGACCACGGCTCGCTTCGAGGACGATGTGTCGACCACCACCGCACCGCTCTTCATATGCGGAGCGCAGGCCTCGAAGATGTCGTAAACGGCGTTTGCGGGAGCGGAGATTATTATGAGATCGGCGCCTGCCACGGCATCGTCCAGGTTCCACTCAGCGCGATCAACCGCGCCGATCCTCGGACCGTTGTTATGCGCCTCCTGGTCGGAGTCGTAGCCAACGATATTGACCTTGTCCCCGTGCCTGCCGCGGAGCGCCTGCCCCATTGAGGCGCCGATCAACCCGAGCCCGATTATGGTGATTTCCATCATTTATCTCCGTGTCTGACCGGATTGCTCAGACTCGCCGGTAATTCCGGCCGAGTATGGCACGCATGTGTGCTGGAATCTACGAAGCCGCCACGCGGCTAGTTCCCTCCCAGTTCCCCCAGAGCCCAAAAAACGCCCGCCGGACTAGAATTCGTCCTCCCAGTCGGCGTCGTCCCCGCCGTCGTAGCCGTCATCGTCCTCGTGATCGTGGCCGTCTGAGGTCGTGCGGCTCCCGGAGAGGACCAGCGGCGACCGCTCGCCCTTCTGTGACGGCTTGCGGGGCTCCAGCGCTGCTATAGCCTCTTTCATCTTGCTGGCATCCGCCGGATTGACCGCCGCCAGGTCAATGACGAGTGCCGACACCGGCAAGTTCCTGAGAACCTCAAGGTCCTTCTCGCCAGGCAACCCTGCGTTCTCTGGCAGGTCAAGGAATATGTGCTTGGAGAAGCAGGAGACCAGGTCTTGCAGACGCAGCACTGCCCCGACGGTCAGCGGCCACTCGATGCTCTCCGGCCTGTATAGCAGGAAGTCGAACGGGCCGTCTTCGATCGCCCGGACACGGTGCTCAGGCAAACCGTCGGTCACGGGGAGTCCCTTGGCAAGCTCATCTGCCAGCAGGGCCTCGGCGCCTGCGTCTTCAGATGTGATGAGCAGAAACTGACACCCGTTTTCGACAAGCGCGTCGGCGTCCAGCGCCGCGGGACCGTCCACGATCAGCCCCCACTCGCCATCGCCATTTTCAGTCGAGCCTGCCTGCCGCAGGACCAGGTCGGCGTTTGAGGCGTCACTCGCCTGGCCGCCGCCCCTGCCTATGACCAGCATGACAGGGTTCTTCTCCCGGGCTGCGGACTTGCCGAACCCCATCTTCGCCGGGCCGACTTGTCCCAGGTTCGCGAGCCTCTCCGAAAACTTACTCAAATGACGGTGTCCTCCTCATCATCTTCTCCTTCAGGTAAACGCTCGCTTCGCAGGAACGCCTCGAGCTCCGCCATCAACTCGCGCGGCTCAGGCCGGCCGCGCGCCTCTTCTTCAGTGTCAAACCGCTCTTCCAGCTTCTGAACGTAAGCTGCCAGCTCTTTCTGGCCGTCCAGTGCCTTCACCAGGTTGTCGTGGAACTCATCTGATTGCTCTTCGAGCGCTGTGAAATCCAGGGTAATGGGCACGAACCGTTGCAGTTCCCGCAGGATCGCCAGTGTTATCGCCGGGTTCTGGGTGACCTGCAGATAGTGCGGCGCGTGGCCCCAGACGCTCACTGCCGGGATCTCATGCTTGCTGAAGGCGTCGATAGTCGCAGACGTGATCCCGGACGGCCCTTCGTAGTTCGGTTTTGGATACTTGATCGTGCCGTATTCCGCGCCGAGGCTTTCAGACGTGGTTGTGCCCATGACTCGCGGTGGCCGGGTGTGAGGAACAGAGTCCAGCAGCGCGCCAACCGTGACAAGCAGTTTCGCTCCGTTGGTCTTCGCTACTGAAGAGAGATAACCGGTATATGCGCCCCACCTCAGGTCAGGCTCCTCTCCAACCATCAGCACAACGTTCTTGCCGCCCCGCTCTGGCGACCGGTAGTAGTAGAGCTCGTTGGAAGGGTACGTGAGCGTCCGGGAGCCCCGAGGGCCGTTCGATATTACGGGCCGGTTCTCGGTGAAGACGTAAAAATGCTCGGGGTCGATAGAAGCAAACTTGACCGCTCGCAACTGACGGATCAACTCCCTGAGCGCCCTCGTTGCGGATTCGGCGGCGTCAGGCCATCCTGCCCAGGCGGCGATGACAACGCTGTCTTCAAGGTTCGGATGTTCGGTGAGGTCGAGTTCTGCCAAGTCTCGAGTGCCAGTCTGCGGCCCCAGCGGGCGGCCGGTATTGAAGAATTCAGAAGGACGCGGTCCGGAGCGGATCTGCCACTCCCGCGCCCTTGCGCTCGCCCGAGGCCAAGTTTACATGCGCCGGACCGCCTTGTGCCTGTGTGAACTGAGACGCTCCAATTCGCCCCGGCGGGGCACGCTTAAGCGTTCACGGCGCGTACGAGGCGATCTTTCCCCTGCGGCTTGCAAGGTAGTGGACGATCGACGAGTCGAACGGGAGGACGGAGATGTCTGGCTCCGGGAAGTCGTCCACTATATACCCGGCCATCGGCGTCCCAGCCGAGTGGTCACGCACCGCTATAGCCGCCAGGCGGGGCAGCACCAGCACGTCCTCGGCGTTGTAGCGGATCAGCGTTTCGAGCGCCTCGCCTTCCCCTTCTTGCGACATTGCCCAGAGTGTGACTGCGTCACGGCCGTCAAGCGTACTCAGGCTCGATGGACGGCCGACCCCCAGCGCCTTCTCTATCCCCTTGAGGCCGCCCTTGAGTCCCAGCTTTCTGAGCACATGCATCAGGTCCATGTGCGCCGCCCCACGCAACAGGCTCGCGCCCAGCTCCCTGCGCAGGAACGGAACATCGAACGACCTGCCGTTGAATGTGACGATCAGCCTGAACTGCTCAAGATATTCGGGCAGCATGTCCATTTCGTCGCCCCGTGAGAAGGCTGAGAAGCCGGTCCGGTCAAGCACTCCACAGACCGTGGTGTAGGCGTCGCCTCCAAGCCCGGTCGTCTCGATGTCGAGAAACGCCGTCTCCGCGTAGAACTCCGCGTACAGCCGCCACGACTCATGCGCCGGCATTCTCTCTGCGAAGTAGGCGGCGTCCCTGGCGGCAAGACGCTCCCGTGAGATGGAGATTGCATCACGCAGTTCGCTGGCACCAGCCGCCCTGTCGTTCTCCAGCAGGTCCCATGTGGTGACGCCGCGGCCCCACAGCCTCTCCTCCAGGGTCGAGTCGATCCCTGGCAGGTGTATGAAGGAGTGATTAAGCATTGAGCAGGCTGAGTCAGGCGGGCCGGGCGCCGTGCGAGGCACGGACCTGCCACCATCGGGACGCATGTCAGGATTGACGCTGTGGACCGGTTCGAGCGATCGACGCTTTATCGCGAGTATCAACGCTCTGGAAGAGTCGTGACAGGATACCGCGTTCCCCCGGATAGCGCGCTCTGCTTTGTCCGAGTTGGTGCGTGGCTCACTGCCCCGTTTTACAACGAACGATTTGGAGGCTCTTGCGGTGGTGCAGTTCGACAGGCCGGACCTGATCGCGGAGATACGCATGATCACAATCGCAGGCGCCGGCCGTTCCGGTGGCATTGCGCGACACCACAGGTCACGGGAGAATTGCTGGAGCATCTGGAAGACGCCGGGTAAGCCCTTCCCGAGCGAGCGCTTCAGGCAGCCAAGTTACCGGCCTCAGGCGCAGCCAGAGCTAGACCGGCCCGGCTGTCACGAACGGTTCGCCCATTGCTGCCGCGAGCGTCTCTATCACCAGCGCCTTGTCACCGTCGTAGATCACGATCAGGCGGCCATTCTGGAAGTAGCTCGGCTCGGTTCTCCACTGGATGTACTTCGGGCCAATCCCCCAACCGTCCGGCGAAACCAGGCCGCGCTGCGCTGCGAGTTCCTCGTCATTCTCGAACTCATATGCCAGGACCTGCTCGCCACTGGCATCAAACTGAACGCCCGGGATAGAGAAGTACCTTGACGAGAGCACATCGTTCGGCAGAGGGCCTTTGACTCGCAGCCCCGCCGCCTGCAGCGCTACTCCAAGAGAGTCGACCGAGTCCGCCTCCGGGATTTCGCCGGACGAGCCACAGGCCGACACGATGACAGCGACGATCGAAATCAGGGAAACGGCGAGCAGCCTGCTTAGAGGCAACGGTCTTTCTCCTGCGCCCGTCTGTGCCGGCTCAAGTGGCGGAACGGGACATTGAAACTGGTTACGGTCCGTCTAAAGGGCAACACGGCCGCAGGGCCTGAACCCTGGCATGCCTCATCCAACAAAGCTCTGCCGGATGCGCGTTGCGCAGGCACATGCTAGGCGGGCCGCTGGCTCAAAACCGTCGTGCTGGCACACATCCGGTGTGCTGGCCGGCATGCAGTTTGCTGACCGGTCGCGGGGACCCCCTATGGCCGGGTGTAAGTGGCGGACAGCACGCCGTAGCCGATCACCGACCCCCGCATCGCGGTCAGGACCTCCTCTGTTGTCGCTCCCTCGCCCAGTGCCAGCGGCGCGGTCAGCGCATAGACGCTGAAGCGATACTCGTGCGTCTGACCGTGCGGAGGACACGGACCTCCGTAGCCGCGCTCGCCAAAGCCGTTGATCCCTTCGAACGGCCCGTCTGCTTTGCGATCGCCGTCTGCGATCTCGCCTCGCAGGCTGTTGTCTTCAGGCGGAAGGTTGAAGACCACCCAGTGAGTGAAGATTCCACCGGGCGCGTCCGGGTCGTCGACGATCACCGCAACCGACTGTGTGCCGTTCGGCGGGCGATTCCAGCTTATGACCGGCGCCTCGTCACCGCCGTCACATGTGAACAGGACAGGGATCGTTCCTCCCTGGTCGAACGCTGGACTGCGCACTTCGAGTTCGACAGGAACGGTTGTGAACTGATCGAAGTCTGCCGGGTTGAACTCAGGCTCTGATCTGCCGCATGAGACCGCAGCCAGCGATGCCAGAGCGAGTGCGATGATGAGCAAAAGCGGGCGATAGGTCATGGCGGTCCCCAGCGAAAAACGATGTCCTGTCAACTAAAGGGGGGTTCTGTGGAAGGGTTTCCTGGTCAGGCGGGTTTCGGACCTTAAGACAACCCGGACCGCCCGGACATGCGGCAAGACCGCGGAAGCCAGACCGCGGTAGCGCTGGCACGCGGGCTGCCTGCCTAGCGCAGCTTGACGGCCGTCCCGAACGCCAGGATCTCTGAGATGCCGCCGGCAATCATCGAAGTCGTGTAGCGCACGCTCACAATAGCGTCTGCCCCGGCCTTCGTCGCTGCCTCAACCATCCTGTCCGTCGCCTGGTCCCGTGTGGTATTGATCAACTCGGTGTATTCCGGAATATCTCCGCCGAAAATGTTCCGGACGCCCGCGACGATGTCGAACCCGATACCGCGCGCACGGACTGAGTTCCCGCGTACAAGGCCGATAGTCTCGGATATCTCTCTGCCTTCAATCCGCTCCGACGATGCGAGAATCATCCTGTCCCCCGTTTTCGTAGCTCTCTAGCATACCTGTCTGATTTGCTTTTCCGGCTGAGCGGGCCGGATAAGTCCTGTAGAAGGATAAAGGTAAGCTGGACCGGGTGCCGGGTGATCGCGATTGGGCCGCAACGAGGGACATTTGAGAGCGACAAGCTGTATAAGACGTTTGGCCCTGGCCGGCGCGTTCTGCCTCGGGGCACTTGCGCTGGCTTCCTGCAATAACGGCAACGAGTCTCCCCGCGGCGGCTCCGGCATCCGCCAGGAAACGCCTGCGCCCGGAGTCGAGCCGACGGCAACCGCGCTGCCTGCCACGCCGCCTCTGCCAGCTCCGGAAGAACTGGCACTTGAGCGGGTCTTTGGCTGGTACGACCCGCAGCGGCCAACGCACCTCGAAGAGATACCGGACGGCTCGGGCAGCGTCTACGTCTCTGAGCAGGACGGCAGGTTGGTCGAGATCATCGGCGACCCTGGCGCCGCAGAAGGCGTGAGCCGCGTCGTGCTGAACATTGAAGACAGGGTCACGACCCGCGTCCTGGAAGAGGGCTTTCTCGGGTTCGCCTTTCACCCCGGCGTTTCACGAAATGGCCGCGTTTTCGTCTACTACTCGGCGGCCAGCCCGCGCCGCTCTGTCATATCCGAGTTCAGGCTCGGCGACGACGGCGAGTTCGATCCTACCTCAGAGCGCATCGTCCTTGAAGTGTCACAGCCGTTCGGGAACCACAACGGAGGAATGCTCCTCTTCGGCCCGGACGGCTTCCTTTACATCTCACTTGGAGATGGCGGCGGGGCAGGGGACCGCTCAGGCAACGGCCAGAACCTGGCAACCCTGCTCGGCTCGGTGCTGCGTATAGATGTCGACGCGCCCGGCGTGCCGTATGCCGTGCCGCCTGACAACCCTTTCACTGGCATGACCGCGGCAAACGGCGAGCCTGCCAGGGGAGAGATCTGGGCCTTTGGCCTGCGCAACCCGTGGCGGCTGGCGTTCGACCCTGCGACGGGTGAGCTCTGGGCCGCGGACGTCGGGCAAAACGATGTCGAAGAGGTGGACCTGATCGTGCGTGGTGGCAACTACGGCTGGAACATCATGGAGGGCGACGACTGCTACAAGCCGGAGTTTGACTGCGGTGATGTAGCGCCGCCAGGCCTGATCGGCCCTGTTGCCTCGTATACACACCGCCTGGGTTGCAGCGTCTCGGGCGGCTATGTCTACCGCGGCCAGCGGCTGCCATCGCTGAAAGGCGCGTACGTCTTTGGCGACTTCTGCTCTGGCTCGGTCTGGGCGCTGCGCAGGTCTGCTGACAGGGGTGAACTGAATACCGGCACGCGAGACAGCGGCACGCTCAACTCCGTCGCAACCGGCGCCGGTTGGGAAGTGTTTGAGATCGTCCCTGGCGATCACCAGGTCCCCGCGTTCGGTCAGACGCTCGACGGCGAGGTGTACGTCCTCACCTATTCGCCAGGAATATTCCGCTTCGTGGAGAAGTAGCGGCCTGCTGCCCTTTTTCTCCCTCCCCAAGGTGGTGACGCTGTCCGGCCGGTTCACTCCTCCGATGAGTGCGAGGCCCATTGCGGTCGGCCTCTTGCCACGCAGAGCGTCGCGCAGTAGATTCGTGCGGTCGGGAATGTTCCGTCTGCAATCTGCCCGCCACACGCAGCCTCCTCATCGAAAGAGTCACACGAAATGCCCAGGGGTCTAGTCTCCGTTTTCACCCAGCCCGGCGAGCCGTTCGCCCTCCGGGAGTACCCGACGCCTGAGGTGGAGCCGGGCGGAATTCTGCTCAGGAACACCGGCGCAATGATCTGTGGATCGGAGTTGCACGTCTGGCGGGGCGACGGTGACAGCAAGCCTGAGCCGAAGCCGCGGGTGCTTGGCCACGAGTTCACAGGCGTCGTCCACTCGATTGGCAAAGGCGTCTCAACGGATTCGCTCAGGCGGCCGCTCAAGGAAGGAGACCGTGTCGCCTTCCCGTTCTTCTTCCCCTGCAACCGCTGCTACAACTGCGTGCGTGGCGAGCACCATGCCTGCGCCTACAGACAGCGCCGCAACCAGTCCGGACTCGACGTCTACCCGTACTGTGACGGCGGAATGGCGCAGTACTTCTACCTGCAGCCCGGCCACTACGTCTACAAGGTGCCGGACGAGCTTCCCGACTCTGCCATTCCCCCGCTGAACTGCGCGCTTGCGCAGGTGCTCTTCGGCCTTGAGCGGGGCCGCGTCCACTTTGGCGACACCGTGGTCATCCAGGGCGCGGGAGGACTCGGCGTCTATGCGACGGCTGTCGCACACGACATGGGAGCGTCGCAGGTCATCGTGATAGACGGCCAGCCGGGCCGCCTGGAGATGGCGAAGAGGTGCGGGGCGACAAGCGTGATCTCGATGCGTGAGTACCCGACTCCCGAGGCGCGCATAGAGCGCGTGAAGGAGCTGACCGCGGGAATCGGCGCTGATGTTGTTGTGGAGGTCGTTGGCATCGCGGCGGCGACGCTTGAGGGCATCGAGATGGTGCGGACGAACGGCAAGTACATCGACATCGGGAACATCGGCGGCGGGTCGATCACGATGCCGGCCTCCAAGGTGATCGGCAAGCAGCTCCAGTGGTTCGGCACGGTCCATTACAACCCGTGGATCATCGAGTCAGCGCTGCAGTTCCTGTCACGCACGCGGGACAGGTATCCGCTGACGAACGTTGTATCGCACACGATGCCGCTTGAGAAGATCAACGAGGCGTTCGAGCTGGCGGAGTGGCACGGCAAAGAAGAGGGCACGGCCGCGCAGCGAGTGATGCTTGTGCCTTAAGCGGGGGTCGGGTGAGTGAGCCGGCCACCGGACCGGCGATTTTGCGGAAGGCGGCCTGTGACGGTTTGCCTCAGGGGGTTCAACACACACGGACTGGCCGGCCGGGGATTTTGATATGCATGGACTGGAAACGCTGAGGGAACGTATACGCAGCGGCGAGAAGATCGCCGGCTGCTCCGTGCGAATGTGGGCGACGCGCTCCGACATAGACGAAGCGCTGGCTCTCGGTGATTACAGCTACATCGCCGTCGACGCCCAGCACAGCCCGTTCTCCGAGCATGCGCTGGTGAACGTGTGCGGGACCGCCAACGGCATGGGCATTCCGGTCCAACTCCGCATCAAGCACACCCGGCACACCTACCTGATCGGAAACATGCTCGATCTCGGTCCATCGATGATCGAAGTGCCGCAGACGGAGGAGTTGGAGACCGTTCGAGAGGCGGTGGACAACTTCAACTACCCGCTGAAGGGACGGCGCAGTTGGGGGCCCTCAGGGGGAGTTGCGGCGGATGAGCGGCCAGACCGCCTCGAGTATGCGAAATGGTGGAATGATCACGGGCTGCTGTGGGTCCAGCTTGAGACCATTCTCGGCGTGACGCGTGCGGCGCAGATGGCCGCGCTGGGCGCAGACGTCCTCTCGTGGGGACCGAACGACCTTGCGTTCGACCGGGAGAGGTTTCCCGCGCACCCGCTCAAGACGGACGACGACTGCATCGAGCATGTTTTGACGCAGCTTGATGGCACAGGCACGAAGCTGTGCCTCCGCACCTATAGCCAGGAGCAGATGGACCGCTACTCAGAGATGGGCGTCACGATGTTCCTGGATGAGCGGCGCCTGTTCAGGGCTCCGTCGTGACAGGCTGAGCCGCCGGGCCGTAGCGCCGGTTGGCGGGCACATAGAAATCCGCCGCGTCCATCCGCGACCTGTCAGAGTGAGCGATGAGCCTCAGTCACTCATGCCGGCCACTGGGCCAACCACTGGCGCCGGGGCAGTGGCGGCGCTTTCAGCCCTGCCATCGCCTGCCGAGGCGTGCAAGTTTTCCCAGTTGGGGATCAGGAGCCGCCTGGTCGGCTCAAGCAGCACTATCGCGAAGGCGCCTGTCAGGCTGAACGCCGCAGAGAGCCAGATCGCCCACGTGTACGCGCCAGTGATGTCAAACACCATCCCCGGCATTACGCCGCCGAGCGCCATGCCAAGCCCCGCGCCAAGAAGCTGCCAGCCGTAGGTCGGGCCCATCGGCACATGGCCGTAATACTTGCGGTTGATGACAGGGAACACCGTGCCCTCGCCGCCGTAGGGAATCGCCCACACGACGGCGAAGATGTAGAACTCGACCGCCGAGTCTGCGAAGAGAAGCAGCAGCACGAGCGCGCCCTGGCCGAAGAACGACCAGAACATCGTGCCTTTCGCGCCGATGCGGTCGCCAAGTATCGGCGTCAGGAACCGGGAGACGATGCTGGTCGCCGCAATAGTCGTGAGCACGCCCGCAGCGACCGGGAACGAGACGCCACGGTTTACTGCCATCGGCACGATGCCGACGAGGATCACGGCGTGGCCTACGCAGCCGAGGAAGTGGATGTTGATGAGGTTCCAGAAGCCGTTCGTCCGGTAGACCGCTCCCTGGAACCGTTTCGAGTTGCTCCTGAAATGAGCGCCCGAGGTCACGAGCGGCGCGTCTCCCGGCCGCCAGCCATATGCCTGTTTTCCCGCCTGCTCCGGCGTGTCACGGAACAGGAACAGGAGGCCGCCGAGCAGCACGGAGCCTGCGACGCCGGTGATGACCATCGTCTGGCTCCAGCCATACGTCTCAAGCAGAACCGCCATCACCTGCACCATGAGCGCAGGGCCGAGGCTCCACGACACCATGGCGAACCCCATCGCCATGCCTAGGTGCCTGCGGAACCATGCGGCGATCGCCGGCACCGCGGGGACGAGGAACAGTGCCTGCGCCGTGCCGAAAAGGAGGCCGTACGCGAGGTAGAACTGCCATAGCGAGGTGACCTGCGACGTCCACATCATTCCCGCGAAGAAGAGCACAACGCCCGCCATCATGGTCTTGCGCGCTCCAATCCTAGAGGACAGTGACCCGGCTATCGGCGAAAGAAGCGCGGTCGATATCGACATCCATGCATATGCGAGGCCGATGGCTCCAGGACTCCAGCCGAAGCTCTCTTCGAGAGGGTTGATCAGGACACCGAACGCCATGCGGATGGCCGCGCCGAGCATCTGCGCCGCAGACGCGACGAAGACGATGAGCCACGCGTAGTGGCGGATGGTGTGGCCTTCGGGCAGGAAGCGGTCAATCATGATGGTGGTCTTGTGCCGGGGCTCTCAGGCCATTCGGCCATTTCGGGAAAACAGTTAGTGAACGGGGCATACGGCTATCAGTCCATCCTCCCACCACTCGCCGTCTGACGTTACTGTGCTGCCGTCTGAGGCAAGGCCGGAGGCAGACGCACGCGTTTCGATGCGGCTGTCAGCGAACCACGCGCCGAAGAAAATGAGCACTGCGAGCGTGAAGGCGACGCTGCCGCCGAGCAGCCCGAGTCCGAGCCACGGACGTCTGTCAGAGGCGGCGGCCCATGTGGTCTCTTCGATCGTGGGTGTTACGGCTGTCCCTGCTGTCAACTGGATTATGCCCTGGCCTAGACCTTCGCCTCGCCGAACTCCTCACGCAGCTCTGCGAATATCCTCTTCAGCCCACTTACGCCGAGCATCATCGGGCTGGAGACGTTCATGACAGTGTAGCCTTCCCTGATCCAGCGACGGGCGTCCGCCGGGTCAGCGAACGTCGAGCCCAGCGCCTTGTTGCTCTTCTTCACCTTGGCAGCAAGGTCAATCATGATGTTCTCGACCTTCGGGAGGTGGATGTCCCCTTCGCCGCCATACGCTGCCGATAGGTCTGCAGGGCCGAGAATCAGCAGCTCAAAGCCGTCCAGCGCCAGCGTTTCGTCGATCTTCTCCCAGGCCTCAGCGCTCTCCATCTGGAGCGCCAGGACCGTCTCGTTGTTGGCGTTGACCACGACATCGTGGCCGCTAAGGCCGAGGAAGCTGGCGAAGAACGGCGCAATGCCGCGTGCGCCCATCGGAGGGTACTTGGCGTAGCTGATCGCCGCCGCCGCCTCCTCCGGGTTGTCCACCTGCGGGACCATCACGCCAACGGTGCCGGCGTCGTATGCGCGCTTGATTATGCCGGGCTCGTTCCACGGGACTCGAACGATCGGGGCGACGCCTGACATGCGTGCCTGGAGCAGGGTTGGATAGACGGCCTCAAGTCCCCACGGCGAGTGTTCGAGATCGATCCACGACCAGTCGCATCCTGTGGAGTAGGTCTGGGCCGCGATGTGGGCCATCGGGGCAGGCAGGCTGGTGCCGAGGACCGCTTTGCCTGTGGCCATCTTCTGCCGGAAGTTGGAGGGGTAAAAGTCGCTCATGCAATCTGCCTTTTTGGAGTAATGAGTGTTCCGGCCGGTTGTGCGCCATCCGGGGACGCCCAGTCGAGGCGCCCGATAGCGTTTGGGCGCATGGTACTTCCGGCGGATGAAGCGGGCAATTGGGTGAGGTGAATAGTGTGAGCAGGCCGTTCGAGGGCCTGACAGCACCTTCGCCGCTCATGACAGGTGTCCGTGTGAACGTCACGCGCACCTTTAGACAGGCCCGGCCTGGCGGCGATTGGCCCATGCTGGCTGCAGGAGTTTCGAGCCAGCCGCCTCTGCGGGTAATATCGCGAGCCCCACGCACTGGCTCCACGGAGCGCAGAGGGCACTCGACAGAGGACATCCTGGCCGCTCAAAAGACCATCGCCGCCCCCTCCCTGTTCAGCACGACGAGCCCGGGTCTCTCTCCTCCTCACCTCAAACTGGCTGAGCGTGATCTGGCTGACCTCAAACTCGTCATAAAGTTCCGCGGCATGAAATTGGAGCTATACTCCCACCGCCTCACCAGTCCTGACCGATCACGAAAGGAAAGAAATTGCTCGAACGCTTCCACGTGCCCGCGGACATCGCAGTCCACGTCATGCCAGACGACATGTCCGCAACCGTCGTAGACATCTTTCTCAAGATGGGCATGTCCCAGGCCGACGCAGAACAGGCCACAGACGTGCTCGTATACGCAGACGTGCGCGGCATCGAGTCGCACGGCGTCAGCAACATGCTCCGCAGCTACGTCGAGCAGTTCAAAAAGAACGCAATCAACCCGCGCCCGAACGTTCGCGTCGTGCGAGAGATGAACGCCACAGCGACCATCGACTGCGACGGCGGGCACGGCCTGGTCGTCGGCCCGATGGCCATGAACATGGCTATAGAGCGGGCCAGGGAGCACGGCATCGGCTCCGTAACCGCCATGAATGGCCGCCACTTCGGCGCATGCGCGTACCACGCCGCGATGGCGTTGAAGCACGACATGATCGGTATCGCAATGACCACGGGCGGCCTCAACGTGCTGCCGGTGTACGGATCGAAGCCACTGGTTGGCCTCAACCCGATCGGCGTCGCGGCGCCAACGAAGAACGAGCCTCCGTTCATCTTCGACGCCTCGATGTCTTCCGTGGCCGGGAACAAGATTGTGCTGGCGAAGAGACTGGGAGTGCCGGTGATGCCGGGTTGGATTGCAGACGGTGAGGGCAACCCGATCATGGAGGAGCAGCAGGTCCCTGAAAAGTGGGCCATGCTGCCGTCTGGCGCAACCCGAGAGCTTGGCGCGCACAAGGGCTACAGCCTGGCCGTTATGGTTGAGATCCTGTGCGCGGTGCTTGGCGGCACCGGCGCCGGCACGCACCGAACCAAGGGCGCTGCGCACCACTTCATCGCGTACAACATCGAGGCGTTCACAGACGTCAACTCGTTCAAAGAGATGATGGACGAGTACATGCGGGAGCTGCAGGACAGCCCGACGGCGCCAGGACACGACCGCGTGGTCTACGCAGGCCTTCCGGAGTACGAGGAAGAGATCGAGCGCAGGGAGCACGGCATTCCGTACCACCCCGAGGTGATCGACTGGTTCAGGTCGACTTGCGGCGAGCTGGATATTCCGTGGAGGCTGACGAAGGCGTAGGGCACATTTTCTCCTCCACGGTCTGAAAACGAGGGAGGAGAGTTAGAGAGAGAGGAGCTTCTTGGATTTGTCATCCCGACAGCGGGTGCCGCCGGGGCACCCGCTCGTGGGTCAATGGGTCTTACCGCTCGGACACGGTTAGCCGAGAGGCCTGTCATGCTGAGCTTGACTCGGCATCTCTCAGGAGTCCGGTTAGCGGAAAGATTCTGAGTCAAGCTCAGAATGACAACCCTCTTCTCTATTTACGAGGCACCCGATGAAGATCGGAATCATTGGCGCTGGCGTCGCAGGGCTCACCGCCGCGTACGACCTGTCACGCGCCGGGCACAGCGTCACCGTGTACGAGTCCGCGCCGTTCATTGGCGGGCAGGCCTCGACCATCGAGGTCGGAGCCAGTGACGGCCACAGCGGGGGCCGGCTCGAGCGCGGCTACCACCATCTCTTCACCAACGACATCGACATCATCGGGCTCATGGAAGAGCTTGGGATCGCCGGAAGCTTGCAGTGGTTTCCGTCGAAGGTCGGCACATACGTCGACGGCAAGATCTACCGGACAACGACGCCGCTCGACCTGCTGCGGTTCGGCGCGCTTCCGATCTGGGACAGGGTGAAGCTCGGCCTGTTTGCGCTGCGGGTGCGCAGGATCAAGGACTGGCGGCCTCTTGAGCCGTTCACCGCTGACGAGTGGCTGCGCAAGAAGCTGGGCGGTAAGGCGTACGAGACCGTCTGGAACCCGCTGCTCCGAGGAAAGTTCGGCGACTACTACGACCGCGTCGGGATGCCGTGGTTCTGGTCGAAGATCCAGACCCGCTTTGCGTCGAGAAAGGGCGCTGGCGGCGAGAAGCTGGGCTACCCGGTGAAGAGCTTCGACGAGGTGCTGTCCGCTCTGCGGGACAGGCTGCTGGCGGCCGGCGGCTCGCTGCACGTCGAGACGCCTGTAGAGCGGGTGTTGACGCGGGAGGGCAGGGCGAGCGGCCTGCGGTTCAGGCGCCCGGACGGCACTGCCGCCGAGGAGAGCTTCGACCGTGTGCTGGCTACCGTGCCGTCGTTCTCGTTCCCGCAGATGGTCGACCTGCCGGACGATTACCGGGCGAGGCTGGAGGGCGTGACGTACACGGCGGCGGTTGTGCTGATACTGGAGATGACGCGGCCGCTGACCGACTACTACTGGATGAACATCGCAGACAGGTCGGTGCCGTTCCTGGGGCTGATCGAGCACACGAACATGCTGCCGAAGGAGTGGTACGGCGGGTCGCACCTGCTGTACCTGACGAACTATGTTGACCGCTCCGAGCCGCTGTTCAGCATGACGCCGGATGAGGTGCTTGAGCTTTACCTGCCGCACCTGAGGCTGTTCAACCCTGAGTTTGACCGGTCGTGGATCAAGAAGACGCACTACAACAGCCTGAGCGCGGCGCAGCCGATCATTGGCACGAACTACTCGCAGCGCATCCCGGACCACCGCACTCCGGTCCCCGGGCTGTACCTTGCGAACACGACGCAGATCTACCCCGAGGACCGTGGCACGAACTACTCGGTGCGCATGGGCCGGAAAGTGGCGAAGCTGTTGATGGAAGACGCTGCGGCGACGTAGCCTGCGGCGGCCCACGAGCGGCCGGGCGTTACTGGCGGTCACTTCGAGCCGGACGAGATTGCCGACGTTATACTCTGCCGTGAAGCCGGGTTCAGCCTCGCTCCTGCGGCGCCAAACACTGCCTCCGGGACCGGACGTCTCTCCTTCGCGTAAATGTTGCCTGACTTGCTTGACGTAATGTAAACCCGGCAGGTGTTGCGAGGGTTCGTGCGGTCATCCGGGCGGCAGATTTGGAGATTCGGGGCGGCCGACGAGCAGTCATGCTGAGCCTTACTCAACATCTCTCAGGAAACCGGCAAAAGGGAGATTGTGGGCCGGGCTCAGATTGACAGACCCGGGCAGATCGCGACAGAGCGCCCGTGGGCGAGTTCTCTTAAGACCAGAGACTCGCATGGCGCGGCAGGATGGCATTGCATCAAAAGGACCAGGAAAAACAATGGGAAAGCTTGACGGCAAGATCGCAATCATCACCGGCGCGGGAAGCGGCATCGGCGCATCCGCCGCGCTCCAGTTCGCAGCAGAGGGCGCGTCAGTCGTGCTCGTCGGCAGGCGGCCCGGACCCCTCGAGGAGACCGCCGCAAAGATCAGGAAAGCTGGCGGCACAGCCGCCGTCCATCCCGCTGACCTCGAGGACGGCAACGCCGCGGCCGGGGTTGTCGAGGCCACGATAAAGGAGTTCGGCCGCGTCGACATACTCGTCAACAACGCCGGGCACAGCAGCCGCGTCCGCTCCATCAAGTACGTCGGCCCCCAGGAGTGGGAGAGCGTCTTCAAGGTGAACGTCGAGGGCGTCTACCGCATCACGCAGGCGGCTGTGAACGACATGGTGAAGAGGCGGGAGGGCACGGTGATCACCGTTTCTTCGATGGCCGCCCTGACGCCGGGGCTCCTTGGCGGCTCGCCGTACAGCGCCGCAAAGGCTGCGTCACTGAACATGATGCGCGGCATGAACGCCGAGCTGCGGACCGAAGGGATCAGGGCGTGCACGATCATCCCGGCCGAGGTTGACACGCCAATCCTGAAGAACCGGCCTAAGCCGCCGGATGCGGCTGCGCGTGCGACGATGATGGGCGCAGATGACGTGGCGGCCGCGGTGCTGTTCTGCGCCACAACGCCGCAGCGGACGCTGGTCTCAGAGATAGTCATGATGCCGACGCAGCCGCGTGACACTACAGAAGACATGAAGGCCGCGGCAGCTATCAAGTCGCCTGAACAGCAGTTTTGAGCAGTCTGTCAGACCGCGGGCCGGAAGCCGGAGAGTCCGGCACTTTACGGGAAACCCTTGAGTTCGCCGTCGCGCTGGCCCGCGAGGGCGGCGATTTCACGGCGCCGTTTTTCTACTCGGACGAGTTGCAGATCGACCACAAGCCAGACGACTCGTACGTGACCGAGGCCGACCGCGGGGCCGAGAGGCTGATGCGGGAGCGGCTGGCGGAGCGCTTCCCTGATGACGGTATTGTCGGCGAGGAGTGGGGCCGCACCGAGGGCACGAGCGGCCGGACCTGGTTCCTGGACCCTGTGGACGGGACGGAGGCGTTTGTGCGGGGCGTGCCGCTGTACGGGACGCTGGTGGCGTGCGTGCGCGACGGTGAGGATGTGGCAGACGCCGGCGTGATCTACTTGCCTGCGCTGTCGCAGATCGTGTTCGCCTCACGGGGCGGAGGCGCGTGGTGGTCGAGCCACGTGCCGCGGTTCACCGAGAGCCCGCAGATGCTTTCACAGACGCGGCGTGCGGCTGTGTCCACCGTGAGTAACCCGGCAGAGGCCTGTCTGCTGACGACGCACCATGAGTGGTGGGAGAGGACGGGCAGGGCGGAGGTGCTGGCACGGCTTCTGGGGAGCTTCGGCGTGCGGCGGATGTGGGGACACTGCTACGCGCCGTTCATGGTCGCCACGGGGAAGGCGGATGTGTGGGTCGAGCCGTCTGCGCACGACTGGGATTTTGCGCCGGTGAACTTGATCGTGAGCGAGGCGGGTGGCAGGGCGACGTCTGTGGCCGGCGTGCCGACGTTCCGCGGCGGGAGCCTGGTGATCAGCAATGGACGCCTGCAGGACGTTGCGCTGAGAGCGCTCGATGGCTTCTAGCCCCGCGTGGGGGCAGCGCGCGGCGTTTTCGGCGCACCAAATGGCACGCGCTTAGGGGCGGCGCGGTCGCCTCTGTTGTTCTCCCTCTCTGTTCCCAACTTGAGGAGAGGGGATGATATCGACAGAGCCAACTCGGTTCAGCATCTCTCAGGAAGTCGTTCTTTGACTTGTCGTCCCGCGGCCCAGGGGGAACCGGCGGAGGTCTCGTGCCGTTCTCGTACGGTTGGATGAGAGACTCCGGATTTAGTCCGGAGTGACAAACAGACCACCCTCTCCCTGACCCGTGCCCACAAGCGGGCATCCGGCTGAGGGATCGTACCGTTCTGTCACGGCTTTCCGGGAGATTCTGAGTCAAGCTCAGAATGACAGATCCTTATGACAGACCGTTCATCCGCGTCGAAGCAGCTTCTGCCAGCCGTCAGTCCGTGCGGTTCGCTATCAGGTACTCCATGTTCATCTCGATGCCCAGTCCCGGCGCGTCCGGCATGTGCAGCGCTCCGCCGGTGTTGTCCAGCGGCGTCTGGATGAGCCGGTTATAAGTGCTGAGGTCGGCGTTTGCGGTCTCGAGCCGGTAGAAGTTCGGCACCGTCATCATGACATGCGCGCCAGCCAGCACGTTGATCGGCCCGCTGGCGTCGTGCGGCGAGACCGGGATGTAGTACGCCTCCGCCATGGTCGAAATCTTCTTGAGCTCTGAGATGCCTCCGGTCCACGTCACATCTGGCATAACGAAGTCAGCAAGCTCCTTTTCGAAGATGGGCACAAACTCCCAGCGGGTGTGCAGGCGTTCGCCCACAGAGATCGGCACATTCACCTTCTCCCGCACCTGGCTCAGAGCGTGGTAGCTCTCGACCGGCACCGGCTCCTCGAACCAGTCGATCTGGCCTGCGTCCTCAAGGCTGTTGCAGAGCCGGATCGCAGTCGGCACGTTGAACCTGCCGTGCGCGTCGATAAGGAGCTCCATCTCCGGCCCGGCAAACTCCCGGACGGCGGCGGTGATCTCAGCGGCGATATGCTCGCCCTTCTTGCTCATCTTGCCGTCGAGGTATCCATCGTTGCGAGTGCTGGGGGCGTCAAGGTGCGGGAACGGGTCGAACTTCATCGCAGTGTGGCCGGAGTCGACGATCTTCCTGACCTCCTCCTCGATGCGCTCCCGGCGGTCCCAGCCCTTCTGGTCGGGGTGCGTGTAGAGCGAGATGTCGTCCCGCACCTTCCCTCCGAGCAGCTCGTACACGGGCAGGTTGAGCGTCTTGCCGCGGATGTCCCAGAGGGCGATGTCGATGCCGCTTATGACGTGCGCCGTTGCTCCCCGACTGCCCATGTAGGTGAAGGCGCGGAAGATCTTGTTCCAGATCCGCTCGATGCGCGCCGGGTCTTCACCGGCGATCAGCTCGTTGAGCTGCGTGATGATTCCGCTCACCGCCCTGTTCGCCATCGGGGTCGTCGTCGTGATCTCGCCCCAACCGGTCACCCCTTCATCTGTCTTTACTTCGATGAAGAAGTACTCGCCCCAGTAGGTCCCTGGGACTTTGACGAGCCACGGCACGAGCTCTGTGATCTTCAAACCTGGGTCTCCTTGATTGCGTATGCGGAACGGGCCGGGCCGGCATGCCGGGCGTGAGGGCGATATGGCCGGCGAAGTTTAGCGAACTTCACGCTGACACACGCGGCGTCGGCTGCGTCATGGAAGCGGTGAAGGCACGCGAGAGATGTGAAAGGCGAACGGTGGACAGTGAGCGTTACCTCGCTCCGAAATACGCCTTCATCGGGTCGAAGTAGTGCTCCTGCCAGCCTGTGCGGTAGTGGTCGCCGTCGTCCGGCACACTCGTGTGGTGGAGCGTGACACGGGTCCCGCCATCGACCGCCTCGAGCGTCACCTCGATCTGCGAGTCCGGCTCTGCCTCACCGAACTGCGATGTGCGCCACGACTGCACAATCCGCCTGCCCGGCTCGAGGGCGAGGTTCTCGCCGGAGATGTAACCGTCCCACGCGTCGAACTTCCCGCTGGATTTATCGTTTGTATTAGCCTCTCCGCCGGTCATTCCGGTGTGCCCTTCACTCGATAGCCATGCGCGGTAGACCTCGTCTGGGCTTGCCGGGATGATGTCGCTGACAGTGAACTCGATCATTCTGGAACTCCTGATACGCGGATGGACTCTGAGTGCCCTGTGAACTCCGGGGCCCGGACGGCCTGTTCAAATGGATAGTGGATAAGGGTACCCGAGGACGAAATGTGGCAGACCGCAAGCGGAGACAACCAGTCCGCTTGCCCGGTTGCGAGGCCGCTGCTATGGCTTCAGCAGGACCGCGCGCGCGCCTGGCGGCGACTCGATTGCCACGCGGTAGCCCTCGGCGGCCTCGTCGAGCGGCACGACGGTCGACACGAGGGGCGTGAGGTCGACCTGGCGCAGGCGTATCGCCATCTCGGCGCGGCGGGTCTGCTCGAGCGTTGGCCAGGCTGCCGCCACAACTATCGCCGGAGGCTCGCCTGAGACTCCTTCCGGGTCCGGAGTGAGCAGGTGGTTGGCGTCGATTTCCGGGTTGGTCAGGACAAGGCGCATGCGGGCAACGCCGCGATAGGTTTCCGCGGCTGCGCCAATCCGGGTTGATCCGGCGATCACCGCATCCGGGTAGACCGTGCGGCCGATATCGCCTTCGCCGACCGCCTGCGCTCCGTAGGTCTTTGCGGCGGCCAGCCGGGCGGGATGCGGGTCGAAGGCGTAGACGTTCTCCAGCCGGCCCCGCCTGTGCTTTAGCCAGGCCAGCGCGCACAGCCCTGCGGCGTCGCACCCGAAGACCAGGACGGGCCCGTCTCCGGCAATCTCAAGCGCCTGGTCTGCCGCGGCAAAGCCGAGTGCTGCGCCGCCGCCGGCAAAGACCGTTCGCTCCTCAGCGGCGGGCGTGGTCCTCACGAGCACGAGGTCGGCGTCCGGCGCCAGCACGTACTCAGCGTGTCCGCCATGGAGCTGACCTGTCCCGAAGAGAGTCGCGTTGCCTGGGCCCGGGCCGGACGCCCCGACCGGGCCTGAGGCAGTGCAGGTTGCGACGACGAGGTCGTCGATATCCACCGCGGTAACCGCCTCGCCCACCTCGACCACGATTCCTGCGAACTGCGCTCCTGGAGTTGTCTCGCCGCCGCCGTTTGGGCCGCCGCCTCTGGCCGCTAGCTCGATCTCCCAGGGCCCGATGACGCTGGTCGTGACCATGAGAACGGCGTCCGCAGGCCTACGGACCACCGGTCGCGGCAACTCAACCAGCTCTACGCGGAGCGGACCGCGGCCGATTGCGTTTCCGGCCGAATTTAAGATGACGGCGAGCATGAGCAGAGAGAGGTTTCCGGGATTGCCACGAGTCTGACTGGCGCAAGGCCGTCGCCTGCCAGTACATCTCGAAGAGGCGAGAGGCAATGAGATGATATCTGCGCGGGAGCGGGAGCGTCTGCCGCAACATGCACAGGCGGCATCCATGTAAGACCAATCTCTGCCAATCTCTAAAGGAGTGTCTCGCACCTGTGAAGGGGGCGAAGTCGCGGTTTGGCGTCCTTGCGAGAGTATTCCCGCTATCGATATTGACCGCATGTCTGGGCCAGAGTAAGTTCTCGTACACATACGCACGGTCTGTATGAAAAAAAGCTGGTCACGTTGACGGGCGATCTGAAACATGTGACCTGCAGCCAAGAACGGCCAACGATAGATACCAGCCCCCGAGTCTGTGTGGCCAGGTGGCTCACACTTGATCAGGCCAACAGGCCGGGATGTTGCAACGTCGCTGGCCGGCATTGACCACAGGGAGGTTTTTGCCGATGCTATTTTTACGTGATGTGAGGCGCTCAGGACTTTTAGGGTCCTTGCTGTTAGTCGCAGTCGTCGCGGTTGCGTGTGGCGGTGACGACACCAGCTCAACCGACCCGACAGTAGGCGCTACTTCAACGACGAGCACGCAGGCGACGCCGACGCAGATCTCCATTGCGACGAGTGTCCCTGTTGCGACGGCTGCCCCGACCAGGGCTCCGACGCAGCCGCCGGCTCCTTCGGACGGGCCGTCCGGCAAGGTTGTCGCCGCGATCTCCGGCATCGGGCCGGACCAATACGAGCTATTCCAGCTCGCGTGGCCGTGGAACGACCGCAACCAGTTCATGGGGATCTACGACACCCTCTTCTACGATGACCGCTCGCCTGGAGCGGATGCGCTGCTGGTGGGCTCTGTCGCCTCAAACTGGCAATTTACTGCGGACGCTCTCGTCCTGACTATTCGGGACGATGTCCCGTGGCACAACACAAAGTATGGCAACCTGACGGTTGAGGATGTGCTCTGGTCGCTTGAGCGTACGTCGGCGCCGGGAACGCTGTGGACCCGTGCAGAGGCACTGACCACAAACTACAAGGTTGATCAGATCACCCAGACGGGACCGAACGAGATTACGCTGCCCTAGAACGCACGTGACCTGCGCTGGAGGACTGTCCCGCGCGACCTGACGTTGCAGAGCAAGAAGATGTTCGACGACCTCGGCGCCGAGAGTATGAACCTTGAGCCGATGGGCTCAGGTCCGTACCGGGTGACCTCTCACCAGTCAGACGACCACATCAACCTTCAGGCGGTTGTGAACCACTGGAGAGAGACGCCGTTCGTTGAGTTCATGGACGTCCTGGACATCCCGGAAGAGACGATCCGGGTGGCAATGCTGGGCAACGGGCAGGCAGACATCATCCAGATGGGCCTCCCCGCCGTGGAGTCTGTTAAGCGCATATCCGGCAGCCAGCTCATGGTCGGGCCGGCGACCGGTCTTTCGGGGGCGCAGGTTGTCCCGACCGGTCAGTACTACCAGACCGTGGACGGCAAAGGAGAGCAGACCGGCAGGCTCCCGCTTACGCAGCTCCCGTGGGTTGGTCAGGACCCCGCAGACGGCGTGAAGGTCCGCCGTGCAATGGCTATGGCGATTGACCGTCAGGCGATCGTTGACTCGGTGCTTGGCGGGCTCGGCCAGCCGCACTACCTCTGGAACCTCGGTCCGGGCCACCCCCGCTGGACCGCGGAGATGCAGGAGAAGTGGGGAATCGACTACGACCCGGACGCCGCCAAAGCGCTTCTTGCGGAAGCCGGGTATCCGAATGGGTTTGACTTCGACTACTTCATCCCGAGCCAGCTTTCCTCAACGCTGGAGCAGGTCTGTCAGTCGTTGATACCGATGTTTCAGGCAATTGGCCTGAATCCAAAGGTTGACACCTCAGCCTATTCATCGGTCCGGCCGAGGATGCTTGCCCGGACTATGGACATGGTCTGGTGCTGGCAGGAGACAGGCTGGAACGTTGACCCTGACCCGCTTTACCGCTTCTCAACCGCCGCGGTCTGGAACCCTGGCATTGAGTACCCGGAGCCGATGGCCTTCGAGTCACGCATCCTTGGCTCGACGGACACTGAGGACGCATGGGACATCATCATCGATGAGTGGCTCCCGTGGTTCAACGACAACCTGCCGACCTTCCAGACAGTGGGCTTCACCGCCCCTGTCGGAGTCAGCAGCAGGGTCGAGAGCTGGGAGATGAGAGTCCATTCAGACAGGTGGCCGAGAGACCCCTGGCTGATCAAGCTGAAGTAGAAACCGTCCTGGCGAAACGGCGGGAGGAGGGGGCCATTTGAACCTCCTCCCGCCGTCCACTTACCTCTCCCCCCATTTCCCGCAAGGACAGTGAATTTTTTGGCAGCGTTTATCATGCGCCGGCTGCTATTCATGGTCGTGACCATGTTGCTTGTGACCGTCGTGATATTTGGCCTGTCTCGTGCCCGCGGTGATCCGCGGCTGATCTTCCTGGACGACAACACGACCCAGGCGCAGTGGGATGCGTGGGGCGAGCAGATGGGCCTTGACCGGCCGATCGTTGTCCAGTACTTCGTCTGGGGGGGTAAAGCTGCGACGGGAGACCTCGGCAAGTCACTCTGGGAGAAGAGACCGGTCACAGAGTCGATCCGCATGCGGATCCCCGCCACCCTTCAACTGGGCGCGGCTGCCTGGGTATTTGCCATTGGGCTCGGTGTGCCGCTCGGCGTGCTGTCTGCGGTCAAGCGTGGCACGGCCTGGGACTACATCGGGAGGTTTACGGCAACCTTCGGGCAGGCGTTGCCTCCGTTCTGGCTGGGCATCATGTTGATCCTGTTATTCGCGGTGCAACTGGAGTGGCTGCCCCTTGGCCGGCAGGGCGGCATCGACCACCTCATCCTGCCTGCGATAACTCTCGGGTGGTTGGCCGCGGCCGGAATTCTGCGCCTGGTGCGTTCGGCAATGCTCGATGTGCTCGACTCTGAGTACATCAAGCTGGCACGCGCCAAGGGTGTGCCGCGTTGGAAGGTCGTCTGGAAGCACGCGTTCCGCAACGCAATGCTGGTGCCGATGACGTATGCGGTACTGATCCTCTCAGGCTTTCTCACAGGCACAGTCGTCACGGAAACGGTCTTTTCCTGGCCGGGGCTGGGGAGACTGGCGGTCACCGCGATCATCTCGAACGATTTTCCGCTCATGGCGGGAACGGTGTTGTTCGGAACGGCGTTAATCGTTATCGCCAACTTCTTCGTTGATGTGGCTTATGTCATTATCGACCCGAGGGTCAAGTTCCAATGACAGAGTCCAGCCAACTTGGCGGCCCGGTCTTGAATGTGACGCCGGTCTACTCACAACCTCTCCGCCGGTCCAGCCCGTCCGCGTGGTATAGCCCTGCGCCGTTCTGGCGGATCATGCGCAAGTGGCCGGTTGTGCCAATCATCATCATCACGGTACTGGTCATCTCCGGTGTCTTCGCGAACTGGGTCGCACCCAAGGACCCCTACGTTGCGGACCTGAGGGCAAGGCTTCAGGAGCCGTTCTGGTATCCAGAAGGCTCAACCGATCACATCCTCGGCCTGGACCACCTGGGCCGTGACGTGTTCAGCCGCGTAATACACGGCGCCAGTGTGTCGCTCATCATTGCGGTTTCGGTCATTTCGATCGCCGCCACAGTCGGCACTACGCTGGGAATGCTGGCAGGCTATTACGGCAAGTGGGTAGACGACATCGTTATGCGGCTGGTTGAGTTCATGATCAGTATCCCTCTGCTGCTGATCGCTATGATGGCGACCGTTGTATACGGCTCAAGCCTGACGCTATTGATAGTGGTGCTCGCCCTGTTTTCGTGGCCGGGCTTTGCAAGGCAGGTGCGGACCGAGGTGCTGCGGCTGAGGACCGCCGACTATGTGCTGGTAGCGAAAATATCTGGCGCGTCACCGGTCAGGATATTCTGGAAGCACCTGCTGCCCGGGGTCCTCAACACGGTGTTGGTGCTTGCGACCCTGCTGGTAGGCTCGGTGATCCTGACCGAGTCCATCCTGAGCTTCCTCGGCGCAGGGGTGCCGCCTCCGAGGCCAGCGTGGGGCTCAATGATTTCTGAGGGACGGCAGTTCCTGACCATCGCATGGTGGATCGTGACGTTTCCCGGAGTGGCGATTCTCGTCACCGTCCTGGGGTTCAATTTTCTGGGAGACTGGCTGCGGGACCACTTCGATCCCCGGCTCAGACAGGCTGAATAGAACAGGCGCCGGAGAGATGTTCCGGGGAAAGAGACAAGGTGCGCAGTATGGCAAAGTTGGTGACACTCAATCCTGTCGCAGAGATGCAGCAGACGGCTGTCAAGATGGACATAGCTCCAAGGCCTGCGTCGCTGGACGGGCTGAAGCTGGGCCTGGTCTGGAACAGGAAACGCGGCGGGGACGCTGTGCTGAGCCGGGTCGGAGAAGAGCTGTCAAAACGATACAAGAACGTGTCCGTCAAGATGTACGAAGGCGGTATTCCCGCCCCGGCGGCGGTGCTGGAATTGGCCGCAGCAGAGTCTGATGTGGTGGTTGGCTCTTCGTCTGATTGAGGGCAGTGCACGTCGTGGCTTGTCCACGACATGATTTTCATCGAGCGTAAAGGCGTGCCTACCGTCTCGATAGCGTCTGCCGGTTTCGAGCGAGACACGCTCGCCACAGCCCGCGCGTTCGGCATGCCGCTCGCGCCTTACGTCGTGGTGCCTGACGTGATCACATCTGTTCCGCCTGAACGTTCCTCAGCCGCCATCGCGGAGCAGATAGACGGCATCATCCGCGGCCTGACAAACCCGTCACAGGTGGTGCCTGCCGAGGATGAGGGCGACGTTGAGAACCGCCAGCCAGGACCTCCGCTTGAGTACGACGCAGACGGCCTTGACGTGTTGACCGAGTTCAACCGTGACTATCTCGACCGCGGCTGGGGGGACGGCTTCCCGCTGATCCCGCCAACGAGGGAGCGGGTCGACGCGATGCTCGGTGGCACGACGCTGCCGCCGGACCACGTTATCGGCATCCTGCCGCCCGGAATGGGCGTAGCGACAGTCGAAAAGATCGCGATTTCTGCTGTCATGGCAGGCTGTGAGCCTTCGCACCTGCCTGTGCTGTTCGCCGGCCTGAAAGCCATCATCAAGATGGGCTCACGGGCGCGCCAGTGGCTGATGTCAACGTCACCGGACGCTCCGTTCATGATGGTGAACGGCCCGATCGTCGAGGAGATCGGGATGAATACCGGCCAATGCTCGTTCGGCCCCGGCCGGCAGTCGCGGGTGAACATTGTGCTGGGCCGCGGGCTGCGTCTTGCGCTGATGAACGTCGGCCACAACTACCCGACCGAGTTGGACATGGACACTATCGGCACGGCGAACAAGTTCTCGCTGTGCGGCGCTGAGCCTTCGGTTGGCGGCGCATGGCCAGGGTTCCATGTGAGCAGGGGGTTCAGCCCAAAGGCGTCGACGGTGACGGTGGCCGGTGTCCGCAACCTGATGGACGCCGCTGACCTGAGCAACTACACGGCAGAACGCGTGCTGAATACGGTCGCCGGAGGAATCCGAGGCGGCGCGGGTTACGCGTCTTACCGCTGGTCAGACCCTAACCCGTATGACCCGGAAGGCGGCGGGGGGGCGATGGTGATCCTCTGCCCCGATCACGCTAAGGCGTGCACAGACGCAGGGTGGAGCAAAGAGATGGTGCGGGACTACCTGTGGGGACACACCAGGACCACCGCCGCAGCGCTCCAGCAGGGCTTCAAGGTCAATCCAGCGTTCTTGTTGCCGCCGTGGAAGTGGGTGCTGGACCTTTCACCGGAGGAGGCGGCGCGCACGGTGCTGCCCGCGTTCAACAACCCGGAGCGCATTGAGGTGGCGGTCTTCGGAGGCCCCGCAGGCAAGAGCCTTGTGATGATGACAAACGGTCCATCGCAGACGGTGGAGATCACTGACCGCGCCTAGATAACCGGTCCGTAACGGAAAGCTAAAAGACACGGCCGGACGACCCTTTATGCGCAGATGCGCCTGCACAGAAAGGGTGTCCGGCCGGTAAAGTAGGATGTAGTCGCCGGCGGGCTGCCGGGGATTGCAGGCTGTGAAGGCGATGACAATGGCGCAGGTCACGATCTACTCATCAAACTACTGAGGCTCCTGCCAGATGGTGAAAGGGTTCCTTTCACTCCGCAATGTCGAGTTTGTCGAGAAGAACGTCTCTACAGACCTGGCAGGGCGCGCCGAGCTCATAGCCATGGGATACGACTCAACGCCTGTCACAGTCATTGGAGACCGCCAACTGGCCGGTTTCGACGCCGGTTTGATCGATGAGGCGCTGGCCGAGCTGGACGCAGGGTTGAACAGGGGATAGCGCCGGACACTGCCCGTAAGCCGGAGCGAACGGGCGATAGAACCACCGCAGAAGAGGAGAGAAACAATATGGTTCAGAGCACATCAGACGCGAGAGTGGACTTTGTCCTTGAGCAGATAGAGACCATGGTGGCCTCTGAAGCCGGCACTCTCGATGTGGTTTCGATGGGCGAGGATAGCCTGAAGGTCAGGTACACGCCGGGGGTCAACGAAGAGTGCCCCGAGTGCGTGCCGACCCTTGACATGGTGCGCCAGTTCCTGACCGCCTCACTCGGTATCCACGCCCCGCACATCACCGGCGTCGAGGTCAGCTAGCTGTAGCTCCCACGGACGTTGTTAGCAGGGGTTCTGTCAGAACTCAGGGCACGAGCTGAATTGCGGCCGAACTGAACAGGGACTGGAGGCCACGGTCATGCGGCCAACTCCGCCA
>JAQBUH010000054.1 GCA_027624075.1 Chloroflexota bacterium
TTCAGGGACGGGATCGAAGTGCCAAAAGTCAGCAGGGGCTGCGCCGCCTGACCCTATTTACACACTTATTGACGGAACCTCATTGGCCCACTCAAACTGGAAATTATCCGGTATCGGAATCGGTCTTGGCTCCGGATGTGCCGTTGTCATTGGAATCGTTCCTCCTCTAATTGATTATTTGATCGTTGAGGCCCAGAAAACCCACAATTCGTCTGCCCTATTGCCGCAATGTAGTGATAGGTCTGCACTGCAAGAGAAATAGCTGGGAGCCCTGGATAGCACACTCAACATCTACAGGCCATCCGTTGCGGGCCTCAAGGTCGATTGCGAGTTGTGCCATCTCTGTCACTTGCTCCCTCGTGAGCGCCGGCTCTCCTCGCATGACGCGCGGAACGTTCGCGTCTGCCGTTCCCGTCGCGGTCCGCACCGTCATATGCTCCTTGGCGCCGATGCTCAGGGTCTGTTGCGACAGGTCTGCCTTCTTGACGATGATGGTGTCTGGCGTGGCAAGACCGCTGACAACCGCTTCGCCGAGGCCGTAGTTGGCGTTGATGACAACCTCTGTCCTGTCGCCGCTTACTGGATTAGCGGAGAAAACCACTGCGGAGACATCTGCGAACACGAGCTGCTGCACGACCACTCCCATGAGCGCCGATTCGGCATCCAGCCCCTTTGCGGCACGGTAGTCAAGCGCGTGCGCGTTCTTCAGGGACTGCCAGCACTTGATAACCGCGTCTGTGACAGCGTCTTCTCCAACTACGTTTAAGAATGTGTCATGCAGACCTGCGAACGACTCCCCGCTCCCATCCTCATCGACGGCTGAGGAGCGTACGGCTACAGGGACGTCGGCGACTCCGCTCCTCTGCGAAAGGGTCAAATAAGCCTTCCGGATCTCCGATGAGAGGTCCGCCGGCATCTCTTTCGCCCCACTGTTCGCCCACTGCCTGTAGGTGTGCACAGATAGACTGAAGCCAGGCGGGACTCTGCTGGATGAGGCCAGTTTTCCCAGGCTGGCGGCCTTACCACCGTAGAGCGTGGAACTGTCTGCCCCCGGCTCGTCGAAAAAGACAATATTCAAGACGAGTGATCCGGCCCCGCGCCGGGCTAACTGAGTGCAAGTAGATAGAGCACGCTATCCTAGCTGGACTTTGTCCAAAGGACCAGTGATTGTAAGTGCACTCAGTTTGAACACGTTGCGGTCTTGCTCCGCTTGGCGGGGTGATCAAAGACTCTCGGCGATGGTTTGGCCAGGCGCCGCAGATGTCCTGCGACGGGGTAACCGCAGACCGCGCGCTGCTCCGTTTCACACAGGGTTGCGCCTGTTCGCTGTGGCCGCCGGATTTGCTGCTACTCTTTTCGCGCGCCGCTCCCTGGCGGCGGCACACCCGGAGTCAAGAAGCCCGTAATTAGCTCTGCTGACATCATTGTCTTTACCATAAGAGGGAACTAGAAGGTGGGCTGCTTTGTCATTCTGAGGAAGCAGAAGGTGGACTGATTTTGTCATTCTGAGGAACAATAAGGTGGACTGTTTTTGTCATTCTGAGCTTGACTCAGAATCTCTCGGCTAACCGGCTTCCTGAGAGATGCTGAATCGAGTTCAGCATGACAGGCCTACCGGCTAACCGTAGCGAGCGGTAATATCCCTTGACCCACATGCGGGTATCCCGGAGCCCACCTGGCGCGGGATGACAAATCTCAGTAGCCCTTCTCTTTAACTTTCTCCCTTGTTTTCAACTGGGGATAGATGATTGCAACAGAGCCCCCGTAATTCGAGGTCAATATGAACGACCGTGAACTGATGTTTCTGCCCGCCCATGAGCAGCGCCGGATGCAGATCGACCGCAAGATCAGCTCTGTTGAGTTGGTCGAGGCGTCGCTCAGGCGCGTTCGCGAGCTGGACCCACGGCTGAACGCCTTCATTACGCTGGACGAGGACGGCGCGCTGGCTGCTGCGAGGGAGGCGGACGCGCGACTGGCGGCGGGCACGGATCCGGCGCCGCTTCACGGCGTGCCTGTATCGGTAAAGGACCTCGAAGTCACGGCCGGCCTGAAGACGACTCTCGGGTGCGAGCTATTCAAGGACTGGGTCCCGGACTTCGATTCGACGGTGGTGGAACGCGTCCGCAGGTCCGGGGCGGTGATACTGGGCAAGACCAACACGCCGGAGTTCGGCAACCGGGAAGAGACGTACACCAGTTTCTTCAAAGCGTGCAACAACCCGTGGGATGTCAGCCGCATTCCCGGCGGATCATCGGGCGGCGCGGCGGCGAGCGTCGCATCCGGGATGTGCTCAATCGCCACCGGGACCGATGGCGGCGGATCGGTCAGGCTGCCAGCCGGGTTCTGCGGGATATTCGGGCACAAGCCGACGCAGGGACGCATCCCGCGCTACGGCGGCCGCGGAAACCCCGCTTACAACACGACCAGCACGAGCGGCCCGATGACGAGGGATGTGCGGGACTCGGCCATCCTGTTACAGGCACTGTCGGGCTTTGACCGTCGCGACCCCGGCTCGCTCCAGTCCACGCCGCCCGACTATCTCTCTTCGCTGGAGCATGGCGTCAAAGGGCTGAGAGTAGGTGTCTCAAACAGTCTCGGGTTCGCGGCTGTTAGCGATGATGTCCGCGTCTCTATCGAAGAGGCTGCGAAGGCGTTCGAGGAACTCGGCGCAACGGTCCAGGACGCCGAACTGGTCATGGCCCCGCCGCCGCGTGAGTACTGGTGGACGGTGTGGACCGCAAATCAGGTTGCTATGTACGGGGAGCTGGCAGACAAGAACCCCGGCAGGCTGATGGACTATACGCTGGAGATGATCCAGCACGGGAGGACGGTCACAGGGGCCGGGTATTCAAAGGCTCTGCGGCAGGCCGAGGCGATGCGTGTCCAGATGAGGCAGTTCTTCAGCCAGTATGACCTTCTGCTGACGCCAACGTTCGCCGCAACGGCGTGGCCCCACCGCACGCCGCCTCAGCGCATTGGCAGCAAGGTGAACGACGGTGATTTCGCCGGCATCAGCTACGGCGCCATCCCGTACACAATGGCGTTCAACATATCGTGGAACCCCGCCGCGTCCGTACCGTGTGGCTTCGGCGATAACGGCATGCCGGTTGGCTTGCAGGTCGTGGCAGACATCGACAATGACGCGCTTGTGCTCCAGGCGGCGCGCGCGTTTGAGCAGGCGAGACCGTGGAAGGACCTGCGGCCTGCGGTCAGTTAGCTCGCAACGCAGACGGCTGGCTTGATCAGACGACGGGGGCGCTGCCGCCGTCCATGTTCACCGCTGTGCCGGAGACGTAGCTGGCCTTTTCGGATGCAAGGAAGCAGATCAAGTCCCCGGCTTCACTCGCCTCACCCGGACGGCCAAGCGGGAGTCCTTTGCCGATCTCGGCGTACCAGTTGTCCAACGTGATCGAAGGGTCCTTCGCGTTCGCCGCCTGCCAGCGCCGCTCATGCTGTCCGCTCTTGATAGTGCCGATGCAGACCGTGTTCACCAGGATGTTGTCCGCCGCGTACTCCTTGGACATGGCAATGCCGGCAGCGCGTGACATGGACGTGGGGAGGGAGTTGACGGCGGCAGTCTTGCCACCGAGAGTGGTGATGTTGATGATGCGGCCCCATTTCGCCTTTTTCATGCTGGGCAGTGCCGCCTGTGAGCAGTGGAGTGCGCCGTAGACCTTGACCTGCATGTCACCGGTCAGCTTGTCATCGGTGAGATCGGTGAAGCTCCCTGCGTTTCCTGAGCCGGCGTTGTTCACCAGGATGTCCACACGGCCCCATTTTGCAATGATCTGCTCGAATGCGGAATCGACAGACTTGCGGTCGGCAACATCGCAGCTGATCGCAAGCACATCGCCCCTGGCGCTCGAGCGAATCTCGCTTGCCGCGGAGTCGAGCTTGTCCTTGCCGCGCGCCAGGATCGCCACCTGTGCGCCTTCGCTTGCGAGCGATACCGCCGCCGCCGCCTTGCCGATTCCCTCACTCCCGCCGGTCACGACGGCAACTCTTCCATTTAGTCCAAGGTCCATAGCGGCTCCCCTTCCGATTGCGTCCTGCGGTCTCCAGCGGCGCCAGTCGGGCAAGCGTCGGTTGTAGTATAGGCGCTGTCTCAAATAGCCGAACGAGCAGTGGAGTCACCCACGGGCCGGGCAATCGCCGGGTTGTCAGGAGCCGGTGTTTTGAGCCGGTGTTTCACGATTGAACAGGAGCCTGGGTTGCCGAAAGTCGTGGCCTACGTACCCGCTGATTCCGTTGTGCATTCCATTGTCGAAGCCCTGTCTCCGGCCGGCTGGGACGTAGTGTTGTTGGACTCGCGGGCGACACCGGCTGAGAAGCTGCACGCCGAGGTCTCTGACGCCGACTTTTTGATGTTCTTTTATGGCCGGATCACCGAAGAGACGCTGCGGGCGGGCAAGAGGCTGAGGCTCGTGCAGTCGCTCCACGCCGGGTTCGATGACCTCCCTGTCTCAACGGCGGGTGAGCTGGGGATCGCTGTTGCCAACGCCAGCGGGATGAACTCGCAGGGCGTTGCCGAGCTTGCTCTCACGCTGATGCTGGCGCTCTACAGGCACCTGGTGTGGACCGACGGCGCGCTGCGGCACGGCGAGTGGACCGTTCAACGTGCGATGGGCCACGACACGCACGAGGTCGAGGGCAAGACGGTCGGCATCGTGGGGCTCGGCAACATCGGGTCGATCACCGCCCGGCTGGTCAGCGCCTTCAGCACTGAGATCCTCTACACAGACCTGAGGGCGAACCCTGAGATGGAGAGGAAGTTCGGCGTCCGGCGTGTTGACCTGGACCATCTCCTCTCAGAGTCCGACATCGTGACGCTGCACACTCCGCTTGATGAATCGACCCGCGGGATGATCGGACGGCGGGAGCTGGCGCTGATGAAGCGTTCAGCGGTCCTGATCAATACATGCCGGGGGCCGGTTGTGCGGGAGGATGCGCTTCTGGAGGCGCTTCGTGAGCGTCAGATCTGGGGCGCTGGCCTGGACGTGTTCGAGCGGGAGCCTACGCCGCCGGACAACCCGCTGTTACAGCTGGACAATGTCGTCGTGATCCCCCACCTGGCAGGACAGACGTACGAGAGCTACCCGCGACGTGTTGAGCTGGCGTTTGCGAACATGCGGCGGGTGCTGGAAGGCGAGCCGCCCAGGAACCTTGTGACCGTAGTCTGAGCCCCCACGTCCCGCCGGCCCGCCTCACCTGCCGCCCCGCTTCCTAACGCGTTCGGCGCATCGTCTTCTGGCGGCGGTAGCGGGCCTGGAAGTAGACATGCTCATCGAACGTCCCCTTCCCGATCCAGCGCTGGAACGTACGGTGCATTGAGGAATCGACCTGGTGTAGGTTCGGCCGTGGGAGAACGGCGACTGTGAGAGCTTCAATGGAAAGCTCAGAGATGAACTGCTAAAGAGGTAGCCTCAGAAAGTGTGTAAATAGGCAGGCGGTGTAGCCTTCCAGTTCGACTAAGAACAAGTG
>JAQBUH010000006.1 GCA_027624075.1 Chloroflexota bacterium
CGCAGACCGTCCTGACTCTCTCTTATTTCAGCCCCGAAATACTGTCTCATTTTGCTGACGTCCAACATTGTTGTCATTCTGAGCTTGACTCAGAATCTCTCGGCTAACCGGCTTCCTGAGCGATGCCGAGTCAAGCTCAGCACGACAGAGGCCTCCCAGCCGACCGTAAATGAGCGGTAAGATCACTCGACCCGCAAGCGGGCGCCTCGCGGCCGGGGCGACCAGTACGCCGGAGCCACGCTCGCTCCCCATTGTTCCCTGATAATGGAAAAGTGGATGTCACCGGAGACAGAGTAAAGTGTGCCCCAGCCGACCGGCCGGCTGGCCGACTGGCCGACTGGCCGACATGTCCAAACCCCGACTCTGACCCGGACGCACAATGCCTGAAACCGTCACTCGCAACCACATCGCACAGGCCATCGCAGGCCTCTCCCGCTTCAAGCTCTCCCACCTCGACACGCCGCTTGAGGACGCCCCGCGCCTCCGCAAGGCCATCGCAGCGACGGTCCCCGCCGACTCTGGCGCTCCCCCTCATGCCGAAACCACAAGCCGCGCAGCGCGGGTCCCGCGCATCCTCGTAAAACGGGACGACACAACCGGCCTCGCCTTCGGCGGCAACAAGGGCCGCCACTTCGAGTTCGCAACCGCCCACATCCTGGAACGCGGCCACGACACCGTCATCAACGTCAACGACTACCACTCCAACCAGGCCCGCTTCATCGCTGCCGCCTGCGCCCGCGCCGGCCTCAAATACATCCTCGTATCAACCGGAAAACTCGATGAGCCGCTTACCGGCAACCTGCTGCTCTGCAAGCTCATGGGCGCCGAGATCCACCGCGTGCCGCCCGAGTACGCAGACCAGATGGTCGACCGCGTCGTCGCCGGCCTCGAAGCCGAGGGACGCAGGCCGTTCGTGCTGCCCAGGGAAGAGTTCGCAGACCTCATGGGAATGTTTGGCTTCGTCGAGACCGGCCTTGAGCTTGAGCGCCAGCTCCAGGAGACCGGCGTCATTGGCCCTGTCCGCTTCTGGGGCCTCACAGGCCGGTCAATCGCGGGTCTCAAGCTCTATGCGAAGAACCGCGGGCTGGACTGGCGCGCCACGGCCGTGATGTACAGTCCGGGCCCGCTCGAGCGGTTTGAGGAGATCACGGTGACCCGCTCCCGCGCCGTTGCGGAACGCCTCAACCTCCCGCAGGCGCTGGAGCCGGGCGACCTCGACGTGCTGACCGGCTACACCGGCCCCGCGTACGGCGTGCCGTTCGACGGCGTGTTCGAGGCTATGCACATGGCGGCAAAGACGGAGTCGCTGATCCTCGACCCGAACTACACCGGCAAGTCGATGGCGGCGCTGATCGCCGAGACCAGGGAAGGCCGTGTCGACCCCGCGGTCCCGGTCGTCTTCATCCACTCCGGCGGCACGCCGCAGGTCTTCGCTTTCGCGAAGGAGATCTACGCCTGGAGCAGCGGCGGCTGAGACGGCGCCGCGTCCCGGCGAGCGCCTCGCTCAGTCCCGGTCGGCTGCCGCGTCTGTCCGCTCAGCGGCGGCAAGGCCTTCGTACAGCCTCGTCATGCCGTCCAGCCACTTCGCCTGCACCTCAGCCGTCCATGACGGGTCAAAATCGGGGTACTTCGACAGGATCAGCTCAGCAACATTCAGCTTCGCAGCGAACGCAGGTGACGCCTCTGGCGCAGGCGCGACCAAACCTGCGGCCGCGGCCGCAGGCGACGCGCCAGGCGCCGCAGACTGCTCGGCCCGGCTAATGACCGATTGGCCCGATTGGCCGGAAAGGGCCGCTGTTCCCACAGCCGGTTGTGCGACACGTCCTCCGCGGCCGGCTCCCTTGCCCCCGCCCTGCTTTCTGCGGCCCTGGTGCCGGCCGGCAAGGATGTACTGAGAAAGCTGGACGCCAGCCGCAAGCGCCGCCTGGATGAAGAACGCCTCGCACTTTGTCAGCACGCCTTCGCGAGCGCCGAACGACCGGAACGCCTCGTGGAACTGGTTGCGAGTGGCCCGCGCAAGGTCGAGCGCGAACACCGGCCTGTAGTAATCCTCCAGCATCCCGCGTAGCAGCGCCCTGCGCCGTTCGCCCTCGGCGAAAACCAGCTCCTCAAGCACCGGCTCCGGGTGTCCGTCTGAGTCCACCAGGCCAAGCACCTTGAGCGCCGTCATCAGCTGCGTGCCTGAGCTGCCTGAGAAGCGGCTGCCCCACACGCTGCGGTCGATCCGTGCCGGAATTCCATCTTGCAGAAATTCCAAAAAAGTATGGAACGTCCGGTAAGGGACATACGGGGGAACAGAAGATTGTCGTTCTTGCATCACTTTTTGAGATTGGGAAAAGGACATTCCAGAGTTTCGGTCAGTGCTGTCTGAGGAAACGTATCCCTGCCTGATTCCAAAGTCAAGATCGATTTGGAATCACCGGTTTCCCCGCTGGACAGTTTCGGCGCGTGCGATACGGAATGAAAGAGAATTCCAATCAACGCTAACAACGGTGTGCAGCGATGGCGAGCGGCCTGCCCGCCGAAGTTTGGAACAGCCGGACACAGCCTTTGATGGGAGCCAGCCAGTTGAAAATCCCGATAGCCAGGATCGACCCTGATCCGCGGTCCGAGGCGGAGCCGCAGGAAAGCGTGCGGGAGTTGCCTAGAGGGTCACGAACGGCACGCGATCCCGTCGTGCTCATCAACAACGGCCGCTACCTGCTCCTGGCAGGCGCCAGGAAGCTGCGCACTGCGCAGGAGGCCGGCGAAAAAGAGGTCGAGTGCACGGTCAAGGAGAGCGTCACCGACCAGGAGCGCTGGGAGTTGCTGCTGACCGAGCAGTACCACTCGTCGCTCGTGCCTCCGATGGACCTTGGCCGGGCGTTCATCGAGTACAGGGACAAGCATGATGTCACGCAGCATGAGTTGGCACGCCGCACCGGCATCACGCCCGGCACCATCCACCACTACGAAAGCCTGATCCGCACGCTGGCCCCCGGCCTCGGCGGAAAGGTGAACAGCGGCGAGTTGACCTTCAAGGAAGCCCGCTCGATCGCAGACATCGACGACCACGAGCGGCAGATGGAGATCGCAAAGCCGTTCATCGATGGGACGCTCTCTTCGGTGCATGTCGAGCGGATAGTCGGCAGGGCCAAGAACGCCCCCGAGCTTTCGATCGGCCAGATCATCGAAGAGGTTGTGAACGGCAAGCGTCCGGCGAAGAGGCCGGAGCCCGAAGAGGTTGAGGTCAAGGCGCCTCAGCAGTCCAGGGAGCGCAACACGGAGAGCCTGGAGAACATGGTGCTGCACCTGGCGGGTGAGCTTGACGCTCTGTCAATGCAGGTGATCCCTGAGTACCGCCGGTTGAAGCTGATTAGCAGCCTGCGGATACTCGACTCCCGGCTCAGGACGGCTCTCGCCAGCCTGAACTCAGGAGCGGCGCTGCAGTCTGCGGTTCCGCGGCCGATGACGCGTAATGGAGTGGCAGTCCGCTAGGGAGGCCTGACCGGGACGTGACGGTGAGAGGTAAAGAGAGAGGATTTTAAGAGGCCGGTGCGGACACACCAGTCTCACAACCGGGAGCGGTCCAGCCGGGCTCGCTGACCACTCCCTCCATACAGCCGGGAGCCTGCAGACACCCCGTCAATGGTTGCCTCCAGGCGGGGTGTCTTCTTTTTCCGCGATCTGGCGCCGGTCTGTCAAGGGGCGCCGGTCCGTCAAGGCACGACGCGGCGGCGGTTTTCGCCGGAGAGGGGTGATACGCAAGCGCGCCTCAGGCAAGAGTGTCATTCTGTCCACACCGCTCCGGTCAACAAGCTTTGGCTGTAAGGTCACCCGGCAGTCAGTCTGAGCTTGGGAGCGGAATGGTGCGATGGCACACATCAAGCGGAATCTCCCCGCCACGCTGACCGGTCTGTATGATCGCGCGCCTGGTTCACTCGGCATCACTCCGCCGCCGACTCCTTCTCCGCCCCCACGTGCCTGACGCACGCGCTTGGCCGGCCGCTGCCAGGCCTCCTTCGCCCGCCTGAACCCGCACTCAAAATAGCCGCTAACCTATTTGAACGACTGGATACTGCCGGCACTACTCAGCCCCCTGCTCTTCTCAGTTGTCGCGCTTATCGACAAGCGGATCCTCACCGAGTTCCGCATCCCGCTGCCCAGCTTCAACCTCTTCGTCGGCGCAAGCCAGGGGCTCATCGGCACAGTCGTGCTGCTCACAGCCCCCGGCGAAGGCCTTGAGGCGATAACCGTCGCCTCGGCGCTCGGTATCGGAATAACGCAGGGCGTCGGGCTCTCGATCATGTTCTGGATGCTGAAGCGGGAGGACCCTTCCCGCGTCATCCCCGCCATGCAGACCAGCCCTATCTTCGTTGCGCTGCTCGCCTGGCCGTTGTTTGGAGAGAGTCTCGGCGCCATCCAGTGGCTCGCCGTCGTGCTGGCGGTAAGCGGCGGCACGCTGGCATCGTTCGGAGCGCGCAGCGGCGGCGGATCGTACGGCTTCAGCCCCATCTACCTGGTGCTGCTGATCAGCGCGTCCCTGCTCGCCGCCTCGCAGCTGCTCACGAAATCGATCACAGACGACCTCGCGACGCACCAGATAGTCGGGTTCCGAGGCATCGGCCTGTTCCTTGTCATGTGGACGCTGTTCGCGCGGCGGTCTTCGCTGACGGGCCTGCGCATATTCCTCTCGAAGCCGAGGCAGGCGCCGTGGCTCATCCTCTCCGAGGGCGCCATGCCGTTCGGCGGCCACCTGCTCATCACAACCGCCATATCACGCGGCCCGGTTGGCCTTGTGGCGGCGGTGCAGGGCTCAAGGCCCATCTTCGTCTTTGCGCTCAGCATCATCGGCTCGAAGTTTGCGCCGGGCTACATCTTCGAGAAGCTGACCGGTCGCGACCTTGCGCTAAAGCTGGCCTCCGCCCTGCTGGTGGTGACGGCGATCACTCTCATCTCGGTCAGCTGATGGAGTTTGTCGCGGCGGAACGTGCAAAGGGGCCTTGCGCCCGTTCAACCCATCCGCTCATCCAGGCGGCGGCGCACCTCCGTGCCGTGGGTGCCCGACACCTGGAAAACGTTCACCCACGCGGTCATCTCAGGGTGCAGCGGGTCTGCTACCTGGTGTCTGCCCGGCACATCTGTAACGAAGACGATAGCGTCCATATCCGCAGGGTCGGCGTGGGCATGTATCCACTGGCCGGTCGGGCAGACGCCGGAGCGTGAGGTGCAGACGTGGAACGGTGGGCACCTTCTACTCGACGCTGCTCACCAGCAGCGTCTCGTATTTCGCAGGGTCGCTCTCTGCGTCAGGCCCCAGCAGGTACTCTTCCCATCCGGGCCAGCGATAGCTCAGGTTTCGTCTGCCCGTCTCGGCCATCAGAGCGTCCCACGCGTCTCTCAGCCCTTCATACGAGCCAACGTAGCGGGTCATGATGTACTTCCCGGCAGGCAGAGTCCCTGGCTTGATCTCTCCATCGCCCTCAGCATCACTGGCGACACTGGCGACCGGCACGGCGCACTCAACGTCGAAGTCTGGCGCAGGCTCTGCGTAGTAGATCGCAAGCGCCCCGCCGGCGGGCCGGATTCCCTTCTGTCCAACGTATCCGTAGAGGCGGTGGTACAGCGGCCCCATCATCTCGGCCATCTTGTCAGGCGGGATCATCTTGCGAATCCCCAGGTAGAGCCGCTCTTCCAACTCCTTAAGTTCAAACTCCACGCTCCGTCCCTCCTCAGGCTAGACTTGGTTGCCGTCAACTGAACGCAAGTTAGCCGCCTCTGGCGTGAGCAAGAAACCGCAAGCCATAAGGAATCTGTAATGACCGTCGCCCATCTCAGGACATACACCATCAACAAGGGACATATGGATGCCTGGCTGAAGCTGTTCGATGAGAAGCTGGTCCCGCTGCTTGATGAGCACGGCATCAAGGTCGATGGGACGTGGGTGAACGAAGAGCAGACCCAGTTCATCTGGGTACGCAGCTACGGCGATACCGCGGCCGGCATCGAGGCGAAAGAGGCGGCGTTCTACGGCTCAGAGTGGTGGAAGGCCAACGTGGACCACGTGCGGAGCTTCATTGCGCACCGTGAGATCAAGCTGGTCCACTCGGTGTAGCGGCCGGAGCCCGTGGCGGCCTGCCGGCTCCGTGTGGCCGGGAACGCTCCGGCGCAGCCGTGAAAGCGACTATCAGCGCGCCGAAAGCCATGAGCGCAACTCCCGCCCACCAGATCTGGTTGTAAGTGCCAGACGCGTCACGGACATATCCAGCGACAGGCCCGCCCGCGCCGCCGACGATCAGGGTGATCGGCATCACGAGGCCGCGGATCGAGCCCAGGTGTCCCCTGCCGAAGTACTCGGCCCATATGTAGTTCTGCAGGAACAGCATCCCGCCGATGCCAAGGCCGAACACGATCATCGAGGCAAAGACCATCGTCACGGTGGTCGTGTAGATCGTCAGCACACTCGCTATCGCCAAGGAACCCGAACCCTGCCGCGCCGAGGTAACGCACCGCCACGCGCCTTACGAGCATGCCCATCGTGAACGTGGCGGCGCCGGCGGCGACCGCGTCGAGCGCGGCGGCGATGGAGATGACTCCGGCGTCCAGGCCGCGGTCCTGGAACGCCGGTATACGGTGCACTCCGACCGTCCCGACGCCCAGCGCGACAAGGCTGAAGACCGCCACCAGCCGCCAGAAAACGGGCGAGCGCACCGCCTCTGCAGTGGTCCATGAGCGCTCTCCGGCAAAGACCGGAGCAGTCGGGTCTGAGCCTTCCTCTACCTCTTCCGCGACGTCGCCGTCCGGCTGCAGGCCCATGTCCTCCGGCTGCCTGCGGACGAAGATGATCGACAGAGGGATGATTATTGCCCCGCCGATGATCCCCAGCACTATCCACGCCGTGCGCCAGCCCCACGCGTCGATGAGGACCTGCGTGAGCGGCAGGAAGATGAGCGCGCCGAGCGGAACGCCGAGCGAGGTGTATGCAATAGCCTTGCCACGGTTGCGCACGAACCACTTCATGACAGGGACGGTGGTGACGAGCGCTCCGGGACCGCTCATGCCGACAAGGCCCATGAGCGAGAAGAGGGCGATGAGCTGCCATGCGGAGTGCATGTAGCCGAGGCCGATCATGGCGGCGACGGTGATGGCGGCGGAGACGGGCAGCATGACGCGGGAGCCGAAGCGGTCGAGCAGGCTGCCAACGAACGGGCTGGTTCCCGCGCTCGAGACCTGGCGGGCGGTCGACGCCCAGCCGAAGGTGGCGCGGCTGATGCCAAGCTCGTCGCCCATCGGCTTGATGAAGAGGCCGAAGTTCAGGCTGCCCATGCCCATCGAAACGGCGGCGGCGCTGGCCATCACGCCGACGATGTACCAGCCGTAGAAGGGCTATTTACGCTGTTCTGGATCTGGACTTAAAGAACCGGCGCCAGCCGGCGTGTCACGTCGCGTTTGCAGGCTAGCGTCATCGGCCGACGCGCCAGATGGACCGGCTTCGTTAACGCTCATCCGCCGGAGCCTGTTCTCTCACGTGCGTGAGCGGCTCTGAATGGGAGGATAAATCAACTCAGCACGCTTATTTTCTTGCGCTCGATCAGGCCGAAGTCGATCTCTGCGCCAAGCCCTGGCCTGTCGAACGGCGCGATGTGGACGATGCCGTTTGCGTCAGGCGTGATGTCCTCCACAAGCCCGTACTTCTGTGCCGCGTCCGGCAGGATCACCTCGAAGTACTCCGTGTTCTTGATCGCCATGATCACATGCAGGTTCGCCACGTTGTTCAGCGAGTTGCCGCCGTGGTGCACCTCGTAGTTCATGTGGAACGCCTCGGCCAGGTGCGCGGTCTTCATAATCGGCGTGATCCCGCCCTTCACCGCGACATCACCGCGCAGGTAGTCTGTCGCCTGGGCCGTAATCCACGGGCCGTACGCCGTAAAGCCGCCCGGCGAGTACTCGGTCGCAAGGATCGGGATGTCCAGCTTCTGCCGCAGCTTCACATAGCTGTAAAGATCGTCATCGGCGAGCGGGTCCTCGAACCAGTGATAGCCGAGCTCCTCGATCGCGCGGCCGACCCGCACCGCCTCCGGGTACTGGTATGACCATGTTGAGTCGAGCATCAGCACATGGTCGTCGCCAACCGCCTTCCGAACCGCCTGGCAGACCGCGATGTCCTGGTCTGGAAAGGTCGGCGGGTGGATCTTGTATGCCGTCCAGCCCCGGTCTTTCAGCCCCACCGCCTCATCGGCGTACTTCTGCGGGCTTTCGTGGACGGGAGACGAGGCGTATGCGGGAATGGACGTCCGGTAGCCGCCGAGCATCTTGAAGACGGGCATGCCTGCGATCTTGCCGCCGAGGTCCCACAGCGCAACGTCGACTGCCCCGACGGCTCGAATAGTGGTGCGGCGGACGGCCAGCGAGCACGCCTGCCACAGCGCCTCCCGCTGCAACGGGTCTTTGCCGACGAGCAACGGCTTCAGCCTTTCGATGAGCGATGGGCCGTCGAAGTCTGCGCCCTGCGACGCGCTGCCGAGCAGCGAGTGGCCGTTGACACCCTCGTCTGTCGAGATGGTGACGAGCCCCATCCTGGACGAGCCGCTCATCCGGCCAGAGGTCGGGCTGTAGTTGATGGCCGGGATGTCATCCCATGCAAAAAGCGTGACCGTGACGTCTGTGATCTTCATTTTTCACTCCTTCTCGCTCCGTGTGTGATGGCCGACCGGCGCGCAGGCCAGGCCGGTCGCGCAGGACTATGTGAGCTGCCTCCAGGCGCCGCTCCCCGCATGGGCGTCCCAGCGCCTCTGCAGCTCAGCAATGGCCGCCTTACTGACCGGCAGGTCGTGCTCGACCATCCGCACGTTGGACGCCATGTGCGACGGGTCCTTCGTGCCGACGATAGCAACGTCAACCTCAGACTGTCCGAGCGTGAAGCCGAGCGCCAGCAGAATCGGGTCGTCCGGCTCTTCGGGCAGCGGGCCGTCGGCAGCCATCTCCTTCGCCCGCCCCAGGTACTCGTTGTCATAGCCGCGAGGCGTCTTTTCGCCCCGCCTGGCACGCGCCCACGTCCCGCCACCGATGGGCCGCTTGATGATGAGCCCCATTCCGCGCGCCTCGGCCTTCTCCAGCAGGCCGGTCGTGCGCGCGCCCTGCTCCGTCAGGTTGAAGCTGGTCTGCAGTGTGTCGAAGAGGCCGGAGTCGACTGCCCAGTGCGCGTCTTCGTTGTCTCCGCTGTAGCTCACATGGCGGAGTTTGCCCGCGGCCTTTGCGTCCTGGAGGGCGCGAATTGGCTCTCCGCGCTCAAGGACATCTATCCCGCACGAATGGAGCTGGACTATGTCCAGGTAGTCTGTCTTGAGGCGCTTGAGGCTGCGGTCGACGCTGTCTGCGACGGTCTGGTAGCTCCAGGCTTTGCCGTCGTAGCCGCCTGCGACGTGGCCGGCCTTCGTGGCCAGCACGAACTCGCTACGGCGCTTTGAGACGGTGCGGCCGATCAGCTCTTCGGAGATGGAGTAGCAGGCAGCGGTGTCGAGGAAGTTGATACCGGAGTCGAGCACCGCGTTGAGCACGTCGCCGGCCTGGCTGACCTCGTCGAGCGACAGCTCGTAGCCGATCTCTGCGAGGCCAACTCCGAGCCTGCTGACTTCGAGACCTGTCTTGCCGAGGGGAACCCTCTCCATATTGCGTCTCCTCGCCGTGTGTGTGCTCTTGCCAGTTTAGCCCGGGCCTGGCCCAACTCTGGCCGGGTTTTGCCCGGGTTCGCCAAGAGTAACCCCGCAGACGGAGACGGTCAGTAGTTTCACGCAAAGATTGCCAGCGCGTGCGGCGTGTTGGAGCGTGAGTTGCGTTGCAAGGACGCGTCTGGCCGCCAGAAAAGCAAGCCAGAAACGCAAGAAGGACACGCCAAATGGCGTGCCCCTCTGTTTTCGCGAAATTGGGCGGGACTCCGGCAGGTGCCGTGCGCGCCGCCCGGTCTACCCGGTCAAGCTGGGAATTAAGACTTGCCGATCTTGAACATCTTCGTCCCGCAGGTCGGGCACTTGCCCTGCGTCGCGGGTCGGCCGTTCTTCATCGTGATCGGTGCCGGACTAGACATCTCGCGCTTGGCCTTGCACTTCATGCAGTAGCCTTCCATACGAACCTCCCTTGCTGATCCTGACTGGCCTCGCTCAACTCCATCGTCACAGCCTTTAATCTCAATGACCGTGAACTTGAGTGCAACTGGACACTACTACAAGATTTCGAGATTGTCTCTAGTTCGGCTGCAACTTAAAAACCGGTTGCGGCACGCGGGACCCCGTCGAGTCCGCCGCTGGCCGGACATTTTTATGCGATGTTATGCAAAACGGACGCTCCGCCTGCCGTTTACTAAAGTAAACGGCAGGGCAGGCAAGCTTATTCGCATCTTAGCGGCAACTTGCAGGCAACCTGTCTGTAATCGGCGGTTTCACGCGAATATCACATCCGGGACCGGTTCCGTGTGACCGCGACCCTGTTTCCCAGTGACTCTGACCATTGACGCTGAACTGCGGCGCAGTTTAGGAATCCGGCCCGATGCTGGCTATAATCGATGGCCGGAAGGGTGTGACGACGCCCTGGGCCCTGGCCAACCTGAAAATCCACCAGCCTGACTAGCACGGCAACTCATCTTGACCTCATCTGGCGCCGCTGACACCGAAGAATCGATAACCTCCCTGAAAGACGAGGCGCTCGCCGGGCTCGCCGCGGCATCCGGCGCAGAGGCCCTCGAGCAATGGCGAGTGGAGTTCCTGGGCCGCAAAGGCCGCCTGACAGGGGTCCTGCGCAACCTCGGCTCGCTCGACGAGTCTGCGCGGCGGAGCGCAGGCGCCGCCGCCAACCGGCTCAAGGGCGAGCTCGAGGCGGCCTTCGATGAGCGCAGGACGGCAAGCCAACGCTCCGGCACAGAGACGGGCCCAGGGGACTCAGGGCGCTCTGGAGGCAGGACGGGCGCTATTGACGTCACGCTTCCCGGCCGAAGATCGCGGACCGGCCGCCTGCACCCTTCAACGCAGATGATCCGGGAGATGCTGGAAGCCTTCAACGAGATGGGCTTTCAGACTGTCGAGGGCAATGAGGTTGAGCTCGAGCGCTACAACTTCGACATGCTGAACCTCCCTGCCGACCACCCGGCGCGGGACATGCAGGACACGATCTGGATCGACCGCAGCTCCCGGAGTGAGGGAGGCGGCGTGCTGCTCAGGACGCAGACCTCCCCAATGCAGCCGCGCACAATGGAGAAACAGGACCCGCCGGTGCGCATCGTCTCCCCCGGCAAGTGCTTCCGCATCGAGGCGACTGACGCAACTCACGAGTGGCAGTTCCACCAGGTCGAAGGGCTTGCCGTTGACGAGGGGCTCTCGTTCGCAGACCTCAAGGGGACGCTGTACGAGTTCGCAAGGCGCATCTTCGGCGCCGGCCGCAAGGTGCGTTTCCGGTGCGACTTCTTCCCGTTCGTCGAGCCGGGAGTAGACATGTCGGTCGACTGGAACGGCCGCTGGGTAGAGATCCTCGGCGCCGGAATGGTCCATCCGCAGGTTCTCCGCAACGTCGGCTACGACCCCGAAAAGTACACAGGCTTCGCGTTCGGAGTCGGGCCGGAGCGCGTTGCGATGCTGAAGTACGGCATCGAGGACATCAGGCACTTCTTCAGCAACGACCTGCGGTTCCTGAGCCAGTTTTAAGCCAGAGCCGGGGCCAGACCGGGGCCCGCGACCGGGGGCCATGTCAGACAGTTCAGACAATTTCGAATAAGAGACCTGCAAACCGCGTGAGCCGCCCGGACCGCCCAACAGAAAAAGCCAAAAGATAAAGAATGAAAGTCCCTCTCTCCTGGCTGAAAGACTACGTCGGCATCACCGTGCCTCCGGACGAGCTTGCGCACCGGCTGACGATGGCCGGCACCGAGGTGGAGAAGATTGAACGGACCGCAAGCTGGGACAACGTGGTTGTCGGCCATGTGAGGTCTGTCCGCCCGCACCCGAACGCAGACCGCCTGCGCCTCGTGACCGTCTTCAACGGCGAAAGCGAGGTCGAGGTCGTGTGCGGGGCGCCAAACGTCGCAGACGGCCAGACCATCGCATATGCGGGCATCGGCGCTGTGCTGGCTGACCCGTACTCAGATGAGCCGGGCGCAACCCACAGACTAAAAAAGTCGAAGATCCGCGGCGTCGAGTCGAACGGCATGGTCTGCTCCGAAAAGGAGCTCGGCCTGAGCGGCGAGCACGAGGGGATCCTTGTGCTCGACACAGACGCGGCGCCGGGGACGCCCCTGGGCGACGTGCTTGGCGACGTTGTGCTGGACGCAGAGCTGACACCGAACAGGCCCGACTGCCTGGGCATAGTGGGCATCGCCCGCGAGGTTGCGGTGCTGACCGGGCAGGAGCTGAGGCTGCCGCCGGTCGAGTATGCCGAGTCTCCTGTGCCAACCGCGTCGCTGGCGACTGTCCGCATAGACGACCCTGACCTGTGCCCTCGCTACACCGCGACAGTGATCTCCGGCGTTAAGATCGGCCCCTCGCCGGAATGGCTTGCCGAGCGGCTGCGCGCCATCGGCGAGCGGCCCATCAACAACATCGTCGATGTGACCAACTACGTGATGTTCGAGCTTGGCCAGCCGCTGCACGCCTTCGACTACGACCGCGTCGCCGGTCACACCGTCATCGTGCGGCGTGCCGCGGCGGGCGAGATGCTGGTGACGCTGGACGGCAAGGACCGCAAGCTGGACGGCGAGATGCTGCTGATTGCTGACCCGGAAAAGGGCATCGGCCTTGCCGGCGTGATGGGCGGCGCAAACTCGGAGATAGACGGCTCGACGAAGACGGTGTTCCTAGAGTCTGCAACTTTCATTGGGCCAAACAACCGCCGCACGTCGAGCGCGCTTGGACTGCGCAGCCAGGCGACGCTGCGCTTCGAGAAAGGGCTACGGTCAGGGCTGGCGGAGGTTGCGCTGCGGCGTGCAACCCGGCTGATCCTTGAGCTTGCGGGCGGCGAGGCGGCGAGCGGGATCATCGACGAGCACCCTGGCAGGGACGCCGAGCAGCAGAGCGTCTCACTCACGAGAGAGAAGCTGGCGCGGGTGCTCGGGACGGAGGTCCCCGCGGAGAAGGTCGATGCGACGCTGAGCTCGCTCGGTTTCGACGTGAGCGAGACCGCCGCCGGCTGGGAGGCGCAGATCCCATACTGGCGGTCCGATGTGACGATCCCTGAAGACCTGATCGAGGAGGTCGCACGGATCATCGGCTACGACGAGGTTCCTGTGACGCCGCCCGCAGGCCGAGTCCCAACCTGGCAGCCGAGGCCTGAGATCACGACGCGCAACAGGGCGGTGGACGCGCTGGTCAGGGCGGGCATGCAGGAGATCATCTCGTACGCGGCTACAAGCGAGTCGAAAGAGGGACGGGTCCCGCTCGGCGGCGACGCGCTGGAGCACGTGCGCATGTTGAACCCGGTCTCTGCGGACCACGCCGTGATGCGCCGCACGCTGCGAGAGAGCGTCCTGAACGCCGTCTCCCGCAACCTCCGCTCATGGCGGGGACCGGTCGCGCTGTTCGAGACGGGGCACGTCTTCGGGAGCGTTGGCGAAGGGCTGCCACGCGAGAGGGTAATGATCGCAGGCGCGTTCGCCGGACCGGCCAACGAGGTGTCGTGGACCGACGGCGCGCGGGCGGCAGATTTCTTCGACGCAAAGGGCGCGGTGGAGACTGTTCTTGCCGAGTTTCACGTCGAGGGTGAGTTCGCGGCGGTTGAAGACCCCGCGCTGACGCCCGGCAGGACTGCGGAGATCACCGTGCCTGCCGCAGGCGGCGTACGCATCGGTGTGACCGGCGATGTTCGCGGCAAGGTGCTTGCCGCCTTCGACATCGACGGCACTTCTGTCTCGCTCTTCGAGCTGGAGCTGGACGGGCTGCAGTCGGTTGCGCAGGCTGTCGGCCCGGCGGATATCTATTCGCCGATAGTGCGCTACCAGGACTCGGCAAGGGACCTCGCCCTGCTCATCGACCGCGCTACGCCTACGGCGCTGGTGACGGCCATCGCCCGCAAGAGCCGCCTCGTCTCGTCCGCCACCGTCTTCGACGTGTTCGATGGCAAGGGCCTGCCGGAAGGCAAGAAATCGATTGCGGTGAGAGTGGTTTACCAGTCGCCGAACAAGACGCTCACGGCGGAGGAGCTTGCGAAGTCGGAGGCGGGAATACTGCGAGCGCTGGAGAGCCAGCTAGGAGCAACCCTGCGGGTCTAGCTCTGACACGATTCGTCACACGCCACGTACCAATCCATGACCCAGCACAGCCACGACAAGGCCCACGCGGCCCACTCAGACCGGCCGCACAGGCACCACTACGACGCCGATATGTTGAGCGTCGAGGAGGCGCGTGAGCGGATTTTGAGCCACTTCAAGCGGCTCGAGCCGGTCGAGGTCGACCTGCTTGACGCGCTCGACATGGTGCTCGCCGAAGACCTTGTTGCCCCGTTCGACGTGCCGCCGCTGCCGAACTCGGCGATGGACGGCTACGCAGTCATTGCCGCCGACCTGGCCGCCGCCTCAAGCGGGTCGCCTGTCGAGCTTCCTGTCGCGTTCACCATCGCAGCCGGGGCGTTGCCTGAAGGGCGGCTCATGGCAGGCTCGGCCGCACGGATCATGACCGGCGCCCCGATGCCGGACGGCGCAGACGCCGTAGTGCCGTTCGAGGACACGGACGAGCTTGAGCGCCGAGGCCGCGGCGCAAGCGGGACCGGCGCGGACCGCATCGGCGTCAGGCTGGCCCCCGCCGCCGGAGACAATGTGCGCCGGGCGGGCGAGGACATCGCACGGGGAGAGCTGGCGCTGCGGTCAGGCACGGTGCTCAGGCCGGGAGCGATAGGCGTCGCGGCGTCACTCGGCAGGAGCAGCGTGAAGGCGTACAGACGGCCGGTCGTCGCCATCGTCTCGACCGGAGACGAGCTGCTGAGCCCTGGCGAGGAGCACCAGCCCGGCAAGATCTACAACTCGAACGCGTACAGCATTGCGGCAGAGGTCAGGCGCTACGGCGGCGTGCCGTTGATGGCAGGCATAGCGCGGGACACCATCGAGTCGCTGCAGGACCGGCTCGCCGACGCGCTGAAGGCAGACATGGTCGTGACCTCGGCAGGAGTGTCAAAAGGCGACTACGATGTTGTGAAGGATGTGCTGGCGAAGAACGGGGCCATCGCCCTGTGGTCGGTGCGGATGCGGCCGGCAAAGCCGCTTGCGTTCGGCACGCTGAACGCCCCGGACGGCCGGAAGGTGCCGCTCCTCGGGCTGCCCGGCAACCCGGTCAGCGCAATGGTTGCGTTCGAGCAGTTCGGCAGGCCGGCGATCCATGTGATGATGGGTCGGGGAGAGTTGCCGAAGCCGGTTGTGCAGGCGGTGCTGGACGATCCAGTAAACAACTACGATGGAAGACGCGTCTACGCCCGCGTTGTGGTTTACGAGGCGGAGGACGGCACGCTGAGGGCGCGGAGCACCGGCACGCAGAGCTCAGGAGCGTTGATGTCGATGGCCGCGGCGAACGGTCTGGCTATCTGCCCCGACGATGTGGCTAAAATAGAGGCTGGTGAAACAGCGACGGTGGAGATGCTCGACTGGCCGGAGGATGTCTTTTCCCGCCGGCCGCCGCCGGCCAGTTAGCCCAGTTGGTTCAGACAGACCAGTTTGTCAGGACGTTATTACCTTTTCACCCCGGGGCGCTCCGGCGCCACACAGTTCACAGTTGACCAATCACCCAGCGAGAAAAGAAACAGATGACCACCGATAGCAAGATGGCCGCAGGCGCGCCGGCGCATGTCGAGGAAGGCGCTAAGTACGCGATCGATATCAAGGGCTTCGAGGCGGCGGGCAGGTCGTTCCCATACGCCGTATACACCCGGATGTCGGAGCGGGGCATGGCGCAACTGGGAGGGACGGCAAGTGAGCCACCCAGGTCGTTCGGCACGCCTTCCGAGATGATGAAGATCGTTGCGTCTATCTGCTCAAAGGAGCCGGACTACCTGTTGCCAGGCACGCCGATCTCGGAGGCGGTGTTCCGGCTGCTGATCGCAAACGGCAACCGGCCCATGTCTCTGATGGACGTGCAGTCCGGACTGGCGACTGCCTGGGCGAGCGTGATCTACCTGAAGAACCTCTCAGACGATGTTGTGCAGCGCATGCTGGACTCATCGAACGAGTACTACATCCGCAGGATGTAACAGGATGTGGGCGGTCCGCAGGCGTTCCATCGGCCGACCGATGGGCCCGGCGCCGGGGCTCGGCTTAACGTGCGCGTCGAGCAGACAGCGCCCAATCTGTCATTCTGAGCTTGACTCAGAATGACAGACAGGCCTCTCCCTGAGCCGCGCCAACAAGCGGGTGCCCGGTCAGGAGGGAGGAGATAGCGAGTCGCACTCGCCATTACCTGCCCAGTAGCGACCCGTGCAGGCCTGGCGCGCCGTTGATGAGGTCTCGGGCGGTCATTGGCCGTCTGCCCTCCGGCTGAGCCGTGAGCAGTTCGAGCTCGCCTTCGCCGGTCGCCGCGAACAACCGCCGGTCCCGCACGGTTACAGTTCCCGGCGCCGCAACGTCTCTGCCCCGCGGCGCCGCACCTTCGTCCGCCGCACCTGCGTCTCCGCCCTGCTTCGCCGGATCCCCGCCATCCAGCGCCACCGCCGCCGCGATGATCTTCAGGTTTTTGCCCCCGAGAGACGTGAACGCTCCCGGCCACGGGTCGAAAGCCCGCGTCATGCGCTCGATCTCCGCAGCGCTCCGTGACCAGTCGACGCGCCCATCTTCCTTCTCGATCAGCCTCGTGACCGTCACCGCAGACTCGTCTTGCGGCTGTGGCGTCAACGTGCCTGCCGCAAGCCCTGCCAGCGTCGCAGGCAGCATCTCCGCGCCCATCGCAAACAGCCTGGCCGTCAGCTCGCCTGCCCGCTCAGTGCCGTCCAGCCGCACCGGGTCCGACTGCGCGAGCAGCGGGCCGCTGTCTATCCCTTCGTCGAGCAGCATCAGCGTTACGCCGGTCTCGGCGTCGTGTTCGAGGATGGCGGTGGCAACCGGGCTGGGGCCTCGGTGGCGAGGGAGCAGCGATGGGTGGATGTTGACCACGCCCAGCCGCGGCGCGGCCAGCACCTCGGGCGGAAGTATCCTGCCGTATGCGACGACGACAAAGATGTCCGCCATTAGCTCTGCCAGCCCCTGGCGCGCAGCTTCGCCGCGCAGGCTTTTTGGTGTCTCCACGCGCAGCCCGCGCGACTCCGCCGCGACCCTCACAGGGGTCGGCCGGGACCGCCTGGACCTGCCTGCCTCCCGGTCGGGCCGCGTGTAGACGGCGGCGACGTTTTGGCCCGCGTCAAGCAGGGAGACCAGCGCGGGAACGGCGTCCTCCGGGGAGCCGAAGAAGACCACCCTCAGGCTCACTGTGGACCCCGGTTCAGGTGCGCCGGTTCGAGGGTTTCCCCGCACGGCGCGAGATCCATCTCGCGCCAGACACGGGTGTGGGAAAAAGTGGCTGGCTGACGCATGCTTTTAGTCCGATGTCAAGTTCAATTCCGGGGTTCCAGGCGGCCGGGGAAAATGGTTGGTAAGTCTCGAAAAAGAGCCCGTTTTGGGGGTTGAACAGTTCTCATGAGGCTATGGTAACTTGCCGGTGTGGCGAACCAAGAGGGGCGTTCCTGCCACCTCAGTCTGTACGCCGTAAATCATCAAAGCCGGGAGCGGGTTTTCACACGCCTTTGCAACGTGTGCCGGATTAATTTTGCCGTTTTTCAGGGGGACAATTCTGGACACGAACTCTGCATCCCAGGTCTGGACCGCAGCGCTGGGACAGTTGGAGGTTGAGATACCTCGGCCGAACTTCGAGACGTGGCTGAGGAACACATCCGCGCTGAGCGTTGGTGACGGCGTCCTTGTGGTCACGACGCCGAACGCGTTCACGGCTGAGATGCTGGAGAAACGGCTTTCTGGGTCGATAGAGCGTGCGGTCGAACAGGTGGCCCACCAACCCCTTGAGGTGCGCTTCACTGTCCGGAACAGTGACAGCTACGGCGCCTGGGAATCGCCGGACGCGCCTGCCGCCAGGGATAACCGGTCAGAGAGAGAAGACAGCCAGCGTGCCCGGACGAGCCGCTTCAGGCCAGAGTTCACCTTCGAGCGGTACATCGCGGGCCCGTCAAACCAGATGGCTCACGCCGCGGCGCTGCAGGTGGCCGAGTCTCCTGGCGCAGCATTCAACCCGCTATACATCTATTCGCAAGTCGGACTCGGTAAGACCCACCTGCTGCACGCCGTCGGTCACAAGCTGGCCCAGCGCGGGCTCTCGGTGCTCTACGTCAGCGCCGAGCGTTTCACAAACGAGTACATCCGCGCCATACGTGACGGCGCGACAGAAGAGTTCAGGACTCGCTACAGGAGTGTCGACGCTCTCCTGGTTGACGATATTCAGTTCATCACGAGCAAGCCGCAGACGCAGGAGGGGTTCTTCCACACCTTCAATGAGCTGCACATGGCCGGCAAGCAGATCGTCATCTCTGGCGATCTGCCGGCCGAGCGAATCAAGTTGGAAGAGCGGATCCAGTCAAGACTGTCGGGAGGGTTGATCGTGGACATCCAGTCGCCGGACTACGAGACGCGCTACGCAATTGTCGAGCGGAAGGCGGTTGCGAAGGGTTGTCCGTTGCCTGCAAGGGTGATCGAGGTCCTGGCGTCTGCGCCTGTAGAGAGCGTGCGTGACTTGGAGGGCGGGCTGAACCGCGTGATAGCGTTCGCGCAGTTGACGCGCAGCGATATCGATGTCGAGCTGGCTGAGCGGGCGCTTGCAAGTATCGGCTCGAAGAGGGCGGTCAAGTTCCCTGCCCCGGACGCGGTGCTGGCCGCTGTCTCTGCGCACACGGGCGTGCCTGAGTCTTCGATCACCGGCTCACGGCGTGACAGGCGTACCTCTGCGGCCCGCAGGCTGGCCGCTTACATGCTGCGGGAGGAGAGCAAGCTGACCGCCACTCACGCGGGCGCTGTGCTCGGCGGCAAGGACCACTCGAGCGTGCTGTACGCGCAGAAGCGGTTCGAGGAGGAGCTTGAGTCGAACGCGGATGTGCGGAAGCTGGCGGCTGAGGTCCGCGCCTCTCTCCAGAAAGGCGGCTAAGGCGGCTGAGCCGCTGCCTCCCATTCGAGGCGGTTGAACCGTTTCCTTCCATTCGAGGGCGGCGATGGCCGCGGGAGGACCGGCCGTCCTTGATGCAGACACCGGGATGCCGGCGATGGTCTACGCCGGTCCTCCAGTCCTGAAAGCGACGATCGAGTCGGCACTGCCGGGCCGCATCGACTTTTCAAGCCGCCACGCGGTCACATTTCTGTTGTCTTCATGGCTCTGTTGGCCTGCCCTGAACCACTGCCCCTATCAGCGTCACGCGCGATCCGTGTCGCAACACGCCCTCCCTGGCCCGGCTCAACTTTCACCGTGCGCCTGCCGCATCCAGTACGCCTCTGGCGAGCCGCCGATGAGGAAAACCGGTGGAAACCTTGCGGTGTCCTGGCAGCCGGATGGTGAACGCCAGGGAGCTGCCACACCCATTCCCGAACATGGCTCTGCCACTCCCCGGATGCGGCGCCACTCACCACATCCACAGCCCTTCATCCACCGGCAACCCTGAGGTTTTCACCAGCCGGACATATACTGGAAGCCAGTTGGCATCCCACCTTTCCACATCCCTTATTACATGTGATTAAAGAGATCTGATGTCCAGAAAGATTTCCACATGATTGACTCAGCCCGAATAACAGTCCTCGCCGGAAATGGTGGAAACGGCATCGTCAACTTCCGCAGGGAGGCGTTTGTGCCAAGAGGAGGTCCCGCCGGAGGCGATGGCGGAGACGGTGGGAGCGTCGTCTTTGTCGCCTCGACATCGGTCAATACCCTGCTCAAGTTCCGTAAGGGCACGGTGCTGCACGCAGGCGACGGCCAGCCAGGCGGATCGGCAAGGAAAACCGGCGCCAGCGCGGACGATATGGTGGTTGAGGTGCCGATCGGCACAGAGGTATGGGACGTTACAGGCGGCGGCAATGGCATCTTGATCGGTGACCTGTCTGATGAGGGCAGCCGATTGGTCGTCGCGCGTGGCGGACAGGGTGGGTTTGGCAACACGAAGTTCGCCAGTTCCACGAACCAGACTCCGATGCTGGCGGAGGCAGGAGAGCTGGGTGAGGAGCGGGAGGTCAGGCTCAACCTGAAGCTGCTGGCGGATGTGGGGCTGATCGGCATGCCGAACGCGGGCAAGTCCAGCATCCTGGCGTCGATAAGCGCGGCAAAACCGAAGATCGCCAGCTACCCGTTCACAACCCTCGAGCCGTCGCTTGGCGTCGTCTACTTCGAGCTTGACGCCTTCGTGGTTGTAGACATCCCTGGCCTGATCGAGGGCGCGCACTCTGGTGTCGGACTCGGGCATGAGTTCCTCAAGCACATCGAGCGGACGCGCGTGCTGGCGCATGTGGTGGACGGCGCAGAGCCGGAGGTGGTCGAGCGGGTGAGGACGATCAACGAGGAGCTGAGACTGTATAACGCGCGGCTCGCGTCGACGCCGCAGCTGATCGTGGTGAACAAGATCGACCTGTTCGAGGATGCCGGACAGCGGGAATGGCTGGACGATGAGCTGCACGCTGCGTTCGGTGACGGCATAACGGTCCTTTTCATATCTACGGCGACGCGCGACGGCATGGACTGGCTGATCGCAGAGATGCGCCGGATGCTGGAGCAGTTGCCGCGGCGGGGCTCTGAGGGGTCGGAGACCGTTGCCGCGGCAAACGGCACTGGCCCTGTGCTACGGCCGCAACCGATGGGACGAAAGAGATCGGTTGAGGTGGTGGATAAGGACGTGTTCAGGATCGTGCACCCGCGGGCGGTGCGGCTGGCAAGGGGCAGCAACCTGGACGACTGGAGCGTGCTGGTGCAGTTCCAGCGCCGCCTGTCAGAGCTCGGCGTGACAAAGGAGCTCGAGGCCGCGGGCGTCGTGAACGGCAGCACGGTGATAGTGGACGATATGGAGTTCGATTGGAACTGAGCGAAAGGCCGAGCGCCACCGGGAGGCATCGGAAGCCTCGCCGTGCCGGTGTGTTCGGCGGCACCTTCGACCCGATACACCTGGGCCACGTTGAGACCGCCCGCTTTGCCCTTGCTCAGGGCGGGCTGGACCTCGTCTTGCTTGTGCCCGCCGGCAGGCCGTGGCTGCGCGGAGAGCCGCCTGCCGCGTCTGCGGAGCACCGCCTGCGGATGACAGAGCTTGCCATCCAGGGCGAGACTGGCCTTGCGGTGAGTGATGTTGACGTCATGCGCCCTGGCGAGACGTACACGGCGGACACGCTGGCAGACCTGCGGGCCCGGTATGGCGACGGCGTTGAGCTTGTGCTCGTGCTCGGGGCGGACTCTGCCCGCAGCATGGACCGCTGGAAGCGAGCTGACGAGCTTCGCAGGATGTGCTCCGTGCTCGTGATCGGGCGCCCCGGCGAGGAGTGGACGAACAGGCTGCCGTTATCCCACCCGGCGTCCGGGGCAGCCTACCTTGAAGGGCCGATGCTCGACGTGAGTGCGACAGGTCTGAGGGCGCGCCTTGCGTTGGGTGATGACGTGAGCGATTATTTGGCCCCGCAGGTTGAGCGGTACATCCGCAAGCACGGGCTCTACGGGACCGGCTCTGCGGCGGGCAACAAGACAGGAGAAGAGGCGAGCATGGCGCAGACAGCGTCGGCGTCACAGAGGCTGCTGGAGCGGGCGAAGGAGCTTGGAGCGCTTGAGTTCGGCGACTTCACGCTGGCATCGGGCCAGAAGAGCGGCTACTACTTCGACGGCCGCAGGCTCTCGCTCGACCCCGAGGGCGCGCACCTCGTCTCGCAGCTGTTCCTGGAGAAGATTGTTGCGGCAGGGTGCGAGGCGGCTGGCGGGCCGACCGTTGCCGCTGTGCCGATAGTAGGCGCGCTTGCACTGAGAAGCTGGCAGGAGGGATCTGGCCTGACAGGTTTTTTTGTGAGGCCTCAGGCGAAGGGCCACGGCATGGGCAGGCAGATCGAGGGATCGGTCAAGCCGGGGATGAGGGTGGCTGTGTTCGACGACACGGTTTCGACCGGCGGGAGCCTGCTTGAGGCGATCGACGCTGTGCAGGCGTTCGGCTGCGAGGTTGCGCTAGTGCTGTGCGTGCTGGACCGCAAGCAGGGGGGCAGCGACGAGATGCGCCGCCGCGGCCTGCCGTTCGTCTCGCTGTGGGAGGCGTCACCGGAGGGCGAGGTGCGGGTGACGGAGGGCTAGCGGAGTCGAGCGGCTCTGTTGATACCTGTGTCCAAAATCCATTCCCCTCGACCACATGTCGCGTGCCGTGTACGGGTCACGGCGCGGCGGCCCTGCCGTGCCATTGCCGGCACTTCGACGGTTGAGCGGCGATTGCGTGTGTCACCGCCGCCCAGCAACCTATCACCGCCGTCCGCCGTCCGCCGTCCGCCGTCCGCCGTCCGCCGTCCGCTGTCCGCTGTCCGCAGTTCGCCAGCCCAGCCGTCCGCCAGCCCAGCCGTCCGCCAGCCCAGCAGTACCGCCAGCCCAGCAACCCTGACACCTACACGTCCAGGTTGCGGACCTCAAGAGCGTGCGTGCGGATGAAGTTTCGCCTCGGCTCGACATCCTCGCCCATCAGCGTCGAGAAGATATCGTCCGCCGCGATCACATCGTCAGCCGTCACCTGCAGCATCACCCGCTGCGACGGGTCCATCGTCGTCTCCCACAGCTGCTCGGGATTCATCTCGCCCAGGCCCTTGTAGCGCTGCACGTTGACGCCTGAGCGGTCCGCGCTCGCATCCAGAGCCTGCGGAAGCTCAGCCCACGGCACATCGTCTGCGACAACGTTCCCGTCCTTTGTGAGGGTCAGCGTGCCGGCCCGGACAATGTAGCCGATCTGGTCATACAGCTTGCGGGCACGCCGCAGGGACGGGTGCTCGAAGATCTCCCTCGTGATGGTGAAGCCATGCACCTCGTACGTGCGCTCTGCCGCCTGCTCCGGGGCCGCCTCAGCGCCGCCCCCAAACAGGTCTGGCTGCACCACAGGGCGCTCAGGCCGGAAGTCCAGCGAGCGGTACTCAGGGTCCTGCATCAGCGTGAAGAACACGTTCTGCGGCACGCCAAGCACATCGGTGATCGCAACTGCCTCGGCAAAGTCCCGCACGGCGGAGAGAGTCGTCCCTATCTTTGCGCCCTTCACATCCACCTTGTCGTCCGCCTTAGCAGACACCACCGTGTTGCCGTAAACCCGCTCTGCCATCCACTCGTCAAGCTCCGTCTCAGAGTAGATCCAGCGGCTTGAGCGGCCCTTCGACGCCTTGAAGAGAGGCGGCTGGGCGATGTACAGGTGGCCGCCGCCGATCAGTTGCGGCATGTTGCGGTAGAAGAACGTCAGCAGCAGCGTCCGGATGTGCGCCCCGTCCACGTCTGCGTCGGTCATGATGATCACGCGGTGATAGCGCAGACGGTCAATGTCGTAGTCCTCGCCCAGCCCGGCGCCAGTGGCCGTAATCAGCGCCGCAATCTCCTCGTGCGCCAGCATCTTCTCCGGCCGCGCCTTCTCAACATTCAGGATCTTGCCCTTCAGTGGCAGGATCGCCTGGAACCGGCGGTCACGGCCCTGTTTGGCCGAGCCGCCCGCAGATTCGCCCTCCACTATGTAGAGCTCGCTCTTGCGCGGGTCCCGCTCTGCGCAGTCGGCCAGCTTGCCCGGCAGAGATCCGCCGTCCATGGCGTTCTTGCGGATCACCAGGTCACGCGCCTTCTTCGCAGCCTCCCGCGCCCTGGCCGCGGTCAGAGACTTCTCAACGATCCGCTTGGCGTCGTCCGGGTGGTCCTCAAGAAACTCCGTAAGCGAGCGGCCAACTATCTGCTCAACCGCGCTCTTCACCTCGGGGTTGCCGAGCCGCCCCTTCGTCTGGCCCTCGAACTGCGGGTCCTTCACCTTCACGCTCACAACCGAAAGCAGGCCCTCACGCACATCGTCACCCGAGAGCGACGCGACGTCTTCCTTGCCCGTGCCGAACGCGTTGTGCTTGCGGCCGAGGTCGTTGATCACCCTTGTCAGCGCAGACCGGAAGCCTGTCACATGCGAGCCGCCGTCCGCAGTGCGGATCACGTTGGCGAACGACAGGCAGTTCTCGACAAACGTCTCGTTGTACTGCAGCGCCACCTCGACCACGATGTCGTCCACAGTCTCAGATGTGTACATGATGTTCGGGTGAATGGGATTGCGCCTGCGGTTGAGCGCGCGCACGAAGCTCCGCACACCGCCGTCGAAGAAGAACGTGATGTCGTTACGAGGCCAGAGCTCCTCGTCGTGCCAATCTGAGCGGAGGTGAATCATCAGCCCCTGGTTCAGGTAAGCCATCTCACGGAACCGGGTCGATATCTGGTCCCAGTCATAGGTGATCTCAGGGAAGATCTCCGAGTCAGGCATCCATGAGACGGTCGTGCCTGTTCCAGGCGGGTCCAGCTCCGTCTGCGGCCTCAACCCCATCTCCCCGTCCGGCTTGCCGCGGATAAAGCGCTGGGAGTACACATTCCCGTTCCGCCTTACCTCGACAAGCGTCCACGCGGATAGCGCGTTGACCACTGACGCGCCGACGCCGTGCAGGCCGCCTGAGACCTGGTAACCCTTGCCACCAAACTTGCCGCCCGCGTGCAGCGTAGTCATCACAGTCTCGAGGGCGGACTTGCCTGTTCGGGTGTGCATATCGACCGGAATGCCGCGGCCGTCGTCTGAGACGGTCACAGAGCCGTCCCTGTTGATGGCGACCTCGACGCCCGTCGCAAACCCGGCCATTGCCTCATCGACAGAGTTGTCGACAATCTCGCGGACCAGCTGGAAGACGCCCTCCGGCCCGGTTGTGCCGATGTACATTCCGGGGCGCTTGCGGACCGCCTCCAACCCCTCCATCACCGTGATGTCCGATGCGTTGTAGTCTGCTGATCCGCGGTGGCTTGCGGGCGCCGGCTTGCCGTTCGTTGTGGTCATGCTCATCCGTTTCGACCGCCGCGCTTGACCAGTTTCCTGTCGCGCTTAGCGGTTGCTGTGGCTTTTTTGAATCTCGCCCAGGGCCGAAAGAGTTGCAGGCTTAACTATCCAGCGCTTATGCGGGAGTGTTCCCGCAGTGCGCCGTGCCGCATGCCGCGGCCACTAGCTCGAATACCGCGCCTTTGCCTGCAGCCGACCCTCCGGCAAAGGACCGGCTCGCGGGCGCACGCGAGCCTTATACCGGTTATTCACCCTTAATCTTATCATCGCCCAAGATTGACTCCAACTTGAAGGCGGACGGCTTTGGGCGTGTTTGCGCCAGGCTGCGGCGAAGGCTGGGGAACTGGCCTGGCCGGTAGCGCTCTGTTCAAATCCTCTCTCCCACCCGGGGGAACAGTGCGAGGGTTAGAGCGCGGGCTGTTTTGTCATTTTGAGCTTGACCCTTCGACAGGCTCAGAATGACAAGATTCCCCTACCTGGCGACAGAGACCGATGATTCAGCATCTCTCAGGAGACTGGTTAGCCGGGAGATTCTGAGTCAAGCTCAGAATGACAAATCGTGCGCCCGCTCCTCATCCCGTCCAACCGCGCATGCAATCTCGCACCCGATCGCTGGAGAGAGAATTCGGACAAAGATGCCAACAGAGGCTACCGGATCCACTTCCCTGCGGCGTCATCGTCTGCGTGTGCGATGTTCAGGTACTCACGTGTGTCAGGATCAACCAGGTACCGCTGCACCGCATCCATGTTCAGCTCGATGCCAAGTCCGGGCAGGTCAGTCGGATAGATTGAGCCGTCTCGGACATCGAACATCGGGTCGATCATCTTCGCGAACGTGTCGAACCAGGTGTGCAGACACTCCTGCCGGTACAGGTTGGGCGTTGTCATGCAGACCTGGAAACCTGCGGCTATGGAGACCGGGCCAAGCCCGTCGTGGGGTGAGATGCGGATGAACTGGGCCTCCGCCATCGCCGCTATTCGCCGGAGCTCGCTGATGCCGCCGCACCATGCGACATCCGGCATGATGTAGTCCACCAACCGGCTGTTGATGACCTCCGTGTAGTCCCAGCGAGTGAAGTGGCGTTCGCCTATGCACAACGGAACGCGGACGTTCTCACGCACCTGCCGCAGGGCGTTGTGGTTTTCGACGTGGATCGGCTCTTCCAGCCAGACCAGGTTGATGTGCTCGAGCGCTCTTGCCGCCTCGATCGCGGACGCAACATCGAAACGGGCGTGTGCGTCAACCATCAGCTCATAGTCTGGTCCGACTGCGCTCCTTATCGCGTCCATCCACTCGACGGATTTCCTGATGTTCTCCGGAGTCAGGCGCTCCACCTCGGCCGGCCCTGAAAACCCGGCGCCCGGCCCTGTCTGAGCCGGGAACGGATCGGTCTTTATCGCCTCGTAGCCTGCCTCTTTCGTGATAACTGCGGCCTTTGCGGCGGCGTCCGGCCCGCCGGCTGCGGAGTTCCAGTAGCGGTTAGACTGCACATGCGTGTACAGAGGGACGCACTCCCGCACAGGCCCGCCGAGAAGCTGGTATATGGGTGCGCCGAGCGCCTTGCCCTTGATGTCCCAGAGCGCGATGTCGATGGCGCTGATCAGGTGCGAGATAAAGCCTCGACCGTTCATGTCGTCGTACTTGTGAAATATCGTCTGCCAGATGTTCTCGATATTGCGTGCGTCCTGGCCGATCACCTCGCGCCTGATCCACTCAATCCCTCTTACCAGCAGGCCCGTTGATGCGTAGTCGGAGCACTCGCCAACTCCTGTGAGGCCGTTATCTGTCTTCACCTCAACGAAGAGCCACGGCAGACCTGAGATCGGCATCGATACCAAAGGCGTGACATCTGTGATCTTCATCGGACTCTCTCCTGTGACCCAATTTGCGGAATAGCAACGCTCAAAACTGTGCGACAGCCACTCGCCTTCGCGCGGCGATCAACGCTCTCAGCAGCCTGCGGACCGAGCCGGGTGAGCCGACCGCCGCCCGTGCGCTGCTCTGGCCTCCGCCGATCTTCACCGAGTAAGCATCAAGCGGCAGCCGGGCGAAGATGTCCTCGTCCGTGCGGTCATCGCCAGTCGCCAGCACAAAATCAAAAGGACCATACGCCTCGCTCACATGCTCGAACGCGCGCCCCTTGTCCACACCCTGCTGCCGTATCTCGACGGGCGAGCCGGAGAGCATGTCCTCAAGCACAGACATCAACTCCAGCGCCTGCCACTCGCCCAGGGAATCGTCCGCCTCCCTGTAATGCCACACAAGCGCGGCAGATTTCTCCTCTATCCGCGCCCCTGGCGTCCGCTCTGCGTACTCCGTAAGCACCGGCCGCACAACGCCCTTCCAACTCAGGTCGGGCGGCGGCCCCATGCGGCGCCATATGCTCTCACCCACCTCGCGGATCCACGAGCCGTGCTCTGCGATCAGCCCCACCGGCACGCCCTTGAACCACTCTCCGAGCGTGTTGCGGTCCCGGCCCGAGTTGATGTACGTGCTCACTCCGTCCAGTGAGCCGAGCTCCGTGAGGATCTCCAGGATTTCGTTTGTTGGCAGCGCGTCCTCATAGCGCTCGGTGAACTCCCGGAGCGACCCGTCATAGTCGAGCATCAGCAGAGCGCTACGGGCAGTCGCCAGGTGCGGCCCGATCGTCTCCGCAAGCACCGTTGACTGCAACTGCGGAGGCACTCGCAACTCCTCGACCTCCGGCTCCGTCAGCGCCGTCATGAACCGTTCAACCCAGCGATGCACATCGTTCTGGACGACGCGGTGGTACATGGGCCGCACCCGCTCCTGCCGCTCTCCGAAGTCCATCTCCAGGCCGCGTTCTATCTGCGCCGCTGTGCCTTCAATGTCCCACGGGTTGAGCCGCAGCGACTCCCCGAGCTCAGACGCCGCGCCGGCAAACTCGCTCAGCGCCAGCACGCCGCCGCCATCGTCACGGCATGCAACGTACTCTTTGGCGACCAGGTTCAGGCCGTCTCGCACAGGTGAAACCAGCGCCACGTCTGCGAGCCGGTATAGAGCGCCCAACTCCTCTCGCGAGACGCTCTGGTACATGTAGTGGATGGGGATGCGGCCGGGCGCGCCATAGAGCCCGTTGATCTCGCCAACCAGCCGCTCCACCTCGTCCTTCTGCTGCTGGTAGCTCCCGATATTCTCTCGTGACGGCACCGCGATCTGGATCAGCATCGCGCGCCTGCGCCATGCGGGCGAGCCGGCCAGGAGCCTGCGCCACGCCTGCAGCTTCAGCGGCAGCCCCTTCGTGTAGTCCAGACGGTCAACACCAAGCACAACCTGCCTGTCGCCAATCCGCCGCTTCAGGTCAAGCAGGTAGCGCTCCGCCGCGTTGGAAAACGCAGCCTTGCGCATCTCTTTTGTGTCGATGCCTATCGGGAGAGCCTGGATGCGGACGCTCCGGCCCGAGTAGCGCAGCGCGCCTCGGTTTGACTCGATGCCAAGCAACCGGCGGAAGCTGCGTTGCAGGTTCTCGGCGTACTCGTACGTATGCACGCCAATCAGGTCGGCGCCGAGCAGCCCGCGCAATATCTGCGATCTCTGGGGCAGCACGCGGAAGGTCTCTGAAGACGGGAACGGGATGTGCAGGAAGAAGTCAATGCGGGCCTGCGGAATCCGGCTGCGGAGCATCTCAGGGAGCAGCATCAGCTGATAGTCATGCACCCAGATCAGGTCATCCGGCTTTGCCACCTTCGCCACCTGGTCTGCAAAGCGCTCATTGACGCTGCGGTACGCCTCGTAATGTGCCGGATCGAACTCGCACCGCTCAACGAAGTAGTGGAACAGCGGCCACAGCGCGCTGTTCGAATACCCCTCGTAGTAATTACGGTAGTCACGCGGCGGCACATCGACGGGCACAAGCCGCTGCTGTTCGAGCTGGCGCAGCGTGCTCGCGTTCGGGTGCTCACCAGGGTGGCCGATCCAGACGCCGTCGCTCCTGGCGTGCAGCGGGGAGAGGCCGGTGACCAGACCTCCGGCAGACATGGTCAGGGTCTGCCCGTTGCCATCCTGGCCACGTGAGCGCTTGATAGTCACAGGCAGGCGGCTTGAGACGAGAATGACTCTGGACACGGGAGGGCCACCGTATTGCTTGTTTGAGGAACGTCGAGTCGGGGCCGTCGGCGGCCGCTCCGGGTCCGTGTGAGCCTACCACACCGGCCACACCAGAGAGCCCTCTCGTCCTGTTTTCGCCTATGCCGGCAACTGCCGCGCCACCGCATTGAAACAGCACGGGACAGACCGGACAATCCATCAGTTGTGGCGTCGGCACACAGGCGATGTGGGCCGCTGCCCGAGTTGAAAAATACCGCCGAAGCGCGAACCTCACCCACATATCGCTTACAAACGGCTGGAAGAGTACGGCCTGATCGGCAACATGCACTCGGCGGCGCTGGTGGGACGCGACGGCGCGATCGACTGGCTGTGCCTGCCCGCATTCGACTCGCCGGCCGTCTTCTCCGCCATCCTCGATGACGATAAGGGCGGCTTCTTCAGCATCGCATCCGTTGACGCGCATGACCTCCGCCAGATCTACTTCCCTGAGACCAACGTGCTGACCACCCGGTTCGGTGGAAACGACTCCGTCGCTCAGATCACCGACTTCATGCCGATAGGCAAAAACGGTGACGGCACAGACTACGCGGACGGCCACTCGAACGGCTCCAGCCACGGAAACGAGCGACGGCTCATTCGCTACGTGCAAGGCGTGATGGGTCAGACGGTCATCCGGCTGGAATGCCGCCCGCGGTTCAACTTCGGCGCAACGGCGCACACAGTCGAGATGACGAACGCCGGAGTGACCTTCCGCGCAGAAACGGGCGAACGGCTCAGCCTTTCTCTGCTGTGCGACTTTTCCATCAGGGAAGGCGGCGTTGTTGCGGAGTTCACTCTCGGACCCAAAGAGGCGATGACCTTTTCGCTGGAGTGGCTGACCGAAGACAGCCTCAAGCCAAAGATCCTGTCTGCGGCACAGGGTGATGACCTGTTCCACGAGACCGTGACGTTCTGGCGCGAATGGGTTGCGCGCGGCACCTATGACGGCCGCTGGAGAGAGGACGTAATCAGGTCTCTGCTCACGCTGAAGCTCCTGACCTACAGCCCCACCGGCGCAATCATCGCGGCGCCAACGACATCGCTGCCTGAGGTGATCGGCGGGAGCCGCAACTGGGACTACAGATACTGCTGGATCAGGGATTCGGCACTCACCCTGCAGGCGTTCATGCGCACCGGATACATCGAAGAGGCGAGACTTTTCATGCGCTGGCTCGGCGAGCGTTGCCGCGAGAGCTCAGAGACTGACCACCCGCTGCAGATCATGTACGGGATCAGGGGTGAGCGGGAGCTGCACGAACTGCAGTTGGACCACCTCGACGGCTATCGCGAATCGCGCCCGGTCCGGATCGGCAACGCGGCATACGGCCAGCTCCAACTCGACATGTACGGAGAGCTGATGGAGGCGGTCTACGTCTATAACCGGCACGCCTATCCGATCTCGTTCGACCTGTGGCGGTCGCTCAGCAACATACTGGACTGGGTGGCGGAAAACTGGAAAGCGCCGGACGAAGGGATCTGGGAGGTGCGCGGCGGCCCCAGGCACTTCGTCCACTCCAAGCTGATGGCCTGGAACGCGCTCGCAAAGGGCCTGAAGCTGGCAGACGAGCGGTCGCTGCCCGCATCGAGAGAGCTGTGGCTCAACGCGCGCGACGAGATTCTGCTCGAGATCATGGACAAGGGCTGGAACCACGAACTCCAGAGCTTCGTCCAGAGCTACGGCTCTGACGTTCTCGACGCATCCCTGCTGCAACTGTTGAACATCGGCGCGCTGTCCCCTCGCGGCCCGCGGATGATGACGACCGTCTCCCAGATCGAACAGCGGCTTTCCAGGGACAGTCTCGTCTACCGGTATGACCCTGCCGCCTCTCCAGACGGCCTGGACGGCGCCGAAGGAACGTTCACGATGTGTACGTTCTGGCTCGTCGAGGCGTACACCCGGATGGGCAGGCTCGACGACGCCCGCTTTCTCTTCGAGAGGATGCTCGGCTACGCGTCACCGCTCGGTCTCTACGCGGAGGAGACTGGCCCGACGGGCGATCTGCTTGGCAACTTTCCGCAGGCGTTCACGCACCTCTCCCTCATCAACGCCGCGTTCATCCTGAACCGGGCGCTGGACCGCGGCAGGTAGCCGCCAGAGCGCTCCCGTTACCGGCCGTGCCCGTATACTCCACAGTCTGAGATCAATACAAACTGCTGGAGCAGGCCATGACCACGCGCTCTTACCCGGGCCACGACACCAAAGATGTGACCACCGAAGATATCCTGGGCTCGTCCCCCGGGACCGCCAGCTGGGAGATCAGGACTCACGCAGACGGCCCCGCCGGGAGCGTGCCGTTTACGCCGGAGTTCCTGATCGATGAGCCGAGCGGCAACCACTTCGGCATGAGCCAGAACGCAGGGATGGGCTGGGAGCCGTCTGAGCTCCTCCGCAAGCAGTTCATCATCCTCTCGACCGCAGGCGGAATCCGGGAAGAGGACGGCACGGCCGTCGCCCTCGGCCTGCACACCGGCCATTTCGAGCTCGCCTCGCTAGTCAAGTCTGCGGCGAAGGAGTTCAGGGAGCTGAAGTCGGTGCCGTTCGCCGTCTTCTGCTCTGACCCCTGCGACGGCCGGACACAGGGCACAACCGGAATGCTCGACAGCCTGCCGTACCGCAACGACGCTGCGCAGGTGTTTCGTCGGCTTGCCCGCTCCCTGCCAACAGCGCGCGGCGTGCTCGGGATCGCGTCATGCGACAAAGGGCTGCCTGCCATGATGATGGCGCTCGCCGGCCTCCAGGACAGGCCGGTCGCCATCGTCCCAGGCGGCGTCACGCTTGCGCCCCACAACGGTGAAGACGCGGGACAGATCCAGTCGATCGGCGCACGCTTCGCGCAGGGTGAAGTCACGCTCCAGTACGCGCAGGATGTCGGTTGCCGTGCGTGTGCTTCTCCGGGCGGCGGCTGCCAGTTCCTCGGCACAGCAGGCACGTCTCAGGTCGTTTCCGAAGCGCTTGGCCTCGCAATCACCCACGCCGCCCTTTCGCCTTCCGGCACCCCGGCGTGGCGAGACATTGCGATCCGCACGGCGCGGGCGCTCGTCGCAATGGAAAAACGCGGCATTAAGTCGAGCGATATCCTGACAGACGGCGCTTTCGAGAACGCAATGGCGGTCCACGCGGCATGCGGCGGGTCGACAAACCTGCTCCTGCACACGCCTGCCATCGCCCACGCGGCAGGACGGAGGCGCATGGGAGTCGATGACTGGAACCGCGTCAACCGGCAGGTCCCGAGGCTTGTCGACGTCCTGCCGAACGGCCCTGTCGGCCACCCGACTGCGCAGCTATACGCGGCGGGCGGCGTGCCGGAGGTGATGCTCCACCTGCGACGTCTCGGACTGCTCAACACGGGCGTGATGACGGCGACCGGCCAGACGCTTGGAGAGAACCTGGACTGGTGGGAGGAATCTGAGCGACGTGCAGACGTGCGACGGTACCTGAAGGAGACAGACGGCGTTGACCCGGACAATGTGATCATGTCTCCCGGCCGGGCAAAGCAGAAGGGCCTCACCAGCACGATCTCATTCCCGATGGGCAACCTTGCCCCGGAAGGCTCTGTCATCAAGAGCACGGCTATCGACCCCACGGTGGTCGGCGAGGACGGCGTGTACCGCAACACCGGCAAGGCCAGGGTGTTCCGGTCGGAGCGTGACGCCATCCGGGCGATCAAGTCGCGCGACGAGGACGAAAAAGTGAAGGCAGGAGACATCATGGTGCTTACCTGCGGCGGGCCGATGGGGACCGGCATGGAGGAGGTGTACCAGATCACGGCCGCCCTCAAGCACCTCTCATACGGCAAGCAGGTGGCGCTCATCACAGACGCGCGCTTCTCCGGCGTGTCAACAGGCGCGTGCATCGGCCACGTCGGGCCTGAGGCGCTCGCCGGCGGGCCAATCGGCAGGGTACGCGAGGGCGACACGATCGAGATCATCGTTGACCGCAACACGCTTGAGGGTTCGATCAACCTGGTCGGCCGTGACGGTGAGGTGAGCGGCGCTGAGTGGGGGACCGCTGAGCTTGCGAAGCGTGCCGATCCGGGAGACCTTGCGCCGCACCCGCAGCTGCCGGACGACTCACGTTTGTGGGCGGCGCTGCAGGGCGTCTCAGGCGGGACATGGGGAGGCTGCGTTTTCGACGTTGACGAGATCGTGAAGACGCTGGAGGCAGGCAAGAGGGCGCTGAGCGGCGGCTGATCCAGCCAGTGGCCAGAGCGAGTCTTAGCTCGCCTCAACAGACGCAAATTCCTTCAAGCCGTCGAGTTGCTGCTTCGTCCCTATCGCCACAAGCACGTCAGTCGAGTTCAGCACAGTGCCCGGAGTCGCAAGCACGGTCATCGTGCCGCCTCGCTTCCGCGCGCCGACTATGTTTGCGCTGGCCCGCTCAATGAGACCGGTCTCACCGAGTGTCATCTCATCGAACGGCGACTGCGCCGCCAGCCGCACCATGTCCATCTCCATTTCGACATCGTGGTCCGTCAGGACGACTTCGAGGGACCCTGAGACTTCTGGCCACACACATTCCCGCCGCACGTTCTATCCCCGCAACCCCGCATGCTCTATTCCCGCAGCCCGCAACGTGTCGTCGCTGCCGGAGTCTCCCAGGATGGCCGCGTGGCCGTCTTCGATGGCACGCGCAATCTCTGCCTCGGAAGAGTCGACAACAACAACCTCTTTGCCAGCGTGTCTCAACTCGGCAACCACACTCTCCCCGGTCCTGCCGTAGCCGCAAACCACGTAGTGACCGCTCATACCGGCAATATGTCTGTTCATGCGTCGCTGTCCAATCACTCCGCCAAGCTGGCCTGATAGCAGGTATTCGGCCAACACGCCGGCAACATAAAGGATGGTCCACACCCCGAACAGGATGACGAAGATGTTCAGCGCCTTTCTAGGCCGCGGACGAAGCGCCGACGCCTGCCTCTTCTGCGGCCTCTGCGATAGCGGCAGCCTCGAACTCAATCTTCAATTGCTTTAGCCAGGTCACGGCATCCGTGTTGTCTGGCAAGTCTCGCATCAAGCCGCAGTTGAGGCACTGCAGGTACTCGGTGTACGGGTCCCGGTTGTGCTCAATCGTTCCGGTCCGGCACTTTGGACAAGCCCTGAAGTACAGCATCTCGTTCGCCTCCTGGTCAGTCCTCGTCATTCCTCTTGCGGACGCCACCATTCTGTCCTGCCAACATCAAGATTCGGTGAATAACCGCCTCACTCCCATGTCGATTCAGTGAAGAGACGTCGAGAATGGCAAAACAGTTCCACTTTTCATGACAATGAGATGCATTCTCAACAAACGAGATGCGGCACGCGACTTTGAGAGAGGCGGCTCGGCTAAACGAGAGCGCGGTTATTCAGCTTCACCGTTCGCCCGGACTGGACTACAGTCGACGCGATGTTGAGGTTGCGGATATTCCGGGCAGGGTCGCCTTCGAATGCGGCAAGGTCAGCCACCATCCCCGGCTTGATGCGTCCTGCAATGCCGTTGACGCGCACGGCTTCGGCAGTGCCGGCGGTTGCCGTGTGGATGGCCCGCCAGGGTGACCAGCCGAGCCACTCGACAAACGCCCACGCGTTTGCGGCGGTCAGATCGTGGTAGGCGTGGACCATTCCCATGTCGAGACCAGACGTGAAGCGGACGCCCGCCTCATCCATCTTGAGCAGCAACTCAATGTGCGCGCTCACCGTGATCTCCTTTGCGGAGACCGCCCAGTGGACCGGCGCGCCGGCCAGTCCGTGCTGACTCTTCGCCTCCTCGCCGAGCAGCTGGTGGCCGATCGTCGGGTCGACCCACTGGCCCTGGTCCGCCATTCGCCTCACCACATCCGGCCGGTAGTCCAACTCGGCGTCCGGGTCCTGGTCGTACCAGCGGGCGTGGATCAGGTTGTGTATTCCGGCCTCGACACAGTTCTGAACGCCGTCTGCGGCCAGCGTGTGTGCCACGATCTGGACGCCTGAGCGTTCCGCCTCACCAACTGCGGCGGCCAGCGTGGCTGCGGAGTACTGCGGTCTGCGCGGGTTCGCGGTAGGCGTGAACATGCCGCCCGTCGCCATCATCTTGATCACATTCGCGCCCAGCCTCACCTGCCTGCGCACGGCCGAAACGACCTCGTCCGTCGTGTCCGCCTCGGTCCCAAAGAACCAGCAGTGCCCTGCTGTAATTGTGATGGGCGTACCCGCAAGCAGCATACGCGGCCCCGGAATCACACCAGCCTCAACCGCCGCCCGGACAGGAAACGCCACCTCATTGTGGGAGCCCAGGTCTCGAATCGTCGTCGTGCCTGCCAGCAGCGCCTTCCGCATGGCGTTCACTGCCCGCATGGTCAGCACCGGCACGTCCTCGCTCATCGCAAGTTGCTGCGCGTCTCCGGTGGCAGAGCAGTGCATGTGGCAGTGAGCGTCTATCAGGCCGGGCAGGAGCGAAACGTCGCCGAGGTCGAAAAGCTCGGCTGTGCCGGCGATATCTGCGGGAAGCTGGCTCTTCGGCGTCACCGCGGCGATCCTGTCGCCTTCAACGATTACGGCATGGTCTGTCAGCCAGCCGTCGACGGCCTCATTTGCCACTCGTGCGGCCGTGAAAACGCTTCGCGCGGGCTGTTGTGTCACTTATTGAACCCCTTTTTGAGCGATGTGCCGCTGTTTCCTGCCGCTGGGACTGATCGCCTTCGCGGACCGCGCCGTTTTAAGCAGCGCTGACCTCTCGCCTTCGCGGACCGCGTTACTAATCTTCGTATATGATCTCGAACGCGCCGTCCGTGATGAAGATGCCAACGACGTCCGCGTCATCCGTCGCGCCGTGCTCCATTACCTGACCCTTCGGGAACCAGACCCACGTGCCGGGGCCGTACTCGCCACGGTGCGTCCTCAATCTCCCCTCCAGCACGAATATGCCGTGGCCGCACGGGTGCGTGTGCGCCGGGTTGAGCACGCCCTTCGGGTACCGGATCATCCGGATCTCAGTTGCGGTCTGCGGGTCCTTCCTGAGCATCAACCTGCCGAGGTCGACGCCCAGCTTCGGGTTGAAGCTCGCCTCCCACTCGGCAGACGTCGTGTCGATTGCGTAGTACTCATCAGCGGACGGGTCCTGCTGCATCATCAGTCCAGTGCCTTCCAGTATCTGCGGCCTTCCCATGTGATGATCCGCCCCCAGCCCGGGTAGCTGAGGTGCGAGCCGATCACGACGGCGTCCTCTTCGACAGCTCGCTCAATGATGTCTCGTCTTGCCTGCCTGCCCATGCCGGCGTCCCAGTCCGGAGAATAGTGCCACTCCGTCTCGGTCACCTGCATCGGCGAGCCCGCAATGTCGCCGATCAGCAGGGCGCGTTCATTCCTCGATGAGATAAGCAGGCTCATGTGGCCCGGCGTGTGGCCGGGGGTAGGAAACGCCTCCACTCCGGGCGCAAGCTGCGTCTTGCCGTCCATCAGGTCGAGCAACCCCAGCCGCTCGATCGGCACTACGCTACGGACCATCGCCTCGGCACGCGGGCCGGACATCATCTCGTCTGACGAAAAGTGCGCCCAGTCGTGTTCGTGAACCCGATAGCGGGCGTTCGGGAACGTGGGCAGTTCGGGACTGTCATCTTCCCGCATGTTCCAACCGACGTGGTCGCCGTGCAGGTGCGTCAGGAACACGGTGTTGACGTCTTCCGGCCTCACGCCCTTTCGCGCCATGTCTCGCAGCAGCTCACCGGGCGCAGGGTTGCCAAGCATGCTGCCGTGCGGGCCGAAGCCTGTGTCTGCCAGCACGTTCCGGCCGCCGGACGAGAACAAAAAAGAGCCCAGGTTGTTACGGAAGTTCGGGCCGGAGAAGTACTCGGGAAACCGGTCGTAGTACGGCGCCCAGGCGCCGGTCGGCGTCTTAGGGAAGAGAATATGCGGATCGAACGTGACGCTGCCGTCTGTCAGCGCGGTGACAGTCACGTCGCCGATCTTCAGAGTGTGGCTCATCGAGCCTGCGCCGGGTGGTAAAGCCATTGGGAATTGCCTCAGACGGTTTTCTACACGGTATGACCGGCCGTGGCAACTGGCACAGGCCTTGTCTCGCATGCGATTTGGCCGCACGCGCCGCATGCGATCAGCCGAGTGCAGTGCCGTAGACACGCTCCGGCCGCACGATCACGACGGCGCGCCTGTCGGCCAGCATGGCGCGGTCGTAGTCGTCCCAGTCCGCATGCTCCGCGCCGCTGATCGCCCTGTACAGCTCTCTCAGCGCCGTCAGACGCTCTTCATCGGTGGAGTTCGATGAGTCGATGATCTGCGCCGCGCCTTCGAGCACTACGAAGCCCCACCAGTCGTCCTTCGATACCAGCAGTGAGCAACGCCGGTCACGCTTCAGGTTCCTGTACTTGGCACGAGTCTCGGTCACCGAGATGCCTGCGCCGCCGCGGAACAGTCCGGAAAGCACCACGCTCATCTGCGGCATTCCGTTTTGCCTGAACGTGGTGAGCACGGACTTGTGGCGCTGCGCCAGGAACTCTTCGGTTTTGCCCGTGATGTCCACTATTATCCCCCAACCAGCGTTTGCTGATCGACGCTTGAGGCATTGTGGACTATGCCTGCTGGACGCGCGTGACCTGTGGGAGGCGTGAGCAGACGCGTCCGGCGGTCAGCGGCAATCGGCGCTAAAAAGAAAAGCCGCCCGTGCCCGGTCCGGTAAGGTGGTAAGGCGAGAGCGGCGTTAAGATTCTGGACTTGATGGCGACCCCGAGCAGATTCGAACTGCCGGTCTCCTCCTTGACAGGGAGGCGTGTTAGGCCGCTACACCACGGGGCCATCGAGTAGCGATCCGCCAACGAAAATGACGGAGCCAGTTGAGGTTACGTAACAAGGTTCGCGGAGTCAACAGAGACTCCACACCTGCAGCGACTTAGTTCACTTCGGGTTCAATCAGGCCGGGTTCAATCCGGAAGCCTCCTGCTGTCTCGAAACGCAATGCTGGTCCGAGTAAGAGCAGAACACGCAGCAGTCGCCCGCTTTCGGCCTCAGTAACGCACCGCACACTGTGCAGTCGTAGAACACCTGTCAGGCGTCGGCTGGCATCGACTCACGATGCACGGCTCCGCACTCCGGGCAGGTCAACACCGCCTCCGTGACGATCTCAGCCATAGCAGTAGCTCCTGAACTTTGACGCGATGGCCGTGGGGAGCAGCGGTGGCGCAAACCCTTAGCCGTAGTTGCAGCCGATGCCGTTGTAGCCGATCTCCACCTCGCCGTCAGCCGTCACCATGACGGGCGTGATCCGGTCGCCGCCGGAGAGGCGCTCTACCTCTGCCCAGTACTCCGGCTTAAGGCTCACGTTCACCTCCTCAAACTCCAACCCCTTCGAGACCAGGTCTTCCTTCAACAGGTCACAGTAACCGCAGGTTGGGTGGGTGTAGACGACCGCCTTCTCACGCCTCGGCTCAGTCTTCGGCATTCATCGCTCCATTCTTCGAACACATCGCGACAGTTTGATTCGACATCGCGTGCCGCGGATGCAGAACCCGGCGTGCCGTTACATCTCAACGCGCTTCCCGCCACTCAGGTACGCGGCAGGCTCCTTCTCGAACGCAACCCTGCAGCCGGGCCCGCAGAAGTAGTACTTCTTGCCCGCATGCTCGGCGGTTCCGCCACCCGGCTTCGACGTGTCGACCTGCATGTGGCACACCGGGTCTTCAGCCATCTCTTGCTTCTTGCTGAACAGTGGAATCTTCATTTTTTTAGCTCCTGTTCTCCGGCCTCAAGCGCCGGACAGTGATGTCGGTCTTTGTCCGTGGAATGTGTAAATGGTTTCGCACTACCGTTCCAATCGCCGGTCTCACCCCTTTCTCCAGGCCCGCTCTCTCCGGTATTCACGACTATTGATCAGACCGTTTGCCGGGCCATCGGACGGACCCCGGCGCGGCCAGCCGGCGGCTGTCTCTCCGCCTTTTCCGGCTTGCCCAGCCGAAGCGAGTTGGTCACGACGCTGACAGAGCTCAACGCCATCGCACCCGCCGCTGCGATCGGGTTCAGGAAGCCATGCTGGCCCAGCAGCGGCTGCAACCAGCCAGGGACGTTTGCATCCGGGAACAGCGGGTACAAAGCTCCGGCCGCAACCGGTATCAGCGCCACGTTGTAGAAAAATGCCCAGAACAGGTTCTGCCGCACCGTCCGCATCGTCGCACGGCTCAGCCTGACCGCCTCCGCGACGCCGCGCGGATCGCTCGAGGTCAGCGTGATATCGGCAGACTCGATGGCGATGTCCGTGCCGCTGCCGATAGCGATCCCAACGTCGGCGAGCGCCAGGGCAGGCGCGTCGTTGATGCCGTCACCGACCATCGCCACCACAGCTCCGCCGGACTTCAGCTTTGCGATGTGCTCCGCCTTATCCGCCGGCATCACCTCGGCAACGACCTCGTCTACGCCGACCATCTTCGCGACAGCCGCCGCCGTTCTGCGGTTGTCTCCTGTCAGCATCACGGTTCGTATGCCCATGGACCGCAGAGCAGACACCGCCTCAGCGGCGCTGGGCCGTACGGTGTCCGTCACGCCAATAAGCCCTAGCGCAACGCCGTCCCTGGCCACCGCCAGCACCGTCTCGCCGCGCTCTGCCAGGCCGGCAGACGCAGCCTCGATTGCTGCCAGGTCGACACCCCGCTCCGTGAGCATCGCCAGACTGCCCACCAGGATGTGACTGCCATTGATCTCGGCTTCGACTCCGCGGCCTGCTGTTGCGACGAACCCGGAGGACGGCTGGACTGTCAGTCCACGCTGTCTCGCTCTTGATACGACCGCCGTGCCGACCGGGTGCTCAGAGCCGGACTCGACAGCCGCCGCGATTGCCAGGAGGTCATCTTCATCGACTCCAGTCGCAACTATGCTCGACACACTCGGCCGTCCTTCGGTCAGCGTGCCTGTCTTGTCGAACACCACGGTATTGATCCTGTGCGCCGTCTCCAGCACCTCCGCGTTTCGGATAAGCAGTCCATTCGCCGCGCCGCGGCCCATTCCAACCATGATTGCGGTAGGCGTCGCAAGCCCGAGCGCGCACGGGCAAGCGACGACCAGGACAGCGATGGTGAGCAGCAGAGCGTTGACGAATGCCGGGTCAGGAGCGGCAAACAGCCAGACAACGAATGTGATGAGCGCCGCGCTCAAAACCGCCGGCACGAAGACGGCGGTGACACGGTCCACCAGCCGCTCGACGGGCGCCCGCGACGCCTGCGCCTGCTCAACCATGCGGACAATCTGCGCCACCGCGGTGTCGCGTCCGACACGCGTCGCGGTGAACCAGATGCCTCCTGCGCCGTTCACCGTCCCTGCGAAAACGCCGTCTCCGGCCGACTTGTCCACCGGCACGCTCTCACCCGTCAGCATCGACTCGTCAATTGCGCCTGCGCCCTCGAAGATCACGCCGTCCACAGGCACGCGCTCGCCCGGCCGCAAAAGCACGCGGTCGCCCGGCACAAGCTCCTCGACAGGGACCTGGACGCTCTCACCGTCCCGCTCAATCATCGCCGTGCTTGGCGTCAGTCCGACCAGCTTGCGGATGGCGTCCGACGTCCTGCCCCGCGCCCTCGCCTCAAGCCACCTGCCGAGCAGTATCAGGCCGATGATGGCCGCAGATACATCGAAGTACGTCCCGGTGGCATGGCCGCTGATCCCTCCCGAGTCGAACACCACCGAGTCCTCGAAAAGCGGCCTGAAGACCGTTGCGGCCGCGGAGTAGAAGAAGGCGGTCGAAGTGCCGATCGCCACCAGCGTGTTCATGTTTGACGTGCGGTGCTTGAGAGCGCCCCACGCCCCACGGTAGAAACGTGCGCCCGCCCAGAACTGCACCGGAGCGGCGAGGGCAAGGAAGAGGTAGTTCACAGCCGTTGGCGAGATGTGTTCCAGCGTTGAGACAGACCGGTACTGCATCGCCAGCATGACGAATGCGGCGACCGCCAGGCTCACAGTCACCCTGAGCCGCAGGGCGTTCAGGTCCGCCTTTCTGCGTGCCCTGGCGGCCTCGTATTCGGTCTCTGCGTTGCGGTCTCCCTCGAAAGACAGGACCTCGTAACCCGCGCCGCCGACCGCGTCCCTCAGGTCCCTGCGGCCAAGGCTGCCTGCCACGAACTCGACTTCGGCAACCTCGGCGGCCAGGCTCACGTCTGCCCTGACGACGCCGGGGACCCCACGCAGCGCGGACCCGACGTGACTCACGCATGAGGCGCACGTCATCCCGCCTATGTGGACCCTCTCTGTCTCCGTCGGCACGCCATATCCGGCGGCCTTGACCGCATCGACAAGCTCGATTGCCGTTATCCCGGCGCCGGGCGGAAGCGTCACGCTCGCCGTCTCTGCCGCAAGGCTGACGTCAGCGGACCCAACACCCTGAATAGACCGCAACGCGTTCCCGACGTGACTCACGCACGATGCGCAGGTCATGCCTGTGATGGGGAGCGGCAACGTGACCCCGCCGGAAGGGACCTGGGCCGGGGCGTTGTGTTCGTGTTCCGTTTTCATATTGCCCGCCTGCTACCGCTCAGCTATCTCGAACAGGTCTTTGAGCTCTTCGAGCATCTGATCGTCGCGGCCCTCTCTGTACGCGTCAGGGACGCATGAGCGCAGGTGGCCGTCGATCAGTATCCCCTCGAGCTTCTGCAGAGCCCGCCGTATGGCGTACGTCTGACGGATCACGTCGACGCAGTAGCGGTCCTCTTCGATCATCTTGCGGACACCCGCCAGGTGCCCGTCAATGTAGTTCACGCGCTTGAGCGCTTGTTGTTTTGTGTCACCGAGCATGTCTGGCGCCGATCTAACTGCCGGCCGCTGTCGCTCAGCGAGCCAGAGTGATATTATACCACGACCCCTACCCAGGGGGTGCGGGTAACCGCGTTGTCTTCCCGAGCGCCTGAAAGCGTTCACATTCACGAGAGGGACGGGCTTGAGTATCTCTTTTCGAGCCACGCGGCTGTGGCTGCCTGCCGGTGTGGCCGCCGCAATCGTCCTTTTTGCCGCGACCGGGTGCGCCGGAGGGTCTTCCGGGGAGAGATCGTCAGATGAGCAGTTCCCGATCACGATAACAGCCGAGCGAGCCGGCTCCGGCGCAGCGCTCTACGCTACGAACTGCGCAAGCTGCCACGGCGAGCCCGGCGTCTCAAGGCCGGTCCTCCCAAACACGCCGCCACATGACGGCTCAGGACACACCTGGCATCACCCGGACAGGTTACTTTTCGGATGGGTGCTGGACCGCCCGCCGCTCGCAGTGACCATGCCTGCATTCCGCGGCGTACTGGACGAAGAGGAGGTGATCGCAATTCTGGCGTACATCAAATCGACCTGGCCTGAGGACATCCGGCAGTTTCAGCGTGAGGGCTCGGAGCAGTACGAGCTCCAGCTCCGTGAAAGCCCCTAGTAGTTTCATTGACTGTTATCTGAGATAGCGGTAAACTGTTTCCCTGTCGAGGAGTGTCCACCTCTGCGTCTCGAGCACTGGTTCCCAACTTAATCTCAACTGACACACCCTCACCCGCTGAACAGAAGAGGCATCAGCAGGTGGGGTGTTTTGCGCGTTCTGCTGGTTTGCACACTCCCCGGCTCGCCATCTGGCGCTCCGGCATCATAGCCCTGGAAGTGGAGAAGAGCATGGTTCTCGCAGAATCACGGCCGCGCATTTTTGAGCCCAAGGAATCAAAGTCCTTCAACTCGCTTCGGACAGTCGTTGACGTGCCGAACCTGGTCCAGGTCCAGATCAACTCGTTCGACTGGCTCACGTCGGACGGCCTGGGGGAGCTCTTCTCCGAGATATCGCCTATTGAAGACTTCTCAGGCGGACGCTTCGAGCTCCGGTTCCTCGATCACGAGGTAAGGGCGCCAAAGTTCACCGAGCGCGAGTGCCGCCAGCGCGAGGTCACGTTCTCTGCGCCCCTGTACGTCACCGTCCAGCTCGTGATCAAGGCCACCGGCGAGGTCAAGGAGCAGGTGCTCTTCTTCGGCGATGTGCCGATGATGACCCCGAACGGCACCTTCGTGATCAACGGCGCGGAGCGCGTCGTGGTCTCCCAACTCGTCCGCTCTCCGGGCGCCTACTTCACCTCGGACAGCGACCCGACGTCCGGCCGCGCGCTCTGCTCAGCCAAGCTCATCCCCTACCGTGGGGCTTGGGTTGAGCTTGAGACGAGCAACCGCGACCTGCTCAGCGTCAAGGTGGACCGCAAGCGCAAGGCGCCGATCAGCACGTTCCTCCGGGCCCTTGGGTGGGAGACGGACGACGAGATCCGGGCGCTGTTCAAGCACGTCGACACCGACCCAGACCGCCAGTTCATCGACGCGACCCTGGCGCGGGATGCCGCCGTCACCACGCAGGACGAGGCGCTGCTCGAGTTCTACCGCAGGCTGCGGCCTGGCGAGCCGCCGAGCATCGAGAACGCCCGCAATCTCATCGAAGGCCTTTTCTTCAACGAGCGCAAGTACGACCTTGGCCGTGTCGGCCGCTACAAGCTCAACCGGAGGCTGGGGATCAACATCCCACAGGAGACGCGGACCCTCACCAAAGAGGACATCGTCGAGCTGATCGCGCGCATGATCAAGATCAACAACGGCAAGGTGCAGCCGGACGACATCGACCACCTTGGCAACCGCCGCGTCCGCGCCGTCGGCGAGCTGATCCAGAACCAGCTCCGCGTCGGCCTGCTCCGCATGGAGCGCGTGGTCAAGGAGCGGATGACGACTCAGATGGACCCGGCGGCCACAACGCCTGCCGCGCTCATCAACATCCGGCCCGTTGTCGCCGCTGTCAGGGAGTTCTTCGGCGGGTCTCAGCTTTCGCAGTTCATGGACCAGACCAACCCTCTTGCCGAGCTCACGCACAAGCGCAGGCTTTCCGCCCTCGGCCCCGGCGGGCTCTCCAGGGAGCGCGCCGGCTTCGACGTCCGTGACGTGCACCACTCGCACTACGGCCGCATCTGCCCGATCGAGACGCCGGAAGGCCCGAACATCGGCCTGCTCGGCTCGCTAGCGACATATGCCCGCATCAACGACTACGGCTTCATCGAGACGCCGTACAGGAAGGTGTTGCAGGAGATTTCCAGCGACGACCCGGACATCGCGGGGCGCAACCCGGTTGAAGACATCACGGACGCCTCAGGCAAGGTCATTGCAGAGGGCGGCAAGACGATGACCCGCGCAATTGGTGAGGAAGTCAACGCCCTGCCCGCCCGGACGGTGAAGGTCATACCGTACGTCTCTTCCCGGCTAGAGGACATCCAGTACCTCTCGGCAGACGCAGAGGAAGAGCACATCATCGGCCAGGCGACTACGCCTACAGACGCCAAGGGACAGATCACCTCCGCGCAGGTTGAGGTCAGGCTCGGCGAGGGCTTCACCTACGAGTCTCCAGAGAACGTGGCGATGATGGACGTTTCGCCGATGCAGATCGTGAGCGTCTCGACGGCGCTCATCCCGTTCCTGGAGCACGATGACGCAAACCGGGCCCTCATGGGATCAAACATGCAGAGGCAGGCAGTGCCGCTGCTGAAGTCGCAGGCGCCGCTCGTCGGCACTGGCATGGAGCGCCGTGTCGCCATGGACAGCGGGCAGGTGGTGCTGTCGCTCGCAGACGGCATCGTGGTCGCCGCAGACGCGTCCATAATCAAGGTGATGGACAAAGAGGGCCAGGTGCATGAGCACCCGCTCACCAAGTTCGTCCGCTCCAACCAGGGGACCTGCATAAACCAGCACTCGATCGTCACAAAGGGTCAGGTGGTGAAGAAGGGTGACGCGCTGGCGGACAGCGCCTCTACCGACCTCGGAGAGCTGGCACTCGGCCAGAACCTGATGGTCGGGTTCATGAGCTGGGAGGGCTACAACTTCGAAGACGCCATCATCATCAACGAAGACCTGATCAAGGACGACCGCTTCACCTCGATTCACATCGAAAAGCACGAGGTTGAGGCCAGGGAGACAAAACTCGGCCCCGAAGAGATCACCAGGGACATCCCGAACGTTGGTGAGGAGAGCCTGCGAGATCTCGACGACGAGGGCGTTGTCAGGATCGGCGCATACGTCGGTCCGGGGGACATCCTGGTCGGCAAGATCACACCGAAGGGCGAGACCGAACTCACCGCGGAAGAGAAGCTGCTGAGAGCGATCTTCGGCGAGAAGGCGCGCGACGTGAAGGACACTTCGCTCCGCGTGCCGCACGGCCAGCACGGCAAGATCATCAACATCAGAGTCATGACCAAAGAAAACGGTGATGACCTGCCTCCCGGCGTCACGAAAATGGTGCGCGTCTGGGTCGCCCACACACGCAAGATCACCCAGGGAGACAAGATGGCCGGACGCCACGGCAACAAGGGCGTTGTGGCCAAGATCCTTCCAAGAGAGGACATGCCGTTCCTCCCGGACGGCACTCCGCTGGACATCGTCCTGAACCCGATCGGCGTGCCTTCACGCATGAACCTCGGCCAACTTCTTGAGACACACCTCGGCTCGGCGGCGCACACGCTTGGCTTCAACGCCAGGACTCCCGTGTTCGACGGCGCGCACGAGATCGTGATCGAAGACCAGCTTGCCCGCGCCTGGTTCGTCACAGAGTCGCAGGCCATCGCACAGCGGGACATCGACCGGCGCCGCATCGACTGGGACAAAGTAGAGGCGTGGCTCAGCGGCCACGGCTACGACCGCGAGCGCCTGTGGAGCGACGCGCCGACTAACCGCGGTGTCGCCCGTGAGGCCTGCCTCCGCATCTGGCTGCGTGACTACGCAGGCCAGGACGTGGAAGACCTGAAGCCGGCAGAGCTGGTCAACGAGGCGCTACGGCTGTCGCGTGAGAAGAAGCTGTCTGCGCCGGTCTTCGGCAAGTCGATCCTGCACGACGGCCGCACAGGAGACGTGTTCGATCAGCCGATCACCGTCGGCACGATGTACATGCTCAAACTCATCCACCTTGTCGAAGACAAGATTCACGCCCGCTCGACCGGCCCGTACTCGCTCATCACCCAGCAGCCGCTGGGCGGTAAGGCGCAGTTCGGCGGCCAGCGCTTCGGTGAGATGGAGGTGTGGGCGCTTGAGGCTTACTCAGCCGCCTACACCCTGCAGGAGATGCTGACCATCAAGTCAGACGACGTGGTTGGCCGCGTCAAGACGTACGAGGCCATCGTCAAAGGCGAAGAGGTGATCCAGCCCGGAGTGCCAGAGTCGTTCCACGTACTGCTCAAAGAGCTGCAAGGACTCGGCCTCTCGGTAGAGCTACTGAGCCAGGACTTCGACCAGGCCCAGCAGGACGCTGACCGCAAAGAGAGCGCCGCCGCGGCTCTTGGCGCGCCTCTGAGCTGGGAGGACTTCGGAGATGGCCCGCTCGATCTTGACCTCGATGACGAGCTTCTTGAAGACGATGAGGAGGAGGACTCAGGTCTCTCAGACGATGTCGAAATCAAAGGCACGAAAGCCTCCGCCGTTGACGACGCCGATGACGAAGACGAAGACGACGATGAGGCGGACGATGACGTCACGGTAGTGGCCGAGATCGAAGACGACGACGAAGAGGACGCGCTCGACGAAGAGCCGGATGATGAGTCGATCCTTGCGTTGGCAGGCACAGAGTTGGACGACGCCGAGGACGACTAATCGCAGTCACCGCACCCATGCGGGCGGCACATGAGGCGGCGCGTCGCCGTCAAAGTGCCGCCCGGCCAGCAGATATCCACCACGGAATCCCAGTAAGGAGTAACAGCCCACCACTCGCCGCAAGGCGACCTACCCCCGCAGCCGCGGGCACAAAGGTTAGAGGCCGGTCCGGCGCACAGCCAGGACCGGTGAGGGGACTGTAGATATATGGCACAGTCAGGCACAGACTTCAACGCAATCCGCATCTCACTTGCCTCCCCGGAACAGGTCCGGGCGTGGTCATACGGCGAGGTGACAAAGCCTGAGACGATCAACTACCGCACGCTGCGGCCGGAAAAAGACGGCCTTTTCTGCGAGCGCATCTTCGGCCCGACGAAGGACTGGGAGTGCTACTGCGGCAAGTACAAGAAGATCCGCTACAAGGGCGTCATCTGCGACCGCTGTGGCGTTGAAGTCGCACGCTCCAAGGTCCGCCGTGAGCGAATGGGCCACATCAAACTTGCGGCGCCCATTGCCCACATCTGGTTCTCAAAGGGCACGCCTTCCAGGCTTGGACTGCTGCTCGACCTCTCTCCCAGGAACCTGGAGCGAGTCCTCTACTTCGCGCAGTACGTCGTAATCTCCGTTGACGAAGAGGCGAAGCAGCGCGCCAACGAGAGCATGGAGCAGTACCTCGAAGCCGAGACGAACCGGCTCGACGAAGAGCTGGGCACCATCATCGGCGGCGGCCAGTCAGATGAGTTCATCGCATCCCTCGATGAGAACGAGGCAGAGATCGCAAAGGCGACAAAGCCATCGGCTGAGAAGGGCGAGGACACGCCGAAAGAGGCGTCCGCAGAAGACCGCGTCCGCTTCATTTTCGAACAGCGCAAAACCCGCCTGCAGGCAGACATCAAAGAGCGCATGGACGAGCTCGAAAGCATCGTCCCGATGGAGCTCCTCACGGAGGCGCGCTACAGGGAGCTGCGAGACCGCTTCGGCGAGGTGTTCAAGGCAGGCATGGGCGCCGAGTCCGTGCTCGAGATTCTCAAGAACACGGACCTGGATGAGGTCCGCAGCGAACTGCAGGTCCAGGTGCGTGACACCTCAGGCCAGCGCCGCAAGAAGGCGATCAAGCGGCTGCGGGTGATCGAGGCGTTCCGCAAGAGCGGCAACAAGGCAGACTGGATGATCATCACGGTCCTCCCTGTGCTCCCGCCCGAACTTCACCCAATGGTCCAGCTCGACGGCGGACGCTTCGCAACAAGCGACCTGAACGACCTTTACCGTCGCGTGATCAACCGGAACAACCGCCTGAAGCACCTGATCACCCTGCAGGCGCCGGACATCATCATCCGGAACGAAAAGCGCATGCTCCAGGAGTCAGTCGACGCGCTGATAGACAACGGCCGCCGCGGCCGCGCCATCCAGGGAAGCCACAACCACAAGCTCAAGAGCCTGACGGACCTCCTGCGGGGCAAGCAGGGACGGTTCCGCCAGAACCTGCTTGGCAAGCGCGTGGACTACTCGGGTCGCTCCGTCATCATCTCTGGCCCGACTCTGCGCATGCACGAGTGCGGACTGCCGAAGAAGATGGCCCTCGAACTGTTCAAGCCGTTCGTCATGAACGCTCTCGTTGTGAAGGGCTACGCCCACAACATCAAGAGCGCAAAGCGCATGGCCGAACGCGCGCGGCCGGAGATCTGGGACATCCTTGAAGAGGTGATCCAGAACCACCCTGTCATGCTGAACCGCGCGCCGACCCTGCACAGGCTCGGCATCCAGGCATTCCAGCCCGTAATCGTTGAGGGCAGCGCCATCCAGCTCCACCCGCTGGTCTGCACGGCCTTCAACGCCGACTTCGATGGTGACCAGATGGCCGTCCACGTGCCACTCTCAAGAGAGGCAGTGGTCGAGGCGCAGCGCCTGATGCTCAGCACGAACAACATGCTTGCGCCACGCTCCGGCGAGCCGATCGTTGCCCCCACGCTCGACATGGTCCTCGGCATCTACTACCTCACCGGCATCGATGAGCCTGACGAAGTGGCAGAGACCAACGGCGCCGGGGCGTCAGGTGAGATGAGACCCGCAAAGAGACGTTCGTTCGCCAGCTTCGATGACGTCCAGCTTGCCCACGACCTTGGACAGATCGCGCTCCGCCAGCCCGTAAGGGTCCGCACCGATGAAGGCACATTCATCGAGACGACTGTCGGACGGGTGATCTTCAACGAGGCCATGCCAGGGGCCATGTCATTCCGGAACATCCTCTTTAACCGGGCGGCAATTGAGGACGTCGTCGCGGAATGGTACGCGCAGTACGGCCGTGAGCTCACAGCAATTTCGCTGGACAAGATCAAGGACCTTGGCTTCCGTTACGCCACCCAGTCCGGCACCACTATCGCCATCAAGGACATCCTGACTCCGCCGCAGAAACAGCCTTTGCTGGCCGCGGCTGACCAGAAGATCAACCGCCTTGACGAGCAGTACATGGAAGGCATGATCACGCAGCAGGAGAAGTACGAGGCGTCAATCGAGATCTGGACCGACGTCAACGAGAAGATGACGAACGCCGTGCGGGACAACCTCCCGAACTACGGCGGCATCTTCACGATGTCTGACTCTGGGGCCAAGGGAAACCTGGCGCAGATCAAGCAGATGGCCGGCATGCGTGGCCTGATGTCAGACCCGAAGGGCCGCATCATCGAGCTCCCGATCCGCTCCAGCTTCGCAGAAGGCCTCTCCGTCATGGAGTACTTCATCTCCACCCACGGCGCCCGCAAGGGCCTGGCTGACACGGCGCTCCGCACAGCCGACTCCGGCTACCTGACCCGCAGGCTGGCAGACGTCGCACAGGACGTGATCATCACGGCCGACAATGACCCCACGGCCCAGGGCCTGCTGGTGGTCGACGCAGACAAGAGCCAGGACCAGGCGCGCATCGGAGAGCGCATCCAGGGACGCTTCCCCGCACAGCCAATCGTCCACCCGGAGACAGGTGAGGTGCTGGCTGACCGTGACACGCTGATCACTCCTGAGATCTCAGTCAGGATCCAGGAGGCGGGCGTGAAAGAGGCTTACGTCCTCTCACCGCTAAGCTCCTTCTCATTCCGCGGGATTCCGCAGAAGTGCTACGGATCATCACTCGCAAACAACGAGCTGGTGATCCCCGGCGAGGCTGTAGGCATCATCGCGGCGCAGTCCATCGGTGAGCCGGGAACGCAGCTGACTATGCGTACCTTCCACATGGGAGGCATCGCCGGACTCGACATCACGAGCGGCCTGCCCCGTGTTGTGGAGCTGTTCGAGGCCCGGACGCCACGTGGTGTTGCGATCATGTCCGAGATCGGTGGCACGGTCGAGTTGATCCACACCGCAGACGGCCGCTTTGTGAAGGTGGTCAGCAGGGAAGAGTTCAGGGAGCAGATAGACATCCCGAGCTCCCACAAGCAGCTGGTCAAAACGGGTGACTGGGTCGACGCCGGTCAGCCGGTCCTCGGCATCACCCGCACCGCTGCGACAGTAGCCAGGCGGGAAGGCGTCACGCTTGCGGAGCCGGACGAAATCACCGCTCCCGTCGCGGGGACGGTTATGGTCTCAGGCGGCGTGCTGACCATCACCTGGGAAGAGATCGACGAGCGGGAGTATGTGATCCCCGCCGCCGCCGACCTGCAGGTGAGCGAAGGTGAGGAGATCGAGCCCGGCGCACAGCTGACAGCCGGCCCGATGAACCCGCAGGACATCCTGCGCATCAAGGGTCAGGCGGCCGTGCAACGCTACCTGATCGATGAGGTTCAGAAGGTGTACCGGGCACAGGGTGTGCGCATCCACGACAAGCACATCGAGTTGATCGTGCGGCAGATGCAGCGCAAAGTCCGGGTCGAATCCCCGGGCGACGCTGACCTGCTGCCGGGCGAGCTGATCGACCGTGTCGAGTACGAGCGCCTGAACAACATGATCCTGGCAGAGGGCGGTGAGCCGGCGACGGCAAGCCCGGTCCTGCTCGGCGTCACAAGGGCGTCGCTCAACACAGACAGCTTCCTCTCAGCCGCCTCGTTCCAGGAGACCGCACGGGTGCTCACCGAGGCCGCGGTCAACGGAAGCGTGGACTACCTGAACGGCCTCAAGGAAAACGTCATCATCGGCCGGCTCATCCCGGCACGCCTGGACCAGACAGACGAAGGCCGGGCACGTCTTGGCATGGCCCCTGGCGAAAGGCATCTTGACGGACGGCTGACCGGCTTCACGCAGGCGCCGCCAACCTTCGAAGAGGCGCTTGCCGCAATAGGCGGCGAACTGCCAGAGCTGGTCCTCGCTGAAGAGCTTGCGGATGTGGCAGACAGCCCCGCGGCCGAGACCCCGGACTCCGAGGACATGGAGTCCGAGGCAGACGACGAGAGCCAAGTCGAGCTGACGACAGAGGAGCTGATGGACGCCACCAAAGTGGACGACTCAGGCGGCAACATCCCCGGGATGTCGACAGTCGAGCCGGTAGAGACCGGGTCGGACGACTAGCACGCTGGCTTAGAGACGAATACGAAGAGGGCCGGGGGCATTGCGCCTCCGGCCCTCTTATTTAACGGGTTTCTGGTAATGGGTTTTCAGCGATAGCCAACATTCCGGGCGTCGCTGCCTGTGGCACTTTGGTAACTTCCATGTTACCGTAACTACACAGTTACCAATGGCCCGCTATCCTCACCGGAGGTCGACAAGATGCCGCTCGAGTTCATCATCCAGTACACAGTCAAAGACGGCGCGGACGACGAGGCAAAAGCCACCCGAGACAATTTCTTTGCGGCGCTCAGGGCACAGAACAGTGATCGGTATCGCTATCGCTCGCTCGCCAAGCCGGACGGCAAGTCGTTCGTGCATCTCGCATGGTTCCAGGACGAATTGGCTTTCAAGGAGTTCCAGTCGTTGCCGGAGTTCCCCATTTTCGGGAAGGCACTGGGCGCGGCGTGCGCGGTAGGCCCGGAAGCGCTGGCGATCACCGAAATCAACTCCTCGGTCACCGGCTAAGCAGATCGTCTTGACGCCGGACCGCGGTCAGACGGATGAATTGGAGAGATGATTGACTGCAACAGCCGCGCAGGTGCTGGAGGCGCTTGGTGACCCGCAACGCAGAAAGATCGTCCAGATCCTGCTGCAGTCACCCGCGCCTGTGCGGCGGATCGCCGATCAACTGCCCATCAGCCGGCCAGCTGTCTCACGACACCTCAGGCAACTGAAACAGGCCGGCCTTGTGCTCGACGAACCGGCCGGCACTCGCCGCATCTATCGGCTCCACAACGAGGGCTTGCAGGCTCTCCGCGAGTATCTCGACGCTATGTGGCAGGGCTCGCTGGCGAGCTTTGCAGACGCAGTCGAGTCAGACGTCGCTGACCAGCGGCCGGACCGTGACCGGTGAGACGCTCACCCATTGAGCCGCTGGTCCATTCGATCGAAGTCCGTTGCTCTCAGGCCAGGGCGTTCGACACATGGGTCTCACGCCCTGTCACGTGGTGGCCGCTCAAAGATCACTCCACGTTCGGCGCAGAGGCGGCGGCAGTGGTCATCGAACCCGGTGTCGGTGGACGAATCTACGAACGCAACCACAACGGCGCTGAGCGGGACTGGGGCCGGATCACCGGCTGGGACCCGCCTGTGAGTCTCGGTTTCACCTGGCACATATACGGCGGCCCGCACGAGGCGACAGATGTTGAGGTGTCGTTCGACCAGATCGACACCGCACGGACCCGCGTGATCGTGACTCACTCTGGCTGGGAACGGCTCACAGAACGCGCCGCTGAGCTGCGAAACGGGAACCGCGCAGGCTGGACCGCCCTGCTTAACGCCTTCTCAAGAGCAATCAACGGCTGACCGCACAGGCGGAAGTTGCCGGACCACCCTGTATAATGGGCACTCCACAGCCGGGCGGTTAGCTCAGTTGGCTAGAGCGCGTCGTTGACATCGACGAGGTCACAGGTTCGAGCCCTGTACTGCCCACCACCACATCTCCCACCATGTATCCAGCGCACACGACATACCTCACAGCAGCCCACGCAGACGCTGTCCGCGCCACCGCACCACTGCTCACACTTAGCGGCCCGGAGGGCGACCCGCCGCGGCGCAACACCCTCACTACAAAGGCGCGTCGCCGCGCCACGGTCACGCGCCTCTACTGAGCTTGCGTCAACGCGGAAAATTTCCTCCGCGTCTCAATCTGAAGCAACCAGCGCCACGGCCCGGCGCGCCACTAGCGCCGCGCCGGACGCAATACCCGAACTGAAGAGGCAACGAGATGTCACCTGCCAAGAGCCTGTCAAAACAGGAACTGGACGAGCTGCGCAACAACATACGCCACTCGGCCGCCCACGTCCTTGCCGAAGCCGTCCTCAAGGTCCGCCCCAACGCAAAGCTGACCATCGGCCCGCCAATCGAAGACGGTTTTTACTACGACTTCGATGTCGATGAGCCGTTCACGCCTGACGACCTCAAGCTCATCGAAAAAGAGATGCGCGGCTCGATCAACAGGAACACCGGGTTTGTCGAGCGAGAGGTGTCCCGCGAAGAGGCGCGCGAGCAGGTCAAAGGCAACCCGTACAAGGTGGAGATCCTCGATGGCATCCCGGAAGGCACCCGCGTCACTTTCTGCAGCCACGGCGACGGCGCGTTCGAAGACCTGTGCCGCGGAGGCCATGTCGCAAAGACAGGCGACATAAAGGCGTTCAAGCTGCTATCGACGGCCGGCGCATACTGGCGCGGCGATGAAAAGAACAAGATGCTGCAGCGCGTCTACGGCACGGCTTGGGAGTCGAAAGAGGCGCAGGACGCATACCTTCGTCGCCTTGAGGAGGCAGAGAAGCGGGACCACCGCAAGCTGGGCCGGGAACTTGGCCTGTTCTTCTTCGACCCGATCGCCCCGGCAAGTCCATTCTTCCTGCCAAAGGGCGCATTCATCGTCAACGCCCTGACCGAGTTCGTGCGCGGTCTGTACAGGCGCTACGACTATCGCGAGGTGATCACTCCGGAGATCTTCAACACGGACCTGTGGCGCCGCTCCGGCCACTACGACAACTACGCCGAGAACATGTTCTTCATCAACGTCGATGAGACCGAATACGGCGTAAAGCCAATGAACTGTCCCGCGGCGGCGATGTTGTACGCGGCAGAGACGCACTCCTACCGCGACCTGCCACTTCGCTACGCAGACTTCGGCAGGCTCCACCGCTACGAGCGCTCCGGCGTGACCCACGGCCTGATGCGTGTGCGGTCTCTAACCCAGGACGACGCACACATCTTCTGCACGCTCGACCAGGTCGGCCCGGAGGTGCGCGGCTTCCTTGAGATGCTGCGGGAGTCGTACGACGCTTTCGGCCTGGCCAACCCGCGCTTCACGCTGTCGCTCCGGCCGGAGAAGCGCGTCGGCACAGACGATATGTGGGACCGCGCCGAGGCTGCGCTCGACGAGATCCTTTCGGCGAGCGGTTCTCAATACGAGTCAGTGGCAGGCGAGGGCGCCTTCTATGGCCCGAAGATCGACATCTTTGTGCCGGACGCAATCGGCCGCGAGTGGCAGCTTGGCACGGTTCAGCTCGACTTCTCGCTGCCAGAGCGGTTCGATCTCGAGTACGCGGCTGACGACAGCACCCGCCAGAAAGTGGTCGTCATCCACCGGGCCATGCTCGGGTCGATAGAGCGCTTCCTCGGCGTACTGATAGAGCACCTCGGCGGCGCGTTCCCACTCTGGCTCGCGCCACTGCAAGCGGTGATCGTGCCCATAACGGACCGCAACGTCGAGTACGCCAATTCGGTCCGGGACAAGCTGGCAGAACGCGGCCTGCGCGTTGAGGTGGACGACTCAGGTGACCGCATGAACGCCAAGATCCGGACTGCGCAGTTGCAGAAGGTCCCGTACATGCTGGTGGTTGGCGACCGTGAGGCTGAGGACAACGCGGTCGCCGTACGCACGCGTGGCGGAGGCAACCTGGGAGCGGTGCCCGTGACGGAAGTCGTCAACAGCCTGTCCAAAGAGGCTGAGCAACGGTCGCTTGTGCCACTGTTGACCGCGGATTAGGCCCGGCCAGGGCAATGGACTTGAACACTTTTCCAAACTGCGCCGCAAGTTGACGCTGATCATACGCGATGCTAGCCTCACGAAACCCTGCAGCTCGGTGTGAAGAGTCACGTGCAGACCCGAGCTGTCCCCGGAGTTGTGCCAGGAAATGCCGATCTCAGACGGCAGCTTGCGCCCGTTCACGCCCACCTGTCCCGTAACCGTCACACAAGCGACCACAGGGGATACATGACTACTAAAGACGATATCCAGCTTAACCGAGGTCTGCAGGGCGTCTACTTTGACCGCACCGAGACCACGTTCATCGACGGTAAAGAGGGTATCCTCGAGTACCGTGGATACAGCATCCACGAGTTGGCGAAGCACTCCAACTTCGAAGAGACCTCGTACCTGCTGCTGTATGGCGCGCTTCCCACCCAGGCACAACTCAAAGAGTTTGAAGCTGAGTTGAAGGCGTCGCGCAACCTGCCGGAGCAGGTGCTCGACGTCATCGAAATCGTCAAGGACTCCCATCCGATGGACGTCCTCCGCACGGCTGTCTCGACTCTGGCGTCGTTCGACCCGGACCGGAGCGATAACTCTCCTGAGGGGACGTTCCGCAAAGGCGTCAGGCTCACATCGCAGTTCGCGACGATAGTCATGGCGCACCACAGGATCCGCCGCGGCAAAGACCCGATAGCTCCAAGCGACTCGCTCAGTCACGCCGCGAATTTCCTGTACATGCTCGAAGGCAAGGTGCCGACTCCGGAGACCGCCGAGCTGATGGACCGGGACTTCGTCATCCACGCAGACCACGGCTCGAACGCCTCTGCCTTCACCGCAAGAGTGGTCGCCAGCACCAACGCAGACCTGCACGGCGCAGTGACCGCAGGTATCGCCGCTCTCTCCGGCCCATCGCACGGTGGCGCCGCAGAGAACGTGATGCAGATGGCGCAGGAGATCGGCGAGCCGGAAAATGCGGCACAGTATGTGAAGAACCTGCTGGCCGCAAAGGAGCGGGTGATGGGGTTCGGGCACCGCGTCTATAAAGCGGAGGACCCGCGGGCGAGACACCTCAGGGAGGGCGTGCGGAAGCTGTCTGAGGAAAAGGGCGAGCCAAAGTGGTACGCCATCCTCGAGGCGGTGGTTGAGGAGATGAAGCCATACGCACGGCGCGGCATACATGTGAATGTGGACTTCTTCGCCGGTGTCGTATATCACCTGAACGGCATTCCGCAGGATCTGTTCGTGCCGATCTTCGCGGTCGGCCGCGTCCCCGGTTGGACGATCCAGGTGGTCGAGCAATACCGCCACAACATCCTGATCCGGCCGTTGCTTGTGTACACCGGCACGCACGACCGCCCCTACGTGCCAATAGCCGAACGCGGCTAGGCGTCGCCGGCAGAGCCATGCCAGGTAAAGCCTCAGTAGACGCCAGCACTTCCGCCACGGCAATCAGGCAGGCGATCGCAGACCACGGCCCGGTCACGTTTGCCGAGTTTATGCGGTCCGCACTCTACGGACACGGCGGCTACTATTCGTCAGGCTCGCCGGTCAGCGCCAGGGGCGACTACTTCACCTCGCCTGCCGCGCACCCGCTGTTCGGGGCGCTTCTCGCCGTGCAGCTGCGCGAGATGTGGCAGAGGTTGGATTCGCCAGGACATTTCACCGTTGCCGAGCAAGGTGCGGGAAACGGAGGGCTGGCCGCAGACATAGTCGAGTTCGCGCCGCGGCTGGATGCCGCTTTCGGCGAGGCATTGGACTATCTGGCTTTCGACGCGGCGCCTCCTGAACGCCAGCACTATCCCGTCTCTCCTCTCAGCAAACTGCCGCGTCACATCACCGGCTGCGTGCTGTCGAACGAGCTGCTCGACGCCATGCCGGTACACCGCTTCGAGATCAGGGACAGTATTCCGCTTGAGATATTCGTCGGGACCGAAGACGGCGAACTGACGGAGTTGTTTTTACTGCCTTCGACACCGCTAATCGAGCGGCGCCTGCGGCCGTTCCTGAAAGAGTTGCCGGACGGCTACAGGGGCGAGGTGAACGCCGGGCTGGACGAGTGGGCTGAGCTCCAGGCGCGAACGCTTGAGCGCGGCTGGGCGCTGACGATCGACTACGGGTTTGACCGCGCCACTCTCTATCGCCCGGAGCGGAAAGCCGGATCTCTGCGCTGCTATTACCAGCATGTGCTCGGGCAGGACCCGCTCCGGCACGCCGGCAGCCAGGACATAACCGCACACGTCGATTTCACGGCGGTTGATGAGGCGATGCTCGCGGCAGGCTTCGCATCCGCCGGCTCAACGACGCAGGCGGCGTTTCTCACTCGCCTCGGCCTTGACGCGGCGGTCGAGCAGCTTCACGCGTCCCGGCTGCCGAGACCCGTTTTGCGGGCGAACGAGCTGGGAATCGGCGCACTGGCCGACCCGGAGGGAATGGGCCGCTTCGTCGTGGCCGCACATAGCCGCAACGCCCCGGAAACGCCGCTCACAGGCATCGCGACGGACATGCCAGCCATAATAACCACTCTGCCAGCGCCACCGCTTCTCTTTCCGCAAAGGCACATCAACCTGGCTGGCCAGCGCCAGGGTTCACTCGGCTACTTCGAGGTCCAATCACTGGACGAACTGTTCTCCGACGCGCCCTGAGTTCCCGGACCGCCGGGCGTTCACGCCGAAACAGCCGTCGCCTCTATTTCAACGACAACCTCGGGCCGCGACAGAGTCGGCACGCCAATGACCGCCGAGGCCACATCCATGCCCGCGAGTTGCTCATCGAGGGCGGAGATCGCCTCCGCCATCTTCTCCGGCCCGCCGACAACGTAGGTCCTGGTCTTCACAAGGTCGCCCCACGCCATTCCCTGCCGCTCAATCGCCCAGCGCACCGTCTCAAGCGTGTCAGCCACCTGGCCCGCGACGTCAAACTCGCTGCGCACAACCTCTCCCACAACCAGCGACGTTGAGCCTGCGACATAGGTCACATCGCGGCCTCGCACCCGCACTGACCGGCAGTAGTTGTGGTCCACCTCGTAAGAGCGGCCAGAGCGGAGGTTGTTCCTGCCCTGTGAGGCGTCCTGCACGGCCTCGCACTCCAGCATAAACGTGCCAGTGCCCCCGACGCTTTCGACGGCGATTCCCGCCGAGGTCGGAATGGCCTGGCTCATGAACGCCGCCCACTCCTCCGGCGGCGACGAGAACTGCGCCTCCGGCTTCATGAAGTGCCGCGTCGCGACCACATCGGCGGCGCTCATCCCGAACTCGGAAAGCGCCTCGCCCACCGTGCGTGTGATGTTGCCGACCTGCTCGCCCGCGGTCTTGCCCGGGCCTGTTACGCCGCTTACCCACAGCTCGCCATCGCAAAAGACCGCCAGGGACGAACTGCTCACCTCGTCTGACCGGAACCTCCTGGTCCGATCTGCGCCGCCGCGCACCGCCTCAAGCTCAATGACTATCGCCGCGCCCTCCGGCAGACAGGTGGCGCGGATGGCGCTGAACGCAGGGCCGGGGTGGTCGAACACAACGCCGTGCGTCTCGCGTATCACCTCTTCACCGGCCCCGGCCGGGTCGTCCACATACCAGGCCCGCGTCCGCACCACGTCACCGGGCGAGATGCCGGCATCACGCAGCATCGAAAGCGTCAACTGAAACACACGGTGCGTCTCGGACTCGAGCCCGCCCGGCCTGTCTGAGGCGAGCCCGGAGGAAAACACCCGCTCACCCGCAATAACCAGCGCGGGTGCTCCTCCGACCTTGCCGGCAGATCTCACGTCGCCCTGCACCACCGTTCGCGTTGCCATACCGTCAATGTCTCCGTTTCAGCGCTCAGCGCTTCCGCCCATCGGCGATTTGTCAGAGGCTTAACCTTGCCAGAAACTGGCCTGAAACGCCGGAACAACTGCTAGCATGGGTTGCGCTTTAAGTTGCGTACGCGGCGATTCGCCAGCAATTGGTCACACCCGTTGTCAGAGCCAGACCTCAAGAAAACACCGTTGTTCGACGCGCATGTCGCCTCAGGCGCTCGCATGGTTCCGTTTGGCGGCTGGAACATGCCGGTCCAGTATCCTGCGGGGATCATAAGCGAGTCCCGTTCTGTGCGCGAAAACTGCGGCATTTTTGACGTCTCGCACATGGGGCGAATCGAATTCTCTGGCACAGGCGCTGTCGGGTTTCTGGACACCGTACTGAGCGCCAGTGTTGCGGCACTCAAGCCAGGCAGATCAAAGTACCATGTGATCTGCAATGAGCGCGGCGGCATCATAGACGATGCCATTGTCTACCGGCTCGATGACGAACGTTGCCTGCTGGTGGTCAATGCCGGCAACGCAGACGCAGACCTCGAATGGATCCTGCCAAAAGCCGAGGCGTTCGGCGACGTGTCTGTCGATATCGTCACCGGCCAGACAGGGATGATCGCCGTGCAGGGGCCTCGCGCAGTTGAGATCGTCGATGGCCTGTCAGGCGGGACTGCGTCTGGCGTCCGCAGGTTCCGTGTCGCAGAGATTGAGGTGGCGGGCATTGCGTGCCTTGCCGCCCGCACCGGCTACACCGGCGAGGACGGCTTCGAGTTGATGCCGCCTGCCGACCGGACGGCAGAGCTGTGGGCTGCGCTGAGAAAGGCGGGGTGCGATGAGTGCGGCCTGGGCGCGAGAGACCTGCTGAGGCTTGAGGCGGGCCTGATGCTGCACGGCAACGACATGACGGTTGAGAACAACCCGTACGAGGCCGGACTGGCGTGGACGGTGAACCTCGACAAGCCGGGTTTCATCCCCGGTGAAGCGCTGCGCAGGATCGCCGCCGAAGGAACTGGCCGGATTATCGCAGGGATCAGGATGACGGGCCGTGCGATCCCCCGTCACGGAATGGCGGTCCTTGAGGGAGACACGGTGGTTGGGACCGTGACTTCGGGCACCCATTCGCCAACGCTTGACGCCGATATAGGCATGGGCTACGTTGCCCGGCGGCTTGCGGCCCCCGGCACAGCAGTCGAGATCGATATTCGGGGCCGCCGCGTCACGGCGGAGATAGTTGAGTTGCCCTTCTATAAAAGGCCCTCATAGGCCAGCCCGCTTGCTCTGCGGGAGCGAGCCAGGGCGAGCGAGTTCGGTAAGTCGCGCCGGCGCATCCGGTGGTGGAATTGAGCAATGAACCCAGAAGACCTCAAGTACTCCAAAGAGCACGAGTGGGCACGCGTTGACGGCAAAACGGTGACCATCGGCATAACTCAGTTCGCCGCAGAACAGCTCGGCGATGTCGTCTACGTCGACCTCCCCGCGGCAGGCGCCAGCATCGCTCAGTTCGCCAAGTTCGGGGAGATCGAGTCCGTAAAGACGGTGAGCGACCTGTTCACGCCCGTCGGCGGAAAGATCGTCGAGGTCAACGGCGCCATCAAGGACAACCCTGAAAAGGTCAACGAAGACACCTATGGCGAGGGCTGGCTCCTGAAGATCGAGATCACTGACGCGGCGCAGCTGGATGGTCTGATGGACGCCGCCGGATACGAGTCCCACACCGCGGGCTAACAGAGGGTTTTCATGGTCCACACCGTTGATCGGCCTGCTGGTGGGCGAATCGCCGGAGGCAATCCCCACCCATACATCCCGGCGACAGACGCCGACCGCGCAGCGATGCTTGCGGCAATTGGCGTCAGCTCGTTCGAGGACCTGGTCCAGGACATTCCCGAGCACCTGCGCTTTCCCGAACTCACAATCGCAGAGAGCGCGCCAGAGCTATCTCTATCCGCCGAACTTGCGGCTATGGCGGCGCGCAACGTGACGCCGGGCGACTATGCGTGTTTCCTCGGAGCCGGGGCGTACAGGCACTTCATCCCCTCGACAGTGGGCGCAATCCTGCAGCGCGGCGAGTTTGTCACCGCCTATACGCCGTATCAACCTGAGGCGGCGCAGGGCACGCTGCAGACCGGATTCGAGTTCCAGTCTGCCATCTGCCAGCTCTTCGATATGGAGGTCGCGAACGCCGGGATGTACGACGGCCCGACTGCGTTCGCAGAGGCCGCATTGATGGCCTGCCGCCTGACCCGGCGCAATAAGGTTGCCATTCTCGAAACCGCCGACGACCGCCTCACAGCCGTGTTGCGGGCGTACAGCGCACACCAGCAGATCGAGATCATTTCGATTCCGGCGGACGGCGCAAACACTCCAGACGACATCGCGTGCGTCGCATTCCAGAGCCCGAACCTGTTCGGCGTGATCGAAGACGTTGCGTCGCTCACTGAGAAGGCGCACGCAGCCGGCGCTCTCTCGATTGCCCACGTCAACCCAACCGCCCACGGGTTGTTCCAGCCGCCCGGAAAGTACGGCGTTGACATCGTCACGGCAGAGGGCCAGCCGCTTGGCGTGCCTCTATCGTTCGGCGGCGCATACGTTGGCCTCTTCGCCTGCCGCCAGGAGCACATCAGGCAACTGCCTGGGCGCATCATCGGCCGCACGACAGACACACAGGGCCGCACCGGGTACGTGCTGACGCTCCAGACCAGGGAGCAGCACATCCGGCGAGAGCGGGCAACCTCCAACATCTGCACAAGCACGCAGTTGATCGGCCTCATGGTCGCCGTCTACGTCGCGACGCTCGGCAAGCAGGGCATGAGAGACGTTGCCAACCTCTGCTACCAGAAGGCGCACTATGCCGCCTCCGAGATAGCGAAGGTCCCCGGCTACTCACTGCCCGTCGTCGGCGCCTTCTTCCACGAGTTCGCCGTCACCTGTCCTCGCTCCGTCGCAGAGACGAACGCCGCCCTGCTGAAGAGAAAGATCATCGGCGGGTACGACATCAGCGACCGCATCCCGGACACGATGCTCATCTGCGTCACTGAGATGAACTCCAGGGGCGAGATTGACACGCTTATATCGGCCCTTCGGGAGATCGGGGGCGCGCAATGACCACGCCAATGAGGGAAATGGACCGCAGGCTCTTGATGGACCGCTCAGTGCCGGGCCGCCGCGCCGTTGCGCTCCCGGAGTCAGACGTGCCAGCGCAGCCGATGCCTGACGCGACGTTGCTCAGGGACGACCTGCCGCTTCCGGAGATAGCGCAGCTTGAGGTGATTCGCTACTTCTCGCTACTCAGCCAGCTCAACTTCTCGATCGACACGAACTTCTACCCGCTCGGCTCCTGCACGATGAAGTACAACCCGAAGCTCAACGACGCCATCGCGTCGCTGCCGGGGTTCGCCAACATTCACCCGAACCAGCCTGCGGAACAGGTCCAGGGCGCGGTACAGCTCATGTACGAGCTCCAGGAGGCGCTGGGTGACCTCACCGGCCTCCCCGGCGTCAGCCTTGCGCCGCTGGCGGGCGCGCAGGGCGAGTACGCCGGCCTGCTGATCGCCCGCGCCTACCACGCACGGCGCAACGACTCCGCACGGACCGTCGCGATCGTCCCTGACAGCGCACACGGCACCAACCCTGCCTCAGCCGCAATGGCAGGGCTTGAGGTTGTCACAGTGCCGTCAGACGCCTCGGGCAACGTCGATGTCGATGCGCTCCGCTCTCTGACAGACGAGCGGACGGCGGTGTTCATGCTAACGATGCCAAGCACGCTCGGCCTGTTTGAGCCGAGCATACTCGAGATCACTCAGATCGTTCACTCAGCAGGCGGTCTCGTGTACGCGGACGGGGCGAACCTGAACGCTTTGCTGGGCATGGTCAGGCTGGGCGACCTGGGCGTCGACATCTGCCACTCCAACCTGCACAAGACCTTCTCCACTCCGCACGGCGGCGGTGGTCCCGGCTCTGGCCCGGTCATGGTCACCGAAGAGCTGGCGAGCTTCCTGCCGGAGCCCGTCGCTGCCAAGAGCGGCGACACATACACCCTCGACACGCCGGAGCACAGCGTCGGCAAGATCAACGGGTTTCACGGCTCGTTCAGCATCCTGGCGCGCGCCTACACATATATCCGCGCAATGGGCCGGGACGGGCTGAAAGCGGTGGCGGAAAACGCCATCCTGAACGCCAACTACATCCAGGCACAGCTCAAGGACCGCTTCGATCTCGCCGCAGACCGCTACTGCATGCACGAGACTGTGCTGAGCGCCACTCGCCAGCGAAAGCGGGGAGTGAAGGGACTTGACATCGCAAAGCGGCTGCTCGACCACGGGATCCACGCGCCGACGATGTACTTCCCGCTGATCGTGGACGAGGCGCTGATGGTTGAGCCGACAGAGACCGAGTCGAAGGAGACGCTGGACCGGTTTATCGAGGTGATGCGCCAGATCGACGACGAGGTCACGTCTGACCCTGAAACGGTCCGCACAGCGCCCCACACCCTGCCGGTGACGAGGCTGGACGAGGCGGCGGCAGCCCGCAAGCCGTACCTGCGCTGGCAAGAATGAGGGATTCGGCAACCGTTCTGTGCCGCTAGGCTGCAGCCGCAGACGCTATCAATCTCTCAAGGACGCGAAAACTATGTGCGTAACGGTGATCCGTGGACGGCCGACCCGGAAACCGGGGACGCGCGGCGCGGGCAAACCGGACCCGGCACTCGATAGGCGCTGCACGGAGGGCTGATCTCTCCCAGCACTTCCTGCGCAACGCCTCGACCGCGAAGCGGCTGGTTGCGGCATCGACCATTGCCCACCGGGACCTCGTCATCGAAGCCGGTCCCGGCGACGGCGCGCTTACGGCTCATCTCGCCGCAATAGCTTCGCGCGTCGTAGCCATCGAACTTGACCGTACGCTGTACACTCGGCTCCGGACTCGCTTTGCAGACACGGCGAATGTAACGCTGCGTAACAGCGACTTCCTGAGTTACTCGCTGCCATCCGGCGCATACAACTTCTTCGCCAACATCCCGTATGCGCGCACTGCGGCGATCGTGCGAAAGCTTGTCCTGGGATCACGACCTCCCGAAACAGCATGTCTGATCATGGAAGCCGCAGCCGCCAGCCGGTTTTTAGAGCAACCGTTCGGCCCCGAGTCTGCCTTCAGCGTTATGCTCAAAGCGCGCTTCTAGCCATCTCTCATCGCATGGCTAGACCCACGAGAGTTCTCCCCGCCACCGTCCGTCAACTCGGTAATGCTGAAGCTCACGCGGCGTGCGCAACCGCTGTTCCAACAAGATCAACATCGCGAGTTCGATCGTTTCGCAAGATCGGTACTCAACTCGTCCCACCGCTCAACAAGATCTCTGCTCCGAAGCCTGCTCAGCGGCCCACAGACTCGCTCACTCATCAACGAACTCGGCTTCCCTGAGTCGGCGTCACCGTCTAACATCGCGTTTGAGAACTGGCTCACCGTATTCAAACTCGCTGAATGGAACCGCAACGCATGATCGTTGACACCCATGTCCATATCTGGGAGATGCCGCCGGTCGCGCCGGTCGGGCCAACCGCGCCCCGCTGGACAGCCCTGCCAACAGCGCCCGGGACCGCCGAAATGCTGCTCGAAGATATGGACGCGAACGGCGTCGACCGCACGGTGCTCGTCCAGACATCGTTCTCGACATGGGACAACGGCTACGTCGCAGACGCCGCGAGGCGCTACCCTGACAGGTTCGTCGCGCAGGGCCTGATCGACCCGCTCGACCCCGAAAACGCACGGCTGGCCGCCTACTGGATGGAAGAGCGCGGCATGACGGGCTTCCGGTTTCATCCCATGTACTACCTGACGGAAGACCCTGCTGAGGGCGAGATCCTGACGAAGCCGGAGAACGCTCCGATGTTCGAGGCGATCTCTGACCGCAAGGGCATTGTGCAGGTCCACTGCCGCCCCGAATACGCGGCCCAGATGGACGTCGCCGCGGCTAGATATCCGCAGATCACCTGGCTGATCGACCACATGATGTATCCGCTGCCGGAGATGGCGGCAAACGGCTGGGCTGACTACAGGCCGGTGCTCGACCTTGCCCGCCACCCGAACATCCTGATCAAGATCTCGGATGTCCACAACCGCTCACACGAAGATGTTCCACACGCAGACATGCACGGCGCGGTGAGGCTGGCGATAAACGAGTTCGGTATCGACCGCTGCATGTGGGGCACCGGCTACCCCGGCTATCACCGCACGGACCACGGCTGGCCGACCCTTGCGGAGGAGCTGCGAATCGTTCGCGAGGGCTTCGACTGGCTGACCGGACACGAACGCGATTTGCTACTTGGCGATAACGCGGCCAGAGTGTGGGGTTTCTAGCCGGGTTTGCGCCGGAATCCCAACCTCGTTGCCCGCCATTCGGTTATTATCCGGCTCAGCCGGCCCGGCGACACGGGATTGATCACTATCAGATAGCAGACGGATGTACCAGGAACCATGAGCCTCCAACCAGGAGCCGAAGCTCCAGACTTCACCCTCAACGCCCACGATGGCAACGCAGTCACGCTCTCCGCCTACCGCGGCCGCCGTGTGATCCTCGCCTTTCACCCTGCAAGCTTCACGGGCGGCTGAACGAACCAGGTCTCTGGCTTCCGTGAGAAGTACAACGAAATAGCAGCCGCGAACACCGAAGTGCTTGAGGTGAGCGTCGACAATGTTCCGTCGCAGAGGGCGTGGGCCGAGTCGATGGGCGGAATCGAGTTCCCGTTGCTGTCCGATTTCCATCCGAAAGGCGCGGTCGCGAAAGCGTACGGCGTATATAACGAGGATCGCGGCAACGCCAGGCGCTCTGTCTTCCTCATCGACGAAACAGGCGTCATACGTGACTCCGAGGTGTTCCCGCAGGGCATGATTCCCAACGCCACAGAGGTCCTCAAGAAGCTGGCGGCGATGTAACGCTCGCTGGCCGTGAGGCCGATGGCGAGTCTTCTCAGTCATCCTGCGGCCAACTGCGGCCAGTGGCTGTCAGATGATGCGGTCAGCTTCCAGACAGCCGGTATACGAATCTTGCAGACGGAACCGCCAATCGTAATCGTCGAGTACGACCCGGACTGGCCAGCGCAGTTCGAGTTGATCAAGGCCAGGGTCTCGGCTGCGTTTGGCCCGTAGGCCCTCGCCATAGAGCACATCGGGAGCACTGCTGTCCCCGGACTCGCAGCGAAGCCGGTAATCGACATCGATGTCGCCGTCGCTGTCGAGAGCGACGTCCCGGGTGCGGTCCGGCTCCTGGCAACGCTCGGTTACGAGCACCGGGGCGACCGCGGGATCAAGGGTCGTGAGGCGTTTTGGACGCCGGCGGACGCTTATCCTCACCACCTGTACCTGGTGACGGCCGAGAGCAGGCCGTTCAAGCGGCACATGGCGTTCAGGGACCGCATGCGGGCAGATGCCAACGCTGCCAGAGAGTACGCGACGCTCAAACGCGTGCTCGCCGCCCGGTTCGGCGCTGACCGGCTCAACTACACAGAAGCCAAGACCGAGTTCATCGAGCGGATACTCGCAGAAGAGCCAGGCCCGCCGCACTGAATGCGCTCTTGTCGCCGTTTCCTTGAGTCACATGACATGACTGGCTCGCCTCAGACGTTGCGTGTCCCCTTCGCAACAAGGCGTAAGTAACGCTTTCATCGAATACGTGATACTAAGGGCACTGGTTATTATAGTATGGTGGCATAAAGTATAATAACGGCCGGTCTTAACTACACATACTCACATAAAAGTTGCCATGAAGATCGAAGACTTTACAGAAGACGCCCCAGGCGATCTGGTCTCTATCCCAGCGAACGAGGGCGGCATCGCATTCGTTCCACAACCACTGCCGCCTGATCTGAATCTCGACAGGCCAATGCTCAGGCTGTTGGCCGAGGCTTCAAACGCGCTCGGAAGACTGGACGAAGCGGTCCTGAACCTGCCGAAACCCGGGCTCGTCGTGACCACGTTCGTCAGGTCGGAAGCGGTGGCTTCTAGCCGCATTGAGGGCACAATCACGACCCTGGAACAACTGACCCTGTTCAACTCCGGCGCTGGCAGAGTAAGTGACCCGGACTCGGCGAGAGAGGCAGACAACTACAAGCAGGCGCTGGAACTCGGAATCAAGCTGCTAGCCGGTCTCCCTCCAAGCTTGCGGTTACTGAAAAACGTTCATGAGCGCCTGATGACCGGAGTCCGAGGCGCCCAGAGGCGTCCGGGAGAGTTTCGAACCTCGCAGAATTTCATCGCCGAACACGAGTCTGACTCACTGGAAACTGCAAGGTTTGTTCCGCCGCCCGCAGTTCAGCTCGGGGATTGCCTTGACGCGTTTGAAAAATACATGAACGGAAAACGTGAGTATCCCGAGCTCGTGGAACTCGCCCTGATTCACTACCAGTTCGAGACAATCCATCCATTTGAAGATGGCAACGGCCGAATCGGTAGATTGCTGGTTGCGCTCCTCACACACCACTGGAAACTTCTGGAGCACCCGGTGCTGCGCATCAGCCCGTTTTTCGAGAGACGGCGACTGCAGTACATGGATGCATTGCTAGGTGTGAGCCAGCGAGGTGACTGGAATACATGGATAAGGCTGTTTCTGACCGCCGTCCGGGACCAGGCGTTCGATTCCGCGAAAAAAGCACGGCAACTGTTTGAGCTCAGGGAGTCTTACAGAGTAGCTGTCATGGCGAGGTCACGATCAAATACGGCCCTTGAGATCGTTGACGGGTTGTTCGAAATGCCGGTTGTCTGGCCTGAATGGGTGAAGTTAAACCAGGATGTAACCGCTATGACGGCCGGAAGGTCGATTGACATTCTCGTTGCAGGAGGGATTCTCAAAGAGACAACGGGTAAGGCGCGGAACAGACTTTACGTCGCGGAAGGAATTTATGAAGTCCTTCATGCGACATAGCTGCATGGCAGCGGCTCCGATCGCTACCAGCCTGTCCATGCACTCCATGAATGTCCCCGCTCTACCACCTGTGCAGGTTCGGGGCGAAGCTTGCCTCGAAAAAATCCGCAACATGCTCGCCAGGCGCCACAAGCCCGTCCACAGCCGCTGCGTCCTCAGCCGTAACCTCCACATCCAGCGCGCCGAGATTGTCCTCAAGCTGCTCCAGCGTCCGCGGCCCAACCAGCGGCGCCGTCACGCCCGGCCTGCTCATCACCCACGCCAGCGCAAGTTGAGAAACGGTGCAGCCCTTCGACTTGGCAAGCGGCCTGATTCCGTCCACAACATCCAGCACGCCCTCGTTGAAGCGCCGCATCATGTTCGGCCGTGCCTCATCGCCGAACCGAGTCCCGGGAGCCTGCCTCTCTGCCCTCGCATACTTGCCAGTCAAACCGCCGCCCGCCAGCGGGCTCCACGGGATCACCGCCAGCCCGAACGTCTGACACATCGGGATCATCTCACGCTCAATGCGACGGTCAGCCATGTTGTACGGCGACTGGTCAGACACGAACCTGTTCAGCCCCAGCTCCCTCGCCGCCCACAGCGACTCCACAGCCTGCCAGGAGCCGAAGTTCGATGTCCCGGTGTAACGCACCTTGCCGGCGCGTATGAGGTCATCCATTGCACGCAGCGACTCGTCTATGGCGATGTGTCTCGACGGCCTGTGGAACTGGTACAGGTCGATGCGGTCCGTCTGCAACCTGCGCAGGCTCGCCTCACACTGCTCGATGATGTGGAGACGGGAGTTCCCGAGTCCGTTCGGATCGTCTGACATCCGCCCATTCACCTTTGTCGCAAGGAACACCGAGTCGCGCTTGCCGTTGCGTTTGAGCGCCTCACCGACAACCACTTCGCTCTTCCCTGCGGCGTAGACATTGGCGGTGTCGAGAAAGTTGAGGCCGGCGTCGATGGCCCGGTCAATGATCGTGCAGGAGTCTTCTGGCGATGTCCTTCCGCCAAACATCATGCAGCCCAGCACCAGCGGGCTCACATTCACCCCTGTGCGGCCGAACGGAACGTAGTTCATCGGTTTCTCCGGCGCTTACTGCGCAAGCAGGCGTTCGGTTACGAGAGAGGCTTTGGCGGAGCGGTGCCTGTGCGCTGCTGGCATACGTAGATACTCGAGTGTACTGAATTGAGGCGGTTAGCCGGCGTTTCACACCCGGCTGTCCTGCGCCACGCTCACAGGATAGTAGGCCATTTGCCGTTGTGAGGGCCATCAGGCCATGAACATGCTCCTCTTGTCCTGATCTGCGTCCTGAGCTCGTCGAAGGCTTATCCAGCGGCAGGTCCACGGAGGTCGTCCTCTTACATGGAGCTCTACCGCATTACGCCCATCGGTTGCAAGAAATAGAGCCTGCCACAGCGGGAGACCACAGCCCTGATCAGGCAAATCCCTTCCGACCGGCGCTCAACGAGAAGCGCTCCACTTCCGCCGCTCACGCCATGAGATCAGCCTCCCGGTGCTAGTAAAGCCGGGGCTCGCTGGCGAACACTCAGTGCCGCGCGCCGGGTTCAGACAAGAGCGTCCATTCACTGCGCATGATGCCATCGCTGCTGGCACAAATGACGGTCCGCTGAACTCGTGCTCGTAATCCGCTCACCCGATGCTGCTCAGGTATCTCGATGAGCAGCCTCAGATGGCTCATCGCGGCGGCGCAGGTCACCCGCCAGTCCTTTTTCATAGTGCGCCCATAATACGCGTGGACGGAGTCCCGCAAACGCAGACCTCCTGGGAGTCCGGCAACCCGCCAGGCTTCGAAAGCAGACCGCACGGAAAGACCGTCTTACCTGGTCGCGTGACAACTCGATCAGGACCACACGGCAGCCGCACTTTCCTCACGATTTTCTCACTGAGGCGTGACGTTCTGCCGCGTCATGGCAACGACACTTGCCTCTCAGGAGCGTGCTTGTCTGGCGCCGCAGGGTTTTCGGATTCACAGTGACAAGGCACACACCAACAGATTGCTCAGTGTTACTCGACTGCTCTGCGACAGCCCGACTCCGGGCGACGATTTGCGCTACGGCGAACACCGGAACGGTCAGCGCCGGACAAAGTCCGTTCATCACAGGCCCGTGGTGGTCTGGAACATCACCCGCCAGTGCAACCTGCACTGCGCGCACTGCTACAGCTCCTCACATAACAAACAGTACGCGGGGGAGCTCAGCCTGGCCGAAGGCAAACGGCTCATCGAAGACCTCGCCGAGTTTGGAGCGCCCGTCCTGCTCTTCTCGGGCGGAGAGCCGCTGATGCGAGAAGTCCTGCCTGAACTCATCGCGCACGCCAGGAAGTCCGGGATCAAGCCCGTCCTGTCGACCAACGGCACCCTGCTCAACCGGGACAACGTGGCGCGCCTGGCGGACGCCGGATTGGACAGGGTCGGGATCAGCCTGGACGGTCTGCGTCAGACCAACGACAAGTTCAGAGGGTCAAAAGGCGCGTTTGACGACGCTCTGAGCGGCATCCGAAATGCCACCGCCGCCGGCATGACGGTCAGTGTCAGGTTCACCATGACAAGCCGCAACGTGGCCGATCTCCCTGGCATCTTCGACCTGGCAGTAGAGGAAGGCGCGCCGCGGCTCTGCGTCTATCACCTCGCCTATGCCGGACGAGGCGCAAAGCTGCTCCCGTTCGATCTCGACAATGACAGCCGGCGAAAGACCGTTGAGGATATCTTCGAACGTACGATCGAAGCGAACTCGAACGGTAGATCGCTCGAAGTGCTAACCGTCGACAACCACGTCGACGGCCCGTACATGCTGCTGTGGAGCCGAGAGAACGCTCCGGGCCGGACTGGCGAGATTGAGCGGTTGCTCAAGAGAAACGGTGGCAACAGCACCGGGACCGGGATCGCCTGCGTGGACAACACAGGGAACGTGCACCCGGATCAATTCTGGTGGGCTCGCACTCTCGGGAACGTGCGCAAGCAACCATTCAGTGAGATCTGGTCAGCAACCGACAACGAGTTCCTGAACGCCCTCAGAAACCGTAAATCCCTGCTCGGAGATCCATGTAAGAGCTGCCGGTGGCTCGATATCTGTAACGGCAACCTGAGAGTGCGGGCCGAAAGCGCCACCGGGGATCCGTGGGGATTCGACCCTGCCTGCTACCTGACTCTGGAAGAGAGGGCGTGATGGTGCAGCAGAAGCACGCTTCAGCAAGCCACGCCGCACGGTTCAAGGCCCTCGACCTGGACAGTGACCCGTTCATCGTGTTCTGGGAAGTGACGAGGGCGTGCGCGCTTTCGTGCGTGCACTGCCGTGCCAGGGCAGAGCCGAAAGCCCACCCGCTGGAACTCAAAACAGACGAATGTCTCAGCGTTATCGATGCACTGTCTGAGTTCTCAGCTTCGCCGATGCTGATTCTGAGCGGCGGCGACCCTTTCATGCGGCGAGACCTCTTCCAGATCATCGAGCATGCGAAGAGAAAGGGCTTCACCGTCGCCGTGGCCCCGAGCGCGACCGCGCTGGTGACCGAGCAGCGCCTTAGAAAGCTCGTTGAGCTTGGCGTCTCAAGCGTCTCTTTCAGCCTCGACGGCGCGTCTGCAAAGACGCACGACGAGTTCCGGGGGTTCGAGGGAACGTTCGAATGCACACTGCAGATGATGGCTCTGGCTCAAGAGTGCGGTCTGCAGTTCCAGGTCAACACAACCGTCTCTCGCAGGACCGTGGACGACCTGCCGGTGATGGCCGGCCTGATGGCGAAACACGGAGCATCTGTCTGGGACCTGTTCTTCCTCGTGCCAACCGGCCGGGCAGCGCTCGACCAGGTGCTCTCCGCAGACGAGCACGAGAAGGTGTTCAACTGGGTGTTGGACAACGCGAAAGACTGGCGGTTCCGGGTGAAGACAACGCTCGCCCAGCACTACCGCCGCGCATTCGTGTTACGCAGGATGCAGGCAGGCACTCTCGAGCAGGTGCCTGAGGAGGCGCGGGGCGTGATCAGGGAGGGCTGGCCGGGCCCGACGACCAACGATGGCAGAGGGACTATGTTCATCTCTCATCTGGGGGAGATCTATCCAAGCGGGTTTCTGCCGGTCCGGGCGGGCAACGTCCGGACGGACAACATCGCTCAGGTCTATCGAGAGTCCTCCGTTTTCAAGAGCCTGAGAGATGTCGCCATGCTCAAGGGCAAGTGCGGGATCTGCCAGTTCAACGATGTCTGCGGCGGCTCACGCGCCCGGGCCTACGCGATGACCGGTGACATGCTTGAGGCAGACCCGACCTGCGCGTACGCTCCAGGCGTTGCCTGACGGCATATGCGGCATATGCGGCATCGTTTCTTTTCTTAGAGAAATAACCGGTTCCGGGAACATTCGGCAGCTGCAAGCGGCTGCAAAATGGCCGACAGGTAATCTCAGCCTGATGCGCCGGTGACCGTATCTCCTGATTGACCTGCCGGGCCCGCGTGTTTCATTCCGGTCACGCGCAGCGTTTGTGATGCGTGCCGGTACTTGCCAGTCACGTTAACGAGCGTCGTGAGCGCGCCTGCTGTGTCACCATCTCAACCGGGAGAAATCACGCGGCGTTACGGCGGGTAATCTTCGTCCCGTGAAACGGCGCTGTCCGGCGGGGACTGACCGTGGTACGCCCGTGGCGGTTCCGGAGCGCGCTGCGCTCGACTGCCGGCGGCGTGGGCAGGCGTCTATGCCAGCAACAGGCTGCTTGCCGCTGGCGAACTCCGGTGAACCCTGGTGAACACAGGGGCCGATTACAGCTGGTTGCGCTTGTCCCTGATCTCCGAGATGTTGCCGTTCGGGGCGAACCTGCCCTCGAACTGCACGAGTGCCTGATGATCGTCGAGGACGCTGTATGTCACCTTGGCGGCTGAGTCGGCGATCTGTCGAGGGTCGTAGATCCGGAAGAGCGCAACATTCTTGCTCGCCAGCCGTTGCGAAGACTTCACGAACTGAAGCTCGCCGGCGTCTTCGGCAGACATGCTGTAGGTCTGGGTTATGTACTCAGTAAGGTAGGTGTCAAGCGGACGCGTGCGTGATCGCCATGAGCTGAACTTAGAAAACATAAGCTTGCATCTCTGAACTGAAACGCCACTTCAATATCAGTTCGGTGGCGTTACGGTGCTGGAAGAGCAAGCAAGATAATGCCTGTTGCCGCGCTGTCTGTGGGCGGCAGCCAGCTTAATAAAATCCCAAATTGGGACTTGCCAGCGTGCCAGCATGATAGAGGTCAGCCGTCTAACGCACAAATTACGGCATGAAATCAAGATGCGGCGTAGACGTCACGCCAGGCCGTTTATGAGGCTCTGCAAGCACGCGAACCGGTCGTGACGGAGGCGTTCACCTGTACGGCGACGTCACACGACCGCGTACTGGCTCAGCAGGTTGCGGGCTATCACCAGGCGCTGAATCTCATTCGTGCCTTCGCCGATAATCATCAGCGGCGCGTCACGGTAGTAGCGTTCGAGCGGCAGGTCCTTCGTGAAGCCGTAGCCGCCGTGAATGCGCATGGCGTCCATCGTCACCTCGCCACAGATTTCGCTTGCGTAGAGTTTTGCCATTCCGGCTTCGAGGTCGATCCTGCCGCCTGAGTCTTTCAGCCCCGCGGCGTGGTATGTCATGAGGCGCGCCGCATGTATTTTGGTCGCCATGTCAGCCAGCATGTTCTGGATCGTCTGCTGTTCCGCAATCGGCTTGCCGAAGGTCTTGCGCTGTTGCGCGTACCTGATCGCAGCCTCGAAAGCTGCGGTGGCGACGCCGACTGCGCGGGCGGCAACGTTGATCCGGCCAGTCTCCAGCGCGTCCATGACCTGGTAGAACCCCTGCCCTTCCGTGTTTCCGAGAACGTTGGCCGCTGAGACGCGATAGTCCTGGAAGACCAGTTCGACCGTATCGACGCCGCGGTATCCAAGTTTGTCGAGGTGGCGTCCGGCGGTGAAGCCGGGGCCTTTTTCTGCGATGAAGCCGGTGATCCCGCGGCGCGGCGGGTCAGCCTCTGCGTCTGTCCTGGCGAGCAGGAAGAAGACGTCGCCCTGCTCGCCGTTCGTGATGAACAGCTTGTTGCCGTTCACCACGTACTCGTCACCGTCCCTGATAGCGCGAGTCCGAAGCCCCGCAACGTCGCTGCCGCCGCCCGGCTCGGTGAGCGCGAGACCACCTCTCTTCTTCCCGGTTGCCAGATCGGGTAGCCAGTGACCCTTCTGCTCATCAGTGCCGTATTTGCCGATTGCGTAGGTCAGGATGGAGTGGGTGCCGATGGGGCCGGTGATCGATAGCCAGCCCTTCGCCAGCTCCTCGAAGACCATTGCGTACGTGGAGTGGTCGAGCCCGAGTCCGCCGTACTCTTCGGGAATGGTTATGCCGAACAGGCCCATCTCTGCCATCTGGTCCACAAGAGCGGTTGGATAGGTGTCGTTTCTGTCGTGTTCCGCGGCCTGCGGCACGACCTCTCGCCTGACGAACTCTCGCACTGTGGCCAGGATCTGTTTGCGGACCTCTGTCAGCTGATCGCCGGTCATTGCTCTCTCCATTCACCTGCGGATGGCACGCCTGCGCCGGATGTTACGCGCAGGCGTGATGGCGCGAGGCCGGTCTGTCAACGTGAAGGCCTCGGGGCGAGGGAATCTGGCACGTCCGTCCTGGCCCGACACCCTGAGCCGCGTCCTGAACTGGGGCACCCGCTTGCGGGTCGAGGGCCTGCCGAAGAGTGCGCGACCGGGATGGCCTGTCATGCTGAACTTGATCGGCTCTGTTAACCGCATCCCTCTCGGCCACTGTCTATCCCTCTTGGCACGGAAGATGATGTCAATAGAGCCAACTTGATTCAGCATCTTTCAGGAAGCCGGTTAGCCGAGAGATTCTGAGTCAAGCTCAGAATGACAAACCGTCCGCTCAGAATGACAGACCATCCACACAGGATCTGGCGAAGACCTTGCCCGCACCCTGACCCGGCCGTCCGGTCACCCTTGACCCGCAATCGGGCGCCCCGACTCAAGTCCGGGCTCGCGGCTCTCTTACCATTGCCCAGATCGGTCCTACGCCGGGGACGTTGGTCTCCTCGACCACCGCGTACCCGAACCGCGTGTGCCATTCCATGCTTCGCTCGAGCAGCGTCTCGGTATAGCACGCCAGTCCGGCCTCATCCGCAAGATCGGTGCCTGCCGTTAACAGCGCTGAGCCAATGCCCAGGCCGTGGGCGGGCGGATCAACGCCTATCGAAAGCTGCAGGTAGTGCGGGCCAGTCATGTGCCGTCTGTGGATCGCCTCCATCTGCGATGAAAACCGCAGGAATTTGCGGAATGCGCCCCAGCCGGCTCTGAATGGCGCCTGCCACAGTCCCGTCCTGAGCATCCGCGAAACGGTCACTCCAGGACCATCTGTGGGCAGAATCACTGACGCGCTGACTTTCCGATCGTCTGTGAACACCACACCGTAGCGGAGCCCGTACGCGACCACACGGTCCTCGATCCAACTCACCATCTTCTGGCGCCTGCGAGGCTCGGCGATCATCCATCTGTATAGCGGGTGGTCCGGAAAGGCGTTGGCGAGAGCCGGACCCAGTACTTTTCGATCAGCTTCCGTGGCCCTGACGATGTTCATTGCCGCATCACCCGCCGACGCTAACGGTTGCCCGTCCTGTTGGCTCGCTTTCATTTCATGGGAAGGCTACCGGTTGGTATGTGATTGTGTCCAACCGCAGCGCAGGCGAGTCATGGTGTCTGGCGAGTCCGACTGAGCCTGCGCCGGCCGTTGAGACGCGCTGAGAGGATGCCGTAATGCCGCTGGAGCACTCGGGAAGAGAGCGGCGAGACGCTCCGGTTATTGCGGTGAAGTGCCATGGCCCCTGGCAGTGCCGCCGGAGACGCCCAATCAGCCTTGCCGCAGGAACGGCGTTCGCAGCGTGTCCGTGCAGCGGCAGATCAACCGCAGAACCTTGACTCCGGCATGATCAGCCCGGCAGGGATTCTACCTCCGGCAACCGCTCGCCACTACTGGTCGCCACTACTGGTCATTATCTGAGGGTAAAGTCGAGGTCCAGCTCGGCCCGGATCGACTCGAACCACTCGACAACCTGGCGGTGGTACGGAATCCCGTCCCTGAGCCTGACCTCAGTCTCCTCCGCCTCAGGCAGTCCGGCATAGACGACGCGGTCATGCCCCGGCGCAGGTTTCGTCTCACGCAGGCCGCGCAGGAAGTCGTCCATGTCCCGTTTGAACTTCGGCACGTCTGTGAAGGCGTCGATGCTGATCGCCTGGACGAAGTGGCCGAGCACGAGCGGCGGCGGTGGCGCCATGAGGAACCCTGCGCCCATGCCTGAAAGCAGGTCGCACATGACCTCAGCCACAGCGGCGAAACCGTAGCCTTTGTGAGAGCCCTGCTCTCGTGTGCCGCCGAACGGCAGCATCATGTACTGGCCTCGCGGGGGGAGCGGCGTCTCCCTCATGATGGGCGAGCCGTCGTTATCAGTAATCCATCCTGGCTCCATCGGCGCGCCCACTCTGTCTGCCAGCCGCAGCTTGTTGCCGGCCACCTGCGTGGTGGCGACGTCGAAGACGAACGGCGCCTCTTTGTCTGCGGGGAACGCCCACGCCCACGGATTCGTTGCAAAGCGCGCCTCGGCGCCAAAGGTCGGCACTGCGTTGAGCGGGTTTCCGGCGGTCATGCACCAGCCGATCATGTCGTGCTGAATCGGCATCATGGCGTGGTAGGCGAGCATTCCGATGTGCCGGGAGTTGTGGACGACGACGGTCCCCGTGCCGTGTCTGCGGGCCTTTTCGATAGCCATCTCCATCGCCTTTGGCAGGACGTGCAGGCCGAGCCCCGTGTCGCCGTCCAGGTTGGCAGTCGTGTCAGACTCCCGCGTGACCCGCACGTCCGGCGAAGGGTTCATCTCTCCCTTCGAGTACGCGTCGACGTACAGGGCAAGCATGTTCGACACGCCGTGCGACTCGCACCCTCTCAGGTCGCTGGTCATCAGCACGTCTGCCGAAAGGGTTGCGTCGGCGTCTGAGAGGCCCATCTTCAAGAAGATCGCCTTCGTTGCGCCGTGCATCCTGTCGTGGGCGACGTAGACGCGGTCTTGCTCAGGGACCAGGAATCGTTCGAGCATTTCGCTTGCTGCCTTTCAGTGGAGCGCGTTTACATGTGGTGGCGCTGGCAGGATGGACGAGCCGGAGCCAAAAGGCAACGGGTGAAAGGGCGGCGGAGGACGGAGAGACGTGAGAGAGTTCAGCTCCGCGGCCCGCCGGTCGAATCCCGACTCTCCGCCAGGGCCAGAGATCCGGGCGAAGGCCAGGTCACCTGTCTGCGGGATAGGGTCGGTTGTCATTCTGAGCCTGACTCAGAATCTCTCGGCTGACCGGTTTCCAGAGAGATGCTGAGTCGAGCTCAGCATGACAGGCCTAAGCCTGTCGAAGGCTGCGTGGTGCGAAGCCGTCAGAAGTCGTCAGAAGCCGTCAGTTGTATGCGACCTGGCAGAAGCCGTGGTTGCAGTAGCCGGACGGGTTCTTGGCCAGGTACTGCTGGTGGTACTCCTCGGCGTAGTAGAACTCGCCTGCTGGCGCAATCTCGGTCTGAACCTCCCCGTAGCCGGTTGCGGTGAGCCGCTCCTGATAGGCGGCAAGGCTACGTTTCGCCGCATCGAGGTGGGCATCGCTCGATGAGTAGACAGCGCTGCGGTACTGGCTGCCGACGTCGTTGCCCTGTCCCATGTACTGCGTCGGGTCGTGGTTCTCCCAGAACACCTTGAACAGCGCGTCGAGACCGACCTTCTCGGGGTCGAAAACCACCAGCACCGCCTCGGTGTGACCGGTCCGGGAAGTGCAGGTCTCTTCGTATGTCGGGTTCGGCGTCGTACCGCCGCTGTAGCCGGCCGCCGTCGTGTAGACGCCGTCAAGCTGCCAGAAGAGTCTCTCCGCGCCCCAGAAGCAGCCCATGCCGAAGACGATCTGCTCCATGTTGGCGGGGAACGGCGGGACGATCGGGTTGCCGTTCACATAATGGACGGATGAGGTTGCGATGGGCTTGTCACGGCCGGGCAGGCAGTCTTCCGGAGCGGGAACTCCGGCGGGTTTGCGGCGCAGGCTGAACACGGTGGGCCTCTCTTTTGTCCGGGCGAGCTGGTCCAAACTGGGAATTTGACCGGCGATCTGCTTACTTAGAGTACCCGCGGGCGGGTTAGGTTGCACCAGGCTCAGCCGATTCCCTGTCCCGGCACATCGCTGATCTTGCCTGTAGCGGCGGTATCCTGTCCGCCCCGTGCGGCAGCTCCGCACAGGCCGTAGCCTCACGGTTACTACATGGCGGCGCGCCGGCGGGTCCGTTCCGGCATACAACAATTCGTGAATATGGCTGCACGTTCCAAACTTCACTCCCCGGCCCCGGGCCAGGTGACCTCTACTGAGGTCGCGCTCGAAACCGTCGCTCTTTCAAAGGTCTACCCGAACGGTCGCGGCATCCGTGACATCAGCTTCAGTGTGCGCAGGGGCGAAGTGTTCGGGATGCTCGGTCCGAACGGCGCGGGCAAGACCACCACGATTCGCACAGTGCTTGACTTCATCCGCCCAACCGGCGGCAGCGCCACGCTGCTTGGAGTGGACGCGCAGTCGACCCCGCTGGCACGGGCGCGGGTCGGCTTTCTGCCGGGTGACCTTGCGCTGTCCGAGCGAGCCACGGGCCGGGACTGGCTCCGGTTCCAGGCAGACCTGCGGGAAGGGGTCGACTGGACCTATGCCGAGCGTTTGATGGAAGAGATTGAGGCGGACGTCGACGAGCCGCTGCGCAACCTCTCGAGCGGAAACCGCCAGAAGATCGGCATCGTCAACGCGCTCATGCACCGGCCTGAGTTGCTGGTGCTTGACGAGCCGACATCCGGGTTGGACCCGTTGATCAGGCGCAGGGTCTACGAGCTGCTCTCCGGTGTGCGGGCACGCGGCGGCGCCGTGCTGCTCTCCTCCCATGTCCTGCCGGAGGTGGAGCGCATCTGCGACCGCGTGGGGATCATCCGCCGTGGCGAACTCGTTGCGGTCGAGACGATGGCCACGTTGAAGTCGCGCGCCGTCAGACGCCTTGAGATCGGGTTCCGCGGCCGCCCTCCCGTCGAGGCGATCGAGAAGGCGCAGGGAGTCATGAGCGTGGAACTGGACAACTCCGTCGTGCGGATCGCGGTCACGGGTGAGCTGTCTGAGCTTTTGAGGGCGATCGCTCCATATGAGGTGACTGACATCACAACGGGGGCGCAGGCGCTGGAGGACCAGTTCATGTCCTATTACGACGGGCACGAGGACGATGATAAGCGTCAGGGCCGGGAGCGGACGCGCTCATGAATACGGCCCTTTTCCGCAGGTGCGTCAACGACCGGCGCAGGTCAATGCTGTGGTGGGGCGCAGGCGTTCTTCTGCTGTCGCTGACCTACATGCTCATCTACCCGTCGATCAAAGAGGTCTTCGCCGAGCTTGACGAGTTCCCCGTCGAGATACTGGAGGCGTTCGGGCTGCAGGGTATAAGCGACCTTGGCACTCCTGAGGGCTATCTGACCGCCGAGCTGTTCTCGTTCACTGCGCCAATCGTGGTTATCGTGTTTGCCGTCGCACTGGGCGTTAGCTCTATTGCGGGATCTGAGCGCAGTGGCGAAATGGAGTTGCTGCTGGCCAACCCGATATCGAGGGCGACGGTACTGACACAGCGGTTTGCGGCGATGCTTGTATTGACGCTGCTGTTGGGCGCAGCAATGTGGATTGGCCTTGCGGCGGGGATCGTGCTGGACGTGTGGCCGGAGGTCAGCCACTGGAACCTGGCCGAGCAGGTGTTCGCACTCGTGCTGCTTGGCTGGGCATTTGGCGCGATTGGGCTGTTCGCCTCCGCCGCCAGCGGCAACTCTGGAATGAGTTACGCCGTCGTGGGCGCGCTAGCCGTGGCATCGTTCGTGCTCAACAGCTTCACGCAGATCGTCGAAGAGCTCGATCCGTTGAAGTGGATCACTCCGTTCCAGTACTACTCAGGCAGTACTCCGCTGGCGGACGGTCTGACCTGGTGGCACCCGCTGGTGTCGCTTGGGATTGCGGCGGCCTCCTACACGGCGGGACGGTACGCGTTCGAGCGACGCGACCTGAAGTGAGCGAGGGTCCGGCAAAAGTTCCCGGCCGTGCCCACTCATCGATAACGATCATGCCCTCTTCAGCGGCCCTGGCGATCGCAGCGTCGCGGTCTGTCACTCCCAGCTTTGCGAACGAGCGCGCCAGGTGCATCTGAACCAGTTTCCTCTCCAATTGAAGCCGTGACGCTATCTCCTGGTTGGTTGCGCCATCTGCCATCATCTGAAGCACTTCGGCCTCGACGGACGACAGGTCGCCGGACGCCTCGCTCCCGATGTAGGCGGTCGGCACGCTGGCGACGAGTGACTCCGAGAATACGTTCTTACCCGCGACCACTTTTTCGATAGCCTCGACGATCTGGCCGGGAGGCGTGTCCTTGAGGAGATAACCGTCGACACCCGCCTCGATCATGGCTCGCAGGTATGGCTCCTGGGCGTGGTTGGTAAGGATGACGATCTTGAGGCCGGACCGCATTGCACGCAGGTCGTTGGCGACCTCTATGCCACTGCGGCCGCCCTTGAGACGGATGTCCAGCATGACCAGGTCCGGCGATAGCATCTCGACAGCAGAGATGGCGTCATCTGCGTTGTCTGCCTCTCCGACTATCGTGAAGCCTTCGACTTTCTCGAGCGCGGCCCGGAGACCCTGCCGGACGATCGGGTGGTCGTCCACGATCATCACCCGGTATGGCGTCGTCTCTTCTGGCACTGGCTGCAGCAATCGTGTGTCCTCTTCTGAATACGGGGCTAGCTGGCCGCCCTGGCTTCCTCTGCCGTGAGCGGAATCGATACGATGAACGCGGTGCCGCGTGATGAGCGAGGGAGGACGGCGAGGGTCCCGCCGAGGTTCGTCACTCGCTGTTTAAGGCCACGGATGCCAAGACCCTGGTCCGGGCTTCTCTCATCTGTTCCTCCGGAAACTCCCCCGGAAGATTTGATGCCTGCGCCGTTGTCTTCGACCGCCAGTTCGAGACGTGTCCTGGTGCGTTCCAGCTTGACCCAGACCGATTTCGCATTGGCGTGCTTGCGGCAGTTGTTGAGCGCCTCCTGCACGGCGCGATAGACGGTGAGCTCGATATCGTCTGGCAGGCGCTCGTCTTCGCTGAATCCGTTCACTTCGAGGAAGGTCCTGAACGGGCCGCGCTGCTCCTGGTCCTTGACCATCCACTTGAGCGCGGACATCAGGCCGTGGCTCCGCAGCATCTCAGGGCTCAGGCTGGCCGACGTCCCTCGCAGGTCTCTGGCGACATCTTCGAGCAGGTTCTTTATGTCCTCAGGCAGCTCCATCTCCCGGATCCGGCCGAGCGCATACGCCAGCTTCTGCAGCGGCTCGTCGTGCAGGTAGGAGGATATCTCCTGCCGCTCGGTCTCCTGGATATTCTGCATCTCAGTGCCCATGTTCTTGAGCTGCTCGCTCTGCTCCTGCACCTCGCCGAGGAGCCTGATCCTGGTGAGAGCGGTGGTCACGACAGCACACACGGTGGCCAGGAGGTTTACGTCCTCATCAGAGAAGATGTCCTCATCCACCCTGGGGCCGAGCACGATGACGCGCTGCTCTTTTCCGACGTCCCGAAGCGCGCCGATGAGAATGGCCTGGTCTGTGTTGGGAAGCACCGAGCGCCTGACGCCCTGGGACGCCGGGCGCTCTACTGCTCTCAGGCCTTCCATGACCGTGGCATCCGGGGTGTTGTAGAGATGCTCGACAGTGACTCCGTCCACGCTGTAGCGCAAGAGGGCTGCATACTCAACGTCGAAACCCTGTCCGGTGAACGAAATGGCGCGGTCAAGCACTTGCTCCGGACTGGTCTGGTTGGCAGACACGGTGCTGATGGCGCTGACCAGGTCTTCCTGGGTTACCGCTCCCTCGTACAGAATCCGGTCGACGATCCGAAGCGCTCTGCGCCGGATCGATGAGAGCGTTGGCGCGCCTGCGAACATGAGGACAAGCAGCACGCCCTGTATCGGGCCCAGCGCCTCGCTGTTTGGCGCCAGCAGGTTCAGGACGGTCAGCACCGTGCCGTAAACCATGATGATCGCGGCAGATATGAGGGCGTACGCCGCGCCACGGTGAAAGAGACGCCTGATGCCCATGAGGTCATGTTTGGCGATGGCGTACCCGAAGGTCAGCGGAATCAGAATGAAGCCGATGACCGAGATCTCTCCACTCAGTATCTGCTGCCCTGACACGATCTGAGGTATCACGGTGAGCCAGAAGAACGGAATCAGGCCTATCACCGTGCCCAGTGTGACAACGCGGAGCTGTTCCTGGTTCTCTCTGTTTGCGGTGCGCAGACGGTATGCAAGCAGGGCTACGCTGCCAAACAGAGAGAATGCCTGCATGTAGAACATGCCGGGCCGCAGCAGTGGAAAGAGATCGACGACGCCGATGGCCGTGAGGGCCCACGGGACCGCGAGGATTGCGGAGACGACTATCGCCACCTCGGGGAGCCAGGTCTTGAGCCACCCGTTCCCGGCCGAGCTTGACCGGGTGAAGCTCAAGAAGAAGGCAACCATAGTGAACGTCGTAACGTAAAGTGCCGCGCCCATTGCCACGCGGCCCCAGGGCTGGTTAGCCAGCGACGCCGGGCCGATAGCCAGAGAGACGGCTGCAGACATGGCCGTGATCGCGAACAACACCGTCTCCGGTGAGCGCTTTGCCCGCAGATATATAAGTACCGACATCACTGCGAAGGCGAGTCCAAGCAGGTTCAGGCTGATCGTCTCGTCAATAAGCGATGCCGCAGGCTTTACAACGAGAGTGGTGGTCAGGTCCTCGCCTGGCGCCGCACCCGGCGGCCGGAATGTGACGCTGTCGATGGGGACGCCCGTGTTGAACGCGTCGATGGCCGGAATGCCGTTGATTAGCTCAATCAAGTTCTCGCCGGACGGCACGCGGATCAGGTTGCTTACCAGGCCTGTCAATGGCGGTGTCGCATTCTTTGTCAGAGATGAGGGGCCGGGCATCCCGCTCGATGAGCAGAAGAGCGTGTTCGACAGGTTCGTCAGGGCGAAGTCTGAGGCGTCGAAGAAGGCGCGCGGCACCGGCATCGGCCTGTATGTGTCGAAGATGATCGTCGAGAGCCACGGCGGCTACATTGGTGTGACGAGCGTGTTGGACGACCACACGACGATGTACTTCTGGCTGCCGTGTAAAAGGCCTGGGAGTGCCGGTGAGGCTGAGCTTGACGGTCCCGGAGGCCCTGGGGACTCCGGGGGCTCTGGGGAACCGGTCAACAGTTCCAGCCGCAAGGTGGCCTGAGCCGGGCTTGCAAGACGCCGGACAACGGGCGGCTCGCGCCTCTATCCGTTCTTTCTCCTCTGGCCCGCCTGGCCCGCGCCGCCGAGTTTGAACTGCTTTGCTGCGCGCCCGCCCTCCGGCAGGCCCAGCGGCATCCGCACGTCCAGCAGCAGCGGCCTGCCCTCTCGCTCGACTGTGTCAAGACCTCGCTCGACCGCCTCTGCGACAGACGACTCGCTTTCGACCTTGATGCCCTCGACGCCGAACGACTCGGAGAGTTTGACGATATCTGCGCCATCGAGAACGACTCCCGCGTAGTCGCCGCTTGTGTGCATCGTCCCTCCCGCGCCGCCGAACGCGCCCGCTACGATGCCGTACGCGCCGTTGTTGGCGATTACGTAGAGCACGGGGATGCTGTGGTGCGCCGCGGTCCAGAGCGCAGAGTCAGAGTAGAAGACCGAGCCGTCTCCAACGAGGCCAATCACAGGGCGGTCTGGCGCCGCAAGTTTTGCGCCGAGCGGAGCGCCCATGCCGAAACCCTCAGAGCCGCCCGCCGGCCTGATGTAGGTGACGGAGCCGCCGCCGGGTTTCTCGATCACACATTCGAGCGGGACCGCAAACTGCTCCGTTGTAATGAGCCCGCCGCCCAGCTTTTCGAGCCCCGAATCGACAGCGTCCAGCAGTGCAAGCGGACGGACCTTTCCGGGGATTTCGTTTGCGGCCTGCAGCCCGCGCCGCCTGTCCGCACGCATCCTGGCGGCGTTCTGTCGCGCCCACTGCCTGCGCTCCGAGTAGCGGCCGGGTTCAAGCTCGCTCTGCACAAGTTGCTCAAGCCTCTCGATAGTGCGTAGCTCGTCCGCCATCACCGCAAGGTCGAGTCCGGGGATGTTCTCGAATATCTCGACGTCCGGTCCGACCGCGACGATGCGCTTTGCGCTGCGGAACAGGTTGTAGTCGGACGGTGTGCCGGAGCCGCCGTGACGCACGCCGATGGCGACGATGACGTCTGGCTGTAGATCGATAACCGGCTGCCGGAAGTAGCCCGCGTGCATGGGGTGAGCCACGGAGACGCCGCGCAGGTCTCCCCACATTGAGGCGACGACTGCGCCGAAGTGGTCTGCGATAGCCGCCAGCTTCGTCTCCGCGCCACTCTTCCACGCGCCGTCCCCGACGTAGATAACAGGCCGCTCAGCGTCGTGGAGCGTGCGGGCAAGCTCTTCGATATCAGAGTCCGCCGGATAGCCTGCGATGGGCCTGGCAACCGGGCCCTCAATGATCTCGGTCGTTATCTCGCCGGGGCCGAGGTTGCGGTCGTATACGGCGATATGCACCGGCCCGACGGGCGGAGTGGCGGCCACCTTGATGGCCCGCTCGAACGCGGCGGGGAGGCCGCCCGGCTCGATAACGGACCAGCTTGCCTTGGTCATGGGGGCGGCGATGGACGTTGGGCCGGCGTTGTGGCCGAGGTCGAGCGTGATGCGGTCTGCGTAGCTGCCGGTGTCTCCGGCGAAGGTGAGCATGACCACGGGGAGGCTGCCTGCCCAGACGTTGATGAACTGGCCCAGGCTCTGCGCAAGTCCGGCGCCGAGGTGCACCGACATCACGGCGGGATCACAGCGGACCTGTGCGTAGCCGCCTGCCATCGCGGTGACCGTTCCCTCATGCAGCGCCAGTATGCCGTGGATGTCCGGGTGCCTCTGCAGAGCGTCGAAGAAGCGCGCCTCGCGGGAGCCAGAGTTGTAGAACAGGTACTTGATCCCGGACGCCACCAGCTGCTCGACCATGACCTGTGTGGGATTGCCGGTGAAGGGTCGCCTGTTCATCTGGTCCTCGCGATGTCTCTCACGTAGAAGTTTTCGGTGTTTGGGCCCGGCCAACTGAGTCCCCGGTTGCGGCCCCGGTTTCGGCCATGCCAGGGAAGAAGCGTTGCGGCATCCCATGCCGGGAGGCTCGCCGCCGCGCCGTCGTTTACCCTGGCCGACGCACTCTACGCCCGCGCCATCTGGCACCGCAACTGGCCCCGTAACTGGGCTCGGGCTCGACCGCAAACGGGCGGCTCAAAACCCGAAGCCCTGTCCGCCGCCGACTCCTAACCGTTGCCAACGAGAATGCGGAACACGTCCTTGGTAGGTTTGAGCATTCGCTCGAAGCCGTCCGGGATTCCCCGGTCGAGCGGGACCTTTGCGCTGATGAGTGGTTTGACGTTGACCTTGCCGCTGGCGATCAACTCAACCGCCTTCCGGTAGTCGCCGGCGCCTGCGGCTGACGATCCCATGACGGTCTTCTCGCCACCCACAGTCCTGCTGAACACAACCTCCTGCGGAGTGGAGCCAAACCCGACGATCACTGCCCTGCCGCCGCGTCGCACCCACTCAACCGCGTTCAGCGCCGTGCCGGCCGCGCCTGCGGTTTCGATCACGACGTCCGGCCCGTAGCCGTTGGTCAGACCAGGCAGGAGCTCGGCGGGTTTGACTTCGGTAGGATTCAGGGTCGCGATCGCCCCGAGCTCAGCGGCCAGCCGCAGTGACTCCGGCCGGGGGTCGATCGCAATCACGCGCGCGCCGGCCGCCTGAAGCACCTGGAGCGTGGCGAGTCCAACTACGCCGCAGCCGATAACCGCGGCGGTGTCACCAACGTGGACGCCGGAGTTCAGAACAGCGTGAACGCCCACGCTGGTCGGCTCGGAAAGAGGCGCTTCCTCGTTCGACATGGAGTCTGGCAGTTTAATGCACAGGCTGGCGGGCCAGACTGCGAATTCGGCGAGTCCGCCGTTATCGCTGAAACCGAAGTTGCGCCCGCTCTCGCACAGTGAGGCCCTGCCCTTGCGGCAGAAGAAGCAGGTACCGCAGGTGCGGACGTTTTCGACGGCCACGCGGTCTCCTACCTGGAGTGAGGTGACTCCTTCGCCGAGCTCGATCACGATGCCTGCGGCTTCGTGTCCCTGGATGCGCGGCCTGCTATCGCGGGCGAACATGCCGAACGGGTCGTGCTGCCACACCTCGATGTCGGTCTGGCAGATGCTGGAGTAGGTCATCTTCATCAGCACTTCGCCCGCCACAGGCGCCGGGTCCGGATAGCCGGTCTCATAGCGAAGATCGTTTTTGCCGCGCAGCACTAGTGCTTTCATTAAGGGTGTTGCCTTGGTCCTTTTCGAAAAGTGCGCCTGCCAGCAGCTTGATTGGAGCTCGCCAGTGGCGTATTAGCAGGAGATGTTACCGGTCAGGATATCGACGCCAATTCTAGCCCTAACCAGGTGGCGGATGGGGAGCGGCCGACGCAGGTCGCCGCGCCTGCCACAGGGACAGTCGCACATCACACATGAGCGGCGGGCGTGTCCTGCGGTTGCTCAAAGACACTTATGGCGCTCATGGCCGGCGCACGCGCGTCCCTTCGTCAATATCAGGCTAAACTCGGTGTCTGCACACACCGGATTCGCGCAGGGCAGAACAGGTCAGCCTCGCCAGCGCTCGCTCCGCACTCAACCGATTCAACTTGGCACTCAACTGGCAACAGGCGGCGGAGACAGAACATGACAACCGCAGACCGGCTCTCAACAGGCACAGGGACAGACGCCACCTGGCGGACCATCAACGCAATTCGCTTCCTCTCTGTGGACGCGGTGCAGGCTGCTAGATCCGGCCATCCGGGAGCGCCGCTGGGCGGAGCGCCGATGGCATGGGTGCTGTGGGACAGGTTCCTGAGACACAACCCGAAAAATCCGGCGTGGACCGACCGCGACCGGTTCGTGCTCTCGAACGGGCACGCCTCGATGCTGCTCTACTCGCTGCTGCACCTGACCGGCTACGACCTGTCAATCGATGACATCCGCAGCTTCAGGCAGCTTGGCTCAAGGACACCCGGCCACCCCGAGCGCGGCCTGACGCCGGGCGTCGAGGTGACGACGGGGCCGCTGGGCCAGGGCTTTGCGAACGGCGTCGGGATGGCGCTGGCCGAGAAGGTCCTTGCGAACGAGTTCAACAGGCCCGGCCACGAGATCATCGACCACCACACGTTCGCCATCGTCTCGGACGGCGACCTCGAAGAGGGTGTTGCGTCTGAGGCGGCCTCGCTTGCCGGGACGCTCGGGCTGGGCAAGATCGTCTATCTCTATGATGACAACGAGATCTCTATCGAGGGCGACACCGACCTTGCGTTCAGGGAAGACGTTGCGGCTCGGTTCCGGGCATACGGCTGGCACGTCGCGGGGCCGGTCGGCGGTAACGACCTGGAAGGAATCGCCGCAGGGATACAGGCGGGTCTGGACGAGACGAGTAGACCTTCGCTGGTGATTGTGAGCACGACCATTGGCTACGGCAGCCCGAACAAGGCTGGCAAGGCCTCGTCGCACGGCGAGGCGCTGGGCGAGGACGAGATTTCGCTGACAAGGAAGGCGCTGAGCTGGGAGTACGGCCCTTTTGAGGTGCCGGAGGATGTGCGGACGAACGCGGGCGCGGCTGTTGTGCGGGGCGCTGAGCGTGAGTCGGAGTGGGACGGCCGCTTCGATGCGTACGCGGTTGCGCACCCGGAGCTTGCGAAGCGGTTGACGCAGGACATGGCTGGCGATTTGCCCGATGGCTGGGACGCAGACTTGAGCGCGCTGGCGGGCAGCTTTACAGACCCCGTTGCGACCCGCGCCGTGTCCGGCAAGGCGTTGCAAGCCATTGCGGCAAAGCTGCCGCGGCTGATCGGCGGGTCGGCGGACCTTGCCGGGTCAAACAACACGATGATCTCCGGCAGAGGCAGCTTCCAGCCGGAGTCGCCGGATGGCAGAAACCTGCACTTCGGAGTCCGCGAGCACGGCATGGGCGCTGTCATTAACGGCATGTCTGCGCACGGCGGACTGCTGCCCTACGGCGGGACGTTCTTGATCTTCTCGGACTACATGCGGGGCGCTGTGCGGGTCGGCGCGCTGTCGGAGCTTCCCGCCGTCTGGGTGTGGACGCATGACTCGGTCGGTCTCGGCGAGGACGGCCCGACGCACCAGCCGGTCGACCAGTTGATGTCGCTGAGAATGCTGCCGGGCCTGACGCTGATCCGGCCGGCAGATGCCGATGAGACGATTGCCGCATGGAAGCTGGCGGTCGAAAACCGGCACGGCCCGACCGCCCTCGCGCTAACTAGGCAGGCACTTCCGCCGCTCGTTTTGCTGGGCGCTACCGCGGGGGCCTCGGCCGGTGACGTAGGCCGCGGCGCGTACGTGGCCAGGGACTTCGGCGGCGCGCCTGATCTGATCCTGATCGGGACCGGCTCTGAGGTCCAACTGGCGTTGGGCGCCGCCTCGAAACTGGCAGCAGAGAACATCAAGGTGCGTGTCGTCTCGATGCCATCGTGGGAGCTTTTCGACGCTCAGAGCGAGGAGTACAGGGAGTCTGTGCTGCCGCGCTCAGTGAGGGCGCGAGTAGCCGTCGAGGCCGGGATCAGCACGGGCTGGGAGCGGTACGTGGGGCTGGATGGCGCAGTGGTTGGCATGGAGGGCTTCGGAGCGTCCGGGTCAGGCGGCGCAGTGATGAGGCACTTCGGATTCACGGTGGAGAATGTTGTGGCGAAGGCGAGGAGCGTGCTGGGACGGTAGAGTTTCAGCCGGTCCGGGCCGGATAGCGAAGTTGCCTGTGCTGTCAGATCCTGTTTGAGCACGTGGAACTGCACGTTCTCTGTCACCGATATGCGAGATTCGGTTTGCTCTGATGACATCATTCTCCCTGCCAGGAGAGGGAGGTAGAAGGTGGATTGATTTGTCATTCTGAGCCTGACTCAGAATCTCTCGGCTAACCGTTCGCGAGCGGCAAGTTCCCTCGACCCGCAAGCGGGTGCCCCCGGTGCCCACTGGCGGATGCCCGGTGGGCGCGGGATGACAAATCCCGGAAGCACCTCTCTCTAACTCTCTCCCCCTAATGGCGGCGTATTCGGGTCCTGTGAGAGCCTCTTTGAACACCTTTGTGCCGAATCCATCGTGGACCTGCTGGTTCAGGATGCCGCCGACGCGTTCGTCACGCTCGATCATGATCACGCGCCGGGCGCCTGCGCCTTTGGCTTCCGCCGCAGCGGCGAGACCAGCGGGGCCACCGCCTATGACGGCGACGTCCGCCACCTCCAGGCGCGTCACGACTTCACCTCCGTCCGCCTGGCCTTCCGCTCTGCGCGAAGGTCTTCGGTGGTTCCAGAGAATAGCCACGAGCCGCCGCCGTTCAGGGTCAGAGACTCGGGGTCCTTGCCGTGTTCGAGGAGCAGATCGACTATGCGAGGCCCGCAGAATCCTCCCTGGCAACGGCCCATCGTCGCCCGCGACCGGTACTTGATGGCGTTGAGCGAATCGGCGTTCAGCTTGTTGTTGATGGCGTCGACGATCTCCCTGCGGGTGATCATTTCGCACCTGCACACGATCTCCCCGTAGGCGGGGTCATCCCCGACGAGGCCGTTGATCACCTCCAGCGACTCCTCGCGGGTCCGGCGGACTGTGGCCCACTTCGGTTTGAAGTCCGGGTTTTTCCTGGCGGGGATGCGTTCGCGCACCCAGCCGGAAACCTTCTCTGCGATCGCCGGGGCTGCGGTCAGGCCGGGCGACTCAATGCCTACAAGGTGCATCACCCCAGGCGCCTCTGGAACTTCCTCGATCACGAAATCGCCAAACCCGCCGACTCTGGACGAAACCAGCTTGGGACGCATGCCGGAGTAGGCCGTAATGACATCACGGGGCGATAGTCCGGGTAGAAACTCTGACGCCTCCTGGAGGAGTTGCCGCCTGATTTTGGCCGTGGTCCTTACGTCATCTCCATCGTCTGTGTAGTCGGCGGACGGTCCGAGGAGGATGTTCCCGTCTGTGGTTGGCGTGATGTGGATGCCGAGTCCGGCTCCGCCCTTCGGAGGGACGGGGTAGACCATGCTGTTGATCAAGCCGCCTTTGCTCTTGTCAAGAATGAGGTACTCGCCGCGGCACGGCCAGATCCGCCAGCGGTTAACGCCGGCCATCCTTGCGACCTTGTCAGAGGAGAGGCCAGCCGAGTTGATGATGAGGGCGGCGCTGACGGTTCCGCTCGGGGTTTCGAGTTCGAATGCGCCCTGTTCACCGCTGATATCCAGCACCGGCGTGCTGAGCATGAACTCAACGCCGGCGGCGGATTCAGCGAGCGCAATGTTCAGCGTGTAAGGGCAGGTGATGGCGGCGGTCGGAGCATTCAGGGCCGCGGCGCCTTCAATGTTCGGCTCCATCCTCTTAAGAATGGCGCTGTCGATGATCTCAAGGTCCCGCACTCCATTGGCGACGCCGCGGGCCATGAGCGACTCGAGGTCCGGAATCTCTGCCTCGCCCAGGGCGACGATCACCTTGCCGCAGCGCACAAAGGGGACGTCCAGATCGCTGCAGTACTGCTCGAACATCCGGGCGCCGTCGACGTTGTACTGAGCCTTGACTGATCCAGTTGGCACGTTGATGCCGGTGTGGACTACGCCGCTGTTCTTTCCGCTGGTCCCACGGGCAACGTCTGCGGCTCGCTCAAGAACTGCGACCCGGAGTTGATAACGGCTTAGTTCGCGCGCGATGGCACAGCCGACCACACCGCCGCCGACGATGGCCACATCGAATTTGCCAGACATACCGGCTCCGCGACTCTGCCAGGTTGCCCGGTGGTCCAACGCATACAGACCACGCGGTACGGGTTTATGGCGGGACGGTCCCACTCTCGTCGTAAATCCCCCTCACAGCGCAAGGGCGTCGAGGGGATGCCTCACACCTCAAAACTGCAGCGCCTGACTCGAAGGTCGGATGTGAAGATTTCCTGAGGAATTCGTGAGTACGGCAGTCATAGCAGTCATATGTGAGGATTGTCTGCCAATCCTTGCTTCGAGCAGCGGTTGCGGGCGGTCCCCTGCCGGCGGGGCGGACTCGGGGTAAACTTGGCAACCGGATTCCGACCCTGACCGATAGCTCAACGCTCATGTCCACAGGCCTCCAATCTCATCGGACCAACAAGAAGCACCGGAGACATTCAGTTGCCATCCCACTCCAGGCTCGACGTACTCAACGCCGTACATGAAACCGGCATCGTCCCCGTCTTCTACAACGGCGATATCGAGAAAGCGAAGGGCATCGCTCGCGCATGCGTCGCAGGCGGGATCAAGGTCCTCGAGTTCACCAACAGGGGCGATCACGCGTGGGAGGTCTTCTCCGAACTCCACAAGTTCTGCCAGAAGGAGCTTCCCGACGCCATCCTGGGCGCAGGCTCTGTGCTGGACGCCGGGACCGCGTCGATATACATCGCAAACGGCGCAAGCTTCATAGTCGGCCCGGTCACAAACCCTGACGTGGCGAAGGTCTGCAACAGGCGCAAGGTGGCCTACGTGCCGGGCTGCGGCACAGCGAGCGAGATCTCATACGCCGAAGAGCTCGGAGCCGATATCGTGAAGATCTTCCCCGGGTCCGCGGTCGGCGGCCCCGGCTTCGTCAGAGACGTGCTGGCTCCGATGCCGTGGTCCTCGATCATGCCGACGGGCGGTGTGGACATCACGGAGGAGTCACTCAGACCGTGGTTTGAGGCCGGCGTCGTCGCGGTCGGCATGGGCTCCAGGCTGGCCAGCGCAGACGTCGTCAAGAACTCGGACTGGGCCACGCTCGAACAGCGCAGCAGAGACGTGGTGGCACTCATCAAGTCACTCAAGGGCGGCTAGAATCGCCATGCAGACCTGTGAAAGAAATCCTGGCATCCCGCCCGTAACCGGTCCAATCCGCGTTCAATTCGTCCTGTCGCAATAGAAATCAGCCGGGGAGAAAAAAGACATGGCAAAGGTCGTCACATTCGGAGAGATCATGCTCCGTCTCGCAACCCAGCGGCGGGAGCGCTTCACCCAGGCGCGCGAGTTTGAAGTCACATACGGCGGCGGCGAATGCAACGTCGCCGTCTCGTTGGCCCACTTCGGCGTCGACGCCACGTTCGTCACGGCCATCCCGGACAACGACATCGGCCAGGCCTGCGTCAACTTCGTCCGCCAGTTCGGGGTAGACACATCGGAGATCCTGCGGCAGGGCAGCAGGCTTGGCGTCTACTTCCTGGAGAACGGCGCCGCAATGCGGGCGTCGAAGGTCGTCTATGACCGCGCCCACTCAGCGATTGCCGAGATCAAGCCGGGCGAGGTTGACTGGGAGAGAGTGTTCAAGGGCAAGGACTGGTTCCACTTCACCGGCATCACTCCGGCCATCTCAAAGAGCGCCGCCGCGGCCTGCGAAGAGGCGGCGAAGGCGGCGTCCGAGCTTGGCCTAACCGTGAGCGCTGACATGAACTACCGCAGGAACCTGTGGACGCCCGCCGAGGCGCAGGCCACGATGATCCCGATGATGAAGTACGTCGATGTGTCTATAGGAAATGAGGAGGACGCCGAGAAGTGCCTTGGCGTTTCGGCGGAAGGCGTGGATGTGACGACCGGAGAGATCGACGCCGAGGCGTACAGGCCGGTTGTCCAGGAGCTGGTGGATAAGTACGGCTTCAAGAAGGTCGGCATTACGCTGCGGGAGAGCCAGTCGGCTGACGACAATGACTGGAGCGCCATCTACTACGATGACGGCGACATCTTCATGGGCCGGAAGTACGCTGTACGGATCGTTGACCGCGTCGGCGGCGGCGACGCCTTCTCCGCCGGAGTCATCTACGGTAACCTGCAGGACGGCTGGTCACCGCAACAGGTGCTCGACTTCGCGGTCGCAGCCTCAGCGATGGCCCACACCTTCCACGGCGACTTCAACCTGGTCACCGTAAAAGAGGTGATGGCGGTTGCAGGCGGAGACGTCACCGGCAGAGTGCAGCGGTAGCCCAGCCGGCCAAACGGTCCGGAGCGCCGCCCGGGCACGCCAGACCCCGGCCACGGCACACAAGGATGGGAGCGAGACATGTCTGAGGGAAGACTTAAAGGCCGCACAGCCCTCGTCACAGGCGCCTCGCAGGGCATCGGCAGGGCGATCGCGCTGGCGTTTGCCCGTGAAGGCGCAAACATCGTCGTTACAGCCCGTAGCAGAGACAGGCTGCAAGCGCTTGCGGCAGAGGCGGAATCCCTTGGCGTTGGCGCGCTGGCAGCGCCGGCGGACCTCGGCGTCGAAGCCGAGATCAACGAAGCCGCAAAAGCCGCGCTGGCGAAGTTTGGCGCGGTCGACATCCTGGTCAACAACGCCGCAATCATCCACGCACGCATCCCTGTCATGGAGCTCGACCCGCAGCTCTTCCGTGACGTGCTGAACGTCAACCTGACCGGCGCGTTCCTCATCACGAAGGCGCTGCTACCCGGCATGATCAAGCGTCCCGCTGGGTCCCCGAGAGGCAAGATCATCAACATATCGTCCATCGGAGGGCGCAAAGGCGGGGCGGGGCGCAGCGCCTACCGCATCACGAAGTCCGGGCTCATCAGTTTCACCGAATCGCTCGCCGCCGAGGTCAAAAAGTACGGCATCGACGTGAACGCCATCTGCCCCGGCGGCGTCGATACCGAAGGCTACCGCGACGCCTTCAACACGGCCGGCCGCAGCGAGAACCCGAAGCTGATGGACCCTGACGAGATCGCACAGGTTGCGGTTTTTCTCGCCAGCGACGCCAGTTTCGCGGTCACCGGCGCCGCAATAGACGCCTTCGGCGGAGGAAACCCGCTGTTCGTGTGACCACCGCCCAGACTAAGCCGGCACCCGGCCGCCCTCGAGCTCGCCGTCCGGGTCGTGGCCGTTCATAAGCTCAACGTAGTGCGGCAGGATATTCTCCCTGTAGGCGCGCTCCAGCCGGTCGATCAGGTGCACAGGGTGCGGGTCCGAGATGATCGTCGCACCGGTCTCCTTGTTCATCACGCCGAGCAGCTCGTCGATGTGATCGGCAATCCCTCCCGTGCCGGTCAGCACCCCAATCAGCTTCGCCTCGTCATACGCGATCGCGAACTCGCCCAGCGTGCCGGAGCGCCCGCCTGCGATGATAACGACGTCGCAACTGCGGATATTCTCGATCTCTCGCCCCATGAGACCTGAGCCTGTGTAGACGATCAGGTCGTAACCGCGGGTCGGAGACTTGTAACGCTCGATATGCTCCCTGAAGTTCAGGGCAGGGGAGATGCCGATCACCAGCCCGCCCTCCGACTTCGCGCCGAGCACCGCGTCATGCGGCAGGCCGGGCGCAACGCCGGTGACGAGCACATAGCCCCGGCGGCCTATCTCTCCGCCCAGTTCGTAGAGCGCCTTGCGAACCTCTTCCCGCACCACGCCGCCTGCCGAGCCCATAACGCCGACTGCCAGCGGCGGGAATGTCGATAGTTCTTCAAAACCGGACTTGATCTGATAGGTCATGGGTTAGATTCGATGCGCTGTGCCGGCACGCGGCTGAATGGACACGGGACCTGGCGGTGCGGCGTGTCACGGGTATATCAGGATACTGTGGCCGAACGTCCCGCGCCCCCGTGCTGACACGACGGCGCGTATGAGTGCGATAACCGCCGGTCCACCCGGACCTCATGGCCTGAGAGAGGCGAGGATGCCTGGCAACTCCGTCATTGAGGCTATCTCAAAGTGCGGCTCGATGTTTTCGTCTCGTGGCAGCCCGGCCCGGTTGAGCCAGACAGCCGTGGCGCCAGCCGCTCGCGCTCCCGCGACATCATGCTCAAGCGAATCACCGACATGCACAAGGTCGCCAAGCCCGCATCCAGTGGCATCGCAAACTGACTCGAATGCTCCACGGTGCGGCTTCCTCACACCAGTCTCCTCTGCGTACAGCAGCACATCCAGGTAACCGGCAATGCCCGTCTCCGCGGGATTGGCGTTCCCGTTTGTCAGCAGGGCGATTGTCCAGCCATCCGAGTGCAATGAATCGAGAACTTCGCGTACGTCACTGTACGGAGTAATAGCTCTGTCTCGCTCTTCCATAAACATTTCGAACAGCATTCCCACCTGTCCGGCCCCGGCCTCAAGACCCGCTTCGAGTGCACCTCTGCGAAGTGACTCCTCACGCATCCCGCGCAAGGATGCGGTCTCCTCATCCCATTCCTCTCCAACCTGCCGCCTTATGGATACGAGCCTGTCTACGTCCAGGCCGTGGGATGAGCCGCCCAGTTGAGCGATTCGCCGCAGGACAGAGCTGAGACTAACGCGCTGGGCGTAGTCGAAGTCCCACAGCGTGTCGTCACCATCGAACGAGATCACTTTTGGCGGCACAGGCGGCTCCAGTTCAGGCCTGGCTCACAAGCCAGTCCCGGGACGCAATCTTCTCTTCGGGACTGCCGTAGGCCATGCTGTAGTGACCGGTGTATCCAGCCGACTCCAGGCTCTTGAACATGGCGCCAAAGTCGATGGTTCCCTCGCCGGGGACCATGTGCACCTCGTACTCGCCGGTGTTGTCAGCAAGCCTCACCTCGCCAATCCGCTCGACCCCGAACGCGTCGAAGAAGCCGCTAACGCCGTCCGGGACAAGGTGAGAGTGGTTCACGGTGAACGCCCAGCCCAACCGCTCAGGCGGGATGGCATCAAAGTACGTCCTGCACTCGTCCACCGTGTGAGCCATGTAGTGGACCTCAGCGTGCTCAGGCTCAAAGTTCAGGTTCTCCAGCAGGATGCGTGCGCCCGTGTCTGCGGCATAGGTCGCGATCCGCCGTAGCCGTTCGTGCGAAGCCTTGCTCCTGGCCGGAACATCTCCCGAGAAGTGGTATCCCGCGTGCACTATGGTCCACTGACAGCCAAGGCTATTGGCAAGGTCGACGCTTCCCCGCAGATACTCATCGACGGCCCTGGATACGAATGGCGACGTCTCGGCGATATTCACGGCAGAGAGCGTGTGCAGACCGATCGAGACGCCGTTCATCTCACAGGTCTCGCGTATCGCCTTGACGCGGTCTCGGCTCCAGCTCTCCATGTGGTTGGGCCCTGAGTCGGCGTTGAAGTCCAGGAAGTAAAAGCCGTTCGCCACCGCCCACTCAAGGGCGTCCTCCAGTCTCGTGCCGCCTGCGTCGAAACCGATCCTGTCTCGCAGAGTCATGCCGCGCATCTCCCTGTACACCGTACAGTCGCCGCTACGCCGTGCGGACGCTGCCCCGCAACACGTTGGCCTCGTCTGAGGCCATGAACGCTATCACCTTCGCTACATCGTCAGGAGAGGCCAGGCTGTCCATCGTCCGGTCGAAGGTCTCTTTGTCGCCGGTCAGGTCATAGGTGGTCTTGACCTGAGCTACCTTGAGCGGCGTCCTGACCGCTCCGGGCAGAATGTCGTTGACCCTGATTCCGTACTTCTCGAGGGAGTTCTGCATCACGAGCGTCAGGCCGTGCACGCCGCCCTTCGACGAGCCGTATGCGAAAGAGGATGATCCGCCGAGCACGCCTGCGCCTGAAGACGCCAGGATGATCGTCCCGCGCTTTTGAGCCTTCATGACCGCGGAGACGTGCTTGGCCATGAGAAATGAGCCGCGCAGGTTGATATCGACCACAGTGTCCCATGTGGCCTCAGGGAACTCGTCAAGCTCCACAGACGCGCCATGCAGCACGCCTGCGAGGTGCACGAGCACGTCGATCCCGCCAAGCCACGCTCCGGCTGCGCCGACAACCTTTGAAACCGCCTCGCCATCGCGGACGTCGACATGCCAGTAACGGGCGTCGCCTCCCGACTCTGCGATGTCGTTCACAGTGTCCTGGCCGTCGCCGTCGTTCATATCGAACACGGCAACCTTCGCCCCGTAGACCGCGGTGCGGATGGCAACGGCGCGGCCAATGCCGGTTGCGCCGCCAGTCACGATGATGCGCTTCCCGCTCAGATCAACCGGCATTCAGGCTCTCCATTCCTAATCTGGTCGTAATCTCGTTTTGTGCGCAAGGTCAGCGGGCAAGCCGTCCGATCAGCGTGCCCTGCCTTGAACGCGGGCGTCAGTCCCATGTGATGCCAGCCATCTCCGCCTCGCGTCTCAATCCCTCTGCGGCCAGCGGAACCTTACTGTCAGGCAGGTGCTCGATCAGTATGTGTGCGTCCGGGCAGACCCGCTGCATGCCGCGCAGGAACGTCGCCTGGTCCAGCATGCTCTCGGGTTGGCCGATGATCGTCTCCTCGAACCGCGGCAGCAGCGTTGCGATAAGCGTGAAGTCCTTGGCGTGCGCGCCGAGTATCCGATCCGGCAGCAACTCATAGAACTCGTTCAGCAACGACGTGTTGTCATATGCCTGCTCGATCGAGCCGATAAAATTCACAGGGTCCATGTTGAACTTGAGCGCCGGCGACCCGACGGCGTCGATCAGGTCTCGCACCCGCCGCGCCGAGTAGAGCGGTGAAACCACTCCGCCCTCGATCGCAAGCTCGACGCCCTCTGACTCAGCGACGGCGCAGGCCCTTTTCGCGCTGTCCACCAGCCGGTCGAACACCGGGGCCGAGCGGTTCTCCGGGTGCGGCGTCCACGCGCCTCTCGCGCTCATGCTGCCGGGACGGAAGTAGGTGTTTGGGCAGCCGAGCTTCGCGCTGAAGCGGACCATCTCCGCCAGGAACGCGATGGCAGACGAACGCTCGGCCTCGTCGGCGGAACAGAGTCCTCCGCCGTAGTTGCCGACAGACTGCGCCATCGGAAACCCGAACTCCTTGTAGAGTCCGGCGACGCGGCTGATATCCGAGTCTGTCGCAGAGGCCGGGTCGTCCGCACGAACCTGAACCGTCTTGAACCCGAGATCGGCGGCAACCTGGAGCGTGTCTGTGTCGATTGTCCTCCAGTCGCCCCGCACAAGTCCGGCTACTCCAAGAATCATGTCCTGTCCTTCAACTGCCTGTGTTTTCGCCATCGAACGGCCGGCCAATCACGTCTGCAACCGCGGCCCGCAAGAGCCGCCGCGCCCGGTCCGTGCGCGCCCCGCCCCGGAATCCGGCAACGGAATCCGGCAAAGGTTACAGCAAGGATTCGGCTAACGATCGTGCCGGGATTGCTCCGAAGGCAGACTCACGTTGTCCTCGAACGGGTTCCTGGTACTCGACGGCGGCATGATCGAATCGTTTTTGCCCGCCTCAAGCTTCGTCTTCAGCGCTCCCAGCCAGATCTCGTTTGAGCGGTTCACATGATGTGTGAACAGGGCGCGAGTCGGGTAGAAGCGCAGCAACCCGCCGTGACCAGCAACTTCAAGCGTGACCAGCGTGCGCCGGAAGTCGCCATCGATACGCAGAGCGTGCCAGACGCGGGTGCCGTAGCTGACCGCCTCCCATCTCATCTCCCGCTCGCGTCTCCAGGCCTCGACCCTCGCGGTAAAGCCAAGCACTCCACGCAGCCGCCACTTCATTGTGCCGTTGGGCCCCTCGCCGCGCACCCAGTAGGAACTCGTGACGTCTTGCCGCCAGCTTGCCCACATCTCGACACGGCTCAACCAGTCCCACACCTTTTCTGGCGGGGCAAAGACATCGATCTTGTAGCTGCCCGTGAACGGAGCGTTCTGATTATTCAACATCTCGTACGGCATACGGTCCGCATCGCACTTCAGATGGCCGCGCGCGGCTTTGTCGGATCCTTCGTGTGCCGCACATACTATTCCCATGCTGGCGACGCGTGCGACCGTTTCAGAGCGGCGATACTCTGGACCACTCTGCGCCGGACTTGCTGTCCTCACATCTGCAAGCAAATGCGGGCACGCACTGGCCATCTGACCGAAAAGAGACCACCAGATGAACGATTCGGCAAAAAGCGGCGACGCTATCGCAGACTGGGCTGCAACCGTGCGCGCGGAGCACGAGCAGGCGGACCGCGTCCGCACAGATGATCCCGGCGCAGACAGCTGGAAGAGCCTGGCCCACCGCTTCGCGCCCGCGCAGCGTGAGCAGGCGCTGCAGGACGAGACCCTCAGGGCCGTTATGAAGTTAGTACGACCTGAAGACACGGCGCTGGATGTTGGCGCCGGGGCAGGCAGGCTGGCTGTGCCGCTCGCAGAGATCTGCCGCCGCGTCACCGCAGTCGAGCCTTCCGAGGCGATGCGCGCCCGCCTTGCCGATCAGGCAGCGGCCTGGGGTGTGAGCAACCTGGAGATCGTCGCCGCAACGTGGGAAGAGGCGGAGGTCAGTCCGGCAGAGATCGTGGTGTGCGCGCATGTGATCTATACCACGCAGGAGATCGAGCCGTTCCTCCGCAAACTGACCGCGGCGTCCACCCGCGATGTGATCGTGTTCGTGTTCGAAGAACCTGCCATGGCGAACTACTTTCCGCTCTGGAAACAGGTCTACGGCGAGGAGCGCATTGCTCTACCGTCCCTCCCCGAACTAAAGCAGGTGCTGAGGCAGATGGGCGTCGACTACCGGGCAGAGCCGCTGCCGGAGTGGGCGCCGAGACCTTTCAAGGACGCCGGATCAGCGTTCGAGGAGTCGATGACGCGCCTGTTCCTGTCTCCAGGCACAGACGGCGCGCTGAGGCTGGCTGCCGCGTTGCCGGATGTGCTGGTCCCGGCCGGCGAGGGGTTGAAGTTCACATGGGCTAAACCGCACCGTCCCTGGCTGGTCAGGTGGGGCTAACCCGGTGAAGTGCGTAAAAGCCCCTCAGATGAGCAGTGCGCATTTAAGTGTCCCTGAGATGCACGCCGTATAGCATATAGCTGACCGTGGTCCGAGCCAGCGCTGGCAGCGCAAGCAGCGCACAGCAACCGGACATCACCCTCCAGTTCGCCATCGCCGATCTCTCCGCGGGCAATTGTGTGACCAATCCATCCCAGCCGTCAGCCGAAGATCACTCGGTGATCTCAGGTCCCGCCGCGCCGGGCTTCGACGACGAAGGCCGTGAGATCCCCGCGCCTACTCCGGAAGAGCTCGACAGCGTCCGCCAGGCGCTGGAAGAACAGATCGAGTCCGGGGTCGCCCCCGCAGTAGCCGCGGCAATACTCGTTGCCCTCCGTCCGCCAGACCAGGCGACGGTCATCTCACAACTCGACCCTGAGGTCTGTGCCGCGCTCCTCTCTGTGATCAGCGTCGAGCAGATTGCCGAGTTCATCGAGCACATGGACGCCGAAGCCGCCGTGATCTTCGCCGGACTCGTCCCGCCGCGCAGGCTGGCTGAGGTCCTCGACCGGACAGAGCCTGACGTGGCGGCGGACGTGCTCCGTGGCATGGGCTGGGACGAGGCGAGCCGCATCCTGATGCGGATGACCGGCCGGCAGGCGATCGGCAACCTGCTCCTGTACCAGGACGACGACGCAGGCGGACTGATGACAACAAGCGTCGTCGCGCTGCGAGACCGCTGGCCAACTCCGCACGCAATAAACATGCTCCGCACGTCCGGACTCGACCCGGACGAGATGCGTCAACTCTTCGTTGTCTCGAAAACCCACCAGCTCGTCGGCAGGCTGGAGCTGCCTGAGCTCGTCTTTGCACCGCCGGGCTCGCTGGTCAGCGACGTTATGGACCCTGACGTCATCTCCGTGCAGACCGGCACAGACCAGGAAGAAGCCGCCCGGTTGATGCATCGCTATGAGATCCGCAGCCTGCCGGTTGTCGACATGAACGGCCGGCTGGAAGGCGCCATCTCCATCGAGGACCTTGTGCAGGTCGCGGAAGAAGAGGCGACCGAAGACATGTTCCGTCTCGCCAGCACGGGCAGCCAGGACACTGCGCAGGGCCCGTTCATGGTGTCTGTGCGCAGCAGGCTGCCGTGGCTAATGGCCAACATCGCAACCGTGCTGCTGGTGGCTTCCATACTGTCTCTTTTCGAGAGCACGCTGGACGCCATCGCCATCCTGGCCGTCTACATGCCGATGGTCATGAACCAGGCTGGTGTCGTAGGGACGCAGGTGACCACGGTCGTCGTCAGATCGCTGGCGCTCGATGAGATCACGACTTCGTCGACCGCTCGTCTGCTATGCCGCGAGTACATCCTGTCAGCGGTGAACGGTGGAGCGGTGTCTGTGGTCATGGGGACGACCGTCGGCCTATGGAGGCAGGACCTGTACCTGGGGTTGGTTGTGGCGGCCGCGATGCTGCTGAGCTACTTCGTTGCGGCGTCTGTTGGCGTGCTGGTGCCAATGGCGATGAGCAAGTTCAAGATCGACCCGGCGACGGCGTCAGGAGTGGTGCTCACCACCTTCACAGACATCGCAGGCGGCGGGTTCTACCTGGGCTTCGCCACAATCTTCCTGAGCCTGCTCAGGGAATAGCACTCGCCGTCCTGAGCCGCGTCCTGAGCCGGGGCACCCGCCTGCGGGTCAAGGGCCTGTCGAAGAGCGCCGGCGGGATGACACGGCAGACGAACCCGCCGCAGGCGTATAGCGGCTTGCCTATTCGGTTTTTGACTCCCGCCCAGCCTCCGCCTCCAGCCGCGCCATGTGCTCTTCGATCACTGTCCGCGGCGTCAGACGCACCATGAGCGCCAGCGTCAGCACGATCACCGCAACATCGTCTATGTAGCCGAGCACCGGGATGAAATCGGGCACAAGGTCGAACGGCATCGCCAGGTACAGCGCCAGCAGCAGCGGCAGGGCGCGTGCGAAGAGCGGGACTCGACGGTCTGTCACAAGCGCCTTGAACAGCCGCAGCTTGGCTCGAGTCCTGAGCCGCAGCACAGACCGGTACGGCTCTCGCTTCTGGAGCTGTTTCGTGAGCACAACCGTTCCAGCCAGCAGCACTGCAGTTACGCCGAGAACGATGAGAAGCCACGTTAACCAGGTCAACTGCCATTCCTTGTGCGATCAGGACACGATAAGGCCACGTTCAGGCCAGTTGAAAACAGCCGAAGCGGCGAGCGCAGTGATACCACTTCGTGTCCGATCAATTACGCGCTCAACTTTATCCCGGCCCTGTGCGACAGTGGCGAGATAAAGTTAAAAGATGCCAGACACACCATCAGGCGCCCGCAATACCGGTCCGGCACGGCCGGGCAGCATGTTCCCGCCGGGACTTGCGGTACGCGCCGTCCAGCCAACCGATAACGAAGCCGTCCGCGCACTCTTCATCGCCACCCAGGGCGGGTTGGCGCCGCCGGACGCAGGCCTGGAGGTCCGCATCGCCCTCAAGCGGTACACAGACTCCTGCCTTAATGACGACCTCGCCCGCGCCTCCGTCCATTACTCGAAACCACCGCGGCGGATGTGGGTCCTTGAGTCCAGGGAGAGGGAGATCGTGGCGATGGCCGCTCTGGATGCGCATGAAACCGATAGCGAGGCGGGACTGCTGCGCCGGCTGGCAGTCGCTCCGCAGTTCAGGAGGAAGGGCGTCGCCAGGCTGCTTGTACAGCGTACGGAACAACTGGCGTCACGCCGTGGCCTGTCGGCAATGCGCCTCTATGTGAGCGAGCTTCAGCCGGCAGCGCGAAGCCTTTACGAGTCGCTCGGCTACCGCGAAAAACGAGTCTCAAGCTACGGCCCGATCGCCGTCTTCGAGCTGGAAAAGGCCCTCGCGCAATAGCTATGCCAGCAGACCAGCAAGTCAGGCAGAGACTGCTCTCCCGCACCAGCGTGCTGGAGATGTTGATCGACATGGAGATGGAGCCGGGCGCCCGCTGGCAGATGCGCATGACGGCCCCCGGCGTGTGGCCGGGTGACGAGTGGGAATGGCTCCCCTCATCCGCAGTCCAGTCCCTGAGCGGCCTCGCCCTCATCACGCGCTCTGTCGCGCCGGCCGCTCCGGAGCCATATCTCGCCATCGCTCCGCCGTTCCCGCTCACCGGCTTCGGCGAGTTTCCTGGCGTCACAGGCTTCTCGAAGCTCTCTGACCTGCTCAAGCACCCGTGGACAGTCGCCATCATCCTGCTCAGGCTCGGCAGATACTCGTTTGGCATCGCGGAAGACGAGCGGCTCACAGTTCACAAGACCGGCAGCCGCTATGTCAAGAACCGCCAGCGCAAGGGCGGACAGTCGGCCAGCCGCTTCGTCCGCAACAGGGAGAAGGCGATCCAGCAGCTCTTCGACGAGGTTGCCGAGGTCGCACGATCACGCATCGCAGAGTACGAGGGTCATATCGACTGGCTTGTGTTCGGTGGGGACAGGAACGTGATCTTGCAGTTCATGAAGCGCCTCACGCTTCCAGACGGCCTGGCGGACCGTGTTGCGCCGTGGCGGGCGCCTGTCGACCGGCCCGGAATAGACGAGCTTGAGAAAGCTGTTGTCTCTGTCTGGTCGTGCCGGGCGTGGGAGAGACCCGCCAGTTAGCTCCGGGACTTTCTCGCTGCCCGCATTGCCGAGTCCGCCGCGGCTATCAGCGCATCCGGCTCCGGCCCGGCATCGGGCGGGCCCGCCGCGCCGGCCGTAACGCCGATGCCCTCTGCGGCAAGCAGCCTCGTGATCTTGCTCGCAACGAACCGGGCGCCGGCAAGGTCCGTCTCTGGCAGCACGATCAGAAACTCGTCGCCTCCCTGCCTGCCAATCGCATCCGTCACGCGGGTGTTCTGCCGGACCACTCTGACCAGCGACTTCAGAGCGTTATCGCCCGCAGCGTGGCCGTGCTCATCGTTCAAGCGCTTGAGGCCATCGACATCGAGATAGATCACGCTGAGCGGCCTCCCGTGACGGACGGACCGCGCAGACTCTGCGTTCAGCCTGCCAAGGACCGCGTCACGGCTGTCCGCTCCGGTCAGTGAGTCGGTCGCCACGCGCTCTTCGAGCCTGCGGACATGCTCACGGGCCAGCGCGTCCAGGGCGGCGGCCACAGACGAGACGGCCTGCTCGACCGCAACTGCCAACTCCGGCTTTACAGCAGCCGCCTCCCGGAGCGCGGCGCTGAGTGAGACCAGCAGTGACAGTGGCGCGTCTGCCCCGCCTTCGTTGCCGTTCCACGGTGGGGCGGCGAGGATGCGACGCAGCGTGCTGGACGAGCCAGACTCAAGCCATCCTGCGATAGAGGCCAGCGCCGCCTCTCCATGTGCGTTTATGTGCATCACCGCGACGTCGTCTGACTGCGCAGCCCGCCGCCATGCGAGGCGCAGTCCGGCGAGCCTGCCTGAGATGAGGCCAGCAAGCTCCGTATTGCTGTTTGACCTGTGCATGGGAGATTGGGGGTTCCCTGAAAGCCGTCTGCTTGCCAGATTTCCGCTGGCCCGTTGCTGGTTTCCCGAGTATGCGGCTGACTATACTCGTTCTTATATGCAGGCCCAGAACACAATTGAGGCTGATGCGGCGAAACTTCAGGCCAGGCGGGCTGCGCTCGGCGAGCGTGCCGTCGCGGCAGAAGAGATAACGAATGGGGCCGCATCGCCCGGCGCCGTTCCTGCCATCGCTGTTCCCGGTAACGCCGGAACTGAGACTCGTGAGGGCGGCGTCGGCCCCGAGTTCCTCACAAACCTTGCGCACCAGTTGCGCTCGCCGCTGTCATCGCTGCGCGTACTGGTCGACCTGTTGAGTGACCCTGCCGCGCTCGCCAGTCCTGACAGCATGAAACGGCTCGTGGACGGCATCGACCGCGCGACGACGCGGCTTGAGCGCCAGATCACCGATGTTCTTGAGGCCGGATACCTGGAAGCAGGGACACTTACCGTGGAGACGGCGCAGGTAAACGCGGCAGAGCAGATTGTGCTTGCGGTCTCAGACACGGAGCAGGCGGCCAGCAGCCGGCGTGTGAGCATCGAGCTCAAACTGGGAGACCAGCCGGCGATCGTGATCGCAGAGGCCACCCGTCTGCGGCAACTGATCGGCCTGATTCTCTCCAACGCCATCAAGTTCGCGCCCGTCGGCAGCGCGGTGAAGGTGACGGCAGGGTCCAGGCCGCGACTCGGGCCGCAGACCGGGGTAAATCTAAACGGGAACTCCTCGACAACTACGGTTATTGAGCCGCAATTTGAAGGTCACGCGCACTACATCTGCGTCTCAGACACCGGCCCAGGCATCGATCCCGTGCTGCACCACGAGGTGTTCAAGCCGTTTTACAAGGCGTCTCGCCAGGGCGCACACAGCGGCGGCGGAGCGGGGCTCGGGCTCGCCATCGCAAGCGGCCTGCTTCGACTGCAGCACGGCGGCATGTGGCTGAGGAGCGGCATCGGCAGCGGGGCCGACCTCGAAATTTCGCTCCCGATGGCAACTCCAGAGCCAGACCCTGTGCCAGGCCAAACGTCCGGCCAGACGGAACAAGCGCAGTGAAGGTCCTTGCAGTAGACGACGACCCTGACATCATCGAAGCGGTTGGCATCTGTTTCGCCCTCCGCTGGCCTGAGGTCGAGCTGGTCCAGGCTCCGGACGGCGCAACCGCGCTCGCCCAGTTCGAAGCCGAGCAGCCGGACGTCGTGATCCTCGACATCGGCCTGCCAGACATCAGCGGACTGGAGGTGTGCGCAAGGCTCAGGGAGCACACGGACGCGCCGATCATCATGCTGACCGCTCGTGACAGCGAGCTGGACATGGTCAGGGGCCTCGAGACCGGCGCTGATGACTACATCACGAAGCCGTTCAGCCATCTTGAGCTGCTGGCGCGCATGAAGGCGGTGTTGCGCCGCTCGGTCATCGGGACGCTCGGGTCAGGCGAGGCGCCGTTTGTAGATGGCCCGTTCCGCTTCGACTTCGCGGACCACACCGTGCGGTACGAGGGCACGAAGGTCCCGCTCACGCCCACCGAGTACAACATGCTCTACCACCTGACGAAGAACCACCCGAAGGTGGTGCGGCACCGCACGCTGCTGGCGAAGGTCTGGGGCCGTGAGTACATCGACGAGACCGAGTACCTGAAGGTGCATGTGCAGCGCATCAGGGCCAAGTTTGCGGCGGTCAGCCCCGGCGTCGACCCGATCGAGAACGAGAGGGGCGTCGGCTACCGGCTGAACCTGAGGCAACCGGTCGACTCCAGCGCCTGACCGGTTTTGGGCGAGGCTGTCGCGCGGTCACGTCAGTTGGACGGGGACGGCGCGGTGGACCTCAACGTCTCTCATGCGTGGCAGGTCGAAGTGGACGCTCACGAAGTAGTTCGCCCTGCGCTCCAGCGTGCGTGTCACAGGCGGCTTCTTGACCTCGAAGCGGAGGTCGAACGTCTCCGTGCGGCGCCTTATCACGCCGTCTGTGAACAGCCTGTGCTGCCCCATGACCATCCTGTCGATACGCTCCTCGGTGACTGTGCCTGCTCTGAATGGCGAATGGATCATCGGGTTGCTTGCGCCGCCGGCACTCCCGAACGACCTCACATCGAGCGTCTGCCCGGCCCGCCTGTGCGTGTAACGGTTTTCGAGCACCAGCTCGACCACAGCACGGCGCACGCTCATGCCGGGGCGGTCTGTGTGGACGGTTACTCGAACTCGCAACTCGTCGCCTGCCCTGTAGGCCTCTTTGTCGAGGGTTATTTCCATTTTTGGCACCGACTTGAGATAGCCGATCGGCATGTTTCACTTTCCTTTTTCGGGGCAGTTCTGGCGGTGTCTGCGCCTGCTCCGCGTCCCGGTCGCCTCCTGTGTCCATCCGCGGCGCCCGCCCCCAACCCTACTCCTCGAGCCTCTTCAGGTACTGGCCCAGCCAGTCGTAGTCGACGAGGTCTACGTAGGCGTCCATCAGCGCCTTTGTGATCGGCCCATGGGCTGATCCGTCTCCGACCTTGTTGCCCTGCACGCTCCGCACCCCGCAGATGCACAGCGACGTCGAGGTCAGGAACACCTCGTCTGCGGTTGCGGCGTCGAACATGTCCAGGTCCTTCTCGACCACAGGCACGTCTATCTTCGCCGCCAGCTCAACCGCGGTCTCACGGCTGATGCCGCCGAGCACGTACTGCTGCTGCGGCGTGTAGAGGACGCCGTCTTTGATGGTGAATATGTTCGAGCCGATGCCCTCCGAGAGGAAGCCGCGGGTGTCGAGGAGGATCGCCCACGCCTCAGGGTCGCGCGCCTTGGCCTCCATGTCGGCCATGATGAGGTTCAGGTAGTTGTGGGACTTGGCGCGCGGGCTCAGGGACTCCGGCGGAGTGCGCCTGACGGAGGGTATCCATACATCTATACCGTCCCTATATAGACGCGCCCTTGGCTTGAGCGGCAGGGGAGCGCATTCGATGATGACAGTGGGGCCGCCGGCGGTCTCCCACATGTCTCCTCCGACCAGGTCGACGCCCCTTGAAACGCGCTGGCCGACCCAGAAATCGTCGTCCGGGCCCAGCAGGGGAAGATTAGCCTCAAGCACCGCCTCGGTGTGCTCGATCATCTCTCGCGGGGTCATGCCGGGGTCGATCTGGACGTACTTGAGGGAGTTGTAAAAACGGCTGATGTGCTCTTCAAGTTTGAAAATCCTGTGGCCAAACGTACGTGTCATGTCGAACACGGCATCGCCATACTTGAAACCCCTGTCCCTGAACGGAATCCTGACCTCACTTTCCGGAACAATGGCGCCATTAAAGTAGGCGACGCGCTCGGCGGGCCTTCGGCCTTTTTGGGTTGTCATATCGAGTCCTTTGCTTGAGGGCGCTCGGGCAGGGGGTCGTGGGCACGGGCCCGGTGTTGGCTGTCACTGTTGACCAGGCGGTTGTGGGGAATCTTACCGCCTGTGGAGTGCGCCCGTGTACAGGCCGACTCGCGCCCATGAGCCGGCGGAAGGATTAAGGGACGGATGTGGGAGCGTGTGCGGGGTAGGGCCATCTGGCGGTAGGTGGGAGTCGTCGGAAGTCAGATATATACATGCGGACCTGTATATGTATGTACAGGTCCGAAATCGAGGGTAGTGGATGTGTCGTTGGTCTACGATTCTGTCAGTAGCTAACTGTCCAGCGAAAATGTCAGTCCATGAGAGGATTG
>JAQBUH010000024.1 GCA_027624075.1 Chloroflexota bacterium
TCTCAACAACGATCGTGCTCTTCGTCAACTGATCAGAGCCTTCGGCCCCTGTTCCAGTGCCTGTGCCATTTTTAAACGTCACTGTTATCTTCGGAGCGATTCCGTCAACGACGCTTGCCGATGCCTGAGTTGTCGAGTTGCCAGCCAGGTCCAGGATCTGGTCCTGCAGAGCAACGGTCGGCGACTCAGACGAGACAAGGTCTGTTGCAAACTCAAGGTACACAACACCGCCGTTCGGGAAGTTTGGCTTCGGCGCGGGACCCTTGGGGTTGTTGAGCACAATCACGCTCGTGGGAACGATCTTGTCAAGGTTGTCCAGAGTCACGGTAAAGTCGGACGCCTCGATGCCTGAAACCTGATCGTTAAACACGATACGCAGTGAGCGACGGCTAATCACCTCAGCGCCCGTGGACGCCAGTGTGACTCCTGTCTTGTGGTTGCCAACCGTGTCGGTAAAACTCGGAGCCAAACGGTCGATTTTGACCGTGTGAATCTGGAATCCACCCAGGATGTTTCCCGCGCCGCTGGCCGCAACCGAAGCCGGATCAGCGTCCGAGAAGCCAATGTTGCCTGCGACGTCCGACGCCTTGATGAGCCAGTCCACTATGTGGTCCGGGACGACCGAACCGATTGCCGGCAGGTCACTGACGGCCGCCTTGGAGAAACTGAACGCTGCGTCGCCATCAGACGCTCCCGATGTTGAAGGAGCGAGAGAGGTTGGCGTGCCAACGTTAGCGCCAGCCGCATCCACAACAGCTGCTGCGTTGGCGGCGTCGGCCGTGTTGTCAATGAGCACGTGAATCTGATCGATCTTCAGACCCGACCCGCCGTCCGAGATCGAACCGCTAAACGTAGGAGTCCGGTTCTGGGTCGCTGTGGCGTTAACCGGGCCAGTGACCGACGCAGACGGCGCGGACGTGTCGACCTGCACCTGGGTGGTGCGGACAACAGAGCCCGAATCTGTGTATGACAACGTTACCGGTCCAACCGTCGTTCGAATCTCCGCCAGCTTGTCACCGGCGACGGTCGAACCGGTCGACGCGGAGATCGTAGACCGGACCAGCTTCACGAAGCCAACGAACCTCCCCGTGCTGAGCCCGGATTCCAGGGCTTTAACCTTGATCGTGCCCGACTCCAGTTCGGAGGTGACCAAGATTTCGATGTTGTTCCGTACCGATGTCTTGTAGCCGATACCAGTTATAGTTAAGTCCGCGTATCCAGTGTTCCTCTGAACTCGGATCCACGGGTCGATCGCGTCCACAGTAGGGTTGGTAGAGGCAGCGACCCCATCAAACCTTGCGACGATCGACAGAACGTTGGTCGAGATCTGGCCGACATTTGTGCCGTTAACATCGACCAAAATCTCGATCGTGCTGTTGGCGCCGGCGATCGGCACCTGGCCAGTCAAGAAGATCGTGACCGCTTCACCAGCACCTACGGAGGTGATCGTTGCGTCAGTGGCCCCGGCCGGTCCGTCCCCAGCGTCATCCACTTCAATGTCTGCGGCCGCGACCGCCACGGGTGTGAGGTCGTCTTTACCGGTGTCGGTAACGACCACCCTGATGAGGTCCGAGTCTGTTTGAATCAGACGAACCGTGGAATCACTCGTAGTCCCATAGACCGTCCCGGCAGTTACGTAAGTCGACGGCGCCGGACTCTCATTGGTCACCTTGGACCACTCGTTGGCGACAAAGATCGAACCTGTCGCCGCTTTAGTGGATGAGGTAGAGCCAACGACAGCCACGACGGCGAGTACAAGTACCGCCAATCCAGCTAGCCATTTCACTGAAAGCTTCACAGCTTCAGTCCCCCTTGCATCCGCGTTTCGTACCCACATACATCAGCAGAAGGGCAGTAGAGGAGTTCTCTTCGAATCTCTTCTGCCGGTGCCGGGTGGTTCTAAAACTCGGAGTTCTCCGATGCTGTTTAGTACCTAGGCGCCAACGCGGCGGCCAGGGCGCCGATTCCAATACTACTTTTTAAGGTCGTGAGCACGCGAATCGGCGCGCGGGCAATCGGACCTCGGGACGAGCCCACATGATTTAACCACTGCCCAATTTGCAGTGTCAACCCGGTCAGGCCGTCCCTTTTTCCCGTTTCTCTCCGTGTTAGGTGAAACCACCTATCCGCAACCGGATAAATCCTGTCTTGGACGGATGAACCGAGTGTCACTGACACTTTAGGGACATCCCACACTTATAGTCAACGAGGACCAACACCAATTAAAGGCCATATTTGGTTACGGGAGAATTACAGTACTCACCCAGCAACCGCCCCGGCCTCCACACATCTGTCTTCACACGTTGTGCCTGCGGCGTTCAATCGGCCACCGCCTGACGCCAGTTTCGAATGGGCAGACTGACGGTGCGTCTCGTGTGTGTCTGCCCATCAGCAACGGCGCTTATCCTGTGTCAGGACAGTTTCGCCACTACTTAACGCAGTTCAACACGAGCGGCCTTCCGAACGCCTACTAAATTTAAGCCAGGCTTGGCTTCTCTGGCTGCGTTATCGACTGCAGGAATTCTTCATTTGTCTTCGTGCGGTTCATCCGCTCGATGACTCTCTCTGCTGCGTCTGTGGAGTTTGGCGAGTCCTGGCTGATGATGGCGACCATGCGTCTGAGCAGCCAGACCTGCTTAAGCGTCGCCTCGTCCTGCAGCAACTCTTCCCTGCGGGTTCCACTTCGCTCGATATCGATCGCGGGCCAGAGCCTGCGGTCGGCGAGTTTGCGGTCCAGGTGCAGCTCCTGGTTACCTGTGCCCTTGAACTCCTCGTAGATCAGGTCGTCAAGCCGTGAGCCTGTGTCTATGAGGCAGGTGGCGATGATCGTCAGGCTGCCGCCCTCTTCGCAGTTCCTGGCAGCGCCAAAGAAGGCTTTCGGTGGATAGAGCGCGTACGGGTCCATGCCACCGGAGAGCGTCCTGCCGCTGCTTGGGACCGCTATGTTGTAGGCCCGCGCAAGCCGCGTCAGGCTGTCCAACAGCAGCACAACGTGCTCGCCGCTTTCGACCAGGCGGCGGGCCCGCTCAAGCGAGACCTCGGCCGTGCGCGTGTGGTCTTCTACAGGCTCGTCGAATGTTGAGCTATATACCTCGCCGTCGATGGACCGTTGCATGTCGGTCACCTCTTCGGGTCGCTCACCGATGAGGGAGACGATCAGGTAGACCTCAGGATGGTTCTCTCTAATACCGTTTGCGATCTGCTTGAGAAGGACAGTCTTTCCGGCCTTGGGAGGAGCAACCAGCAGTGCGCGCTGGCCTCTCCCGATCGGAGCGACGATGTCTATCAACCTGGTGCCAAGGAGACGGGGAGTCGTCTCGAGCTTCATCTGGTCGTCAGGGTAGATCGATGTCAGTTGCTCAAACTTTGGCCTGTGCCGTGCGGTATCCGGGTCGTGGTCGTTGACGAGCTCGACCTTAAGAAGTCCGTAGTACTTCTCGCCTTCTTTGGGTTGACGGAGCTGCCCGGCAATCATGTCTCCCTGGCGGAGCCCGTACCGCTTGACCAGCGTTTGTGAGACATAGATATCGTCTGGCGTGCCTTTCTTTCCAGGCGGGCGCAAGAAGCCGTAGCCGTCATGAAGGATGTCCAGCACGCCGGCGCCAAGCAGTTGCCCGGCCTCTTCTCCCAGCACGCGAAGCAACTCCATGATGATCTCGGAGCGCCTCTGCGGGATCCTCTTCAACTTCTTCTCTACGGCCAGTTCGCGGAGTTCGTTCAGCGTCTTGGCGCCGAGATTGCCGAGATCAGGCAGATCAGCTTCAAGAGCCTCTAGCTCGTGATCGCTGATGCCTGTTTGAGGACCCTGTGGACGGCCGGCGCGTCTACGGGTGTTCGTGCGGCGTCTGCCGTTGGTGTTTTGGTTGGGGTTGGCGCGATTGGTCTGGCGCGTTACTGGGGGTGGCAGGTCGAAATCCTCCTGGCTGTTGCTGCCGTGTGTAACACCTTGAGGGTGTTCAAGGTCAGATCCCTGGCGAAAGCGGCCACGCCGCGTTCAGCTTCACGGGCTGACTTACGTTTGAGTCGGATGGGTGTCTGAAATAACTTTGAGACTGACGTCTGTTTCAGGCTTGATAGCGGCCCGCCACATTCCGGGCGTAGCAGGCACTTGATCTGTCCGAGGCGATCATAGATGCCGTCCGGGAGGGCAATCGCGCCTGTCCGGTATCAGCAAGGAATGGGTCTCGCCCGAGCAAGTCATCTGTGGATGATGACGTGGGGAAAACAGGCCGACGAGCGTTACTACCAGCCTGCTATTCGTAACTATACCAACTATGGCGATTTACAACAACACGTTGTCAGACGCAACTCACTCGCTTCATCGCTCCTCTATCGATGCAACCGAGCCGATCTCTCGAGCGTCAACGCCATTGCCGCTGCCGTTTATGCTGTCACTGCTGCTGACAGGAGATTCGGCTGGAAGCTCGTACTGCTCCCCCTCCCTCAGGACCCCGCACGCCACCCTGATGAACTCCCTGAACAGCGGGTGTGCCTTATCGGGGCGGGAAGCGAACTCGGGATGAAACTGGCTCCCCAGCATGAACGGATGACCGTACACCTCCGCTATCTCAACGAGGGAATCATCCGGAGCGGTTCCGCTCGCCACGAGGCCGGCCTCTTCCAGACGGATCCGGTAGTCATTGTTGTACTCATACCGGTGCCGGTGCCGTTCCTGTACAAGTTCCTTCCCGTATGCGGCACGCGCACGCGTGCCTTCTCGCAACCTGCATGGGTACTGGCCCAATCTCATCGTGCCGCCCGTGGCGACCAGACCGGCCTGACCTTCCATCAAGTTGATTACAGGGTCTTTGGTGTCCGGGTCCAGCTCCAGCGAGCTCGCATTCTCCAGGCCCAACTCGTTTCTTGCGTACTCGATCACCATCACCTGCATGCCGAGACACAGGCCCAGATACGGGATGCTATTTTTTCGAGCGTACCTGGCGGCGGCGATCATTCCCTCAACGCCGCGCGGCCCGAACCCGCCCGGCACCAGTATCCCAACGGCTGCGGCCAGCAACCTCTCGGGCCCTTGCTCCTCAATCTGCTCGGATGAGACCCAATCGATATTTACCTTACGCCCATGATGAAAGCCTGCGTGCCTTAGCGCCTCCGCCACCGAAAGGTAAGAGTCATGCAGCTCGACATACTTTCCCACCACCGCTATGCGCAGCGGGTCCTCGGTCTCGTCCTCGATCTCCGCGATGTGGCGCCATTCGGCGAGGTTGGGTTCAGTCTCAGGCAGCCCTAACGCAGTACAGATCGTTACGCCGACGCCCTGCTCCTCAAGATAGAGCGGCACCTTGTAGACACTGTCTAATGTCGGCAGTCCGAACACATTCTCCGGTTTGACATCGCAGAACCGCGCAATCTTGTCTTTGACCTCATGGCCCACCTCGTGGTCTGCCCTGCCAATGATTGCGTCCGGCTGGATTCCCATGCTCCGGAGGGCCTGCACGCTGTGCTGGGTGGGCTTGGTCTTGAGCTCCCTGGTGGAGCCAAGGAACGGCAGAAGAGTGACATGGATGTAAAAGGTGTTCTCCCGCCCTACGTCCCCGCGCATCTGTCTGATCGCCTCGATGAACGGCTGTCCCTCGATATCGCCAACGGTCCCTCCCACCTCGACCAGGATCACGTCTGCGCCCGACTGCTCGGCAAGGGCCTTGATGTGACCCTTAATCGCATCGGTCACGTGCGGAATGATCTGGATAGTGCCGCCCAGGTAGATGCCGGACCGTTCTTTGCCGATGATCTCCGTGTATATCTGGCCGGCCGTCACGTTGGAAAGGGATGTGAGCTCGACGTCGATGAACCGCTCGTAGTGGCCAAGATCGAGATCGGTCTCTGAGCCATCTATGGTGACGAACACTTCGCCGTGCTGGTACGGAGACATTGTTCCCGGATCGACGTTCAGATAGGGATCGAGCTTGAGGACCGAAACGCTCAGGCCGCGGCTTTTCAGCATCCTGCCGATGGACGCCGCGGCTATCCCCTTCCCCAGGGAACTCACTACGCCGCCGGTGACAAATATGTAACGTGTCAACGTGCACCTACCGGGTTAGCGGGACGGGCAGACTGTGATTGGAGAGAGAGGCGCCTGCAGAGGTCTGCTCTCGGCAGACCCCGCTCGATCTTTGGATAGCGACCTGGCACCCGGTAGATGATTGACCTCTCGGAGACATCTCCACAGGCGCGCCGCAACCGGACGGAGCAAGACGCCGAAAGGAGATGTTGTGATTCTAGGTGGCGCATTTCGGGAGTGTCAAACCGGTGGCACATACGCCGGAATCCTGAAACGCGTGAGCCGACCCTCAAACGAGTCCGTTTGTTAGACTCAAACGCGTTTCGGAGCAGCCAGGGGACAGCGTCCTGGCCCGCTCGTTGATTTTTCAAGCAACCCGCCTTCCAACCCACAGTCGAGAGCTCCGCTCCGCGGAGTCTCGGCGCTTGCCCGCTCATGACGCGCCGGGATACGCCGGCCACCCATACAACATGGAATCCCTCACCTCCGATCAGGTCCGCTACATCGCGAAACTGGCGAATCTTCATCTGACTGAAGACGAGATCGAAACATATCGCCATCAGCTCACGGGCATCCTGGAGCACGTTCAGTCACTCCAGGAGGTTGACACCTCGGGTGTCGAGCCAACCGGGCACGCAACCGACTCAAACACCGTCTTGCGTGACGATGTGGCCGGAATGCCGCTCGATCTCGATCAGGTCATCGGGAACGCTCCCTCAACCAGCGGTGAGTTCATCCGAGTAAGCGCGGTGATGGACTAGCAAGCCAATGGTTAACAGGACCCCGCGCACGCCCGACGTTCACCACATGACGGCACATGAGATCCGTCAGATGCTCGACTCACGCGATATCTCAGCGGTTGAGTTGACAGGCTCAGTCCTGTCGAGAATTTCCGCTGTTGATGGTGAGATAAACGCCTATCTCAGGACATCGTCAGTCGAAGCCCTTGCGGCAGCGGATGAGGCTGACAGACGGCTACGCGGCTCAGGACCGACGCCCGGCCCACTGACAGGTGTGCCGGTCATGATCAAGGACAACATGTCCACCGCCGGAATCGAGACGACCGCGGCGTCGAAAATCCTTAGCGGGTACATCCCACCGTTCGACGCAGAGGTCGTGACGCTGCTCAAAGAGGCGGGCGCGGTGATTCTGGGGAAGGGCAATCTCGATGAGTTTGCCATGGGCTCGTCCAACGAGCATTCCGCGTTCGGCGCCGTAAAAAATCCCTGGAATACGGAACGGGTCCCGGGCGGCAGCTCGGGCGGCGCCGCCGCAGCCGTCGCGGCCGGGGAATGTGCCATCGCGCTGGGCTCAGACACAGGCGGCTCGATCAGACAGCCAGCGGCGCTGTGCGGAGTGGTTGGCATGAAGCCGACCTATGGCCTCGTAAGCAGATACGGCCTTATCGCATTCGCAAGCTCGCTTGACCAGATAGGACCGATCACGCGAGACGTTCGGGACTGCGCAAACACCCTGAACGTAATCGCTTCTCACGACCCCAAGGACTCAACGTCCGTTAAAGCGCCATTCGATGATTTCGGCGCCATGCTTGAGACCGGTGTCCAGGGGATGAGGCTGGGAGTTCCGCGTGAGTATCTGGTTGAAGGTATAGAGCCAGGGGTGCGCCAGGCATTCGAGGCGGCGATCGCGCAACTCGAGTCACTTGGAGCGACCGTGGAAGAGACGTCGTTGCCACTGACAGACCAGGCGCTGTCTGTCTACTACGTCATTGCCCCGTCCGAGGCGTCTGCCAACCTGGCACGCTACGATGGCATCAGGTACGGAAAGTCGGCTTCCGATGGGGCCACAGCGCTTGAGACCAGCAGCCGCACCAGAGGTGAACTGTTCGGCGATGAGGTGAAACGGCGAATCCTTATCGGCACGTATGCGCTCTCAGCCGGCTACTACGACGCCTATTACAAGAAAGCGCAGCAGGTGCGGACGCTTATCCGCAGGGAGTTTAGCGAGGCGTTCTCTCGCTTCGACGCGCTGGTTACACCGACCTCTCCCTCCGTGGCGTTTGAGCTGGGCGCAAAGATGGATGATCCTCTACAGATGTACCTTGCCGACATATGCACGATCCCGGTGAACATAGCGGGACTGCCAGCTATTTCGGTGCCGTGCGGCATGTCTGACGGTATGCCCGTCGGCCTCCAGGTGATCGGCCCGCAGTTCGGCGACCAGACGGTGCTACAGGTCGCCCACGCCTACGAGCAGTCGACAGACTGGCACAGGAGACATCCTCCGCTGTGAGACCTGAACGCTGGAACAGGACGGCACTTATTTCGGCAATTGCGCTCAGCCTTTTCGTACTGGCTGGAGCGTGCCGGAGCGGCGGTCCAGACACACCTTCGACATCGACTCCGTCTGGCACGACAGTCCAGCCAGTATCCTTCCCGTTCATCTTCTCCGGGAAATTCACCGTCGCCGGTGAGCCCGGACCGCAGGGCGTCCCCATATTCGCGCGGCTGGGAGATGGGCGAGGGCCTTTCAACAACGCGATCAGGCCCGGGGAGTACACGAACGTGTCGATCTCCGCTAATTCAGCGTCCGACGCCGGTAAGGAGATCACTTTTTACCTCGGACACCCGGATGGGCCCACAGTGCGGGCGGAGGAGACTTACGTATTCAATGTTTCCGCCCAACCTCAGTTCTTTGAGCTAGACCTCAGCTTCCCGAGGCTGCCGTGACTATCAGGAGCCTTGACGGGAAAACGCCACAAATAGACCCGGCGGCATTTGTTAGCGAGGCGGCTTACATCGTTGGCGACGTGGTGATAGGTCCGAACTCAAGCGTCTGGCCCGGCGCGGTAATCCGCGCAGATAGCGGGCGCATCACCATCGGCGCGGGAAGCAATGTGCAGGACAACTCGGTGCTTCACGCAGACGCGGATGCGGTCATTGGTGACGGTGTGACCATCGGCCATGGCGTTGTCTGTCACGCCAGAGCCATAGCCGATGGCTGCTTGATCGGCAACGGTGCTGTGCTGAACGATGGCGTCGAGCTTGGCGAAGGATGCCTCGTGGCGGCGGGAACGACGGTCACAGAGAACACGGTGTTCCCGCCACGGTCGCTGGTCCGGGGAATACCTGGCAAGGCGATCGGCACGATTCGTGAGCGGCACGCGGAGCTACAGCGCAGAGCCGCCGAGTCCTACGTCAGGCGGATAGCACGCTACAGGGCCGAAGGCAACCTCGAGTCCCGCTGATCTACTCGCCGGCAGATGGCTGGCAGCCCGTGGGATCACATGCGCTCCGGCGCGGTCATGCCCATCAGGTCCAGCGTTCTGGCGAACACGGTCTTTGCGGCCTCAACCAGCCGTAGTCTCGCCTTGGTCAACGGCAGGTCGCCTGGCTCATCCGAGATCACCCTGCACTGCTCGTAAAAGCGTTGCAGCGTCTTGGCCAGCTCCATCGCGTAGTAAGGCAGATGATGCGGCTCCAGGTTCCGGGCTGAGCGGTGCACAACATCAGGGAGTTCCACCAGCCTGCGCAGCAGCTCCAGCTCAGCGCCGTGGACGAGGAGCGAGACATCAGCGCCTTCGGAGCTAAGACCTTGCTCTTCCGCGTTCCGGAGGATGGCCGCAAGCCGTGCGTGGGCGTACTGCACGTAGTACACCGGGTTCTCAGATGACTGCCTGGTTGCCAGCGCCAGGTCAAACTCCATCTGCGCGTTGGGAGTGCGGCTTAGGAAGATGAAACGGCACGCGTCAGCGCCAACCTCGGACACCAGCTCTTCCACCGTCACGATGTTGCCCTTCCGCTTGCTGAAGCGGACGGTCTCACCCTCGTTCTTGAAGCTAACGATCTGGTTGAGGATGATCGTCAGGTCTTCAGGATCGCCTCCGAGGGCCGTTACCGCCGCCTTTAAACGGCTGACGTGACCGTGGTGATCTGCCCCCCAGACGTTGACGACGCGATCGAAGTGCCTGATCAGGAACTTGTCGTAGTGGTACGCGAGATCGGTGCCGAAGTACGTCGGAACCTGGTCCCCGCTCCGGATCACGACATCGTCCTCTTCTTCCCCAAACGCGGTGGTCCGGAACCAGCGAGCGCCGTCACGTTCGACGATGTACCCGGACTTTTCGAGAAACTCGAGCGTTTTTGCAAGTGTTCCGGTTTCGGTCAGAGCGGACTCGTAGAACCAGTTGTCGTACTGGATCCGCAGGGTTTCAAGCACGGAGCGAATCTCCGCCAGGGTGCGGTCCAGCGCAAGCGGGGAGATCGTAGCCCGGATGCTCTCTTCGCCTGCGTCTATCAGGCCGGGATTTTCGTGAAAAAGGTCTCTTGCAAGATCAGCGAGGTATTCGCCCGGATAGGCAGGGTCAGGAAGCGGAACATCCTGCCCGGCGGCCTGCATGAACCGCGCGTAGAGCGTGTCGTAAAACACACGCATCTGTGCGCCCGCGTCGTTCACGTAGTACTCGCGCTGGACCTCGAAACCGGCAGCCTGCAGCACGTTTGCGATGCTGGACCCGAGCACTGCGCCTCGCGCGTGGCCGACGTGCAAAGGGCCGGTTGGGTTCACGGAGACAAACTCGACCTGGACGCGCTGCCCTGAGCCGTCGGCCGTGTTGCCATAGGTCTGACCGGCATTCATGATCTCTTCGATCTGTCCGATCAGCCAGTCGCTCGATATGGTGAAGTTGACGAACCCCGGCGCGGCGACGGATACGCCTGTGACGAGCCGGCTGGCCGGCATGTGGACGGCGATCTGCTCCGCAATCTTCATGGGCGCCATACTCATGGCCCTTGTGAGAGAAAGCGCGACCGATGAGCTGAAGTCGCCATGCTCAGCCTGCTTGGGCTTCTCGATAATGACTTCTACGTCACCGGCCGGAGGCAGATCGCCCGATTTCTGGGCTGATTCAAGTGCCTGCCGGACCAGATGTGCTATTGCCTCGGATGTCTTCATAGAGCCATCCAGATTAGCACTCAACAGCCTGGCAATGGCTATACTCCCCGCTACCTGTCCAGCCAGTTCACATGACTCATACCAGTTGATAGGCCACCGGATAGGCCGGCGCCTCGCAGTCCCGAGATCCCCCAGATGCCAGACAAAAAAGAGGCTTTCCAGACCGCCGCTCCCCCATCGGCTCCAGCAGTAGCTCCCGGCTATCCGGCCATCGAAACGGTAAAACTTATCGATGTCGCAGGATGGGAACCAGCCGCTGTCTTCAGACCGGTCACCGGTCCGGGCTCAGGCGAAGTCGAGGAGAGTGCAACGTGAGCGATTCGGAGCTACTCCTCAAACCTGTCGCTGAGCTGGCTGTGCTGATCTCATCGCGAGAGCTGTCACCGGTCGAACTTGCAGCCGCCACAATCCGGCAGATCGACCGCACCCAGCCAGTGCTCAACGCCTATTTGGAGCGATTCACAGGCGAATTCACCGCCTCGGCGCGGCGGGCCGAGCAGGAGATTCGCTCCGGCGACTACAGAGGTCCGCTTCACGGCATCCCAGTCGGCCTCAAAGACCTGGTCGACGCCCGGGGCCACGTCACAACAGGCGGGTCGATCGCCCTGAAAGCTCCTCCCGCCACTGCGGACGCCACTGTAACCCGCAGGCTCCGTGAGGCAGGGGCTCTTATCACCGGCAAGCTGAACATGGTGGAGTTCGCCTTCGGGTTCTCTAGTGTCAATCCGCACACGGGAGATGTGAAGAACCCGTGGAACACCGAGCGCGTTGCGGCGGGCTCAAGTAGCGGCTCGGCGGCTGCTGTGGCGGCCGGCGCGGCGGCGATGGCGATTGGCAGCGACACAGGTGGGTCGGTGAGGATGCCGGCTGCCGCCTGCGGAATCACGGGACTCAAGCCCACATATGGCGTAGTGTCCCGGACCGGAGTGCTCGACCTGAGTTGGAGCTCTGACCATGTCGGTCCGATGTGCCGGACGGCCATCGACTGCGCGCTGATGATGAACGCCATTGCCGGGCATGACCCGCTGGACCCGGCAAGTTCCAGTCGCAAAATGCCTGATTTCACCTCTGAGCTTGAGCGTGGCCCTGGCGGCATTCGCATCGGTGTGCCCGCAGACTACTTTTTCGACGGTGTTGACCCGGAGATTTCAGCGGCCGTGATGGAGGCTGTTAACGTTCTGCAATCAGCGGGAGCCGTTGTCAGTGAGATCGCCATGCCGTGGGTGAGCCTTGGCAGGGCTGTCAACGTTGCGGTGCTGTTGCCCGAGGCGGCCGCAGTACACGAGTCGCTACTGGCGGAGCGAGGCGATCTCTACTCGCCTGCGGTGCGGCATCGATTGGAGGCGGGACTGCGTATTTCGGCCGTCGACTACATTCACGCACAGCGGGCACGGGCGAAGTTCGGCCACCAGATGGCGGACGCGATGCGGGACGTGGACGTGTTGATCACACCCACAGTGCCTATCCAGACGCCGACACTTGCCGAAACGACGCCGCCCGAGGGCAGCCCGTTCCCGCCCGCTGGAGGGGAGTTTCCCAACTTCACAGGTGTGTTCAACGCGACCGGCCAGCCGTCGCTATCGCTCAACTGCGGGTTCACCAGCGATGGGATGCCTGTCGGCATGATGATCTCAGGTAAGGCTTTCTGCGACGCACAGGTGCTCGGTATCGCACACGCGTACCAGCGCGTCACCGGTTGGGCAGGGCGTACTCCACCGGTCTGTGGTTAGAAGAGTACCGGGGAGTCCGGGCCAACCAAGATCGCTGGCACCGGCGCTGACGAGTCCGGCGCGTCGGGAATGGCGACCGCCGATGTGCGGTGCTGTAAAGTCAGACTGTGGATAACCAGCCTCAGGAGCAGGACCGCTCCGATCAACAGCCTGCGCGTCGCAGGTACGACCGTTACGTCACTCGTCCTTCAACCCTGGCTCAACGCGGCTACGGCTGCATCGCTCTTGAAAAGCCGAACGACGAAGTGAACGTTGGCCACGCTCTGCGCGCCGCCCTCTGTTTCGAGGCGCGCCTGGTGATCGTTGGCGGCGCGCCACCCGGCCTGAACGTGCAGAGGTTGAAGACCGACCCTGGCAGGGCTTATCGTCACGTGCCGGTCATCCAGGTGGACGACATATTCGACGCGCTTCCCGAAGACTGCACAGCGGTTGCAATTGAGTTGACTGATGACGCAGTCGGGTTGCCGACGTTCGTCCACCCGGAGCGAGCCTGCTACATATTCGGACCGGAGAACGGCTCAATCTCTCCCGAAGTCCTCAGCCGCTGCTCTGCCACGGTGAAGATCCCAACGGTGATGTCACTCAATCTCGGCATGACGGTCAACATAGTGCTGTATGACCGCATGGCAAAAGGGCGCCAGACCGGGTTCGGGGCCAGCCAGTAGGCTGCGCCTCCGGTCCAATCCTGTTTGAAAAAGCGATGGCCCGCGATTTGTCGCGGGCCATCTTTTATCACATGGTCGGGGCAGCAGGATTTGAACCTGCGACCTCCCGGCCCCCAGCCGGATGCGCTACCAGGCTGCGCTATGCCCCGATGTGGAGACTGACAGGGTATCACCGGGTCAAGTCTAGATGTGTCTGTAGCCCGGCGCAGGACCTGATCAAGACCAGACGGGCTCTGGCGCAATCCGAGTGGCCCCCAACACTCCGGGCAATCTCTGTTCACTCCTTTGTCGCGCCACTTTTGTCCTAGTCTGGTAAGCGGCTATTCGCCGATACCTATGCTGAAAGGTCAAATACCGCCCTGTTAGCAAAATATGAGCAGAAAACGCCAAATAGGGATTCACGCTGATTGAGTTGCTGGTGGTGATCGGGATCATCGCCACACTTGCCGCGATCGTTGCGCCCAACGTAGCGATGTTTGTGGCGCCTGCTCGAGCCACCGCCGATGACGATGAGTTCGTCCGCGTCCAGGCAGCTATGGACATGTTCATCGCTGCCAACAACCTTCCGCTGCCTGCGGTGGCGTCCAATGGCACAGAGTCAAACGATTTCACAACATCGAACCCTGTGCTATTCCCGGACTTCATGCGTAGTCCAACCACACGGTGCGCGTACACATGGAGCGACACCGGACAGATCAGCCAGGGCACATGTCCGTGATCTGTGTGTGACCCGTCCGGCGCCGCTTCGGGAGTCCGGCCCAATCTCGGGAGTTCGGCCCAATCCGGGAAGACAGATCACCGAGCTATGCCCGGTTTCGTTGTTCTCCTGAGTAGAGGTCGGCCCATCCGTTGCTATACTGTCTGTTTGGGCTCACTCCCTTACCCTTGCGATTGATATAACCAACCTGCCACCTGATCCGATCTGCGGCTCCTGTGCCAGCGACAACTGGAATTCGACTTGCGCGACATGCACGGAGAGGTATCTGCTCTTCGACGACGAGTAGCCGAGATCGTGGGGCGTCTTTGACCTCCCTGCACTCGAAAAACGTATAGACAAGGCCGAAAAAGAGGCCTCGGAACCAGGGTTCTGGGATGACTCAAGACGCGCCCAGCGCCGGATGCAGGCTCTGGCGAAGATGAAGGCCGATCTTGCGGCATGGTCTGACGTCGACGGCTCAACGGCGAACCTCGAAGAGCTCCTGACGCTGGCGATAGATGAGTCGGACGACTCAATGGCCGAGCAGATCAGGGCCGAATTCGAACAGGTTCAGGCCAGGGTCGAAGACCTCTCGTTCAAACTCCAACTTTCAGGTAAGTACGACGAGCGTCCTGCGATCATCGCCGTGAAGTCTGGCGCCGGAGGTGTGGACGCCCAGGACTGGGCGCAGATGCTCTTCAGGATGTACTGCCGCTGGGCGGAAAAGAGCGGCTTCGGCGTTGAGATCCTGGACGAGACACCCGGCGACGAGGCTGGCGTGAAGAGCGCCATGGCGAGGCTCGATGGCCAGTACGCCTACGGTTATCTGCGTTCAGAACGCGGCGTCCACCGGCTCGTCCGGCTATCTCCATTCGACTCCGACCACCGGAGGCACACCAGCTTTGCGCTGGTTGAAGTCCTCCCCGAAGCCGACGAAGAAGAGGATGTGACGATTAACCCGGAGGATATTCGTCTCGATGTGTTCAGGGCGGGCGGCGCCGGCGGCCAGAACGTCCAGAAGAACTCTACTGCGGTGCGGATCACCCATCTGCCGACGAACCTTGTCGTGTCTGTCCAGAACGAGCGGTCGCAGTTGCAGAACCGGGACGTTGCAATGCGGATACTTCATTCCCGGCTGGTCGACCTTGAGATGCAGCGCCGTGCCGACGCTCGGGAGGAGTTGAAGGGTGAGCATGTGGCGGCCGAGTTCGGCCGTCAGGTCCGCAACTACGTTCTCCACCCGTACCAGATGGTGAAGGACAACCGCAGCGGGTACCAGACAGGGAACGCGCAGGCGGTGCTTGAGGGTGAGATAGACGATCTGCTCAAGGCGAGCCTCACCTCTCAGGTGGGAGAAACCGTCTCAGCGAAGGAATGATCGGGTCAATCCGGTTGCTGTAATCTTGCGTAACAGCTTCCGAGAGCGACCTCTAATAGCAGGCACATGGCCGCCTTCAAGGAGTGATGTGGCTCTGTTGACGTCATTACGAACCGCGCTCTGATTGGCCGGTCGCCGGCTTGCCGGGTACAGGCCGGAGCGCGGGTGGTTGTCTCGGGAGGATTCTTCGATTTAAGGGACCCCGAACTCCCGTCTGACTGCCCCTGCCAGGTCGGGAGCGAGGTAGGGTGAATGACGTCGGCGGAGCAGACTGATATGTCTTTGTCAGGCGCCGCAGGCGCAGCGCGCAGCACGGCGCAGGTGATTTGATCAGGACCATATGATTTGACCGGGATTGGAAAACTGATGCATAAGAGTCTTTTTCTTGGGGCAGCCGCTGCGGTGATGGCGGCTGCCGTGGCCTGTGGTGGATCAGAGAGCAGCGCGGACCCGGTTGTGTCTGCCTCACCAACCCCGGTTCCAACCAGGGCGTCCGCTCCGCAGATTGCGCCTGGCCTCCAGGACTCAACCCCTCTGAGCGGCGACAACGGCGGCCCGCGTGCCGGGGGCAGGTTCACCCTCGTCTACTCAGACCCGCCCACGCTTGATCCGCACCTGGTCGTCGATGGCACGTCGTTCGGCGTAGTCGTCGAACTATTTTCAGGGCTTGTTAGCCTCGACAAGAGCCTACGGATCGTGCCTGAACTCGCAGAATCGTGGGAGGTTCTCGAAGGCGGCACCGTGTACAAGTTCAGGCTCCGTCCCGGTATCAAGTTCAGCAACGGCGACCCGGTGACGGCGCAGGACTTCAAGTGGTCGCTGGAGCGTGCGGGCAGGCCGGAGACAGCATCTGCGGTTGCCGAGACCTACCTTGGCGACATCGTTGGCATGCAGGACCTGATCGACGGTGACGCCGGCGAGGCAAGTGGGATCCAGGTGATCGACGAGCGAAACCTTCGCATCACGATCGACGCGCCGAAGGCCTACTTCCTGGCGAAGATGACCTACCCAACCGCCTACGTGCTGAACCGCAAAAACGTTGAGAGCGGCGGCAATGGCTGGACCGATTCTCCTGTCGGGACCGGCGCCTTCACATTATCGGAGTACCGCGTGGGCCAGCGGATTCGGCTGGCCAGGAACGAGAATTACTGGGGCCGGCAAGCATACCTGGATGAGGTCTTCTTCAACCTCTCCGGTGGCGTTTCGATGGCCATGTATGAGAACGACGAGATCGACATCACAGGTGTCGGGTTAGCCGACCTGGACCGCGTCAACGACCCGTCAGAGCCTCTAAACAGAGACCTGGTCGATACGCCTGCCCAGTTTGGAGTCCAGTACATCGGCTTCAACGTCGATAAGCCGCCGTTCGACGATCCAAAATTCAGGCAGGCGCTGAACCTGGCTGTGGACAAAGAGCTGATCTCAAGCCAGGTCTTTGCAGACCTGTTCGAGCCGGCCTTCGGGATCATCCCTCCGGACTTCCCCGGTTTCGACCCTGACCTTGTCGGTCTGAGGTATGACCTTGACCGGGCGAAGCAGCTGCTCTCGGAGTCTCGCTATGCGGACGCAGCCAGCAGGCCCCGGATTGTGGTCACGGTCCCCGGCTCCGGCGGCTCGCCCGGCCTGGACGTTGAAGTCATCGCAGACCTCTGGCGCCAGGAACTGGGTGTCAACGTAGAGATCCAGCAGGTTGAGTGGGCGACATACCTCCAGGACCTGAACCGCAAACGGTTGCAGGCATGGGGTGGCGTGGCCTGGCAGGCCGACTACCCGGACCCGCAGGACTTTATAGACATCCTGTTCTACTCGGACACGCAGGGAAACCGAGGCAACTACTCGAACGCCAGGGTTGACGAATTGATCGTGCAGGCCCGGACCGAGCAGGACATCCAGGAGCGAATTAAGTTGTACCGGGAGGCCGAGCAGATCATCGTCGAGGAGGCTGCGTGGCTGCCGTTGTGGTTCGACACAGAGCGCAAGGCCCTGCTGAAACAGCGCGTGCAGGACTACACCTTCAGCCAGATCGCCATTCCGAAGTTCAAGGATGTCTGGGTAACGGACGCCGGTTAGTCTTCCGGCGGTGGCCGATAGCCAGTAACTTTTTGAGGGGTGGCTGGCCCGGCGGGAGACTCGCGCCGCGCCGGCTATTCGCCGGATAACCCGAGTTGCTTGACACGGGTCAACAGGAGAGTACACAGTCTCCCGATGCTTGCTTACATGGTCCGGCGACTGATGTGGACCCCGGTCCTCCTGCTGATAGTCTCAATCATCGTATTCGTACTCGGCACCTACGGTCCGGGGGACCCGGTTGAGGTCCGCCTCGGCCAGAACTACACCCCACAGGCCGCTGAGAGGCTCCGTGAGCAGCTGGGACTGAACGACTCACCGGCGGTTCAGTGGGGGCGATACGTCTGGGACGCTATTCGAGGTGACTTCGGCGATAGTTATGTCTTCCAGGGCAGGTCCGTGGGCGAGATTCTCGGCCCCAGGCTCTGGGTCTCAGCTCAACTCAACATCGCAGCGTTCACGATCACGTTGATCTTCGGGGTGCCGCTGGGTTTTTACGCCGCAAAACGCCAGGGAACCTGGCGAGACCCGGCAGTGGTCCTGACCAGCCTTGCCCTGTTCGCCCTGCCGGTGTTCATCATCGCCCCGTTCCTGATCTGGCTGTTTGCGTTGCAGCTGGACTGGGTTCCTGTATCCGGCTGGGGAGGCTTCTTCGACAAGCGAATCATCCTGCCCGCGGCCACGATTGGCGTCCCTGGCATAGCCGTCTTCACCCGCCTGATGCGAGCGTCGACACTCGATGTCCTGGGACAGGAGTACATCCGGACGGCGCGCTCGAAAGGTCTTTCGGAGATGGTCGTCAACTACCGGCACATTGCACGTAACGCGCTGATCCCCATCATGACGATACTGGGCTTCACCTTCGCAGGGCTGTTCGCGGGCTCCCTGATAACCGAGCTGATCTACGGCATTCCGGGGGTTGGCAGGATCTCTCTCGACTCGATCTTCGCGAGAGATTTCCCGGTGATTACGGCGCTTGTGCTGATCGGCGCAACGATGCTTGTGTTCGCGAACCTGCTGATCGACTTCGCATATACCATCGTCGACCCGAGGATAAGGCTGCAGTGACGGAATGACTGCAGATTCCCTGGACCAGAAAGCGCCGCAGCCACGCGCCAGGTCGCTGAAGGGCCGCAGCCACTTCCGGCTCGCCTTCGCGAGGCTGAGGCGTAAGAAGCTCGGCATGGCGGCGATGACGGTGCTCTCCCTGATCTACCTGGCAGGCATCTTTGCCCCCGTGCTGGAAACGCATGGCTACTCGGACACCAATCTGCTCAAGACCCAGGAGGGGCCGGACACGGAAAACTTCCTTGGCACCGACCGCCTGGGCAGGGACACATACACGCGGCTGATCTGGGGAATTCAGACGACCGTGATCGTGACCGTTGCGACGCTCCTGACCGGCGCTCTTCTGCTGGGCCTCACGCTCGGGCTGATCGCCGGCTACATGCGTGGCGCGGTGGACTCAGTAATCGCCCGCGTCGGCGAGGTGGTCTCCGCCTTTCCTGACATATTGCTCATCATCTTGCTGGCCGCGACCGTGCGGCCGCGCGTGCTCAACTGGGCAAGGTCTGTAGAAGACGGCACGGGCATCTCGGGACTTGTCTCATCAGGGTTCGTCGACTTCGTCGTGATTGGCATCGCCCTGCTGCCTCTGAGCTGGTTTGGCACGATGAGGCTGGTCCGTGGCCAGGTGCTGCAACTGCGTAATGCTGACTATGTCGAGGCGGCCCGTGCGATGGGGATGTCGACGCCGCGCATACTGTTCCGCCACGTCTTGCCGAATGTCATCTCGCCGCTGATCGTTACGGTGTCGTTCGGGATGGGAGCGGTGGCGGGAACCGAGATCGCCTTAAGCTTCTTCGGCCTGGGTGTTCAGCCGCCACGTCCGAGCCTCGGGATCATGATCGCAGAGGCTACCGGGCGCGGCAGCACGGCGACCTCCGTCCTGACTCAGCACCCGGAGCAGCTGTTGGCACCAATTGCCGTGGTCTGGCTGCTAATCTTTTCGTGGAACATCCTCGGCGACGCGTTGACAGATGTGTTCAACCCGCGCAGCAGGTAGTGCGGTCGCGGTCGTGCAGTCCGGGTCCAGGCGAGTGTTCAGGATGGAGGTGCGAGCGTGGCTATCCCCGAATACGTCCCGAAAGTCCGGCAGGCCGGTTCCTGCTCGCGCAGGGCGTCAGCGCCACTGCGCTCAATTCGACCACCTTTCGCACGTTGAACCGTCAGGCTGGCGATGCGTTGACCGTGATGTGGCCGTTCGGCCGCGCAACGGTCTTCATCAGGTCACGGTTTCTCGAGACCGACTCTGTTGGCGAGTTACCGGTGGGCCGCAGGCTCCCGTTGATCCGCCACGAACTGTTTCACGTCCAGCAGGGGCAGGAGTGGGGTTTTCTCTCGTACTGGGTCAAACAGTTGTCGGCAAGGCTGCGCCATCTCAGCATCTCCGCGAGGGAGTCATCCGTCGAGGCGCCTGCCTACGAAGCTCAGCATACGGCTCACGCTGCACTGGACGAGACCGGGATACCGAGATAGCGCGCCTTTAAGCCATGACACGCGTCGGAGGCTCAGGCTCTTGCCTCCGACGCAGCCATCTGCTCGATCACCTTGATCAGAGCGTGGTGGCCTTCGTCGCCGAGCCCGGCCGCCAGGAGCGCTCCGTATAGCTGGCCGATGATCGCGGTCACGGGAACAGGCGAGTCCAGTTCCGTCGCAACCTGCGCCGCAAGTCGCATGTCTTTGCGCATGTGCTTCGCCATAAACCCGGGAGCGAAGTCGCCTGAGATGATCCTCGGCCCGAGCGTTCTCAAGTGCCAGGAATCGCCTGAACCCTGGATCGTCGCATCGTAGAAGGCGTTCAGGTCAAGGCCGGCCTTCTTCGCCATAACAAACGCCTCGGCAATACCCATCATCGCCGTCGCTCCAAGGATCTGGTTCGCCAGCTTGGCGGTGTGCCCCATCCCGCCGGCGCCCATGTACATGACAGAGCCGCCGAGCACATCAAGCACCGGACGGCAGCGGGCAAATGTCGCAGCGTCACCGCCAACGAATATCGACAGTGACGCGTTCTGCGCGCCGATAGCGCCGCCTGTGACCGGAGCGTCAAGCATGTCCGCTCCGGTCTCTCGCAGAAGCTCCGCCATCCTCTGGCCGGTTGCGGGGTCGATCGTGCTCATGTCGATGACGACAGAGCCGTGCTGAACGCCGTTGAGGATGCCACCATCACCGGCGATTGCCGCCTCAACGTCCGGCGAGTCGGGGACCATCGTGATGATGATGTCTGAAAGGCTCGCCACCTCTGCGGGGCTGCTGCACGGGACGGCGCCGTGCTCTGCGGCGATCTCCATGCTCTCCCGGCGCAGGTCGTATACAAAGACCTCGTAACCAGCGGCCAGAAGGTGACCGGACATCGGCTGGCCCATGATCCCGAGGCCAACGAAGCCGATCTTTTCAGTCTGTTCCATCCCGTTTCACCGCCCTTTTTTATCCGTGTCACGCAAGGGACAAACCTGCGGGCCGACAGCGCTACTGGCCTAAGGCTTTTCTTGTCCCTGCCAGGTAGTCGGACCCTCCGGCGATAAGATAGCGAGTGGCTGAGCTGACGAGCCAGTTGACCCCGCGGTCGTGCCAGAACTTTGCGTGCGCCGGGTGGTTGCCGAGCGTTCCGGGGTGCTTCCCCGCCGCCTTGATCTTCTCAACGAGTGCCTCAATCGTCGCCACGACCTTTTCGTGTTCCATCTGCCCCGGCACTCCGAAGTTCAACGACAGGTCGCCCGGCCCGAGGAAGACGGCGTCTACGTCGGGTGTGGCGATGATCTCGTCAGCGTTTTCGATCGCCTCCGGTGTTTCGATCTGCACCGCAACGAACGTCTCTTCGTTCGCCTGCTGGAAGTAGTCCGGCCCAGCGCCAACTCCGAAGTGCGCGCTTCGACCCGAAAACGACCCGCGTTTACCGACCGGCGGGTACTTGACGGAGTTGACCACCTTCAACGCGTCTGCGGCGTTGTTCACGAGAGGGATCAGCACCCCCTGCGCGCCTGCCTCCAGGTAGCGCTGGATGTGCTGCTGCTCGTTCAGCCCAATGCGGACAATCGCCGTTGTGTTGGAAAGCTCAGCCGCCCTGATCATGTTTTCTGCGGTCTCGTAGTCGATTGGCCCGTGCTCGCAGTCGATGATCACGAAATCAAATCCGAGCCAGCCCATCGTCTCGACAATCGCGGGACTCGGGAATCCGACGAACGGGCCGAGCGTCGCCTGGCCTGCGTCGAGTTTTTGTTTCAGAACGTTTTTCTTCATGTTTTCAGCCTGCTGATGTCTGACCGGTGAAATGTTGGAACTTTAGACCAGTGGTGCGACAGACTAGCCGCGTCAACGCGGGCCGTCAAAACGCGCGGCATGCCAGCCTCGCAGCGGGCCCGGCGCAGCTAGAATCAAACCGCCTCCCGCAGAACCTGCAAGGCGCTTCAAAGCATGAGTGATTCAGAGGTCCAGGTCTGATCGACGATATAACGGCAGTCCTGCCTGCGACCGGCGAGGCAATCAAGCAGGGAATCGAACTCGGATGGCACCCCGGGGCGCAGATCTGCGCCTGGCTTGACGGCGATACCGTGGTCAACGCAGGGGCCGGTATCGCGGCCAGAGACGTGCCGATGAGTGCCGGCTCGGTCAATCTGTGGCTATCGGCTGGCAAGCCAATCGGCGCCATCGCAGCCGCATTGTTGCGACAGGACGGGCTCCTGGACATTGACCGTCCGGTCGCCGCCTACTGGCCTGAGTTCGGCGCCAACGGCAAAGAGGCGATCACGACACGCCATCTGCTGACTCACACGGCGGGTATACGGGCCGCTGATGGGGCCGCGGCGGCGTCAGGGCGGATAGAGGTGGCCGAGGCCCTGGAGAAGGCACGGATTGAGCGTGACTGGGAGCCAGGCCGGAGGGCCGGATACCAGGTTTTCAGCGGCTGGCAGGCACTGGGCGAGCTTGTGCTCAGACTGAGCGGCTCTCCCTACGACGAGTTCGTCCGCACCCGGATCTTCCAGCCACTCGCAATGGAGTCAGCGTCGTTCAGTGTCACTGCGGGGGACGCTGCCGCGCTCGGCGTAAGGCTTGCGGTCATGCACTCGGCAAAGAACGGGACAATATCGCCCGACCCTGCGTTTGCCCCTGAGGTCATGTCCCGTCTCACGCGTCCAGGCAGCGGCCTGCGCGGCACAGCCTCAGACCTGGTCCGGTTCTACAGAATGCTCCTGGGCTTCGGGGAGTTGGACGGAGTCAGGATTCTGGACCCTGGCGCCGTCGCCGAAATAGCCTCGCCACAGAGGGTTGGAATGAAGGACCGGACGTTCGGACACATCATGGACTGGGGGCTGGGCGTGATGTTCGACAACAAGATTCACGGCGCAGCCGCGCCTTACGGTTTTGGACCCCACGCATCCGGGATGACCTTTGGTCACGGCGGACGCGAATCGTCGACCGCATTCGCAGATCCCGCGTACAACCTGGCTGCGGCCATAGTTTTCAACGGGATGCCAGGTGAGACCGCGCACGACCGGCGGTTGCGACTCGTGACGGCGGCGCTGTACGAGGACCTTGGCCTCGTCTGATGCGTCTACCGGCTCGCCGGGCGAGCCAGGGTGCGGCCATCGGTCATCCTGAGCGTGCGCCTGGCTTGTGGACCAGGAGTTCAGCGTCCACGCCCCGGTCGATCAGCAACGGCCTGACTCGCTTCCAGATGGCATCTGCGACTCGGTGCGGAGCCTGGTCCGCCCTGATAACAGACCATCTGCCGCCCACTTTCGCCAACTCTGTATAACCCTGTCTCACCTTTTGGTGAAACGAGACCGGCTCGCGCTCGAATCGCCTCTCGTCCTCTTTGTCCACTCGCCGCCCTGCCAGACCAGCACCCGACCCGCCGAATAGCGATGGGGTTACTTCAACCCTGCCGAGGGCTGTCTCCGGGTCTGCGTCCAGGAACACCGTGAGATCGGGTATCAACCCGCCGGTGGCGATGCGGTTGATCGTTTGAATCTCCTCGACGCTCATACCACGTCCGTAGCCTTGATACGCGACTGTTGAGTCGATGAAACGATCGAGGATCACTACTGAGCCTCGACTGAGGGCCGGCTTGAGAAACTCGTCCACAAGCTGTGCGCGCGCCGCGGCAAAGAGCATGGTCTCAGCGGTTACGGAGGTGACAGACTCTCGTTTCACCCATGTCCGGATCTGCTCGCCAAGCCTCGTGGCTCCCGGCTCACGCGCAATGTGAACATCCAGCGCCAGCGTCTCAAGGTGTTTCGCCAGCCGACCCGCCTGTGTCGTCTTTCCGGTCCCTTCACCGCCCTCGAACGTAATCAGCAGACCTTTTATCAGTCGAATACTTTTTTTTGCGATCGTGCGCGGCGAAACCGACTGCACTGGAAGATCGGCCTGTGACGCTGCGACTCTTCGCTGGCTGCCCGCTCGGCCTCGTCTGTTATTTGATGACAAATCAGCTACCTGTATTCAGGCGAACAACATGGCGAGCCACATTGGCCTGCGCCGTTGAGATTCTGGAGCGACGGGCAAAGGCTACCTGCGAAGCGCGCTCGACGCCAGTCGGCGTGCCACATCACGCGCTACTCGAAGGATTGCGCAATGACTGGCAGCTACCGCGATCTGCGGCGGATGACAACCCGTCGCGTCGGCTCCCTGCCGTTGCTCGACGATCCCAGGTTATGGCGGGCGGCGAGTCCGTGCTGGAGACGCCTGATGTAGGACGACTGCGGTGACAATTCAACCTTACGCGTTCCGGACATGATCTGTTCAACAGCCATTTCCGCCTCATGCATGGCCGTCTCCACCAGCTCGGAATCGTCTTCCAATCCGATTGAGGTCTTCTGAGCGTCAACGCCGTTGGAGATTGCGGGGAACGCAACCGGGCCGGGGTTCGATGAAAAACGCAGCAGGAACTGCGAGACCTGGTCTCCTGTCGCCCGGCGGAGGACGTACACAGGAAGCCCGTCTTTTTCTGCCCTGCGGATGACCGTTGGCCGGCGGCTGTAGTGGGACTTGGTGGTTACGAAAATATCGGCGTCCCCGGCGTTGTCAACCACCTGGACCCTGGCGCCGGTCTCTGCGACGAGTGCTGCGATCATGGTCCTTGGCACTCCAAAGGGGTGAATACGCACTGGCGCAGGCTCCGGCGCCGTTGAGATCGGGGCGGCAAGTCCGGCACGCTCCACAACAGAAATGGAACGTATCGACGGAGTCTCTGCCGTTCGCCTGAACTGGCCGCGACCTCTTCGGACATCCTCCACCTCGAAACCGGCTGTCTGGAACTCAGACTCCATTTCGAGGTTTTCTTCGACCCTGGACTCAACTGTCCCGTCTGGCTGCATGGTGCGGACTTCGATGGGAACCCCGATTCCGCGCAGCATACGGTCCACCGCAGAGCCAACATCCTGGATCACTCCAACCTGGTTGCGCTCGCGTATCTCCACCACCACGCTGAACGTCGGGTCGTGGCTGCGCTCAAGGACCGTCTTCTGAGTGCGCCTCCGACGCGCCTCGACATCACCGAGGGTCACCGTCTGGGTCCCACCGGCGAGGTCAGCGAGAGTGGGGTTGCTGACCAGGTTGGCGAGTGTGTTGCCGTGCGCCGTCGCAACCAGCTGCACGCCGCGCTCTGCAATCGTCCTTGCGGCGAGGGCTTCGAGTTCCGTGCCCATCTCGTCAATGACGATGACCTCTGGCGTATGGTTTTCGACGGCCTCGATCATCACCTTGTGCTGGAGTGAGGTATTGGAGACCTGCATACGCCTTGCGTGGCCGATTGCCGGATGCGGCACATCCCCGTCGCCAGCGATCTCGTTTGATGTGTCGACGATGACGACGCGCTTGTCGTAGTCGTCAGCGAGGACCCGCGCGACTTCACGGAGCATGGTCGTCTTGCCCACACCCGGGCGACCGAGTAGCAGCACGCTCTGGCCTGACTCGATCAGGTCGTGGATCAGGCGGACACTTCCGAACACGGCACGCCCGACTCTGCAAGTCAGCCCAACAGGCTCGTCCGCCCGGTTGCGAATGACCGAGATGCGGTGGAGAGTCCGCTCGATTCCCGCTCTGTTGTCATCACCGAAGTGACCGACATTGTCGACAACATGGGTGATCTCTGCCGGCGTGACCTCTTCCGTGCCGAGCCGAATGAAACCGTGGGGGAACCTGGCCTCAGGAGGACGTCCAAGGTCGAGAACCACTTCGATGAGTGATGGCACGTCTGTGTTGGCGCGCAGGGTTTTCGCAACTCGTCCGGGCAGCATGTCGATAAACGCGTCCAGGTCATCGACTATCTGTTCGTTTGGTCCTGCCAGTTCTGCTGTTTCCCCTTTCAAGTTTTCCCCGCCACCGCCGGCCCGTGCCGGTCCGGTATTTGCCTTTGAACTGGACACCCGGTTAGCTCTCATCATGACTCCGCGGCGATCATACCCGGGACGGTCTTCGTCACCGGCACGGCTAACGTTTTCACCATTACATCGTACGTCTCGTGGCGAGTAAACCCAAGTTCGAGCAAGGTTTCTGCCAGCCTCCCGCTGTACGAGGGAACGACGGTGACGGCCGGTCCATCGCCCGCCTGTCCAACGCCGGCGGCGACCAGGCTTTCGTACCGGCAACTTGCGTTGTCCATGCAGCGAACTGAGAAGAATCTGCCACCGGCAATATCAGACGACGCCACATGGGCTTCCAGCCCGCCCCGCTTCAAATCGCTCACGCCCAGGTCTCTGACCTTGCGCCTGGGACTTTCCGCAGACGAAGCCCAGTCGTCCATGGTCTGTCCGGTCAGCGCCCGGGTGTGTATCGGAACGGTGGCGCAATACAGCCTGAACAGCGCGTGCGTGTCCTCGTCTTGAAGAGGGCGTAGCTCGAGACCCTCAGGCGTCTCCTTTGTCCTGGCAAGGACCTCTCTGGTCGACTTCGCCCTGTACAGATCTTCGCTGAACGCGTGCCGGTAACCGGCGGCACGAGCGGTTTCGAACAGGTTGCTCTCAGCAGGGAGCCGCAGGAAGATCCGCCGCGCGCCAGACGATCCGGCCGGGTAGCTCAACTGCTCAAGCACCTCAAGGGCGACGTCGCGGCTGCCTTTGTCGAGAAAGAGGTCGCCAAGCTCCCACGCATGCGGTCCGGAGCGAGGTCCTGCCCTCAGCACTGCCTGCACTCGAGCCCGCCTCGTCCTCACCCAGCAACTCTGCCATGCCCGCGGTGATAGGGCGATAGTGGTGTACTTCATCAGCGGGAACGATTCCTGCCCGCCTGTCAGCACCTGCGCAAGGGTAAACACCTCGTCGGCGCCAGATCTCTGCTTGAACTGGAGCAGCGCAGGGGAGTCGGTTGGATGGAGGTGTCTGATCATCCGGATTCAATAGCGGGCTGGTAGATCGCCTCTTAATGTGCGTGACCGTCCGAGTGCTATAGCCTGCACTCGGACCTTCATGTTGACGGTGCGTCGTCCCGTGCCTTTGGCCTCACTCCTTAATACGGCGTTGCGTTAAATGCATCTCTATGAAATCCATCAAATTCGGCGCGGCATTCAGCCGTCGCGCGCTGAGCGAGCGGCGGACGCCTCCCTGGCCATCGAGATGAAGAACTCGTGGATGCGTGGATCGTTCGTAAGCTCCGGGTGAAAAGCGGTAGCCAGTACATTCCCGGCCTTCACCGCAACCGGCTTTCCATCGTCCAGGCTGGCTATCACCTGAACACCTTCTCCCACCTCGACTACAACAGGCGCTCGAATGAACACGGCAAGGAATGGACCGCCTTCGATGCCTTTGAACTCGAACTCATCCTCAAAGCTGTCGACCTGACGGCCAAACCAGTTCCGCGAAACACGAATGTCTATTAAGCCGAGCGGCTCAGGGTACGGATCGGTCAACTCACGCGCTATCACGATCATCCCTGCGCAGGTGCCCCAGAGCGCTGCCCCGCGGCCGACGAAGGAAGCCAACTCGGGGGCAAAGCCGAACAGGTCTATCAGCTTTCGAATTGTCGTGCTTTCGCCACCGGGTATTATCAGGCCATCGAGTCCGGCAAGCTGAGATGCCTTCCGGACCTCAAGCGCATCGACACCCAGTCGCTTGAACATCTGGATGTGCTCAAAAAAGTCCCCCTGCAGCGCCAGGACCCCGATCCTCAGGCGCTCCCGGTCTTCCGGTCCATTGCCTATCGCCGCGTCCAGCCGCCGCTCCCGCGATGGGGTCTCTACCAACCCCGTTTTTCCATCCTCTGGTCATCTGCCATCTTGTTTACTTCGATACCGGGCATCGCGTCCCCGAGTCCGCGTGATATCTCGGCGAGCGCGTCCGGGTCGTTGAAGTGAGCCGTGGCCTTAACAATGGCAGCCGCCATCTTCGGGGGGTTTTGAGACTTGAAGATCCCCGAGCCAACGAAGACACCCTCGACGCCGATCTGCATCATCAACGCGGCGTCAGCGGGGGTTGCAATGCCGCCGGCTGCGAAGTTGACGACCGGGAGCTTTCCCGTGCGGTGGACCTCCAGGACGAGCTCAAACGGAGCGCCGAGGTTCTTGGCTTCGGTCATGAGCTCCTCTTCGTCCATGTGCTGGATCTTGCGGATGTGCCCCAGCACGGTGCGGGCGTGTGTCACGGCCTGGACAATGTCACCGGTGCCGGCCTCACCCTTTGTGCGGATCATCGAAGCACCCTCGCCAATCCTGCGGAGAGCCTCTCCGAGATTGGTTGCGCCGCACACGAACGGCATCTTGAACTCCCACTTGTTGATGTGGAACGAGTTGTCCGCGGGCGTCAGGACCTCGGACTCGTCACAGTAGTCGACGCCGAGAGCCTCAAGGATCTGGGCTTCGACGAAGTGACCAATTCGCGCCTTCGCCATCACAGGGATACTGACCGCCCTGATGATGCCGTCGATGAGGTCAGGGTCAGACATGCGGGCGACACCGCCGTCTCTGCGGATATCGGATGGAACTCGCTCCAGGGCCATTACGGAAACGGCGCCGGCGTCTTCTGCGATCTTGGCCTGGTCCGGTGTGACCACGTCCATGATCACGCCACCCTTCAGCATTTGCGCAAGGCCGGACTTCTCCCGCCAGCTCCCAACCTCTGGCTTGGAGCCCTCACGCCATGCCCTGGCGTGGGCCTTACCGTTCGCTGTGGCGGCACCGGGTGCACTTGTGGTGTCCATCTGTCGTGTTCCTTTCGGCTTTTTCAGATTGATCACTACCTGCCCCATTTGAGGCAGGCCGGGCTGAAGTTTTTAACTCGAGGCCGATTCCGACCCCGGCAGCCCACGTGACCGTGGCGGCGACACCGAACCCGCCCCACGGCTCTACCTCAGACGAACTCGAAACGATCTCGCCGGTGGCATTTACATAGAATTATACGCCGGTCCGGCTGCTCAATCTGCCTCCCATAGAGAAGCCGGTCTGTGCCATCAGTCACATCGAGACCTCTGTATTTGTCCCCGTCTGGCTGGTGTGGACTGATATGGTCGAGAAATGCCATTCGCAGAACTTTCGCTGGCAAAGGTCTATTACGAGTCCCACGGTCAGGGGCCAGCACTGGTGTTCGCTCACGGAGCGGGCGGTAACGCTCTATCGTGGTGGCAACAGACAGCCTTCTTCGGCGCTCGCTACCGGTGTGTCACCTTTGACCATCCGGGGTTCCGCCACTCCGAATGGAGCGTGCCAGAGGAACACCCGGGGGCCGACTATGCCAACGTGCTGGCCGAGCTCCTTGACCATCTGGGAATCGGCACTGCGGGGCTTGTGGCGCAGTCCATGGGCGGCTGGACCTGCCTGAAGTTTGCACTGGATCACCCGGACCGGGTAGACGCACTTGTACTTGCGGCGACCGATGGCGGGCTGTACCTCCCTAATCGAGACACATATGCGCGGCAGGTGTCGGAGTTGGAGTCGGTTCGGGTGGCATGGGAGGAGCGCAGGCCGGGGAGCTTCCACCCTGCCGCCGGGGCGAGGATGCTGTCGGAGCAGCCAGAGCTCCATGACATGTACGTTGAGATCGGAACACAGAACCACGGCACATCGCGGCGTGGCTGGGGAGAGATCGACCCGGCGATGCTGGGTAGTCTCGATCTGCCTGTCCTGCTGGTCGCCGGGGCGGAAGATATCGTCTGTGCTGTCGGCAGGGTCGAGGCCCTTGCGGAGGCTCTGCCTGACTCTGAGCTGGTCATTGTCCCGGAGTCAGGGCACTCCGTTTATTTTGAGAGATCCGGTCTTTTCAACCGGAGAGTCGACGAGTTCTTGAGCCGGAGCCACCCATCGAGTCCGGGCGGACGCACCATATTGCAGGATTTCGCCAATCACGACCAGGCGGACGCCCGCGGCGGCGCCGTCAGCCCAACGCCTGAGACATCAGCCTAAACCACACGTCGACGGGCGCAGTACTGGCGTGTGTGCGACTGATAGAGTTTCATCTGCGGGCACAGCTGGCCGCCCGCCCTGTCCTCACATTTTCAGATTCGGAGTAACGGATGGGGTCAATCGGCATCATGACCTGTGGCGGCGACTGTCCCGGCCTGAACGCGGCGATTCGCGGGGCTGTTTACAGAGCTTCCGAGCGCCACACGACTGTCGTTGGGTTCCAGTATGGCTTCGAGGGTCTTTATCAAGACCGGTCAATACCTCTGGACAGAGAGAACACATGGGACATCCTGAATCGCGGCGGCTCAATACTGGGCTGCTCTGGCGAAAACCCGTTCAGGGGCGACGACGCGGCGGCGGACGCCGCCGTCGCGACTTTCAAGAGGCACAAGCTTGACGCCTTGATTGTCATCGGCGGCAATAGCTCAATGGGCACCGCTCTCAGCGCAGAAGAGCGCGGCATACCGGTTGTAGGAATCCCGAAGACGATTGACAACGACGTTGAGGGGACCGACGTCACAATCGGTTTTGACACCGCCGTCGCAACCGCGGCCGAAGCGATCGACCGGTTGAGGACAACCGCCGAGTCGCATAGCCGGGTGATGATCGTAGAGACGATGGGGCGAGACTTCGGGTGGATCGCGGTCGCCGCCGGCATCGCGGGTGGAGCGGACATCGTCCTCACACCGGAGGAGCCGGTAGACGTCTCTGCGGTAGGCAAGACCATCAGATCCCGACAGGACCGTGGCAAGGAGTTCACCATCATCGTGATCGGTGAGGGGGCAACTTTCAAAGGCAAAGCCGTCCAGTACGGAAGTCATCGCCCCGGCGAGGGGTACATGCACTTGAGCGGGGTCGGCGCGGCGCTCGCAGACCGGCTGGAGGCGCTGGAGCCCGGCAGGTGGAAGTTGACAGTCAGCGTGATCGGTCACCTGCAAAGGGGCGGACCACCGTCAGCCACGGACCGGATTCTCGCCAGCCGGTTCGGTGCTAGAGCAGTGGACGAGGCGCTTGATGGAGGGCACGGCAACATGGTTGCGGTGCGTGATGGCAGGATAACCGTGACTCCGCTGAGGGAAGTTGCCGGTAAGCTGAAGGCGGTTGACGCCGGACTCCTGAGAGACGCCCACACGTTCACGTCGACTACCGGCTAAGGCTGGGTGAAAGACCTGTCCTGGCGGTGGACCTTCGGCCTGCGCGAGCTGTAGGACGTCAGCAACAATGGGACAGAATCGGTAATAGAGATTTCAGGCGGATCTGAGCTGCTCC
>JAQBUH010000025.1 GCA_027624075.1 Chloroflexota bacterium
GCAGACCGTCCTGACTCTCTCTTATTTCAGCCCCGAAATACTGTCTCATTTTGCTGACGTCCAACAGCAACAGTCGCTGTATACCTCCGCAGCATCGTCACAACCTTTCAACCCATCACCTCAAGGACGTCTGAGTCGTTCATCCCTAGCCGCTTCATCTGAGCCGCCGCAGCACGTCAGAACGCATGCGCGCCGTTTTGCATGTCATTCCCTCCTCGGATTTGGAGGGTCGAAAACAGCGACTTAAACGGTGAAAAGCGGAAATGGTGGGCCCGGCAGGGATCGAACCTGCGACTGGTCGGTTATGAGCCGACTGCTCTAACCACTGAGCTACGGGCCCGCCGCAGGTGAGGCGCCGGGCGGCGACGCGTCGAGAGCGCCTCTTGAGATTAGCGCGTTGCGACCGAGACGGTCTAAGTATGCATCACCGTGCCCCGACGGCGCACGCCAAGGGCGGTCCCTGTAGATGCTCCTGAGTGTTCACATCCAGCCTCGCTCACTCCACGAACAGCGCCTCAGGCCAGCCTCACACCGCGCAGTCACCGCTGCGGTCTACCAACTCTGCAGCCGCCACAAGCAACACACCCCCGGTAAACGGCAGCATCGCCAGCCGCATCACAGTCAGCCAGTCAACGCCCTGGTTCAGGGAGAGATCGAACGAGGTAACCAGCGTCGCTCCAAAGATGATAAGCGCAGACGCCCTCACAAGGAACACTACCCAATCCACGTTCCCGTATTCGTCTTCGCCATCTGAATCGAACCCCGGTGTATCTCCTGGCTCGGTCCCGTGCGGACCTTCCTCGATATTTGAGCCGCCGGGTATTTCCGTTCGCATCGATGCAGGTTCCCTCTCTTAAGTGCCAGGGCGCCGCTGCCACCGCGGATCATGGTCAACCGGTGACTGCGGGCATTCTGCGGATGCTACACGACCTGCATATTTGACGGTGGCACGGTGCTACACTGCCGCCGTTCGGCGAGGGATCTGCGGAGATCCGCAAACCCTGGCGAAAACCCTGGCCAATGCCAGCCGAAACATCGCCAACCCAATTCCAAAAGAACCCAGTTCCGAAAGAGCAGAAGAATGAAGATCACAGACGTTCGCATGGAGATGTTCAAGTGGCCGCTCCTCAAGCCCATCACAAACGGCCTCTACACCTACACGCACAACGTGCTCAACATCGTCGTTATCGAGACCGATGACCCTGACATCACGGGGATCGGCATCTCTGCCAGCATCGCGATGAGCCCTGAGATCGGTTCCGCGTTTATCGCGCACTTCAAGAAGGCGCTGATCGGCCTGGACCCGCTGAACAACGAACGCATCTGGCACGAAATGTGGCGCCCGAAGCTGGTCGGCAGGCGCGGCATCTCCACACGGGTCATCTCCGGAATCGACATCGCTCTGTGGGACATCAAGGGCAAGGTTGCGAACCTGCCTGTGTACAAGCTGCTCGGCGGCTTCACGGACCGCGTCGACACCTACATCGCGGGCGGCTACTACGAGGAGGGCAAAGGGCTGAAGGAGCTCGCCGCCGAGATGGAGCGTAACGTTGAGATCGGGGCCCGAGGGGTGAAGATCAAGGTGGGCGCGGTTCCGATCAACGAGGATATCGAGCGTGTGCGCGTGTGCAGGGAGACGATTGGCCCTGAGGTGAAGCTGATGGTGGACGCCAACAACGCATACAGGCACTACCAGGCGATCGAGTTCGCCCGGAAGGCGGAGAAGTACGATCTGTTCTGGTTCGAGGAGCCGGTTGAGCCTGACGACTACATCGGGCAGGCGGAGATTACGCGTGCGACTTCGGTGCCGGTTGCGGCGGGTGAGAACGAGTACACGCGCTACGGCTTCAGGGACATGATCAATCACCGGGCGGTGGACATCCTGCAACCGGACGCGATGATCCTGGGCGGGATAACGGAGTTTATGAAGGTTGCCGCGCTGGCGCAGGCGAACGACCTGGACATCGCCCCGCACGGCTCACAGGAGGTGCATATCCACCTTGTGGCGGCCATTCCAAACGGCCTGATCCTTGAGTACTACAGGGAGTCGGTGAACCCGATGCACGGGAAGGTGTGGGAGCACGAACTGGAGATCAAGGACGGCTATGTGCACGCCCCGGACCGCCCTGGCCTCGGACTTTCACCAAAGTGGGACACGCTGGAGGAGTTCCGGGTGGGTTGATGGTGAAGTGACGCTGAAAGTATGTGACAGGATTCGCCCTGCCCTATAATCCTCGTCGCCCTGAGAACCAACAACCGACCTGACTACAACCATGCCGACATTCGACTTCGCCGCTCCTACTACTCTTGCCGAGGCGGTCACGCTCATGGCCAGCGCCGGCACCGTCCGCGCCCTTGCCGGCGGGACCGACCTTATTGACCAGCTAAAGACCAACCGCCGCAACGCAGACCTGGTTGTCGACCTGAAACGCGTGCCAGAGCTGCAGCGGCTCGGGTCAGACGCAGACGGCCTCCACATCGGCGCGGCACGCTGTTGCTCGGACCTGCACCACGACCCGACCGTGAATCGCCTCTATGCGGGCCTTGCAGACTCGACCGGTCTCGTCGGCTCCGTCCAGATCCAGAACCGTGCGGCCGTCGGCGGCAACGTGTGCAACGCCGCGCCATCCGGCGACACCACGCCAAACCTGCTTGTCCACGACGCCATTGCAGTCATCGCAGGTCCGTCCGGCGCCCGACGGGTCGAACTGACCGACTTCTTCGTTGGTCCAGGCCAGACCGTGCTGCAGAAGGGCGAGTTCCTTCAAGAGCTCATCCTGCCTGCGCCGCCGGACGACAGCGCCTCCGCGTACCTGCGGTTCATCCCTCGGAACGAGATGGACATTGCAGTCGCAGGCGTCGCCAGTTTCCTGCATATAGACCCCGCGACAAAGACCGTTAAGAAGGCGCGCATCGCCCTGGCGTCTGTGGCGCCGACGCCCGTACGCGCAAGGGCGGCAGAGGCGGTGCTGGAGGGCAAGGTGATCTCCGCCAGCCTGATCGACGCGGCAAGCGTCGCCGCTGTCGAGTCTGCGACTCCGATCACGGATGTGCGCGGCTCTGCGGAGTACCGGAAAGAACTTGTGCGGGTCCTGACGCGCCGCACGCTCAACATCTGCCTCGACCGAATCGGCGTCAGCCTGTAGCCATCAGCCCACCGGTCCACACGGACAACCCGGAACGACTAACCAATGCCAACCAGACACATCAACGTAAACGTGAACGGCACTCCACGCGAGATCCTGGTCGATTCGACATGGACGCTGTTGGAGACGCTCAGGGACGGACTGGGCCTGACAGGCACGAAGGAAGGTTGCTCTAACGGCAACTGCGGCGCCTGTACCGTGCTGCTCGACGGCAAGACCGCCTGCTCCTGCCTGGTGCTTGCGCCGGAGGCGGACGGCCGGGAAGTCACCACCGTCGAAGGACTGGACACCGGAGGCAGGCTGTCTTCGGTGCAGGACGCCTTCGTCAAAGAGGGAGGCTTGCAGTGCGGTTTCTGCACTCCAGGGTTCCTGGTGTCGACCACGTTCTTGCTGAGCAACATTCCCGACCCGACCGAGGACGAGATCAGGCTTAACCTGGCGGGCAACCTCTGCCGCTGCACGGGTTACGACAAGATCGTGAAGGCCGTCCAGCGCGCCGCCGCAACGAAGTAACCGCCACATGAGCTCTCGAAGCCCTGTGCTAATCTTGAACTGGGTATGAATCCGATCACGATTCACCTTGCGCCGCATCTAATCGGTTATATGCGCATGGACCACACCACCCGGTGAGAGACGATCGGGGACCTTTGAGGAACCGCAGATGGAATCTGTATTCAGAGCGGCGGTAGACGAAGCGAAGTCCGGCAACGACCATGTGATTGCAACCGTCGTCCGGACTTCAGGCTCCACCCCGCAAAAGGCGGGTGCGAAGCTGCTCGTCCGCAAAGACGGCAGCGGCGTTGGCACTCTCGGTGGCGGCTGCGTCGAAGGCGACATCTGGTTCGCCGCCCGCCAGCTTCTCAAGCGCGGTGGCAATGCAGAGATGCGCGACTACGAGCTCAACGAGGAGCTGGCCGCGGAGGACGGGCTCGTCTGCGGTGGCACGATGTACTTCCTGATCGACCCCGTCCGCGGCAAGAACAGCTACGGGGAGTTCGCCTCAGAGGTCGTCGAGGCCTACGAAGGCGGAGCGCCTGTCGCCCTCGTCAACATCATGGTTGCGCCTGAGGGCTACGGGATTTCAGTCGGCAACAAGATGCTTGTGCGAGAGAACGGCTCGACCAGCGGGTCGCTGGGTGATGAGAAGCTCGACTCTACCAGCGCCCGGCAGGCAAGGGAGCTGATGGCGCTCGGCAAGAACGACTATGTGGTTGCGGAGTCAGGGGTCGAGTACTACATCGAGGCTTACACAACCCCGCCGACCCTCGTGATCGCTGGAGGGGGACACGTCAGCAAGGCTCTGGCGCAGATTGCGAAGAGCGTTGGATTCCGTCTGTTCATCCTCGACGACCGCGAGGAGTTTGCGAATGCGGAGCGGTTCCCCGAGGCGGAGATCGTGCAGGTTGGCGACTATGAGGCGGGACTCCAGAGCCTGCCCATCAACGCCAACAGCTTCATTGTCATCGCCACGCGCGGTCACCGTTACGACGATTCGGCGCTGGCGTCTGCGCTGAGGACACCGGCGAGCTACGTCGGCTTACTTGGGAGCAAGCGGAAGACGATCCTGATCTACGAGGCGCTGATAAGGCGCGGCTTCTCGCTCGATGACATCCGCCGGACCCGCTCACCGATCGGCCTCGACATCGGCGCCCGCACGCCAGCGGAGATCGCCATCAGTGTGATGGCGGAGATCCTGATGTTCAGGCTCGGCGGCGGTGGCGGAGTGCTCAAACTCGAGGAGCGGCTGATCCAGGCTGCGGCGCGGCGTGCCGCAAAGGCCGAAGAGCCGGTCACCGCGGACTAGCGGCGGGACCGTTCAGACCGCGGTCATTCCGCCGTCTGCCATGTACACGCCACCCGTGCAATAACTCGACTCATCTGACGCCAGAAACAGCGCTATCCCGACCAAGTCTTCCGGCGTGCCCAGGCGCCCCATCGGCGACTTGTCCTCAAGCGCTTTCCTGACCGACTGGTCTTTCAGCATCTCCTCGATCAGCGGTGTCGCCGTCGTGCCAGGCACGATGGCGTTGATTCGGATCCCGTCACGAGCGTAGCCGGATGCTGAGACGCGTGTGAGTCCAAAAACACCGCCCTTGCTTGTGCTGTACGCGGCGTAGTCTGGCGCTACGCCAAGCATGCCTGTGGGAGAGGCGATGTTGATGATGGAGCCGCCGCGGCCGAGCATGTGCGGAATCACGGCCTTCATGCAGCGCCAGACACCTTTGAGATTGACATCGATGGTCCTGTCCCAGACCTCTTCTGATACCTCGTGTGCGCGGGCGTCTTTTCCGATCATCTGGATGGCGGCATTGTTCACGAGAATGTCAGGCGGCCCGAACGACGCGACGATACGGTCAACCGCGGCCTGAACGTCGGCCGTCGATGCTACATCGGCATCGACAAACAGTGCGCTGCCTCCCGAGTTGTTGATCTCTCCGGCGACCTGTTCGCCGCGAGCTCGGTCTATATCAAGCACAGCGACCACCGCGCCTTCCCTGGCAAAGCCGCGTGCGATCGCCTCACCAATTCCCGCGCCTGCGCCGGTGACCATCGCCACCTTCCCGTTCAGTCTCAATATGTTCTCCAGTTCTGCAGCCGGGCGTTCCGGATTCACCGGCAGCGTCCGGTTTAGCCGTCAACAGTCTCTTAAGGCTTGCCGTACCATCAAGAAATGACTGTCGCAGCAATACTACTCGCCGCCGGAGAGTCGTCCCGCATGGGCCGTCCAAAGCCGCTTCTCCCATGGAATGACGAGACACTGGTCGAGGCGCAGGTGGCGAACCTGCTTGCTGGAGGCGCAGACGAGGTCTACGTGGTCACGGGCAAGAGCGACGCCGCCGTTGCGCCGATTCTTGATGGACTCGAACACGCCCACCGCGTGCATAACCCTGACTATGCGGCCGGGAAGACGACCTCTGTCCGTGCGGGAGTCGCCGCCCTGCCCGCCGAGACAAGCACAATTCTGCTCCTGGCGGTGGATCAGCCTCGTCCCGCATGGGTAATCCGGCGGGTCCTTGAGTCGCACCTGGCTTCACACGCGCCCATCACGTCGCCGCGCTTTCGCGGTCACGGCGGCCACCCGCTGGTGTTCGACGGCGCGCTCCGCGACGAGCTGGGATCCGTGACGGAGGAGAACGAAGGTATCCGCGAGGTGTTTCGCCGCCACGAGGCCCGGATGAACACCGTCGAGTTCGTAAACGAAATCGTCAGGCTGGACATCAACACTTCTGAAGAGTACAAGAGCGCTCTCGACCGTTATACGGAACTTTGCGCGGCGGAAGAGTAGCGGCCAGTGAGTGCCACAAGAGTGCGGCCACTATGACCAATAAGAAAGAAAACGGCCTCAAACGCAGAACCAACCGGGAACTGCGGTTCATCTCGATGAACGATAAGCTGCGCTATGCGGCTCTTATCGTGCTCGGCTTTCCCCTGCTGGCTCTGATTAACGTCGTGTTTGTCTTGCGGGTGATCGATCTTTTCGGTCCTCCCTCTACCGCCGGGTTTATTTCGCTCCTGGCATTCACAGCGATGATTGGAATCGCCGCTATCGGTGCTGACTTATGGCTCGTGCGTTGGCTGATCGAGGAGTTCAACGTGTTCAGATGGACCAGCTCCGGCGAGAGGCCTCCCACGCAGGACGGCAAAAATTGAAGCACATCGCTAGCGCTCAGGGTTACATGCTCGGGCACGGCATCGACGGCTGGCTCACGCGGGACTATCGCTACACCAACCCGGTCTTCTGGCAGGCATACGGCACGAGCGTGCAGAACGTTACGCGCCCTGTGTGGCTGATGATGCCGGCACAGGGCGACGCGCTGCTGCTGGCGCATGAGGTGGACACGGGCCGGTTCGTCGACTCGCCAGCAACGGTCACCGGATACTCAAGCCGTGACTCGATGATCGAAGGCGTCAAGGGCTTACTTGCAGCGACGGGCTCGGACAGGCCGACCCTCGCGATGGAGTACTCCGAGCTCTATCAACTGCCGCGGGTTGGCCGCGTAGATGCGGGAACGATAGAGCTGGTGCGAAGCCTGGGTGCGACAGTAGTCTCGTCAGGCGACCTCATGCAGCACGCGACCGAGCGGTGGTCCGAGTACCAGCTTGGCACTCACCGTTTCGCGGTCGAACGGCTGACGCGCATCGTCAAAGAGGCGTTCACATTTGCCGGAGAGAATGTGCGGTGGGCGCTGACAGAGCACGACATCGCCGAGCATATCCGCGGCCGGTTCGACCGGCTTGGGCTCGAGTATGAAGACGGGCCGGTCGTTGCGTTCAACGAGCACTCGGCAGACCCGCATTACGAGCCTGTGCCAGACGGATCGGCAGTTATCCGGCGCGATGGCTGGCTATTGATCGACCTGTGGGGGAGGCAACGCCAGGGCGCCGACTCGCCGGAGCCCGCGATCTCCGGAGACATCACATGGGTGGCGAAGTTCGGCGGACCGCCAACGGAACGTCAACAGACGGTGTTCAACGCCGTTCGCCAGGCGCGAGACGCCGCGTTCGAGTTCTTGGAGTCAGAGACTTTCGCCGGCAATGTGCCTCAAGGCTGGCAGGTTGACCGAGTCGCCAGGGACGTGATCACAGGGGCAGGGTTCGGTGACCACTTCGTACACAGGCTCGGCCATTCGCTGGGACATGAGGTCCACTCGAACGGGGTGAACCTGGACGACTGGGAGACTCATGACACCCGGCAGGTGATCGAAGGCGTCGGAGTCACAATCGAGCCGGGAATCTACCTGCCCGATTTCGGCGTGCGGCTGGAGATGGACGTCTACATGGGTCCCGATGGCCCGGAGGTCACGGGCGAGCGGCAGGACGAGATCTATCGCGTCGAAACCTGACACAGCGCCGACTCAGAACACGCTCCGCACGGCCTCCACGATGCTCTCCGCCGCCAGCCTTTCGCCGTAGTAGACCATCCGTAGCCGCACGAACTTGCGCTTGTCGATGACGGACGGCCTGCCGGACGCCAGCACCGTGACTTCCGGGCTGGAGACAACGCGTGACAACGCAGCCCGGACCCGGTCCATCTGCCTGGTGTCCAGGTCGCTGCGGTAGACCGCGATCGAACAGGTACGATATGGAGTGCCACGGTTCTGCTCGTCAGACTCGACCGTGACATCAGGTTTTTTTGATATGAGTGACATGTGATTCGCCGTCTATCCCACTAATTGCGGGCCCAGGCGCGTCCAGCTTGCTTAGAATACGATGCGGGGCCGCTCAGATGTGGCCCGGCTATGCAGATCAGCCCCAAATTCGGGAGAGCATCCTACGTGATACCTGGAATGTGGAACATAGGCTTGAAGGAGTGGGCGGTCACTATTAACGCCATCGATCGCGGTGAGCAGACCATCCTGCTCCGCAAGGGCGGCATCAGAGAAGACGGCAAGCACTTCAAGATCGAGCACGAGCAGTTCTATCTGTATCCCGGCCACTTCCACGAAGGCGAGGCCCTGCTCAAGCCGGGACGGCGCTCACTGTTGAGCGTGGTCGAGGCGGACGAGTTTGAAGAGGTGGCCACGCTGTCGACATTCGCGGAGATCGAAGAGGTGATCGAGATCTCCACCGAGGATGAAGTCCGCGCGCTAGGCCCGTTCCACATCTGGTCGGATGAGTTCGCCGCGAAGCGCTTCAACTGGAAGCCGCTCCACCCGCTCAACCTGATCATTATCCGGGCCCACATCTTGCAGCAGCCGCAGGCACTGATGGTGATGCCGGAGTACCGTGGCTGCCAATCATGGGTTGAGTTCGTCGAGGACTATCCCGTCGGCGTGACCACTCCGGCCATCCCGGACAGGCGTTTTGCGGCGCAGGTCACCGCGATCAAGGATGCGCTCGCGTCTGCTGGCGCCGCTGCCCTCTAAATTACATGCGCTGAACGCCACGGCCACACGCCGTGAGGAGAAGACGTGAAGTACAGGAACCTTGCAGGCACCAGCCTGACGCTTTCAGAGGTCGGATTCGGCGTGTGGAGCGTTAGCACCAACTGGTGGGGAGAAGTACCGGAGGCAGACGGCATCGCGCTGCTCCGGAAGGCGTTCGACAAGGGCATCACCTTCTTCGACACCGCAGACACGTATGGAGAAGGCTACGGCGAGGAGATCCTGGCGAAGGCGCTGGGCAGCCAGCGGGACAGCATCGTGATCGGCACCAAGTTCGGGTACGACCTGGACGCCCCGCGGTCCGGGCATCAAAGGGAGAGACCCCAGAACTGGAGTCCGGAGTTCGTCAAAGCCGCCTGTGAGAAGTCGCTGACCCGTCTTGGAACGGACCGCATCGACCTGTACCAGATGCACAACTCCCGCCTCACTGCGATCCAACGCGACGACACGGTTGCAGCGCTGGGCGAGTTACGCGACGCTGGCAAGATCAAGCACTGGGGAGTTGCCGTCGGCCCGGACATCGGCTGGATCGAAGAGGGTGAGTACACGCTCCGTGACCGCCGCGTCCCGGCGCAGATCATCTACTCCGTGCTTGAGCAGGACCCGGCTGACCGGTTCATCCGGGCTGCCACGGACGCAAACGCAGGCGTGTTCTGCCGGGTGCCTCACGCATCAGGGATGCTGGACGGCACATACACGAAGGACACGCAACTCGACTCGATGCCGTTCGACGCTGACGACCACCGGTCGTATCGGAAGATGCAGTGGCTCAGCCAGTCAGTCGAGAAGTTGAAGCGGATCGACTTCCTGATATCAGGTAAGCTGGCCACGGTGGGCCAGATCGCCATCAAGTTCTGCCTGGCGCCCCCGATCATGGCTTCTTGCGTGCCGACCATTACGAATATGGCACAGCTTGACGAATATGCGGCCGCGCCTGACATAGACGAACTTCCCGTGGACGAGTTGCAGAAGCTTTCAGGACTCTACGCAGACAACTTTGGGACCGGCGAAAAGGACCCCGTGAAATCGTCGCAGTCACCAACGGGCTGGGTGAACACCGGCAACGTACCGGTTGAGCGAATGGCGGCCACGCCCGGCTAGCGCACCGGCCTTGGCGGCGTCTTCGACTGAGCGCGACGCCTGCGGCGAGTCACCAGCGCTTTTTTCTTCTGCCTGCGCCTGCTCGCGGCCGCAGCTGAGGTGATCTCTTTCTCCGGCATGACCGGCGTCCGCTTTTCGGCCGCCTGGCCCGCTTTGCGAATCTCTTCCTCCAGCAGGTTGAAGTCCCGCTGAGGCATTATGTGGAGCATCCCGAAGAACGCCAGGGGCCAGAGTTCGGCTGGCCACTTCTTTACATACTCCAGAGTTGGCGCAATCTCACGTGCGTCGATGTAGTCCTCCGGGCTGAGCACTACATCTGACTTGATCTTCACGCGGTTGGGAAACAACTCCTCCTTGCGATGGTGCTTCCAGAGCCGGGTCCTCTCCTCGAAGTGCTCGGATTCCACCGTGGCAGTCGCAGCGAAGCCCTTCCGGTCCTGCACGTAGTAGACCAGGTGGTCTTCCGGCGCGATACGGACGGCCTTTCGCCGGTTGTGCGAATCAACTCCAAGCACCTTGAACCCGGTGCCGCGGGTGATGTCCAGGTTGTCCTGGTCTATGACGATCATCCAGTAAGTCTTGCTCATGTCATATCAGGCAGGGCCAGGCAGACGGCACAGGGCAGCTTCACACGGCGCCGGCCACTTCCTGGCCAGTGCCTCGCACCTCATCATCTTAGACGACGGTGGGAACGGCCACAGCCGGGTAGCGCTACACTCATCACCGGAATCCGGGATATCTGAGGATCGGCCAGAGATTCGGCGCCAGGCGTGCGCATACTGCCTGGCCGGTCAGTTGGGGGGGAAGATGCAACCCGAAAGTTCGATTGAGGCGAAGGTAATCTCGGCGCTCGACTCGTTCGGGCTACCGTACGAGGTGATCGAGATCGACCCTGGCTTTGCCGACACTGCGGCGTTCTGCGACAGGTACGGATATCCGCCGGAGCAGTCGGCGAACACGATCATCGTCGCAACTAAGAGGCAACCGCGGAAGTACACCGCGTCGATCGTTCGAGCGACGCATCGACTGGACGTCAACCACTGTGTAAGGCAGCTGATGGGCAACGCCCGTGTGTCGTTCGCCGGAGCCGACGAGACGGCCGAGTTGACCGGAATGATGATCGGCGGCGTGACGGTCCTGGCGCTCCCGCCTGAAGTTCCGGTCTATATCGACCCCGGCCTGATGGAATGCGACTACGTCATTCTTGGCGGTGGCGGCAGGTCGACAAAGATCAAGGTGTCGCCAGAGGCGCTGACGCACATCCCGGGAGCGGTTGTGATTGACGGCCTTACGACAGGGAATCAGGCAACTTAATTGTGGCTGCAAAGCAGCAAGCGCATGACCGGAGTTAACAGAGCAAGAACATGCCGTCAGGAACCGTCATTGCAGAATTCCCCGCGACGGTTGAGCGCGTCTGGGAGAAAATCGCCGATCTCGAAAACGCGCCCTCATGGGTCCCTGACCTGATCTCGGTGCGCCGCCTCGATTCTGGTCCGACGCAGACCGGGTCCCGCTTCGCTGAGGTTGCCCGCGTTCAGGGCCGTGAGATCGAGATGGTGGTCACGATCACCGACTACGCCGAGCCTCACGTGATCGCCCATGAGGGTGAGGGCGGATCGGTGAAGATTGGCGGGCGGACAACCATCGACGCAACGCCGACTGGCTGCCGCGTCACCAACGAATGGCGGTTGGAGTTGAGTGGCATTCTCAGGTTCGCCTCTCCCATCGCTGGCAACTGGACGCGCAACAACATCGAGACGTCGATGCGCGAGTTGCGGGCGCTGCTGGACCGGGAAGACGGCCCTGCCTGAGGACATGCCGCAGTCGTCCGGCGCCTACTGGCGGCTACGCTGGTAGTGGTTGCGGATCCATATCGCCACAGCGTTCATCGAGAGCAGCATTATCAACAGGCAGATGATGGCTGCGGCGGCGATCGACTGGAACCCTCCTTGCGGCTGCTGCACCCAGTTCAATATCTGCAGCGGCAGAACGGTGAAGGAACTGCCGGGACCGGTAGGCACGAACGTGATGAAGACGATTCCACTAATCATCAGAATAGGCGCCGCCTCGCCGATGGCCCGTGAGAGCGCCAGGATCACGCCACTCATGATCCCCGGAATCGCCTGCGGCAGCACAATGGTCTTCACAACCTGCCACCTGGTGGCGCCCATAGCGTACGCGGCATCGCGATAACTCGGTGGGATAGACCGTATCGCTTCCTGTGAAGCGATGATGACGATGGGCAGGACCAGCAGCGTCAGTGTGAGACCTCCGGCCAGCACGCTCCGTCCTATGTCCAGTAACAGCACGAAGATGCCGAGACCCAGGATGCCATAGACGATCGAAGGCACCCCTGCCAGGTTGGCGATGTTCAGCTGCACCAGCCTGCTGAAGCGGCTTTCGCCTGCAAACTCTTCGAGGTATACCGCCGTTCCGACGCCGAGAGGAATCGTGAACAGGGCGGTTGTTACGATCACCCATGTGGTTCCGATCAACGGGGCGAAGATCCCGGATAGCTCTGGCTTCCTCGACGCGTAGCTGGTGATGAACTGCCAGTCCAGCCAACCCCATGCGTCCGTCACGATGTTCGCCAGCAGAGTCACAAGGCCGGCGACGCCGAGGACCACCGAGGAGACGAACAGCAGGTAGAAGAGACGGTCTCGCCACGTCCTGTATCCGGTACGGCCGCGCGCCGCCTTTTTCGCGATGCTGGCAGGTGATGAAAGTTTCATTCGTACTTCTGCCTGTAGCGAGCCACGACCCACCTCCCGAGAATATTCATCGCAAGGGTCATGAGGAACAGCAGCAGGCCCACGGCGAAGATGCTCCGGAACACGACCGAGCCCTGCTCCGTCTCGCCCGTCGCCACCTGCGCTATGTAGGCGGTCATGGTCTGGACCTGCTCCAGCGGATTGAACGTGAGGTTGGCCAGTGAGCCTGCGGCGATGAAGACGATCATCGTCTCGCCAATCGCCCGTGACACCGCGAGGATGAGCGAGGCGACGATGCCTGATAGCGCTCCAGGGACAACAACCTTGGTCGCCACCTCGAACCGGGTTGCTCCGAGTGCGTATGCGGCGTCGCGCAGCGAGTTCGGCACGGATACCATCGCGTCCTCGCTGAGTGTGGATACCATCGGCATGATCATCAGTCCCATGACCAGTCCGGCGCTCAGGGCGTTGAAGGCAATCATGTCCGGAAATATCAGCTGGAGCTGAGGCGTGATGAAGGTGAGGGCAAAGAAGCCGTAGACGACCGTTGGGATGCCGGCGAGGATCTCAAGCACCGGTTTCAGGATTCGCCTGACGCGGTCCGGGGCGTACTCGGAGAGGAAGATTGCGGCGCCCATCCCGAGCGCCAGTGCGACGACTCCGGCAATCAAGGCGACGAGAATGGTGCCAGCGACCAGCGGGAGGACGCCGAACTTCTGCGGGACGAAGAGCGCTCTCCACTCGGTGCCGAACAGGAAATCCCAAACCGGGACATCGAGGAAAAATTCGTAGGCGGGCCGAAGGAGCGAGACGAGGATGCCAATCGTCGTCAGAACCGAGATAAGAGCGGTGAGACGGAGCAGCCAGACGACGATCCGTTGTTCGAGATGTCGACGTGCCCGGTTGCGGCGCAACCGGGCGGCTACGAGATCGTGAGAAGCGCTGTTTTGGGGATCGGCGCCTGATTTTGCTGCGACGGAGATTTCGTCAACCCTCTGGCTCGTTGAACAGCCCGCCTGTCTGAACCCACAGATGTTCGGCCACTTCTTTTAACGGAGTGTTAAAGCGAAGGCTCTAACCTGCCGGATCTGCATCTCCCGCCTGCTCCGCGCAAGGCATGAGGATCGAGAATGTGGTCCCGGAACCTGCTCTGCTGGCCACAGATATCTCGCCACCGTGGACCTGGACGATGTGCCTGGAGATGGCGAGTCCGAGTCCTGAGCCGCCGATGCTACGTGATTGATCGACCTTGTAGAACCTCTCGAACAGGTGGGGCAGGTGCGCCGGAGGAATACCCGGTCCATCGTCGGTGACCTCGAAACGCAGACGCTTGCCCGCTGGTCTGACTCTCAACACAACGGTCCCGCCGCCTGGCATGGCGTTTAACGAGTTCGCAACCAGGTTCGTCAGGACCTGCTCGAACTTCACCGGGTCAGCCCTCAGAGGGGCAAGCCCTTCTTCAGCCTCGACGAGTATCTTCACTCCGGCATTTTCTGCAAGTGGACGAAACCGGGCCGCAACGTCTTGCAGGAACCGGGCCGGGTCCACTGGAACAAGGTGCAGCTGCGTCTGGCCGGACTCAAGGCGCGAGAGCTCCAGCATCTCCTGCACCATCTGCTCTATACGCGCGCTATCCTCCAGGATACGGTTGAGGAAGTCCCTGCGAGTCTCCGGGTCATCGCCGGCGCCACGCTGCAGCGTCTCGGCCGCAGCCTTGATGGCGGCGATAGGCGTCCGCAACTCATGCGAGGCATTGCTGACGAACTCACGCCGGGTCGTGTCGGTTTGCCTGACCGCCGTGATGTTTGTGAGAATAACTACTGATTTCGTGCGGCCGTCGCGATCGTCAACGGGCGAGGCGATCACCTGCACAAAGCTCTGCGTCGCTCGAATCTCGAACTGCGCCTTATCCGCCCTGCCAGAGCGTGCGGGGAGTGTGGCTATCTCATTCAGCTCATAGTTGTTGTTGAGCGTTATGAGCCGGACGCCGGGCTTGTACTCAACCTCCGGCCCCAGTAACTTCAGGGCAGCGGGGTTTGCAAACTCAACCAGGCCGTCCTCGTCAACCAGCATCACACCCTCTGCCATAGACTCCAGGATGGAGCCAAGCCTGGTCCGCTCAGCGTCCGTCGCCTGCATCGCGGCGACGAGCCTGTCCGCAAGGCGGTTCACGGCGCGCGCCATGCGGCTCAACTCGGCCGGTCCCTCAGGACTGATCCGGTATGAGCGGTCTATCGATGCCGTTCGTAGCACGCCTTCCGTCATCCGGCTGAACTGCGCGCTGAGTTGTTTCGCGCGATACGCGGCTGTGAGCGCTGCGAGAATGCCGACGATGACGGCTCCGGCGACATCGAATAGCGTCGCGGCCGCAGCGGTCACCGCGACGAGCAGCACCGTTTCGGTGAGGATCCGCCACCTGAGCGACCAGGATGCCATCTCACGAATATCCTGCCCCTGAGCCAGATTCAGGCGCTGTATCTGTACCCGACTCCGCGCACGGTCTGAAGCCGGACGGGTGCGGACGGGTCTTTTTCGATCTTCATACGCAGCCAGCGCACATGCACGTCAACTGTCCGCGTGTCGCCAGCATAGTCGAATCCCCACACGTCCTGTAGAAGCTGGTTGCGAGAATACACTCGTCCCGGACGCGCCGCGAGGTGTGCCAGGAGGTCGAACTCGCGCGGGCGGAGCTCCACCTCGGCACCGTCAATCGTTACCCTCCTGGCAGCCAGGTTGATCCTCATGCCGCCAACTTCGATGACGTCGTTAACTGCAGACGCGGCATCTGATATCGATGCGGTGTTAAGTGCCGCTGTCCTGCGAAGCTGGGCGCTGACCCGCGCCAGCAGTTCTCGCATAGAAAACGGCTTGACCACGTAGTCATCAGCGCCTATCTCCAACCCTGCCACTCTGTCTGACTCTGAGTCGCGTGCGGTCAGCATGATGATGGCGGCTGTCGAGCCTTCGCTCCTGAGCGCGCGGCAAACTTCCAGGCCACTAATTCCGGGGAGCATGACGTCGAGCACAAGCAGGTCGGGGCGTTCCGATTGGGCCAGCGAGAGCGCTGTGTTGCCATCGCCAGCCACGGCCACCTCATATCCGTCCGCCACGAGGTTATAGCGGATGGCCTCTTGCAGGTTCCGGTCGTCCTCCACAAGCAGGACCTTGCCCGGCGCGGTCAGCTTCGGACCTTGTCCGGCTGGCCCGGCTGGGACAAACTCGGCTGGCTGTCTCACCTGTCAGTATCTCCGCGCGCAGATCAAGCTTTCGGCCCAACGTCGAAACCGGCTTCTTGACCGGTCAAGGCACTCCGAACCCATCTGTACCGTCTTTCGTGGTTTACATGGCTATACGGTTGCAGCCGATTGTTAAACAGAGGTTAGCTGACCGGCAATCCGCCACGGCGCCGGACACACGAGACGCGATGCCGCTCGCCACGGTTCGGCTACTACGCAACCCGCTTCCTGCGGTTGTTGATGTAGTCCACAAGCACGTAGTCGCCGAGACTCTCCGGACTCGTGTAAAACGCCCTGCCGCGGTTGATGCGGGAGACGTAGTCGATGAACTGCGTGAGGTATGTCGTCCGCTCCAGCATGAATGTGTTGATCACAATCCCGGCAGACGTGCAGCGCCTCACCTCGTCAAGCGTGAGACTTACAGTTCTCCTGCTGGGAGGATAGTTGAACTGCGGCACTCCCTGTTCGAGATGCGCCGTCGGCTCGCCGTCCGTGACCATAATCACCTGTCGTGTGCCGGCGCGCTCTTTGGTGAGAATGCGTCTGGCAAGCATCAGGGCGTGGTGCATGTTCGTTCCCTGCAGCCACATGTTCGGCTGGAGCTCAGGCAGATCTGCGAACCGTATCTCCTCGGCGTGGTCAGAGAAGCCGACGACGAACAGGCGGTCACGAGGGAACTGCCCCTGGATAAGGGAATGCAGGGCTAACGTAACCTTCTTTGCCGCCGCCCACCGGCCGCCGTTGAACATGGAGCTACTCTGGTCGAGTAGCAGGACGGTCGCCGCGCTTACCGTATGCTCGGTGCGGTCGACCTCAAAGTCTCCCAGGTCGAACTGCACCGGTGTGCCCGGACCCGAGCGGAACACGGCGTTCATTAGAGACCGGTTCAGGTTCGGCCTGAACGACTCGCCCGGCTCATACAGTCTCGTGTCACCGGTCGGCTCGCCACCCTGCCCGGTCTCGGCGATCCTGTGACCGCCGACATTTGCCCTGGAGAGACTCCCGAACACCTCTCGAAGCGCCTTGTCGGCCAACCTGCGAATAGCCCGGGGCGTTAGCTCCCAGCGATCGCCGGAGCGGCTTATGAACCCCATCTCTTCGAGCGCTCTTGATATCTCGGCGAGCTGGTCGAGAGTCTGCTGAGCGTCATCGCCAATCATCTCGCCAAGCTGCTCCGAGTTGATCGAGTCAAGATCGCCAGACCGGCCGGCCTGCTGCAGCGAGCGTTCCATCATGTCCATCTGCTGGAGCTGGCCCATCATATCCATGGCCTGGTCCAGGGTCAGTGACTCCTCTCCCATGAACGGGTAAGCGCGAGCCAGCTCCTCAGGCGGTCGCAACGCCTGCAGCAACGATGCCATTCGCGCCATCTCTTGCAACGTTTCAGGGTCGATGGATTCCATCAGCGACTCGATCAACTGCTGCCGCTCCTCGGGAGACATTCCGGCCATCAGTGACTGTGCCTGTGCCATCTGCCGCTGCAGGTGGTCCAGCAACTCATCAAGATTTCGAGGCGGGTCATCACCGAAATGCTGGCCGAAACGGTCCATGAACTGCTCAAAGGCAGACTGCAACTGGTCTTCCGGCGCGCCGCGTTGCTTCTGCTCCATCAGGTCGCTGATGCCGCGCATCATCTCGCGGAGCTCCTGCCGCTCCTCCTGACCCATCTGCTCCAGGTTCTCCGCCGCCTGCTTCGCAACCGTCTTCGTCAGCTGCCTTCGCAGCATCTTGAGCAGCTCCTGGAACTGCTCTCGCGCGGTCGCATCGATGAAGTCGTGGTCGCTCAGCTCCCTCACGGCTCCAGCGACGCTCGGCGGCATGTTGTCCAGCTTCCGCTTCGTCTCCTCGGCGCGCCGCTCAACAAGCTCCATTGCGGACTGCATCTGTTCGCGCATCTCCGGAGGAACGTCTTTCATCCGCTCCTCAGCCTGCCTGACGCTCGCCTGCGCGCCCCGCCGCTCATTGCGTTCGATCTCGCGCACTCGCTCCCGCAGGTCGTCCATCACAGAGTCCATGTCGTAGCGGGTGAGTTCCTGATCGCGTCTCCGCCTGAGTTGCTCGATGAGGTCCTGTAGACCCTGCATGCGACGGCCGTCAGGTGACTCCATCCCTGAGCGGAACAGGTCTCGTAGCGCTGACTCAAGATCACCTGACTCGAGCAGCGAGTCGGCTAACTGATCGAACAGCTCTTCGCTGTCCGGCGCAAACGGTTGCTGGGTGCCGTCCCACCTCGAATAGCGATATGAGGTCAATTATTGCCGTCCTCTGGCGCCGGCCAGTGATATTTAGCGGTCTGGCCGGTCCGGCCTGTTCTGGCGCCTGCGTTGCTGAAGCCGGCGTCTGAGGTCAGCCCGGCTCTCATCGTCCATCCCTTCGCCAAAGGCAGCAGAGATCGGTGGCTCTGGTGGCAGCGGCTCCTTGAGATACCGGAACCCGCCTTCTATGACATCACGGTTTAGCTGCCGGGTGAGATGCAATCCCTCCAGGATGAACTCGATAGCGGAGGCGGTCTCGGCGTCCGAGCCGGCGCATCCGAGTTTCTCGACCGCCGGGGCGAGCGCCGGGACCGACTCCAGACGTTGCCGGTAGTCGGCAGAAGACCGCCTGGCGCTTGTATCCGCGGTCGCTCCTGACTCGAACTGTGACACGACGCCATTAAGTCCGTTTCGCGGGAAAAGCCGTCCGAAAACCTCCGCCACGGAGCGCCGCGTCAGTTCCTCGATCACACGGTCCTCCCTTCCCTCCTCGAACGTCTCCAGCTCGATCTTGCCGCGCATCGAGGACGCAAGCGCGGGCAGGTCTGTTATCCGGGGTGAGGCGTGGTCCTCCCTGAGCGTAAGCGCACGCTTCAGCGCGGCGCTCTTCAGGGTCTCGAAATTGGAGATGGACAGGCGCACACTGACACCCGAACGCTGGTTGATCTCACCACTGCGCCGGGCCTGGTGGCTGAGTTCGGCCACGATCTCGGCCATGAAATCGGGAACGCTGATTGTCACACCCGCGTCTTTGAACGCCACGCTCTCCTGGTCCACGATGCGACGCTCGTCCTGCGTCGTGGTTGGATAGTGCGTGCGCACCTGGGCGCCGAACCTGTCCTTGAGCGGGGTGATGATGCGGCCGCGGTTGGTGTAGTCCTCCGGGTTGGCAGTGGCGACGACCATGATGTCCAACGGGAGCCGCACGTTGTAGCCGCGAATCTGGGCGTCACGCTCCTCCATCAGGTTGAACAGGCCGACCTGAATGCGCTCAGCGAGGTCAGGCAGTTCGTTCACGCAAAAGATGCCGCGGTTCGTCCGTGGAATGAGTCCGTAGTGAATCGTTAGCTCGTCGCTGAGATAACGTCCTTCGGCGACTTTGATCGGATCGACATCGCCAATGAGGTCAGCCATCGAAACATCGGGTGTCGCCAGCTTCTCGCAGTAGCGCTGGTCACGGTGCAGCCACTCGACAGGTGTGTCGTCGCCGCGTTCTGCCACCATCGCCTTGCCGACGGCCGAGATCGGCGAGAACGGCTCGTCGTGCGTCTCGGTGCCGGAGATGAACGGAACGTACTCGTCGAGAAAACGAGTGAGGGAGCGGATGAGGCGGGACTTGCCCTGCCCGCGCTCGCCGAGGATGGCGATGTTCTGGCCGGCGAGGAGTGCGTTCTCTAACTCCGGAACGACCGTTCGCTCGTAGCCGATGATGCCTTCGAGCAGCGGCTTGCCTGTGCGCAGGAGTTCCGCCACGTTGTGGTGGACCTCTTCCCTCACGAGCTTAGGCGTGTAGCCAGACTTTTTGAGTTCGCCAATGGTCTTCGGGCGGTTGGAAGCTGGCATCGCCTTAATCCGTTCCCCAGTGGCACAAGTGGTTTAAACAAGTCCTACGCAACCTGAGCCAAACCGGTTCAGGCTCTTCCACTTAATCAGTAAGCGCCGACTTCGGTCTGATACTCGCACATCATCGCAAATACGGCCAGCGGCGATGGGATCTGAGTGATCGGCTAAACCTGTTCTCGCTTGCCTGACTTAGCAGAGCGGTAGGCGGTGGCGATTATCTCGACGGCCGCCATTCCTGCCCAGCCAGGGGCATAGTTGGTATCAGCCTTGCCTGTCACGAGGTCAACGAAGTTTGCGGGCGGGCCACCGCCGCGGTACTCGCCATCATCCGGATCAAGCTCCATCTCGAAGTGATCGCCGTCGTGGCGCTGCACGGCCAGGCGAGCGCGGTCGCAGTCGATGCTCATCACGCCTTCCGAGCCGAAGATGCGCAGGTCCAGTTGGAAGCCGGTATCGTCCGGCATGTCGCCTGCGCCAGAGAATGAGCCGATGGCCCCGCCGTGGAACTCGACCGAAAAGGCGTCGTACAGCTCAACTTTGCTGGTCGGCGCTGACGTAAGCGCGGCGACGGAACTGGCTCGCAACTCCGTAAGCCAGGACGCCATGCCTGCGGAATGCGAGATCTGCGCCAGCCCGTATCCGCCGCCAGCCACCTGCGGGTCCGCCCACGTGGCAGCGGCCGGCTCGAACATCACTTCGCCCTCGCCGCCGGTACTGGCGCCGGCCGAAAGAAACCTCTTGCCCTCAAGTAGTTTGCGGATCGGCGACGCCATGTGACACATCACGAACTCGATATCGCCAACAGCGCCCTGCTCCATTCGCCGCTTAGCCTCCTGGATGAACGGCGCATAGTGCCAGCCATACGGGACCAGCAGGTGCACGCCGTTGCGATCTGCGGCCTCAACCAGTTCCCGCGCGTGGGCGGCGCTGGTGGTGAGCGGCTTTTCGCACATCACATGCAGTCCGCGCTCGATTGCGGCGAGTGCGTGCTCATGGTGCATCGTGTGCGGCGTGCTGACGATTACCGCGTCGAGCTCCATGTCCAGCAGGTCGCGGTAGTCCTGGGTGGCGTGCGAGAACCCGAACCGCTCTTTCACCTGCTGCAGCTCGTCCGGGCCAAGCCTGCAGACCGCGGCCATCTCGACGTCTTCGCGCGCCGCGAGGACCGGCATGTGGTTTGTCGTCGCCCACCAACCGGCGCCGATGAACCCGAGTCTCGCCTTGCCCTTGCTAATCGTCACCGTCTTCGCCTCCGGCGTGCGCAACTCACTCTGTGGATTCCCGCGGCTCAGTCGGCCGGTTCAGGATGTCCATCGCCTCCGCCAACGCTCCGGCGGTGTCGCCAGGTTTGGTTTTCTGGGCCTTGCCGCGCTCCGACTTCGGCTTACGCTTTTTCTTCTCCCGCGGCAATCCAGCCTCCGCCCTGCGCTGCGTGCAGACAGTACAGGTGCAGGTCTTCGGGTGCTTGCCGGTCGCCCAGTTGTGTCGCTCTTTCATATTCTTGTCTCTGGGTCTCTGGCCCTGGAATCATCCGTGAAACGTCGGCGTGTGCGTCCCGATCTCTGCGGCCGCTCGCCGCTCCATCTCGTCCGCTGTATGCGGGTTGTCCGGCCACTGCTCGGGCGGCACATGCGAAAGCCGCAGCATCAACCGGCAGATCTGCCCTACGTATTCCTTCAACTCGCGGACGTTCAGCTTCTCTGCCGAGTCGCCGGACTCATGGTGAAACTCCGAAGTGGCGTGCCGCCCTGAAAACCGCCAGCGCCAGAGTATCCCTGCGGGGATCGCCGCACGAACGAACGGGAAGTGGTCTGAGTGGGCGTCGAGCGGTCCCTGGACATGACACTGCAGGCTGTCGCTCATAGTATCCAGTTGCCCCTGCATGAAGCTCCGCATGTGCTCTGTCATTACGACCACGCCCTTCATGTGGCCAGTCGATAGCTCGTCCAGGTTCAGGGCGAACCGCGGCGGCGACTTCAGTCCATTTTTTCCGTGATGCCGCGCGACATATGCGTATGCGCCCTGCAGCCCTTGCTCTTCACCGGACCATGTGGCGAACCGAATCGATCTGCCAGGGCCAACACCCGTTTCACGCTTCAGGGCTGCCAGCACTCGCGCCGCCTCCATCACTGCCACGGTCCCCGAAGTATTGTCGTTGCCGCCGGGTGTGCCGAAAACGGTGTCGTGGTGTCCCGCGACGATCACATGCTCGTCGCTCCATTGATCTCCCGGAATCTCAGCGATAACGTTGTTTGCAGGGGCGTCGAAGAAACGAGACTCAACACGGAGTCTGACCGCACGGCCGCGGGCGGCGTGGTACTTCAGCCGTCCCGCCGCCTCAAACGATATGTTCACCGTGGGAAGAGGGTGCGGCGCTATGCCGGGAGACCGCCAGTCGTTGGCGCTGCGGTACTCCATTCGGCCGCCTGTTTTGCTTTCAATGACGATTGCCGCGACGGCGCCATTTCGAGCCGCGAGTTCAAGCCGGGCGGTGTGCGGAAGCGGAGGTGTGAACGGCTCAGGCCCGAGCGACATGACGACGATTGCGCCCCTGATCCGGCCGTCGGCGGCTTCGATCTCACGCGGAGTGCCCCAGCCAAGGTCGACAACAGGCGCAGTCATGTCGATGGGCGGACAACGTAGAAACGGCTTGATCTCGAGAGACTCGCCAGACTCAAGGACAACTGCCGTGGCAGACGAGTATTCCCATGTGTCGAGTTTGAACTCTTCGATGCGTGCAGACTCGAGCCCGTTGCCCTCCATCTCCTGGCGAATGAACATGGCAGCCTGCTGGTCGCCTTCGCCACCGCCCCAGCGCTCGCCAATCTCGTGACACAGGTGATCGCGGTACTCCGGAATACGGGAGCCGGCCCATGCCTCGCCCATCAAGAACCTGTCGATCTGATGCCAGTCGCGTGCCATCGGCTGCTCCAGCGTCCCGTGATATCGCCCGCGTTATCGGAATGCCCTGGGAATACTGGGGGAACAGTGGTTGGCTGGCAAGTCCACAGGTCCGGCCTGTCCGGTACTCACAGGACCGGACATGGATATTGCTCAGAACGGCATGGCGGCGAGCCGGTTAACCGACCGCACGCTCCAACTCGATCAGTTCGTCTTCATCTACGTCTAAGTCATCATCAAACTCATCATCGTCTTCAAGCGGCTCGTCTGCGATTGCCAGCAACTCGTCCCCAACGACCGCACCGATGGCGGTGGCGATCTTCTTGCCATCGCCCTTCATCTCGTCATATTCGATCTTGCGGACCGACCTGGCGCTTCTCTCGAACCCACAGTTGAGGCAAGACAGGTAGCTGCCATAGAAGTCGGACTCCAACTGCACCGTTCCAGACTTACATCGAGGGCAGGATTTGAAATACAGCATTGGCGGATTCCCCTGAGCGTAGGCCCGTGCGTTCCCCATGCGGGAAAGGTGCGCAGCGGACGAGGTATCGGAACAAACGATATGGCGCGCACGATACCTTTAGGCGCAGAGACCGTCCAAGCAGGTTTTGCAACCGGTTACCGTGTTTTTCGGCGAAGTAGCCGGGCCATCTTCCTCGGTTCCCGGGGTTCTGCCCGGCCGGTCAATCACGCGCCGGTTTGCCCCGGCCGGACGCAACCAGTAGATTCACGGCCAGCCGGTAACACCAGTGCCCGGCCCATCCCACAAACGCTCGAACCTCAAAGTCCCGAAGGCAGGCCAAACATGCCCCGCTTGTACGTGCTCGGCGCCGGAACTCCAACGCCAACTCCCACACGGTTCGGATCCGCATTCGTGCTCGAAATCGATGGTGAGAAAATCATGCTGGACTGCGGCCCGGCTGCCACGCACAAGCTCGTGAAAGCAGGACTGTGGCCGACCGACATCGACCATCTCTTTTTCACGCACCACCACTTTGACCACGATATCGACTACCCGTGTTTCCTGCTTTGCCGCTGGGACCAGAGCATCGGCAAGGAGAATCAATTGCAGGTGTTCGGGCCCACTCTGACTGAGAAGATCACAGACGGCATCATCGGGGACGACGGCATCTTCTCGCACGACTGGAAGGCCCGCGTCTATCACCCGCTCAGCCAGCAGGTGTACGTAAACCGCGGCGGTAAGCTGCCTCGCCCAAAGCCCGATATCAAGGCGCGGGACGTCGGTCCCGGTCACGTCTACACAGCCGGTAAGTGGGAAGTCAACGCCGCGCCCGCCGAGCACGTGCAGCCGTACCTTGACTCGCTCGCATACCGCTTCGACGCGAAAGGCGGGAAGTCGGTTGTGTTCACCGGCGACACGCAGCCTTGCCAGTCGGTCATCGCCCTGGCGAGGGACGCAGACGTGTTGATCTCGATGTGCTGGGACGATCAGTCTCTGATGGACGCAGACGGTGAGGCGGTTGGACAGACAGGGACGACAGGCGCGGCGCGCATGGCGCAGGAGGCGGGGGTGAAGAAGCTCGTTCTCGTGCACATGGGCCCGCACATCTCACAGCACGGGCCGCTGGAGAAGGGACTTGGCGACATCCGGGAAGTGTTCTCAGGCGAGGTGATCTACGCCGAGGAGATCATGTCCGTGGGGCTATGAGGCGCGTCAAATCGTCGACCCGGTAACAGATTGGCATGCCAGCGTCAGTTGATCATCGTCTGGGTCAAGCAGGCAAGACACGATCACAATCACGGCCCATGCCGTCGCAGCGTAATTCATCAACGCGATTCCCGGCTCGCGTTCGTTGCGGGACGGCGCGCTGGCGCTGACATACGCACACGCGGCGACGGAAACGCGGGAACGCTCAACGCATTCCAGTCGCTCAGCTGGCGTACCGGAATTTTGGTGTTGTTGTATGACTCCGTAAGAGAATAGCCGGGATCGTATCGGCCCGCACGCTTGTGATCTTGCCCGTCACATCATGCGTCTCGTCACCTGGCAAGAACAGACCGCCTGTTCGAAGCGTTTATTGCATTGTTCTGATCTCTGGCCCACGCATCGCCACTCGGACGACCTGCATCAGACCAGTAACAGGGCACGGAATTCGGCCGCACCCGGAATTTCAATGATGAGTCAGGAGTCTGAGGTATGGAATCGAGCTGGGGATTGACCGATACCGGAGCAGCGGTGGCAGCCGGAGTTCTCGCCGGTCTCATCATGATAGTTCCCATCTACATGGGTCTGGCGGTGATGCCGCGCCACATGAAGATGGACCTGCTCAAGTTGATGGGGACCATGATGACGCCTCTAAGCGGCATCACCTACCCGATTGGCCTGATGCTCCACCTCGGCATGAGCATTGTCTTCGCGCTGATTCACGTCGTCCTGTATGACGTCTTTGATATCACCAGTGCGTTTGCCGCATGGGGAATCTTGTTCGGCCTTGGACACGCGCTGATCGCGGGCATGGGGTTTGGGATGATGCCGGTCATGCACCGTGGCATTAAAGACGGAATCGTAGAGGCGCCGGGGCTCATGACCCTGAACTACCCGCCTGCGACCACTCTCGGCTTCGTGATGGTTCACGTGCTTTTCGGGGTGCTGGTCGGCGCTTTATATGAGGCGTTCAGCTAAATCGAAACGATCGAAGGTATTAACTTACGCGGCACGTCACGTCGCGCCGGGTTCCCGGTGTTAGGTCCGCTCACGGCGGATGGGATCTAGTGGCTTCAAGTGTTGTGACCGGCGAGTTGCGCACGCACGGCGAGCCACTTGAACCACAGGAACCCCTTCTCCTCGATGATTAGCGCGACCGCTTTTGCGGCCAGCGCCTTAGAGACCAGGAGCTCAACCCCCTGGTCACGCACCTTCTCATACGCGCTCATGTTGGTCTTCCTGGCGTAGGTGTCGACCGACACCCTGGCGTGACCGCCTCAACCGACCGCGTCGAGATAGTCGAGCGCTATCGGACGGTCCCGGCCGCCCAGGTTTCGCCGTGCGCCGTCTGTGATTAGTAGTTGCATAGTTGGGTTACGATGGAGGCGCCGCCTTGCCAGTCGATTCAAAGGACGGCAAAGACGGGCTTGCGGGAGTGGTGTTTCGGTGCGATAGTCCGGCCGGAGCCGCACTCTGTCTCAACTATAGATGCAGAAACCGGGTTTCAGATGCCTCCAGGCCTGAGCGCCAGCCCTGGTGAGATCAAGGCCGTTCATCGCAACACCAGGTGTTGCGATGTGTTGCGGATTCCGCAATTGCCGGTTGGCGCGGGATATACCTTGTGATAATGTTCACACTCGGCGAAATCGAGCGGGGTTGAGCCGTGGACAAGCAACCTGACTCACCCCCAAAAAAGGGGACAGGCCAGGGCCAGGGCGACAGCGGCTGGCAGGAGACTGCTGTTATTCTCGCCCGCATCTCTGGCATCGGCTGGTACGTTGTGGGGAGTATCGGGGCGGGGATAGGCGCAGGCTGGTGGCTGGACAGGCAGTTTGGCACCGAACCCATCCTGCTTCTGATAGGTCTGCTGCTCGGTGTTATCGCCGCGTTCACTGGAATGATCCGCCTGCTGAGCGCGTTTGGCAGGCAGCGTACACGGCGCTGAAAACGGTCTAATACGGACAACGGTTAAAAGGGCAAGTCAGGGACAATTGGGGAAACTACTCTCTAACCCCAAGGTACTTATCGCCGCGCTCATCGCGGTGGCAATCCTGTTCACCTCGTTCCTGGGCGGCGCGGTTGGCGCCGGTCTTGGACTTGGCTTCCTCGGTGGGCCGATCCCGCTCATCCAGCTCCCTGCTGAGTACATCGTCGAGATCGGCGGATACCAGCTGATGAACACCTTCGTGATGTTCTGGCTGGCAATGCTCGTGCTACTCATTCTCACATTCCTCGCCACGCGAAAGATGAAAGACGTGCCGGGGCGCTGGCAGAACCTTTTCGAGGCATTCTTCGAGTTCTTCATCAAACTCGCCGAATCTGCCGCGGGCGGGCGCAAGGGACGAATGTTCCTCCCCGTTGTCACCGCCATCTTCCTAGGCGTAATCGCCTCCAACTGGCTCGGCACGCTCCCCGGCGTCGGCACCATCGGCCGCATTGAGACGGTCGAGGAGTTCCTCGAGGTCAAGATAGTGAAGGAGCTAAAGGCTCTCGGCGCGTCTGACCTCGCGAAGGACCTGAAGAAGCAGGGCCTGCCTGCATTCATCGAAGAGCATGTCGGCAATCATGAGGTTGAAGAGGCGATAACCGATGTCTTCGCCGAGCACGCAGAGGACAAGTTCGTCGTCTTCAACGGCAGTTCAGGCATTGGCCTCATTCCACTCGGGCGGGGCGAGGACTTCAAGGTCAGGCTTAACCAGGTCGTGCAACGGCCTTCTGACTTCTCAGCCCACGACATGGAACTGTTTATCGAGCAGGCAGAGCACCCGCGGTTCCTGGCAGGCGTTCAGCACGATGAACTGGAAGCCACAGACCTAGAAGGCGCACGGGTTGGCCTGCTCGTCCCGTACTTCCGCGGCGCCAGCACAGATCTCAACACAACACTGGCGATTGCGATCTTCGCCATGGTCAGTGTCCAGTTCTGGGGATTCAGAAACCTGGGCGTCAAGGGTTATGGCGGCAAGTTCATATTCAACCCGATCACCAAGCCGATCGAAGCGTTCGTCGGCGTCCTCGAACTCATCGGTGAGTTCATCAAGATCATCAGCTTCACATTCCGCCTCTTCGGCAACATGTTCGCGGGAGAGATTCTGTTGATCGCGATGGGCTTCCTGCTACCGCTTATCGGTATCATCCCATTCCTTGGCCTTGAGCTGTTCGTAGGCGCGATCCAGGCGGCGATCTTCTCCGTGCTGACCCTGATATTTGGATCGATAGCGATCATCGCCCACGATCACGGGCATGAAGAGGAACACGGCGCACATGGCGCAGAGCCAGAGGCGCAGCACTAATTAATGGCTATCTGTGCCGGCGCGGACTGAACATCGTCGCCGGCACAAGAGGTAAAACCGGGCAACGGCAAGCGCAGTGGTCCCGGCAAATGCGAGCGGGTTGAGTGTATGAGCGAGGCCCGCGGCACGAATGCAAGGGACCCTGGAGGGCTCAGTTGGAAGAAATTATTACGAAGATAACCGAATTTAAGGGGCTTGAGCCCATCGGTGCGGCTATCGCCATCGGCCTTGGCGCCATCGGTCCGGCGCTGGGCATCGGACTGTTGGCATCGAAGGCTATGGAAGCCCTGGGCCGCAACCCGGAGGCTGCCGACGCTATCCGCCAGAACATGATCCTGGCAATCGCGTTCGCAGAGGCCATCGCCATCTATGCGCTGGTCGTTGCCGTCATCATCCTGTTCGTATAACGGCATCGTCATGCGACATGGACCGAGGCGGCCTCGCCAGGGGCCGATCGGGCGAAACGGCCAGTTGGATGAAACTGTCGGAAATCGGCCGGCCGGAATATTTCTTCCGGCCGGCGACCGCAACCACCTGCGGAGAGGGCTATGGAAGCACTGGGAATAACGCTGCCGGGTCTATTGACCCAGCTGATCAGCTTCACAATTCTCGTGTTCGTGCTGTACAAGTTCCTGTACGGGCCGATCACGCGAATGCTCGACGAGCGGGCAGAGCGGATCAAGAACAGTCTCGAAGCCGCTGAGCGTGCGCGCACAGAAGCTGCGTCCTCTGCGGCTACGGTCGAGCAGGAGATGGTAAAAGCCCGGCAGGAAGGCCAGCGGATGATTGCCGACGCCCAGGAGGCTGCGCGGCGGGCATCCGATCAGATCGCGGAGAGGTCACGCCTGCAGGCGGAGGAGATCATTGCACGCGCTGAGTCTGAGATCGGACAACAGCGCGACGCGGCGATCGAAGACCTGCGGCGAGAGTTCGCCGGGCTGGCGGTTTTAGCCGCGGAGCGAATTGTCGAGCGTGAGCTTGACGTCGCCCGGCACCAGGAGTTGATCGACAGGGTCCTCGAAGAGGGCCTTTCAAGCAGGAATAACTGACACTCGTAACAGGCGTTCGGCCCGTTCCGGGAACGGAGACAGATGGCGGGAGCATCCCCCAGAAGATACGCACAGGCGGCGTTCGCACTTGCACTCGAAAATGAGGGAGTGGACAGGTGGGAAACTGACCTGCAACGGGTGCTGGCAGTGCTGGCAGACGCCGACGTTATGACGTTGTTGTCAGCTCCCCAGGTGCCTGAGCGCGTGAAGCTGGACGGCGTTACAACGCTTTTGCCGGACGTTGCGCCTCTCATTCGCAACATGGTCTCCATGATGGTGATGCGCGGAGACATATCCAAGATCGGGCGCGCTGTGCAAGCGTTCAACGGCATGGCAGATGACAGTCGCGATACCGCACGGGCCCTGGTGGTGACTGCGGTGCCTCTCGATGACGACCGGAGAGGGCGACTGGAGGAAGGTCTGGCTGCGCTGGTCAACCGCAAGCAGGTCGTGCTCACCGAGAGGCTGGACCCCGAGATAGTAGGCGGTGTGATAGCAAGGGTCGGAGACAGGCTGATCGACGGCAGCACACGCACCAGGCTCCGGGCGTTGAGAGATGAGCTGGCGGCGGGCCGCTAAGCTGAGGCCGGCGGCAGGCCGGGTACAGGAATTGCAACAAGAGGAAAAGAAGGTGTCCGATGTCGGTTAGAGGCCAGGACATAGCTTCGGTCATCAAGAGGCAGATCGAAGAGTTCGGTGGCGAGTTGACGATGGTCGATGTCGGCACCGTCATCGAAGCCGCAGACGGCGTGGCACGGATCCACGGCCTCTCCGGCGTACGCCTGAACGAGATTCTCCAGTTCCCTGGAGACGTGCTCGGGCTGGCGCTCAACCTCGAAGAAGACTCTGTCGGCGCCGTGATCCTGGGTGACTTCCTGAAGATCAAGGAAGGCGACGAGGTCCGCAGCACAGGCCGGATTATCGAAGTGCCCGTTGGAGAGGCGATGAAGGGCAGGGTTGTTGACCCGCTCGGCAGGCCGCTGGACGGCAAGGGCGCGATCAACACGACCGAGACGCTTCCGGTTGAGAAGATCGCCCCCGGCGTTGTCACCAGGAAATCTGTAAACCAACCAGTCCAGTTCGGTATCAAGATCGTGGACGCTATGGTGCCGGTCGGCCGGGGCCAGCGCGAGCTTGTGATCGGTGACCGCTCGACAGGCAAGACGTCTCTCTGCGTCGACGCGCTGATCAACCAGAAAGACTCGGACATCATCGGTGTCTATGTCGCCATCGGACAGCGGGCCGGAAAAGTGGCGGCTATCGCTAAGCGGCTGGAAGACCACGGCGCACTTGACAACACGGTCATTGTCACGGCAAACGCCTCTGAGTCCGCGGCGCTACAGTTCCTGGCCCCTTACGCCGGTTGCGCAATGGCCGAGTTCTTCATGGCGCAGGGCAAAGACGTCTTGATCGTTTATGACGACCTCACGAAGCACGCGTGGGCCTACCGCCAGATGTCGTTGCTGCTCCGGCGCCCGCCTGGCCGTGAGGCGTATCCCGGCGATGTTTTCTACCTTCACTCCCGCCTGCTGGAACGTGCCGCAAGGCTCGACCCGGCTTATGGCGGCGGCTCGATCACGGCGCTGCCGATCATCGAGACGCAGGCCGGCGACGTTTCCGCCTACATCCCGACCCACGTGATCTCG
>JAQBUH010000055.1 GCA_027624075.1 Chloroflexota bacterium
TGCTCACCCTGGGCGCGACGTAGAACATGCCGTTGTCCGTGAAGAGCCCGTCGGCCACCAGGGCGTGCAGGTGGGGGTGAAAGCAGCAACATCCATACTACCATAAGTGCGAACGTCACGGTTCGCTACCCTTTCCACCCCCTTTACGGGCAGACACTGGAGATCGCAAGTAAGGCCCGACACGCCGATGGTTCGCATACGGTTGTTGCGCCCGACGGTGCGCAACTGAAGATCGCGGCGTGGATGACCGTGCCCGAAGCGGAAGCGCATGTCGTTTCCGCTGAGGCGGTGATCGGTTCGCGTGCTCTACTGAACCTGCTCGATGCGGTCCGCGCCGCGGATCCCGAAGCGCTCCATCCGTTCCCGTCGTCTTCTCCTCCCGCTGAAGCTATGCTCGACGGCTCAAAGCGTCGTGCATGCCAAGCCGGCCGCGGGCGCGCCAAGCGTAGCGGCCATAACGGGAGAGAGGATGAAACAACTGAACCTGGGACTGGAGACGGACCCGGCGGGACCGGCGGTTCCCCTGCCCGAAGGAATCGAGGCAGAGGTGATCGCGCAGCTCGCCGAAGTGATCAAGATCGTTCACGCCAAGGGAGAGGAGGCGGGCAATGCAGAGCCTCATGACGAGTAACAAGATCCAACCGCGCCACCTGGAACGGCGCGCCGTGGTGTATCTGCGCCAGTCGTCGCAAAAGCAGGTGCAGCGCAACCTGGAGAGCCAACGGTTGCAGTACTCGCTTTCCGATCGCGCGCGGGCGTTCGGGTGGCGGCAAGTCGAAGTCATCGACTCCGACCTGGGGGCCAGCGCCGCGGTGGGAGCGGCACAGCGTGAAGGCTTCGACCGGTTGATCGCCTCGGTAGCTGTCGGCGAGGTGGGAATCGTGTTGAGCCGCGAAGTCTCCCGCCTGTCCCGCCGGGACAAGGACTGGTGCCAGTTGCTCGAAGTGTGCCAGCTCTTCGGCACACTGATCGGCGATGCGGAGCAGGTCTATGACCTGGGCCTGATGGACGATCAACTCGTGCTGGGGATCAAGGGCACGATGAGCGTGGTGGAGTTGAAGGTCCTGCAGATGCGGATGAACGCCGGCATGGAGGCCAAGGCGCGACGCGGCGAACTGAAGCGGCGCTTGCCGCCGGGCTACGTTTACGACGCCGTCGGGCAAGTGGCGCAGGATCCGGACCGGCGGATCCGTGAAGCGATGGCCCTGCTCTTCACCCGGTTCCGTGAGTTGTGGAGCATCCGTCAGACGTTCCTGTGGTTCCAGACCGAAGGGGTCGAACTGCCGGTCAACAAGAGCCGCAGCGGCACAACGAAAGTGGTCTGGCAACTGCCAACCTACCAGTTCGTCAAGAGCGTGCTCCAGAACCCGTTCTATGCCGGCGTATACTTCTGGGGCCGGCGCCCGACGCAGATCGCGTTCAAAGACGGGCAGTTGCACAAGCGGAGCCTGAGCGCGCGCGACCCGGACCAGTGCAAAGTCTTTCTTCCCGATCACCACCCGGGCTATATTGACTGGGCCACGTTCGAGGAGAACCAGAGGATGATCCGAGCCAACAGTCTGAAGTGCGAGAGCGACGCATCGGTCAGCGCCGTGCGCGCGGGACAAGGCGTGTTGGTCGGCGTGCTGCGATGCGGGCACTGCGGGCGCAAGCTGCATGTGCATTACTGGGGCAAGAGCGGCACGGCAGCGCGCTATCTGTGCAAAGGCGATTACAATGCCGGCGGAAAGTACTGCATCGCGTTCGGGGGCGCCACGGTAGACCGCCGCTTCTCCCGGGAGCTGCTGAATGTGCTCTCGCCGATGGGACTGCGCGGCGCCCTCGAGGCATTGGATCGGATGCACGTCGACGGCGAGGGACAGGCGCAGGCCCTGCAGCGCCAGATCGAGCAGTTGGACTACGAGGCCGCACGGGCATTCGAGCAGTATAACGAAGTGGACCCGCGCAACCGCCTGGTCGCCGCCGAGCTCGAACGCCGCTGGAATGAGAAGCTCGAAGAGTTGGAGAAGATGCGCGAACGCGTCAAACAGCTCGACGAGCAGACGCCGGCGTTGAACGAGGAACAGAAAGCCGAGGTCCTTGCGCTGGGCGAACGACTTCCACACGTGTGGGACAGCGAGCACTGTCCGTCCGAAACAAAGAAGAAGATCATCCGCACGGTGATCGAAGAGGTGATCGTGACGCTGGACCAGGATGAGTTGCGCTTCATCATCCACTGGAAGGGCGGCACACACACCGAGTTCACGATGCCGAAACCGAAGTCCGGCGTAGGGCGCAAGACGTCCGCGGAAGACATCGAGGTCATTCGGCGCATGGCCGTGCGCTACGGCGATGATGACATCGCGCGCGTACTCAACAAGCTGGGCCGTCGCACGGCAACGGGCAAACGCTGGAACGAGCAGCGTGTCGCCACCGCGCGACAACGCAGCGGGATCGCGGGACAGAAGCGCACCATAGCCGATCCCGATATCTTGACCCAGGGCCAGGCCATCAAGTACTGTGGCGTCAGTAATCTCACGATCCAAAAACTTGTACGCGCCGGTATCGTGAAGATGGAACAGGTCGTCCCGTGGGCGCCGTGGGAGATCAAGCGCTCAGACTTGGACTCGAAGGAAGTGCAGGCCATCCTGGAGCGGCTTCGCCAGACCGGCAAACTCGTCCTCAAGGGGGTCGGTGCGGACCCGCAGGGCGAGCTTTTTCAACAATAGCACCACACATGCAGAGGCAGGTATCATGAGTGTCAGGGCTAGCCCATGTACTCGCTGAAGGTGTGGATCGTCATGACCATGCCAAGCTGACCGGCCGGCCGGTTGAGGCTGCGGCGCAGGAATTCGAGCAAACACTCGTTGGCGATGCGGCAGAGCTTCTTCAGGAGCTGGCGGTTGTTGCGGAAGTACACCCGCAGCATGATGGGCAGGCTGAAGACATACTGACGGTGCGGAACCGGGAAGGCGATTGTGCCCGTGATGAACTCCCCGAAGAGCAGCACCTTTTTCTCGTGGCATGACGGACAGAACCATCGACCCTTACACGAGAAACCAACCCCGTCAGACTGCCCCCGTATTGGCCGATGCGACAACGTGTGTGCGCATCACCCATCCGTTCCACCCGCTACACGGCCAGGAATACCGGTTGGTCGAATACCGCCGCGACTGGGGCCGGCAGCAGGCGGTGTTCCGCGACGCAAGCGGCGAGCTGTTCGCGGTACCCGTTGACTGGACGGACCTTACGGAAGCGGCCGATCCGTTCGTCACCCTTTCCGAGGGCCGAGCCTTCGCTCGGCCCGTCGACCTGCTGGCACTGCGGGAACTGATCGAGGAGGTGAACGCCTCATGATCCACTGTCAGCCAGGTCGTGGAACCGAGGCGCTGAAGTGTAAGGCAGATTACGCCGCAAGTGTTAGGAGGATTATGCCGCAATGGCATTGGGTTGTGGCGCATGGCCTGCCTGTATTCGCGCTGGCGATAGCCACATATTGCTCAAGTATCGGGCGAAAAGCACTTGACGCCTCCGGCTATATAGGCATAATCCCGCTAACACTTGGATTATGTCAAGCTGGAGGTGGCTATGGGAGACGAGAGACAGAAAGACGGAAAGACCGAGGCGCTACGCCGTGGCGGCGTGTTGAACCGGCACGCCGAGCGGGTGAGCGACGCACAGTTCGCCGAGGGGCAGTTCTTCGATGCCCGGGATCTGGTGCAAGTCAAGTACGAGATGCTGCGCAAGGTCAGGGCGGAAGGAGCAAGCGTGACCGAGGCGGCCGGGGCCTTCGGCATGTCGCGCTTCTCTTTCTACCAGGCCCAGGCGGCATTCGAGCAGACGGGCCTTCCGGGGCTGACGCCGAAAAAGCCGGGGCCCCGCGGACGGCACAAGCTGACGCCCGAGGTCCTGGCGTTCGTGCGCGAGGAGCTTGCAAAGGATCCGTCGCCGGAGATGCGCGAGCTGCTGGACCGGGTGCAAGAGCGTTTCGGGCTGCGCGTCCACCAACGCACGATCGAGCGGGCCCTGTCCGACGCGAAAAAAAAACCGCGGACGGCAACGGAGCGGAACGCTCGGGCGCTCCGGGACTGACCGACCGCTACGAGGCATTGCGCGTGTCGAGGGGAGCAAGCCGGGAACGCGAGCTTTTCATCCGTGGGGGAATGACCGCCTGGATGGAAGCGTGGTCGGACTGCGCGCCGGGGTGTGGCAAGGATGCCAACCGGGTCAGATACGCGACGGAACCGTGCCAAGCAGATGGCGAACGACGGCCGGCATTGCCGGAAGGCTTGCACGGGCAGGTGACGGAGTTGTTGGCGGGGATCACCTGGGCAGTGGCAAGGAGTTGATACCATGATTATGAACAGCGTGGAGAAAGTGACGGCGGAGCATCTGAAGCGTGATGCGTATCTGTATGTCCGGCAGTCGAGCCTGAAGCAGGTTATGCATAACACCGAGAGCACCAAGCGGCAGTATGCACTGCGCGAGCGGGCCGTCGCGCTGGGGTGGACGCAGGAGCAGGTAGTGGTGATCGACAGCGACCTGGGAGAGTCGGCCGCGCCGGGCGCGGCGGACCGGGCCGGGTTCGAGCGACTGATGACAGACGTGAGCATGGGACGCGCCGGACTGGTGATGGGCCTGGAAGTCTCGCGCTTAGCCCGCAGTTGCAGCGCGTGGCACCGGCTGCTGGAGATCTGCGCGCTGACCAAAACACTGGTGCTGGACCAGGACGGCCTCTATGACGTAGGGCAAATCAACGACCGACTGTTGCTGGGGCTGAAGGCGGCGATGTCGGAAGCCGAACTGCACATGATCCGCGAGCGCATGCGCGGCGGCGCTCTGTCG
>JAQBUH010000026.1 GCA_027624075.1 Chloroflexota bacterium
GAGGCCTTCCCCGGCGACGTCTTCTATCTGCACTCGCGTCTCCTCGAGCGCGCCTGTCGACTCAACGACGCGCTCGGCGGGGGGTCGCTGACCGCTCTTCCGATCATCGAGACGCAGGCCGGTGACGTTTCCGCCTACATCCCGACCAACGTGATCTCGATCACAGACGGTCAACTGTTCCTTGAGCCAGACCTGTTCAACTCCGGCATCCGGCCGGCGGTCAACTCAGGCATCTCGGTAACACGTGTCGGATCTTCCGCACAGCGACCGGCCATGAAGCGTGTCGCCGGCAGCCTGAAGACGGAGATGGCGCAGTTCGACGCGCTGGCAACGTTTGCCCAGTTCGGAGCGGAAGACCTTGATCCTGTCACGCGGCGACAGCTCGCCCGTGGTGAGCGGTTCCGGGAGTTGCTCAAGCAGGACGAGAACTCGCCGCTCACCTTCGAGAGCATGGTCACGATGTTCTACATCGCAAACGAGGGCGCTCTTGAGGATGTGCCGGTCGACAAGGTCAGGGCGTTCGAGGCGGCGTGGTACGACTATGTCTCTGCAAACGTGCCGGACGTGCTGAAGTCGATCGCTGAGTCAGGCGAGCTCGGAGACGGGGACAAGGCGAAGTTGGACGAGGCGGTCAAGGGCTTCAAACAGACGGTGACCTTGTAACGAATAGCGGTGTTCGACCGGACCGATCAGGGTTGATCGGGACCGGTCCGGGTAACACCACGTAAAAGCAATGCCAAGCACCAAAGATATACGAGCAAGGATCAGGTCGGTCACCAGCACGGCGAAGGTTACAAACGCCATGCAGATGATCGCCGCGTCCAAGATGCAGCGCGCCCAGCAGATGGTTCGCAACGGCCGCGACTACGCAGAGAAGATGCGCATGGTGCTTGCCGACCTCACATCTACCGGCAACCCGGTGGACGACGACGAGAACGGCAGCATCACGCCGCTGCTGGTGCAACGGCCTGTCAACCGCGTGCTCATGCTGCTGGTGACGCCAGACCGCGGCCTGGCAGGCGCGCTCGTCGGTAACCTGAGCCGAATCGCGGGCCAGTTCGTCAGGGACTCGGAAGTGCCGGTCGCGGCAGTGACGATCGGTCGCAAAGGCGAGCGGTTCATTGGCCGCATCGGGCAGGAACTCAAGGCCACGTTCTCGGTGACAGACAGGCCGAGACTGGACGACACGGTCTCCATCTCTCGCTTTATCGTGAACCTGTACGAGTCCGGTGAAGTCGACCGAGTTGTGATGGTCTACTCGCAGTTTGTGAACACCGCGGTGCAGAAGCCTGTTGTCAGGCAGATCCTGCCGGTGGAGCCGGCGGTCACCGAGGATGCCGGCGAGGCAGGTTCTAACGCAGGCGCGAGAGGCATCGAGTACATCTTCGAGCCTGACCCTGCGACCGTACTCAACACGCTGGTCCCTCGCTACGTTGAGACGCAGATATATCACTCGATTTTAGAGGCGATCGCCAGCGAGCACTCCGCTCGCATGGTAGCGATGCGCAACGCCACTGACAACGCGAGCGAGCTGATCGAGGGGCTCACGCTGGACCTCAACAAGGCCAGGCAGGAACAGATCACAGGAGAGCTGCTGGACATAGTTGGCGGCGTCGCGGCGGTAGAAGGCTAGAAACAGTCGGTCCGATGTGAAGTGTGGAGCAGACCTCCCACTCACCCTTACTCTCCATTCCCTGTTACAAAAGGAGAGAGAAACAAGACGAGGAGAGCCGGAAATGGCGAAGGGCACTAAAGGCAAGGTCGTACAGATCATCGGCACCGTTGTCGACGTGGAGTTTCCACCGAACGAGTTGCCCGAGATCTACAACGCGGTCGAGACTTCGATCGATGGCGAGCGCCTGGTGCTCGAGGTAGAGCAGCACGTCGGGAACAACTGGGCACGCTGCCTGGCTCTCGGCACTACAGACGGACTGGCACGCGGCGCAGAGGTGACAGACACAGGCGACTCGGTCTCGGTCCCTGTTGGCGCAGAGTCGCTCGGCAGAATCTTCAATGTGATCGGCGAAACAATCGACGGTGGCGAGCAGGTCCCTGCGGACGTGTTGCGCTGGCCTATCCACCGCCCCGCGCCGCCGTTCCACACCCAGTCTTCGACCACAGACATCCTTGAGACAGGCATCAAGGTCATCGACCTGATCACGCCGTTCGCACGTGGCGGGAAGATCGGCGCATACGGCGGCGCCGGTGTCGGCAAGACCGTCATCATCACGGAGTTGATCCGCAACATCGCACAGGAGCACTCCGGCGTCTCTGTGTTTGCAGGCGTCGGCGAGCGCTCTCGTGAGGGGAACGACCTATGGCACGAGATGCAGGAGTACGGCGTGATCGGCTCGACCGCCATGGTGTTCGGCCAGATGAACGAGCCGCCCGGCACACGCGCCCGCATCGCTCTGACCGGACTGACGATGGCCGAGTATTTCCGTGACGTGCAGAAGCAGGATGTACTGCTTTTCGTGGACAACATCTACCGCTACATCCTGGCCGGCATGGAGGTCTCGGCGCTGCTCGGCCGCATGCCTTCCGCCGTGGGATATCAGCCGACCCTTGCGACGGAGGTCGGCGACCTGATGGAGCGCATCACCTCAACGCAAGACGGTTCCATCACCTCCTTCCAGGCGGTGTACGTGCCAGCCGACGACTACACAGACCCCGGCATCGTCACGACATTCGGCCACCTTGACGCCAACGTGTCCCTCGACCGCGCCCTTGCCTCTCAGGCCCTCTTCCCGGCCGTCGACCCGCTTGCCTCCAACTCACGCATCATGGAGCCTGCGATTGTGGGGGCTGACCACTACAACGCCGCCCGTGGCGTGCAGCAAGTGCTGCAGCGCTACAAAGACCTGCAGGACGTCATCGCAATTCTCGGCATCGAAGAGCTGTCTGACTCAGACCAGCTCATCGTCTCCCGCGCCCGCAAGATCCAGCGTTTCCTTACGCAGCCGTTCTTCGTCGGCGAGGTCTTCACCGGAATCCCTGGCAAGTACGTCTCCAGGGAGGAGACGGTCCGCGGGTTCCTGGAGATACTCGACGGCAAGCACGACAGCCTGCCAGAGCAGGCGTTCTACATGGTCGGGACAATCGACGAGGCGGTCGAAAAGGGCCGCGTAATGCAGGAACAGCCGGCCTGAGGCCGCTTGATTGCGCGTTCGTGACAGAGATTGATCAAGAGGAACTGAGGTAGATCAAACAGATGGCGCGGCTTCAGGTGGAAATAGTCACTGCCGAAGGGCTGTTATTCTCCGGCGAGACGGACTCTGTCACCGCGCCCGGCGCAAACGGTCAGCTCACGATTCTGCCCTCTCACGCCCCGATCATCACCAGCCTCGACGATGGAGATCTCAAGTACCTGGACGGCACTGAAGAGCACCACGTTGCTTTGCTGGGCGGTTTCATGGAGGTCAACGCCAACCGCGTGACGATCCTGGCAAACGCCGCTGAAGATGAAGGCGCAATAGACCTCGAACGCGCAGAGGAAGCTATCAGGCGAGCAGAGCGACGGCTTGCCGAACGGACCGAAGAGATCGATATCGAACGCGCGCTGGCTTCGCTGCGACGTGCGAGAGTCAGGCTGACCGTCGCCCGCAGACGCAGCGCTCGAGGCCCAGGGACACGAGTTCCTCCGCAACCAGGGGCACGACCCGGGGCGTAGCGCGATATCAACGCCTGAACACTGGTTACTGCCCAGGTCGCGTCAAACGCGTTTGCTCAGCGCGCGGTCGCGTCACGTAATGCCGGGCGCATTCTCGGGCAAGTAGACTGGCTGCCAGAATACAGGGAACCTCGGAGGAACGGTCTTGGGGCACAGCGCGTTGATGATGGTTCGGAAAGCACAGGTCTTGCTGCTGCTTGCGGCTCTGTCTTTCACATTCATCATAGGTATCGCCTGCTCCGGCGGCGATGACGAACCCTCCGGCGACGCGACAAACACCGCCACCGGCACAGCGGCTGTGGCGACAGCGACCTCGCAGGCGCATGCGACAGCGACCTCACAGGCACGAGCCACCGCCACGTCGGTGGCCCTCGGCACACTTACGCCGGGAGCGACGGCGACCTCATCCACAGGTCCCGGCACGCCGACTACGCCGCCGAACGCCATCGCGCGAGCCGGTGACGACATCGACACGCGTCGCGGCAACTTCATTGGCCTCAACGGCAGCGGAAGCAGCGACCCTGACGGCGATGACCTCAGGTTCACATGGACGCAGGTTTGGGGGCCGGACGTCACCGGGGGAGCTGGCAGGTTCATTGGCCCGACGCCCAGCTTCGCCGTTCCCGGCCAGGTGGGCACGCTGATATTCGAGCTGACCGTTAACGACGGAAACGGCGAGTCTGCTCCAGACCGGGTCCGTGTGAATATATTTGAGCACGTCGGCAACCCTGGACTGTTCGTTAACGGCAACTCTGGCAGCGATGACACAGGCAACGGCACCCGCGAGAACCCGTTTGGCAGCATCGGTCAGGCGATCAGACAGATCAACGGTCCGGACCAGGACATCCACGTGATGTCGCTCGGAAACGGTGGCGCGTATGAAGAGCCGGACACCCTCTCCCCTCCCGTTACCACAAGCCTCTATGGCGGGTATGGCCCGAACTGGATACGCGACGTCGAAGGCAACAAGACCCGCGTCAACGGTGCTGCGCTGGCTGTGCGCTTCGGCGTCGTGGACGAACTCGCATGGATATCAGGGTTCGATATCACCGGCGCCGATGCCACTTCACCCGGCCAGAACACATTCGCGCTGATGGTTGCGGCGGGCGGCGCAACACTCTTCATTGAGGACAACATCCTGCGGGCCGGTAATGCGGGAAACTCTGTGCCGGGCGTGGACGCGGGCACGAGTTACGGACTGTGGCTCGGGCGGATCTTCCACACAGAGGTCAGGCGAAACGAGATCGTGGCTGGCAACGGAGGGAACGGCTCTGGCGGACCACGGGGTGAGAACGGAGCTTCTGCGACTACAAGCGGCGGCAACGGCTCAGGCGGCACAGGCGGTTCGGCAGGCAGGGGCGGCATCGCGTCTATTAACGGCGGCGGCGGCGGCAAAGGCGCTGGCGGGATCATCCCTGGTGATGGCTCCGCAGGCGGCAACGGCGGAGGGGCGAACGGTGGCGCTGGAGGCATTGGCGATAAAGTAGGAGCAGGCGCTGTCGGTGACGGCTCAGGCGGAGGGGGCGGCGCCGGAGGAAACGGTGGCGCGGGGGCATCGGCCAGGGATCGGTCGGACCGGGCGGTCTCTTGAAAGCCTCCAACGGGACCAACGGCGGCGCTGGAGGTCACGGCGGGGGCGGCGGAGGCGGCGGTGGTGGCGCCGGCGGTATCGGACTGACCGGCGGCGCTGGAGGCGGCGGCGGTGGCGGTGGCGCCCGAGGAGCCGGGGGCACCGGAGGAACCGGCGGCGGAGCCAGCATCGGCGTTCTTGTTTATGAGACGGTCTCTGCTCTGATAGAAGACAACGAGATCGTCACTGCCGCAGGCGGCAACGGCGGCGACGGCGGCCCGGGTGGGACCGGGGGCGGCGGCACATCCGGGGGAAGAGGCGCGCCGAATGTCTGCTCGGTCTTCGGATGCGATGTCGGCCGCAGTGGCGACGGTGGCGAAGGCGGCGGCGGCGGCGCCGGCGGCATCGGCGGACAGGGTGGAGGCGGCGCAGGTGGACCGTCCTACGGAATTCTCGTTGGCGCGGGACGATCTCCCGTCATCAGGAACAACACCGTCGCATCCGGCGCTGCCGGGAACGGCGGCGCTGGCGGCGCCGCAGGACTCGGCGGGTCTCCGGGCGGCAACGGTGGAAGCACCGGCGGGTCGGGCGGTTGCTGCATATTCCGGCCCGAAACCGCCGGGAGTGCCGGCTCAGGCGGTGACGGTGGCTGGAGTATCGCCATCTACGACGCGGACACGAGTGACGGCGCAAGCCCGGTCCTTGAAGATAACGACCTGACGGCCGGCGCTGCGGGAACGGGTCGCTCACTCAACGGCGGCCCCGGAGTTTCCGGCGAGACTAACTTCGAGCAGTAACCGCTGATTCAACTCCTGCCGCCGGCGTATGTCGCCGCTCAATCTCCTGCCCACACGCCTTCATCAGGTCTCGCGTGTTCGCTTTACCTATCGCACGCAACACGTGTGCGGTGACGCGCCTGATCTGCTTGGGCGGCGCCACGGCAACCTGCTCTCCCCTCTCGTTCAACAGGCCCCAGAACGGCGGCAGCTCGCCGGGCCACACAAGGCCGTGTGGCGCCATGAGGTAGTGAAAGTCCGCTGCCCGCAGGTACGCGGCTTCGTGAAATTTGGTGCTAAAAGTGGCCAGCCGGCGTTCAGCTCTCTCACGCCTTGTGTTCGCCGAGTCACGAGAGATCGCCGCAAGCTCCGCAGCGGCAGAGCCATCCGCCGCACCCGCCAGCTCAAGAGCGAATGTGGCCGCCTCTGCCAGGCCGCGGGAGTCCTCGGCCAGACGCCTCCGGTCCCGTTGCGTGTGGTGGTCCTTCATCAGGTCGGACCGAGACGCCTTCACCTCGATCAGGTAGACACGATTCGCACGGTCGACACCGACTACGTCCGCAATCCGGCCTGACGGGCCCTCGAGCCTGACCTCAAATCCCACGACCTTGCAGTCGGCCTGTTGGTACAGCCACCGCCACGCGGCCCACTTGAGGCTGTATGTCAGCTCATTCTCGTTTCGCCGCTTGATTGATGTGCTCATGGCTCCTGTCGTCCGGGATTCGCCGTACTGTCCGGCGTTCGTCGGCTCCGCAAATACGAACAATTGTGCGAATACTGTGCCAGATACAGGTGATTTTATAGAACGCACGTGCTAATTTCCCATGTAGAACAAATGTTTCCCACTTGACGCTCCCAGTGAGTGACCTCGACAGGAGTTGAGATTCGATGCATGCAGACGTGTTGCAGCGCGGACTATTCGATGCGGTAGATGCGGTCTATCCGGGGAGCGTGCGTGTGATCGGAGTTGGAGACGCCGGGTGCAGGGCGGCTTCCGAGGTGCGGTCGCGATCACGCGGAGGGGCTGAGGTGGTCTGTGTTGACACGGACTCAGCCTCACTCATCAGATCGAGGTGCGATGAGACCGTTCTACTGGGCGCCGCCACCCTCCGAGGATTCGGGAGCGGCGGTGACCGGGAGGCGGCGGAAAGAGTTGCTCAGGATAGCGCTGAGGCTGTGAGAGGTCTCGTGGCAGACACCGGTTGCGTTGTCGTCGTGGCAGGACTCGGTGGCGGGACTGGCTCAGGAGCCGCTCCGGTCATTGCGGCACTCGCGAAGGAGGCGGGAGCGCTGGTCATCTGCATTGCGATCATGCCATTCGAGTTCGAGGGGACCGGGACGCACTTGCAGGCGGCAGACGCGCTCGACCGCTTGAGGGAGGTCTCTGACGCAGTGCTGGAGACGCCAGGCAACATGCAAGCCGGGGGCGACTCAACCCTTTCAGGCTCTATGGCGCGGGACCGGCGGCATGTGGCATCGTTCGCCTCAACGGTGATTTCGATAGCTAACGCAAGCGCTGGCCAATCGAACCTGACTGCCGCTCATCTGCGGTCGGTCCTCCGAGACGGAGCTCTGACGGTTTTCGGCGCCTCCGAGGGATTTGGACACACCGGCGGGGTGGAGGCGGCAGAGGCATGCGCAGACGCGGCTCTGGCAGGCAGGCCGCCGACCGGCGGACTCAACAGGGCGCTCGTGCTGATCGAATCCGGGCCTGACCTGCCAATTGCTCACATCGCCACGGCAATGGCGACCATCGAGGCCCGCACCGGAGCCGCGGCGGAGCTTCACCCTGGCATCCGGCGGTCCCGGCTTCTTACCGGCACGGTACGCGTCTCGCTGATCGGCACGCTGCGGGAAGTGAGGCGGCCTCTGATATTCAGCCGGCGTGGATTTGCGAGCGAGGTAGCTGTCAGATAGCCACCGAAAGAGCCGGACCGGCCGCCTGCGGGCTGATAGCCGGAGAGCCAGGATTGGCCAGATTGGCCAGAATGTAGACGGAGTCACGCACCATGCGGCAACCGTAGAAGCCCATCGTGCACCGTTGTTGCGCCGGGCGAGGTAGTCCGAGCCCCCGGACTGCCTCCGCCCGGCCATATCCAGGAAACGCCCGGGAATCCCGCCGAGCCATCTAGCCGCTGGCCCGCGGGCTCCCCGGATATGTGCCACCGGCATTCATCGCCAGGTTGCCGCCGTCCATTGGGAGCGCCATGCCAGTGACAAACGAAGACGCCTCGGACGCCAGGAAGATCGCCGGCCCCTTGATCTCCTCCGGCTCGCCGAGGCGTCCCATCGGAATTCCGCCAAGGAACGTGTCGAGCACAGCGGGCGTCGTCTTCACTCGCGCCCTTAGACCGTCGTTCCAAACCTGCGCCGGCAAGATGCAGTTGACGCGCACGCCTCTTGCCGCCCACTGGGTGCTTAACTCCCGCGTCATCTGGATCACAGCGGCCATCGACATTCCGTACGGCATGTGCCCGCGCCCGAGCGAGTTCCAGCCGCCGATTGACCCAAAGTTTATGATGCTCCCTCTGCCCTGCTGAAGCATTCTGCGTCCACCCTCCTGGCACATCACGAACCGGCCGAAGACCAGGTTCTGGAACACCTGTTGGACCACCTCGACAGGCATCTCCTCAGGCGGACCCGTCTTGCCCTCGCCCGCGACATTGCCGAGCACGTCGATCCGGCCGAACTCCTTGTCCAGCAGTTCGAACGTCGATCTGATCTGTGCGACATTCGATACGTCGCACTTAACGGCCATCGCCCTGCGGCCGAGCGCTGTGATGTCTGCAGATGTCCGCTCCGCCCCTGGCAGATTGATGTCGGCCAGCAGCACGTCCGCTCCAGCCTCGGCAAAGCCAATCGCCATCTGGCGGCCCATGCCGCTCGCGGCGCCGGAAACCAGCGCAACCTTTCCGGCGAGACTGAAGAGCGGATGAGACAACTGAGACTCCTTTTGGGCCGAACCGTGTGACAATTCCGGTCGGCATTCTATCCGTATGCAAGTTGAGCGATACGACAGGACCAGAAGATTAGCTAATCGATCGACGAAATCAAAGGACTCGCCGCCAGCACTGCCCACTGGCGTGGCTGGGACCTGCTGCGGACGAAGACCCGGCGCGCGCCCGTGCCCTGGGACTACCGTGACGTCGTCCGCGGACTGCTCACCGGTAAAGAGACGGTGCTGGACATGGGCTGCGGCAACGGCAAGGTCCTGGCGGCGTTGGCAGACCGGTTCAGGCGCGGCATCGGCATCGACATCTCGAAGGAGCGGGTGGACGAGGCGCGGCTGTCGTTGCCTATGAAGCTGCGTTCCAACGTTCACTTCACGCGGGCGTCAGCCCACGCCGTGCCTGCTCCTGACGACGCGTTTCACGCAGTCCTGAACAGGCAGGCGGCGCTGTTCCCTGAAGAGATCGACCGGGTGCTATCGCCAGGAGGTGTGTTCGTGACGCAGCAGGTCGGGAGAGAAAACACGCGGGCGATCATGGCTGCGTTCGAGGAGGCACGCGGCCCGTTACCGTTGTGGCCCGAGGAGTTTGCCCTGCCGAGGACCTTTAGCGTGCTTTCCTCACTCGGCTATGAGCTTGTGCGACGGGACGAGTACGATGTGCCTTACCTCTTCGAGGATGCCGCATCATTGCTCTACTGGCTGCAAAGGGCGCCGGTGCCGCAGGACTTCGACATCGAGCGCGACGCCGAAACGGTGCTTGAAATCCTCGACAGACTGGGCACGCCGCAGGGAATCGTAACCAACGAGCACCGCGAACTGCTCGCCATGCGCAAGCGGGACTAGACCGGCCCTATCTTGAGCCTATGCGTCCAGGTACTCCGCAAGCGTGCGGATGTTGTATGCCGGCTGGTCGCCGCGGATCGAATCGATCGCGCAGCGAGCTGTGTCAAGCGAGGTGAAGCAAGGAATACGCCGCTCAGCGGCAGCCCGCCTGATGTGAAATCCGTCCTGCAGCGTCCGCCGGTCGCCGGTCACCGTGTTGACCACCGCAGTCACTGTGCCGTCTTCGATGATGTCCACGACCGTCGGCCCGGCGCCGGCCAGCCGCTTCTCCACCTCAGTCACAGGGATGCCAAGCGACCGGATCATGGCGGCTGTGCCACCTGTCGCATAGATGTTGAACCCGGCGGCCGCCAGTTGCCTGACCATCCCCATCGCATCTGCCTTGTCACGGTCGGCCACGCTCAGCAGGATGTTACTCCTGGGCTTGAGATCAAGCCCGGACGCAATCAGCGCCTTCACAACAGCGCTGTTGAAGTCACTGTCGATGCCCATAACCTCGCCGGTTGATTTCATTTCAGGTCCCAGGAACGTGTCAACGCCGGCCAGCTTGGACATCGAAAACACCGGCGCTTTCACGGCAACCAGGTGCTTCTTCGGCGCAAGTCCAGGCACAAGGCCAAACTCGGCCGCCGCATCTTTAAGAGACTTGCCGCGCATCACCTCGACCGCCAGCCGGACCATTGGGACCCTGGTCACCTTGGAGATGAAAGGGATCGTGCGTGACGATCGAGGGTTGACCTCAATGATGAACACCTCCGGCTTATCAACGGCGCCGTTTCCGGTCGACCCGGACCGTCTGTTGAATCCTCGATAGGCGCCGCCACCTGTAATGACGAACTGAATATTCATCAGGCCTTTTACGCCGAGCGCCCTGCCGATGCGCCGTGTGTAGTCGACGACCGTGTCAACCTCAGCCTCAGTCAGCGACTGCGCCGGGTACACGGCCATCGAGTCGCCGGAGTGGACCCCTGCACGCTCAATGTGCTGCATGATTCCGGGGATCAGGACGTCCTCGCCATCACAGACCGCGTCCACCTCCACTTCGACACCTTCCAGATAGCGGTCAACGAGCACCGTCTGGTTGGGAGACGCCGCGAGCGCGGTCTCGAAGAAGTGGACCAGCTCGGACGAGTTCTGGACAATCTCCATCGCCCGGCCGCCGAGCACGTATGACGGCCGGACAAGCACCGGGTAGCCGATGTTCGACGCCACCTGTAACGCCTGTTCAGCGTTGCGGGCCATGCCACCGGGCGGCTGCGGCAGGCCGTGCCGGGCAGCGATCTGTTCGAACTTCCCACGGTCTGTGGCGGAGTCAATGACGGCCGGCTCTGAGCCGAGCACCGGCAGTCCCGCTACTCCAAGCGACTGCGAGAGGTTGATCGCGGTCTGGCCTCCGAATTGGACCATCGACGGCGGGAAGTCTATGACCGCTCCAACGGAGTTCCCGTTTGAACCCTCAGCCGTTGGCCCGCCGTCCGCCTCGTTCTCGATGATGTCCCGGACGCTCTCTTCGTCAAGCGGCTCGAAGTACAGTCTGTCCGACGTGTCGAAATCGGTCGACACCGTCTCCGGGTTGGAGTTGATCATGACCGCATTCACACCGGCTGCCTGAAGCGCCCACGCGGCATGGACGGAACAGTAGTCGAACTCGATTCCCTGCCCAATCCTGATGGGGCCGCTGCCGAGCACGATCGCCTTTTCGCCCGGCTCCGGCAGCGCCTCATTCTCCTGCTCGTAGGTCGAGTAGAAGTACGGTGTGACAGCCTCAAACTCACCGGCGCAGGTGTCCACCATCTTGTAGACCGGGATGACGCCCCACTCTCGTCTCAGCTCCCTCACCTGCTCCGGCAGCCGGTCTGCAAGCGTCGCAATCTGGGCGTCCGGGAAGCCAAGCCGCTTTGCGCTCTTCATCAGCCCCGGCGTCAGGTCCTCCGACAGCAGTCTCCGCTCCATTACGACTATCCGCTCGAGGGCACGTGTAAACCACGGGTCGATACCGGTCACGCGCGACACGTCTTCGGGGGTCTTGCCCTGGCGGATGCTGGCCATCAGTTTCCATATCCGGTCGTCGTCTGCATCCAGGTCTGGCGGCCCATTGCTGCCCCAGATCGGGTTCTCCCAGCGCAGCGAGCCTCGGCCATTTTCCAGCGAGCGCACCGCTTTCTGTAGCGCCGCCTCGAAGCTGCGGTCTATCGCCATCACCTCACCGGTCGCCTTCATCTGGGTCCCAAGCGACCGGTCGCCTGTCGGGAACTTATCGAACGGCCAGCGCGGGATCTTCACCACACAGTAGTCGAGCGCCGGCTCGAACGCGGCGGTCGTCTTCCGCGTGACAGCGTTGGGGATCTCGTCCAGCGTCTTGCCGAGTGCGATCTTGGCGGCCACGCGAGCGATGGGATATCCGGTAGCCTTCGATGCCAGCGCGGAAGACCGGCTGACGCGCGGGTTGACCTCAATGACGTAGTACATCGGACCGTCTTCATCAAATTCCGGAAGCGTGGCGGCCACTTCAGCTCCGGGCCGGTACGCAAGCTGCACATTGCAAGCGCCCTGGATGCCGAGACCCGTGATGATGTTGAGTGAGGCGGTCCGCAGGCGCTGGTAGTCCTTGTCGTTAAGCGTCTGGCTGGGAGCGACGACTATCGAGTCGCCTGTGTGGACGCCCATTGGGTCGAGGTTTTCCATGTTGCAGATGGTGATGACGTTGCCCGCGCCGTCACGCATCACCTCATATTCGACCTCTTTCCACCCGAGCAACGACTTTTCGATCAGCACCTGGCCGACGCGGGAGGCGGTGATTCCTGAGTGGGCGATGCGACGGAGTTGCGCCTCGTCATACGCGACGCCGCCGCCTGTGCCGCCAAGCGTGTATGCGGGACGGACGACGACGGGATAGCCGATCTTGCTTGCCGCTTTGACTGCGTCATCGACCTTGCCGACGGCCTCTGACGGCGGGACGGGCTCGCCAAGCCGCGACATCAGGTCACGGAACAGGTCACGGTCTTCTGCCATCTCGATGCTTGCTATCGGTGTGCCGAGCACCCTGACGTTGTACTTCCGTAGGATGCCCGCTCTGTCCAGCTCGACCGCAAGGTTCAGGCCGGTCTGGCCGCCGAGCGTCCCGAGGATCCCGTCCGGTCTCTCGATTGCGATGATCCGCTCTAGCACGGGGACTGTGAGCGGCTCTATGTAGATGCGGTCTGCGACGTCTTCATCTGTCATGATCGTGGCAGGGTTCGAGTTGACCAGGACGACCGATACGCCCTCTTCACGGAGCGATTTGCAGGCCTGCGTGCCGGCATAGTCGAACTCTGCCGCCTGACCGATGATGATCGGTCCGGAGCCAATGACCAGGACTTTGCGTGGCGTGTCGGTTGTGGTGCTTCTCATAGAGGATATTCAGACGTTAAAGAACAGGCGTTGACGCGGCACAGGTGACAGGCGGGTTGCTCAGTCAACTGACCGGCCCACCGGGACAGGTCTGCTGGGCGAATATTTGACGACCATCTCGACAAACCGGTCGAACAGGTACTCACTGTCGTGCGGGCCGGGTGATGCCTCGGAGTGGTACTGGATCGTCATCACGGGGAGCGTCGTGTGGCGAAGCCCCTCGACGGTACCGTCGTTCAGGTTTACGTGACTGATCTCAAGCTCTGGCGGCAGACCCTCAGCATCAACCGCGTAGCCGTGGTTCTGAGCGGTGATATAGACCTTGCCTGTCTCAATATCCCTCACAGGCTGGTTGCCGCCGCGGTGCCCGAAGTGCAGCTTGAAGGTGTTTGCGCCGAACGCTCTCGCCACGACCTGGTGGCCGAGGCAGATCCCCATCAATGGCACCTTGCCGACCAGCTTCTTTGCCGATTCGACCGCCGCCGACAGGAACACCGGGTCGCCCGGCCCTGGTGACAGGAGCACACCGTCAGGGTCGAGCGCCATGATCTCTTCGGCCGTGGCGTCGTCTCGCACTACCGTCACGTCACAGTCGCGTGCTCGAAGTGACCGTAAGATGTTCAACTTCACGCCGTAGTCGTTGACTACGATTCGCAACTGGCGGGCTGCTGAGCCGTCAGCCGGACAATGTCCGGCGTCTCCCTGGCCTGTGCCTGCCATTAGAGCGAAACCGGCGTCAGGAGCCGGCAGCCCGTTTACGCTCAGACCCTGCTCCGCGTGTGACCAGTGTTCACGGGACCGCCACGCCCTGCCCTTGAGGTCTCCGAACGCCCGTGAGCGCTCGCCAGCGTCCCCATCCCAGTGATAGGTGTCCCGTGTGCTCACATCATGGACGACGTCGAATTCTCCGTAACGCGGAGCGGCCTTCAGTGCGGCGATGGCCTCGTCTGCAGGGCGCGGAGTGATGATCCCCATCATGACGCCGCTCGAACGCAGTCTCCGCGTGATGGCGCGCGTATCTACTCCGGAGATCCCGGTGACCCCGTTCTCCAGCAGATACTCGTGAATCGTTCCCTGCGACAGCGGGTGGCTGGGGTTTTCGCAGTCTTCTCGCACAACGAAACCCCGCACCTGGATGCGCCGTGACTCAACGTCCGCCGGGTTGACGCCGTAGTTCCCGATCAACGGGTATGTCGGCACCAGGATCTGCCCGCCATAAGACGGATCGGTAAGCATCTCCTGGTAGCCGGTCATTGACGTGTTAAATACCACTTCGCCGGTGGTCTCACCCGGCGCGCCCAGCCGGATACCCTCGAATGACGAGCCGTCTTCAAGGACGAGCCTGACCGCCTCTCGACCGTCTGTCACGAGCGATAACTCCTTGTGCGGCCGAAATAACTGGCAGTCATGACGTGGCGACCTCGGTCTGAGCGGCGGCCGTTCGGACGTCCCAAACCGTGTTCCCTCCGAAGACCGTCGCCACCACACGTCCCCTGAGAGTCACACCCGCAAGCGGGGTGTTGCGACTGAGAGAAGCGAAGCTCTCCGGTCTCACGGTCCACTCGGCGTCCGGGTCGAGCAGCACTATATCGGCGGCGCGTCCCTTTGCGAGGGAACCTGTTTCCGCGCCAAGAATCGCGGCCGGATGTTCGGTCAACCGTCTGATCAGTTCAGGGAGTGAGATAAAGCCTGCGTGTGTGAGCCGCATCACCTGACCAAACGCCGTCTCCAGAACATTGATGCCGTGCGCCGCCTCGTTGAAGGTGCAGACCTTGTCCGTGGCGGCGTGGGGAGCGTGGTCGGTGGCGATAACGTCGATCGTGCCGTCTGCCAGCGCCTCTATCAACGCCGCCACATCTGCCGCGGTCCGCAGTGGCGGGTTCACCTTGGCATTGGTGTCATAGGCCTCAGGCGGCACCGTTTCCGGCACCTCGCCGTGGAGCCCGTAGACCCAGCTGTCTGTGAGCGATAGGTGATGAGGCGTGACCTCGGCGGTCACCTTCAGTCCACGGCTCTTTGCTACGCGTATCAGCGCCACGCTCGCCGCAGTCGAGACGTGCGGCACATGCAGCCGTCCGCCTGTGAGCGCGGTCAGCTCGATGTCCCTCGCGATCATCACGGCCTCTGCGCTGGCCGGCACACCCGGCAGACCGAGTCGCGTCGCGACCTCGCCCTCGCTCATCACACCGCCGCGCACAAGCGAACGCTCTTCCGCATGGTTGATGATCGGGAGTCCAAGCGAACTGGCGTAGCTGAGGGCCTGCCGCATGATGTTAGGGTCCGAAACGGGATCGCCATCGTCTGAGAAGCCTATTACACCCGCCTCCGCCAACTCACCCATCGGGGCAAGATTCTTTCCCTGCCTGCCTTTCGTGATGGCGCCTATGGTCAGCACCCTCACTGCGCCGGTCCTCGCGGCCCTGCGCGTCACATCGTCAATCACTGCCGCACTGTCCTGGCAGGGATCGGTGTTCGGCATTGCACATAAGGTGGTGAAGCCGCCGCGCGCCGCCGCCTGCGTCCCCGTCTCCAGCGTCTCCTTCCACTCATATCCCGGATCACGGAGGTGAGTGTGGAGATCGATGAATCCCGGCGCGACCACCAGCCCGGACGCGTCGATCACATCGTGACCATCAGGCGCGCGTTCGAGCGGTGAGCCCGTGATTTCACTGATCTTGCCGTCGGCGATCAGCAAATCAGCAACGCGATCGATGCCCTGCGAAGGGTCGATCACGCGTCCGTTTCTTATGACTGTGCGGTTACTCTGCATCTCGTTCTCGTCTACATGCCCCGATGTGTGAGGGGTGCGTGTCTACGGGCGCTCCTGTGCCGCAGCCTGGTCTCTGCCGCGTGAGCAGAGCGCGTAGAGCACGGCCATCCGCAGTGCCACGCCGTTCCGGACCTGTTCCTCGATCACAGACTGGGCGCCATGCGCCACTTCCGAGCTGATCTCGACACCCTCGTTCATGGGACCCGGATGCATCAGCAAAGCGCCTTCCTTAGCCAGCGAAAGACGCTTGCGGTTGATGCCGTAACGGTTCGAGTACTCCCTGAGGTCCGGCAGGTGACCGGCGTCCTGCCTCTCCTGCTGGATGCGCAGCGCCATGACAGCGTCAGCGCCATCGAGGGCCTGCTCAACACTCTCCGCAATCTCAAGTCCTTCGTACCATGACCCGGCGGGAGCGCTGCCGGGCAGCCATCCGTATGGCATCAGCGTTGGCGGGCCGCAGACCACCACCTGCGCCCCCATTCTGAGCAGACCGATAATTCCGGAGCGGGCGACCCTGCTGTAAAGAACGTCCCCGACTATCGCCACGCGTTTGCCGGCGATACCCCCAAGACGTTGCCGCAGTGTGAACAGGTCTAGCAGCGCCTGTGTGGGGTGGGCGTGCATGCCGTCTCCGGCGTTCACCACAGGCGCCTTCACGTGGCGGGCAACGAAGTGCGGCGCGCCCGCATGGGGATGCCGGATGATGAGCGCGTCAACATGCATCGCCTGGAGCGTTAGCGCCGTGTTGTAGAGGGACTCGCCTTTGCTGACGCTGCTCGATGAGACCGAGACATTGATGACATCTGCGCCGAGGATCTTCCCTGCCTCCTCGAACGAGATCCGGGTGCGCGTGCTGTTCTCATAGAACACCGTGACGATAGTCTTGCCCCGCAGCGCGGGCGTCTTCTTCACATCGCGGCCGAGCACCTCAAGCATCCCCTCGGCGCTATCGAGGAGCGAGGTGATCTCCTCTGGCGAGAGGCTGTCGATATCAAGAAGGTGCCGTTGCCTGGCCAGACCGGTTGAGGCGTGGGAAACTACCGCGCCGCCCTTCGCTGGCGCTTCCGCGTAAGGGAGCGAAGAGCCTGCTCCGGCCACGGATTGAACCTCACGCCTGGTGCTGGAAGACGTCATGCCTCTGCTCCAACCGCAGGGTTAGTTCCAACCGGAGACATCCTCACCAGGTCGACCTCGTCGATGTCGTCCACTTCGGCCAGCTTCACGTGGACTCGCTCGTCCTGTCCGGTAGGGATATTTTTGCCGATGTAATCGGGCCGGATGGGCAGTTCGCGGTGGCCACGGTCCACGAGAGCCGCAAGCTGAATCCGGCTCGCTCTGCCGAAATCGGACAGGGCGTTGAGTGCGGCACGGACCGTACGGCCGGTGTAGAGCACGTCGTCAACCAGCACCACGGGGCGGCCTTCGAGAGAGACGGGTATCGATGTTGGGCGAACCGGCTGGCCTGACGCCTGGTCTGGGTCGTCACGGTAGAGGCGAGGGTCGAGTGCGCCGACAGGGGGTGTGAAGCCTTCGAACTGGCCGATGTTCGCCGCCAGGCGTCTGGCAATGAAGACGCCCCGTGTCTCTATCCCGACGAGTACAAGGCCGCGGTCCCCACCGTTCCGTTCCAGTATCTCGTGGGAAATGCGGGCGAGAGCGCGGCGGATGTCGTCCGCGTCCAGCACAACTCGGCCGTCAGGATTGGCGGTTAGCTCAGTCACTGCGCCGCCTTGCGCCCGTCGGCGGGATTGGCGCGTTTGGGACGTGTTCGTGCCACAAAAAAAGACCCCTGCCAGCAAGTAGGCAAGGGTGCACGCGCAGCGTCCGGGCGAGCCGCGAGCAGCGGCTAAGGACGCTCCACCGAACCCTTGCTAGCCTCACGGGACTGGTTTTAAAGGCTTCGATCAACCATCTAGATCAACTCAATTCGAGCATAACACCAGCGGCACAGCCCGGCAATCTGAATACCTGCGTGATCCGTTGGGCGATCCACATTGGTCGGCTCCTGGACGCGCATGAAGGGCTGGACTGACTCCGGTCAGGGCCCGTCGCTTTCACAGGACCCGGTCGACGATGCAGCGCAGATAGCGCGCCTGTCCCGCGTGCTGGATGTTGTCACTTATGACACTCACTAAGCGCACACCGACGGAGACAGGCGGGTCGTACGAGCGGTCGATGATGCGGTCCAGCTTGTTGTCATCGACGGATTCGAGATAGGCGAGCGTCCGGTCCGAGACTGCGTCGTGATGAGCGATCAGCAGATCGGGTGAGTCCGGCGCGATCGCGGCGACCTGCTCAGGGCCGTGGCCGCGGCCATCGTTCCCAGGGTCCGGCGCCATGCCGAACCTCACAGCCCAGCCGTCAGTGACCCACGCCTGGCCTCGTCCAGCGATCTCCGAGACGTGGTCGTCCTGGATGCGCGTAAGGTGCCATGTCAACCATGCGATGGAGTTGGCGCCGGGTTCCGGCCGGTAGGTGAGCCCCCTCCGGTCAAGTCCGGTTGCGGCCGAGTGCACCAGTTGGCGCACTCTGGTGAATGCGTCTGTCAGCAGGTCTCGACTGTGCACTGCTGTCCTCCAGTATCGAATGAGCCGTCGCTACAGTGGTTTCGCGCCTGTCTCCGTGATTGCGACGGCTGCCCACACTCGCGGCCGGACCGATGTTCCGCAGCCACAACGGACTTTGTTGACCCGCCTGCGGCGCAGTATCGTTCCTCCACACGCCGGACAGTCGACGGCGAACCTCAACCTCTCGTGCCACACCGCGTGGTCGATCTTAACGAAACGGCCTGCCACCAGTCCGAGCTCATCGCACACCGACCTGAATTCCCGGCCGTGCGCACGTGCCTCTGGCGTGCGGTGATGGACTATGGCGTGGGCAACTTCGTGCAGGACCACATGTCTCTGCTCAGCCATCGACCCCAGTGCGAGCAGCCTGGATGAGAGGCGAATCAGGTTCTTCGTCGGGGTGAATGATCCGAGAGTCCGCAACATCCGCCGGGACACCTCGACCACGGGAATGACGCCATTTGGAGCAAGCAGCCTGAATGTGTCTTGAATAAGCGACAGTGGATCGAATGGGGCAGGCGCAGACGGCGACTCGAATCCGGGCAAAGCTATCTGGGCCGCACTCTGGAAGGTCTTTTCCCCGTGGTCTTTCAGCCGGTCCATGCCATCTGTCCCGCCAGGTCGTGAGAATTGAGTTGTGAGGCATTCGCCAACGCCGATGCCTGCCGGTTACGCAGCCTACCGGTCTCCCCGCCGCGAGTGGAGGTGCTGAAGGGCCGAGCTTTTGCGGTGAGGACAACCTGGCTACGCTGAAAACCGGGACGGGCCCAGCCTGGACACATCGAACGCAGGCTCACGTCCGGATGCGATATCGGCGGCGGCCCTCCCGAGTCCGGGGCCGAGCACTATCCCGTTTCTGCCTCCGCCTGTCGCCACGACTACCCTGCCGTCACCGTCCAGCGCTCCGATGATCGGCAAGCCGTCAGCGCTCACCGGCCGCAGGCAGGCCGTTTGCCTGGCCACTGTTGCAGCTTCGAGGAAGGGCATGACCCTGCTGGCAGACGATATTATGCCGTCTCTAGCCGCATCGTCCGGCTGCTCGTTGAAGCCAACGGGTTCCTCGGTGGTCCCGCACCACAGCAGACCGTCCGGCTTCGAGCTTGCGTAGTCTCCCCCGCCCCACCAGAGTGACACTCGGAGTTCCGGCCCGGGCGCTTTCAAGCGAACTATCTGCCCCTTGAGCGGCTCGACAGGCACGGTTGCCCCATGCCGTGCCAGCAATTTCCCAGTCCACGGACCAGCTGCGACTATCACCGACGCGGCGTGATAACTCTCCGTGCCCGTGTTCACGGTCACACCGTGTTTGCCATCAGCCGCTATCGACGTCACCTCTGCGTTCACTAGCCTGGCACCCTGGCGCTCCGCCACGCTCCACAGTGCGTTTGTGAACCTGTGCGGATCGATCTCCGCTGCGCCGCCGAGATAGAGGCCGCCGCGCACGACTGGCGAAACTCTCGCCTCGACATGGCTCAGTTCGCCGTACTCGAGCCAACGCACGTCGCCTGCCGCGGCTCCAGACCTGTAAAGCGCACGGTACTGGCCGGCAGTCCGTTCATCATCGGCCAGCAACACCGCCGCTTTCTCGCGACGGACGCGTTCGCCGGATTCCGCCAGATCAGCGGCAATCTCCATATGCAGTTCCATCGAATGCCGCGTCAACTCTGCCGCAGGGTCTGCCGGATCATCGAACAGCCGAGGCAAGAGCACTCCGAATGCGAAGCCGGACGCGTGCGCCGCAACGGCGTCCTTCTCGATGAGCGTGACGCTGTGGCCATCTTTAACAAGGAAGTACGCGGCAGAGCAGCCGGCGATTCCGCCGCCGATCACAATTACGTCCGACGTATTAGGGCCTGGGACTGGCACGGCTTATCAGGGGAGCGCGATGCGCCGCGTCGCGTAGGCGGTGTCGTCGTCATCATCCGGGCGACGCCGCCTGCGGCGCGCAACTCCGGTCTCCTGGGCCTTCAACGCGACGGCGTCCGCAACGTTCTTCGCAACGTTCTGGTCGAACACACTCGGAATGATGAAGTCTTCAGAGACAACGCTTTCCGGGATGACCGCCGCAATGGCCATGGCGGCCGCGATCTTCATCTCGTCATTTATCTCTCGCGCACGCACGTCGAGCACGCCGGCAAACAGGCCTGGGAAGCAGAGCGAGTTGTTGACCTGGTTCGGATAGTCGGTGCGGCCTGTCGCCATAATGCGAACGTTGTCCGGCACATCCTCAGGCCAGATCTCAGGGTCAGGGTTGGAGAGTGCAAACACTACCGCGTCGTTGGCCATCCGGGCCACCTGCTCCGTCGTAACCAGGCGGGGACCTGCCAGGCCGAGAAACACGTCAGCACCCTTGAGACCATCTGCCAGGGTTCCGCTGAAGTTGTCCGGATTGGTGTTGTCCGCGTACCACCGCTTCATTACGTTGTCGCCGTAGTCGCGGTCACGGGAAAGCGCGCCCTGGCGGTCGAACCCGGTGATGTTGGTTACGCCAAACGAAAGCATGATCTTGGTGCATGCTGTGCCGGATGCGCCGACACCCGCCACCACGACCTTGAGGTCTTCCGGGCGCTTTTTAACAATCTTGAGCGCATTGATCAGACCGGCCAGCACGACCACAGCAGTGCCGTGCTGGTCATCGTGGAACACAGGGATGTCGATCTCTTTCTTGAGGCGTTCCTCGATCTCGAAGCAACGCGGCGCGCTTATGTCCTCAAGGTTGATGCCACCGAAGCCGGGGGCAATCGCCTTGACAATGCTGATTATCTCCTCTGTGTCCTGCGTATCCAGGACGATGGGCCACGCGTCAACGCCGCCAAACTCCTTGAACAGCAGTGCCTTGCCTTCCATTACGGGAAGCGAGGCTGCGGCTCCGATGTTCCCCAGGCCGAGCACCGCGCTGCCGTCGCTTACGACGGCGACGGTGTGACCTTTGCCGGTTAGCGTCCAGACGGCCTCCGGGTCGGCATGGATCGCCATGCAGACGCGGCCAACACCCGGCGTATACGCCTTGGACATGTCGTCACGGGTGGTGACGGGCACTTTGCTGCGCATCTCGATCTTGCCGCCGAGGTGGAGCAGGAACGTCGGGTCGGAGACCCTGCGAATGGACACGTTGTCGACCGCGGCGACGGCCCTTGCGACCGCCTCTCCGTGCTCAATCGAGCGAGCGTTTATAGTGAAGTCACGGACCATCTTGCCACCGGCGGTCGAAACGACGTCTATCGCAGACGCGTCGCCGCCTGCATTTCCGATCGCAGATGTGATGCGCCCCAACATTCCCGGCAGGTTCGGATACTCGGCCCTGACCGTGATGCTGTAGGCAACACCGGGTGCTGGTCCGGCCATGTTGAAATTCCTCCGTGCCGTCTACGCTGAATGACTTTGAGACGCTGTGTTAGTGACTACCGGTGATGACGTCGACTGGACGGGCTGCCGTCCGTTATTTCAATACGGGCGAATCTTAACACCGGGCTCGCCCAGGCTTACATGGATAAAGATGTTGAACCGTTGCGTTATGCGCGCCGATTCCCATCGCTGCCCGGTCTTTGCGCTCATTAGCTTCCCGCGCACGAAATCGCCGTCATGCAGGCCATACCCACTCCCTTGAGGCAGAAAAAGGCGTAAAGTGCGGGCCACGCGAACCAGGAGGCGAGAATGACGCAGGCCCAGAATGAGAAGCCGGTAGTTAAAGGGAAATTCACAACCGCCGAGATCACCCGCAGGGAAGACATCGCGCATGACCTGTGGAAGATCTGGCTGAAGCCGGAGCAGCAGTTCTACTTCAAGCCCGGCCAGTACTGCACCATCGGCGCTGGCGGAATCGAGCGCCCCTACTCCATCGTCTCCTCCCCGGACGAGCCGGAGATCGAGCTGTTCATCGAGCTGGTCCCGCTGCCGGACGGAAACCTGACGCCAATCCTTCACAAGATGGGAGTGGGCGAGACAGTTACGCTGCGGCCGCGTCCAAAGGGCATCTTCGTCTTGCAGCCGAAGTACCGTAACCATGTGCTGGTTGGCACGGTGACGGGCACGGTGCCTTACGTAAGCATGCTGCGGAAGTTCCTGGCAGACCCGTCGTGGCCGGAAGACCAGGGCGTGCCGCGGTCTGAACATCGCTTCTACGTTCTCGAAGGCGCGAGTTTCGTCCACGAACTTGGATACGACGTTGAGTTGGGCAAGATGGCGGCTGAACACGACTTTATCGAGTTCATGCCGTCCATCAGCCGGCCGGACGACCCGACGAATAAGGGCTGGACCGGCGCCACAGGCCGGATCAACACGCTTGTCGAGGACTATGTGGCTGAACGCGGGCTAATCCCGGGTGAGACATGCATCTACGCCTGTGGCCATCCGCAGATGATTGAGGACGTGCGGAAGCGGTTCGAGGGCACGGACTTCCACTTCATCGAAGAGCGGTTCTGGAAGGATGACGACTAGAGGCGAGGCCGCAACGTTCCATTCAACCGCGGCAGACGCAGGTCCGGCCCGCGAGTCCGCCATGCGGTAACATGCGCTGCGAATTCTTTATCCGCCCACACGGCATATTTGACTGGCCCGGTGGAACGCACTTTGCCATCCCGCATCGTGCTGTCAGCATCTGAGACAAACGGAGAAACATATGGCAGAGAAGATTGGATTCGTGGGCCTGGGCATCATGGGCAAGCCGATGGCCCGAAACCTGATGAAGGCTGGATACGAGGTCACGGTGTACGACCTCTTCCCGGCTCCTGTCGACGAGCTTGTCTCCGGTGGCGCCACCAGGGCGGAGTCTGCCGCCGAAGTTGCACGCAACTCAAGCACAGTGGTCGTAATGGTCCAGAACAGCCCGCAGTCAGAGGCCGCAATCCTCGGCGAGAACGGCGTGCTTTCAGGCGCAAGCAAGGGCAACCTGATCATCGACATGAGCTCAATCGAACCCGGCACGTCGCAGAAGGTCGGCGCCGCCTGCGACGCGGCAGGGGTCGGCTTCCTTGACGCGCCGGTGTCCGGCGGAGAGCCGTTCGCTATCTCAGGCGACCTGGCGATCATGGTCGGTGGGAACGCCGCCGATTTTGAGACTGCCAAGCCGCTGTTTGAAGTGATGGGCAAATCCTCCGTGCTCTGTGGCGGCCACGGCGCGGGCAACGTCGTGAAGCTGGCGAACCAGATCTGCGTTGCCGGGAACATCCTGGCGCTTGCAGAGGCGATGACGCTGGCTGCCAAGGCGGGCGTTAACCCGGAGACGGTGTTCGATGCCATCAAGGGCGGACTCGCGGGAAGCAATGTGATGAACGCCAAGGCGCCGATGATGTTCCAACGGAACTTCAAGCCGGGCTTCCGGATCGAGTTGCACTACAAGGATCTGAACAACGCCATGACAACGGCGAACGCGCTGAATGTGCCGCTTGTGATGACTGCGCAGATGCAGCAGGTCCTCGGCGCGTTGATGGAGTGGGGGTATGGCAAGGAAGACCACGCAGGGTTCCTCCATTTCCCAGAGCGCCTCTCCGGCGTCGAGGTCAAGAAGTTTTAGGGCTGCCGCTGCCCGTCTCAGGTGCAAGACGGCGGTGCTCGGATAGCTTTAGTAGACGTGATATCGGCGGCGTCCTGGGACGTCGCCGTTTCGCGCCCGCCTTCAAGTTCGCGGCTAACCATCGCCTCTTGACCGTTCTGTGCGGGCGCACCTATCATCCCTGCGCTGTCGATAAGACAACGCCTCCCGGGTGCCGGTCGCTTCCTCAGGAACAGCGGCCGGTGAAAAGGGAAAGCGGTGAGAATCCGCTGCGGTAGCGCCACTGTGATCGGCGAGCCTGTCCACAAATGCCACTGCTCCGTTTACTGGAGTGGGAAGGCGTGGGCGGGCGTCAGAGCCGAGAGCCAGGAGACCTGCCCGAGAGGCTGAGTGACTGCTTCCCGCCCAGGGAGTGTCTCTCGGCCGTGGCTCGCCTGACCGGTGCTCTAGCCTGACTGGTTTAGACCAGACAACTGGAACGCGAGACCCACCAAAAGAGAAACAGCCCCTGGCGAACGCGTCAGGGGTTTTCGCGTGCTGCGATCTTCGGTACGGAAACATAGCGGCTCTCTTGCCGCGTCACCGGTCATCCGCCGGCTCTTTTCGGGCGCGGCGGTCATCGGTCTGCTTCTGATAATCGCGTCACTCATCGCGTTATCGACCGGCCCTGTGGCGATCACGCCGACGGACACGCTGTCTGCACTGTTCGAGTGGGCCGGGTTCGGAGACTCGTCTGCGTCCCGCACGCAGCAGGCGGTGATCGAAAACATCCGCATCCCACGGCTGCTCCTCGCCCTGGGGGCAGGCGCCGGTCTCGGCGTCGCTGGAGCAACGATGCAGGGGCTGTTCCGCAACCCGCTGGCAGACCCCGGGATCATCGGTGTGTCGGCTGGCGGCGCGCTCGGCGCCGTGATCGCCATCTCGACCGGGTTCGCAACCACGTCGGCCCTTTTCCTGCCTGCGTTCGCCTTTGTTGGAGCGGCGGGAGCGACTGCGCTGGTATTCGCCGTTGGGATCATGGCCGGCGGAAGGTCTTCAATGGCCTCGCTGCTGCTTGCGGGAGTCGCAATCAGCTCGTTCCTGGGCGCCATCACATCAGCCGTGATCCTGCTGACCTCAGATCTCCAGGCACAGCGGCAGATGCTGTTCTGGCTGGCCGGCAGCCTGGAAGGCGCTCGGTGGGAGTCAGTGCGCATCGTCCTGCCAATCACACTGGCGGGTCTGGCGGTCGTCGTCGCTTTCGCCAGAGACCTGAACCTGCTGCTCATCGGCGAAGACGAGGCGCGTTCGCTTGGTGTGCGCGTGGGTGCGGTACGCGCATTGCTACTGGCCGCCGGCGCTCTGCTGACCGGGACAGCCGTTGCATTCATCGGCACGGTCGCGTTCGTTGGCCTGATCGTCCCGCATTCGATCAGGCTCGTCATCGGACCGGACCACCGTGCTCTGCTTCCGCTCAGTGCTCTCGGCGGCGGGCTGTTCCTGCTCATCGCAGACACGCTGGCACGCAACCTGGCAGAGCCGATCGAGATCAGGGTGGGGATCATCACCGCACTCTTTGGCGCACCCTTTTTCCTGTTCTTGCTAATCAAAAACAGATCGCGGGCGGATTCGCTCTGACCCGCGACAAGGAGTCATTGCATGTTGGACCGGACCGGAAAAATGAGTCGGACGGGGATGGCACTGCTGGTGCTGATCGCGTCATTTGTGACGATCGCGGCAGCAGGATGCGGCGGTAGCGAAACTTCGGCAGCGACGCAGCAGCCTGTGGCAACGCCTGAGTCGACAGCCACTGCCGGGCCAACCGCCGCGCCGACGCTGGCGCCCGGGAACGCGCTATTCGCAACGGTCCCTGGAATCATTGACCCGACGAACTTCGGCTGGCCGCGCGCCATCGAAACGGCGACCGGGATGATCGAGATAGCCGCACCCCCGGAGCGCGTCTATAGCCTGTCGCTCGGCCATGCCGAGATCGTGGCCGCTCTTCGCGGCGGCGAGGTACTGGTCGCCGCCGCAAGCTTCTTCAAGGACCCCGGCACATCGGCCGCATACGCGGAGTTTGAAGGATTGCCGGAAGCCGGGAGCGACCCGGAACAGATCATCGGCCTCGGTCCGGAAATCGTGATCGCATCCGCTTTCACATCGGCGGACCTGGTCGCCCAGTTAACCGGGGTTGGAGTGCGGGTGATCAGGGCCGACCTCGAAAATTCAGCCCTCGGCAATGTGCCTAACATCCTGCTGCTCGGCTACGTTCTCGGCGCCGAAGACCGCGCTGTCGCACTGGCCGAAGAGGTCACGAGCCGGGTGGCCGCGGTGACCGGCCGCATCGAGCGAGAAAACCCCGTCCGGCCTCGCGTGCTGGCGATTTCACGGTTCTCCGACATCTTCGCAGCCGGGGATGGCTCCACAGAAGGCGGAATCATTGAGGCGGCGGGCGCGGTGAACGCTGCCGCAGAGGCCGGCGTTGTTGGCCACCAGACAGTCGGCATCGAAGGCATCGCCGTGATGAACCCTGACATCATCCTGCTCACACAGCCCAGACAGTCTGCGCTGGAGTTCGCTGACGAGCTGTATGCCGATCCGGCACTCGCCGAGGTGCCGGCCGTGGTCAATCGGCAGGTGATCTACGGCGACCCGACCTTCTTCACGACTCTCTCTCACTGGAATGTGCGAGGTATCGAGGAGTCGGCCAGGTTTTTCTACCCTGAGTTGTTTGACGGCATGACGTTCAATAGCTTCACCCATCCATAGAGCGGGAGCCGGCTTGCCAGGATGACAGTTCAAGATTCGACCACAACCGCAGCGACGGCCACGGCCGCCACTCGCAGGCGCGGCGCGCTTCTGGAGGCGAAACGCGCTGTGGTCAGCTATGGAGAACGCTGCGTCCTGGACGGTGCGTCGATTGGCATAGCGCCCGGGCTGATCACAGGTATCGTCGGGCCGAACGGCAGCGGCAAGACTACTCTGCTCAGGGCACTTGCCGGACTGATCAGGCTCGACAACGGCAGCGTCTGTCTCGACGGCCGGTCGCTCGGCGATGTGCGGTCCAAGACGCGGGCGAGGCGAATCGCGTACATGCCGCAGTCGTCCGCCGACCACACGTTCACCGCGATGGAACTGGTTTTGATGGGCCGCTACCCGCACCTCGGACGGTTCCGGTTGGAGGGACGCAGCGACATGGCTATCACGGAGGCGGCGATGCGCCGGACGGGGACGCTGCAGTTCGCCGGCCGCCGGATGCAGACACTCTCCGGCGGCGAGAGGCAGCGCGTGTCCCTGGCGCGGGCTCTCGCTCAGGACGCAGATGTTTTGTTGCTCGACGAGCCAACGACAAGCCTCGACATGCAGCACCAGTTGTTGACGATGGCTACCGCAAGGGAAGAGGCAAAGGGCGGCGCTGCGGTTGCCATGGTGATGCACGACCTGTCACTGGCGGCGCAGCACTGCGACGTGCTGTACCTGCTTGACGCGGGACGCGTGGTCGCGAGCGGAGGGCCGTGGGAGGTTGTGACGGAGGCGAACCTCAGGAAGGTCTTTTCCGTCGATGTCGCAGTTGAACCAGAGACGATCTCCGGTAGGCCATCGGTCTCGCTGATAGGAGTCAGCAACGGCACGCCGGGCGCGTCAAAAAGCGAGGCTGTGCGCGTCCACGTCATCTGCGGCGCAGGTTCAGGCCGGGACCTCATGCACAGGTTGAGGCTGGCCGGCCACACGGTTACCTCGTGCGTGCTCGGCGATGGCGACGCGGACCGTGAGACCGCTCTTCGCCTGGGCATCCCCCATGTGGCCTCGCCGCCATTTTCAACCGTCACGCTCGAGCAGGACACGGCTCACAGGCGGCTGGTGAGAGAGGCTGACGTCGTCGTGGTCTGCGAGATGGCGGTTGGGCCGGGAAACCTGCGCAACCTGGAGGCAGCCGCAGAGGCGAGGCGGCTACTGCTTATCGAGAGGCCGGACGGCTCTGTCTGGGACTTCTCAAACGGCGCCGCCACAAAGGTCTACGCAGAACTCCATCATCGAGGTCAGACCGTCTCCCGAGACGCAGTTCAGAGCGCTGTCGAGACCGTCAGTTGATTCAGGGCGCAGTTTCCTCAACTTTGCGGCGACCTGATCGATCGCGGCGGCCACATGCGGCGGGTTTACTCACGGGCCAACGCCACTTGCAGGGCGTTGGGGCCGCAGCGAGCGGGCGTCGTCTGTCGACGCGTATTCGCCACACCAGCTACGCCGACTGCTCCTCGAACCTGTTGCGGAACGCGGGCGCTGAAAGGGCAGACACCGGAGGCTCAGTCGCAGTTGACGTTAGCCTCAACGTCGCGGTGGTTCCCTCTCCGTAGATGCTGTCGATGTTGAGGTCACCTTTGTGCAGTTCCACGATCTTCTTGGAGACGTACAGGCCGATGCCGGTCCCGGGCACGGCTGACTTAATAGCGTCCTCAGTGCGGTAAAACAGGGTAAAGAGGTTTTTCTGGTCCTCCGGCTTGATCCCTGCGCCGTAGTCTCTTACTGAAAAGACAATTTCCCCTGATTTGACCCTGGATACAACATCGACACGGCTCGCTCCGGGTGAATATTTGGCGGCATTTCCGATCAGGTTCGATACAACCTGGTGAATGCGCGTAGAGTCGACGAAGACCCATGTATCGCCGTGTTCGATGTCCAGATTCAGGTGATGGCCAGTTGCGCTTAGCAACGGCTCCATACTCTGCCCGACATCTTTCAGGAATAATCGCCATTCAATCCATTTTTGGCTTATTTCCAGGCGCCTGGTTTGAATTCTGGAAAGGTCAAGAAGGTCCTCAATCTGCGCGCTCAATCTCTTGCCATTCCGCTCTATCGTCCTAAGCCTCTCCATCTCCACATCGTTCACCGAGCCGGAGAGATGTCGTATGAGCATTGACGCGTAGCCGATAATCGCGACAAGCGGGGTTCTTAGCTCATGCGAAAGACTGGAAAGGAATTCGTTCTTAGCCACGTCGGCAGCTTCCAGCCTGTTCCTGTCTTCTTCCAGCGCTCGGCGAAGTCCGACCTCAGGAGCTGACCTGACTATCTCGTCCGCCTTCCCTGCTCCGAGTCCGGAGAGCAATCCTACAGCGAGTTGCACAAATAGCGGAGCATCTAGCTCTTCAGTGATACCTGTGTTGGACGTCAGCAAAATGAGACAGTATTTCGGGGCTGAAATAAGAGAGAGTCAGGACGGTCTGCG
>JAQBUH010000056.1 GCA_027624075.1 Chloroflexota bacterium
CATTTTGCTGACGTCCAACACTGACTCTCTCTTATTTAAGCCCCGAAATACTGTCCCATTGTTGCTGACGTCCAACACAGAAAGCTGTTGGCATGATCTGTAAGCGTCGCGTGTGCAGGACGGTCGCATGCGAATACGCCATGGGAAAGTGCCATGCACGTGGCTAGGATCGGCACACCCGATTGGCGCTGCCTAAACCAAGGTAGCGTACGGACATTGGCGCTATCAACTGCAACGGACAGATTTAGAGTGATGCCAATTGCGCTGCCAAATGGCGGTTGAAATTTCCAGTATGGTGGGGAAGAAAAGACGCCGGGTAGTGACTAAACGCCGTTCACTGAGGGCACATCAATGGCTGAGCGTGCGCCACTCACGGCCGAACTGCACAGTCAACTCTTAATCACTAAGTTCGGGCTTCTGCCCCTTTACGCGTCACCGCGGCCGAGGATCCGGAACTCCGCGGACTGGCCCCGGCTCCGGCCCGGCGGTTTAGAGGACGAGCCCAACGCTTTACTACGGGACCAGCACAGACTGGATCTGGTCTGACGGCGTGATGAGCCGGGACAGCGTCGACTGCATATCGCCGAAGCCTATGAAGCTGTCCTGGCCGACCATCGGTCCTGAGTTGATCTTGCCCTGCTCCATCAGCCCCAGGACGATCTGCCAGTCCTCCGGCGTCGAGCCGTAAGACGCCTTCATCTCAACCTCTCTGCCTATCCACTCGACGGTCAGCAGCGGCACATCCTCCCACGCCATCGAGACCACCGTGACCTCACCGCCGCGGCACACCATTTCGAGCCCCTGCTGAAGGGTTGGCTTCGCCGCCGCACAGTCGAACGCCACTGGAGCGCCGAGGCCGTCCGTCAGTTCGAGGACCCGCGCCACCACATCGCGGGACAGCGGGTCCAGGACCTCGGTTGCGCCGAGACTGCGTGCGGCCTCGGCTCTGGCCGGGGCAGGCTCGGACACATAGACCGCTCGTGCGCCGCCTGCCTGCAGCACCTGCTGGACGAGAAGGCCGATGGGACCTGCGCCGAGCACGACGGCCCGGTCACCGACCCTGAACCGGGAGCGGCGCACGGCATGTACGGCGATGGCGCACGGCTCGGCAAGGACAGCGGTCTCCCACGACACCTTGTCAGGTATCCGCAACGGTCGCCACGCGTCCATCACGGCGTACTCTGCGAAACCGCCCCAGCCGGGAGTCTTGAAGCCGACGGTCCGCGCGCTGTATCGAGGCCCGCTGGTCGGTCTCGTGACGCCGTCAAGAGGCGTGCCGCCGCCGCCGATAACGCGGTCGCCCTCTTTCCATGCGGTGACATTGGCGCCAACTACGGCAACCTCGCCGCAGAACTCGTGGCCCATGATGGAGCCCGGCTCCGCCATGCCGTACTGGAAGCGGTGAACATCGGAGCCGCAGAGACCGGAATACTTGATCTTGATCAGAACCTGGTCCGGCCCCGGCTCGGGAGTCGGCACGTCCTCGATCTCGATTCGCCGCTCACCGCGCATCACGGCTGCTTTCATTCTTATCTTCTCCGCCTTGTATGTCTGGCCGATCTGGCAAAAGCAGACGCTAGTTCTCGTCCGTGTAGTGGTGGATGATGTCCGGAGCTGTGACGGTCAGGCGGACCGATGGCTCGTCACCGACGGTCCGAATCTCGTGCTCCTCTTCAGACCGCACCAGCACGACGTCGCCCGGACCTGCCTCCACCGTCTCGCCCTCACCGATGCTCCACTCAAGCCTGCCCTGCAGCACGACCCACCATTTGTGCATGTCCGGGTGCCACATCCGGCGGTTAACAGTGCCGGGTAGCTCATGTGTGATCAGCGCCCGGTTGCGCTCATCCAGTACAACGATGTGCTTCCAGTTTCCAGTGGCGCCGTAGTGGGCTTTCAGGTCTGCGAACCGGGTGTGGATCAGGTTCGGGGCAGACAGGTCACGCTCGACAGGGATGAGCCGGCATGGCGCGATGCCTTTGATGTCGTGGTTGCTGCCGGGATGAGTGACACCAACCCGGATCGCGCCCTGCCCATCCACTGGCCTGATGTCATGTGCGAACCCGGCGGGCGCCATCACGATATCGCCCCACTCGGCGTCTACCGGCTCATACTGGCCAATCTGCCAGCGGGTCTTGCCGTCCAGCACGAACCACCACTCGTTGAAGTTGGGGTGGATGTGCGGGTCTGGCGGGTGTCCCGCGGGGCCAGAGATCCACACCACGCGATTGCGGCCGTCCTCTAGAATCACCTCGGCCCAGGGACTGGCGCCGTCATGGCGGCCGATGATCTCGTCGTGCCGGGTCACGCGCAGGTTGGTCATCTCCATTACGCCTGCCATATTGATCTCTCCTGTTGATGAGTTGCAGCAAAGACTCGACGGGCAAGATTGTAACCGGTGGAGCCAGGCTGTTGGCCGTGCCGCAGACACAGGGCATGAGGAGACAGCCGGCGCCTGTGGATGTGCATGTGATAACAGGGGAGACCGGCCAGAACCCCGCAGATTGGAGCAGAACGTGAAACGACTCGACGGAAAGGTGGCTATCGTCACCGGCGCCGGCACACGGCGGGAGGAGGGCGTTGGCACCGGCCGCGCCGCTGCGGTTCTCTTTGCAAGGGAAGGGGCGAAGGTACTGCTGGTCGACCGCGACCCTGAGGCGGCAGAGCGCACATTAGCCGAGATCGAGGCCGAGGGCGGAACAGCGTCTGTGTTCGAGGCTGATGTGGCGGTCGAGCGGGAGTGCCGCTTGCTGGTCGATGAGGCGGTCGAGCGCTACGGCGGGCTTGATGTGCTGTTGAACAACGTCGGCATCGGTGGCAGTGGAAGGGTGACAGAGATCGACACAGACACGTGGGACCGCGTGATGGACGTGAACTTGAAGAGCATGGCGATGATCTCAAAGTACGCCGTTCCAGTTATGGCCGGGTCCGGCGGCGGATCGATCATCAACGTCTCGTCGATCGACGGCGTGAGGGCAGGCGCGTTTTACAACGTGCCGTACTCGGTGTCCAAGGGCGGCGTCATATCACTGACCCGCGCTATGGCGGTCCATCACGGTAGAGAAGGCATTCGCGTCAACTGCATTGCGCCGGGGCACCTGAATACGCCAATGGTGAGTGCGCTCAGCGAGGATGCCAGGGAGCTGCGGAGGAGAGCAGGGCCGCTCGGCACAGAGGGCACAGGATGGGACATCGCGTGGGCTGCGGTCTTCCTGGCAAGCGATGAGGCGCGCTGGATCACCGGCGTGGTGTTGCCTGTAGACGCTGGAACGTTGGCCGCCACTCCGCTTTCAATGCGTGAGCACATGATCGACTGATTTAGTCTGCAGAGCGTGAACTCGCCAATTGCGGTCAGACTCGTTATGGTCTGCACGCAATTGGAATTCCTTTCATGTTTCAGGAGTAAAGCGATGTCACCCGAAAGACGCCAGGACATGTACCGGATGCCGACAGTTTTCGGACCTGCGACCGGCCCGAGGCGAGGCCCGGATGGCCGCATCTTCGATTGCATAGACAACCCGAAGTCCATTCATATCGCGGTCTCGTTCCTGTCGAACGCGGATCAACTCAACTCGCTGCTCCCTGACCGTTTCGAGCTGTCCGGCGAGCCAATCGTCACGGTGAGCGGCGGGTACATGAAGGAGATCGAATGGCTGGCCGGACGCGGCTACAACACGCTCGGAGTCTCGTTCCCCGCAACTTTCAAGGGAGAGCGGGACACGGCAACCGGACAGCTCCTCACTGTGCTGTGGGAGAACCTGACCGACCCGATAATCACGGGACGGGAAGAGCTTGGCTTCGCGAAGATCTACTGCGCCTTGCCCGAGCCGGAGATCACACCATCGACCGCGTCAGCGTCTGCGAACTGGCTCGGCTTCGAGTTCATGAAGATGGAGTTGACCGGACTCGCCGAGGGCTCTGACAACGCGCCGCCAGCATTCGCGAACTCTGACGGCACGTTGCACTACAAGTACATGCCGCGCACAGGCGAGTGGGGAACGGCTGACAGCGAGTACGCGGTGATCACACCGGCTGCGGGCTCAAACGCAAGGGTGCTTGAACGCCGGTCTGGCAACGGAACGGTAACGTGGAACCGGGCGCGTTGGGAAGACCTGCCGACGCAGTACAACATCGTGAATGGGATTGCCGACCTGGAAGTGAGGGAGTGGCTTGGCGCCACGGTCACGAAGACTATCGGCGGCAAGGACCTGAGCGACCAGAGAATCTTGCGCTGATGGGCGTTCGGGCGTGCGTTAGGAAATCAGTTCGCCAGCGCGGCAAGCGGCGTCCCTGCGTGGGCGACCCCCTGCGGACCAAACCACCCGGTGACAGTCTGCCGTGGCCGGCACCGACCCGATAATCACGGATTATTCACGAGACCCCACTGGCACATTCCATCCCAGTCGATAGACTTCGCCATCGACGGTCCCGGACCACGCGCCTTGACGCAGCGTGAACTACAGGTTGCCTCCGTGGCCCCTGTCGAGACGGCAATTTGACGCCAGTTGGCGCCAGTTGGCGCCAGTTGACGATGGACATGTTTTAGCCCGGTGGTAGTGCGCCAGAGGTTCCGGCGGCTGCCTCCGGCACAGTCGGCATATGCCGTCTGCGACGACGCCGCGTGTAGGACGTCAGCAACAATGGGACAGAATCGGTAATAGAGATTTCAGGCGGATCTGAGCTGCTCC
>JAQBUH010000027.1 GCA_027624075.1 Chloroflexota bacterium
AAGAGCTTGCCGATGAACTACGCGAGTTGTTCATCGAGTATGTGGAGAAGACGCACCGCTGGCTCGACTACTTCGTGTTCGACCCTCGCTGGCTCAATCTGACCGCGGTCAACTATGCGGCGAACGCCGCCCGGGAGACGGCCGGCGAGGTGCGGGAGGCTCGCTCCAGGTTCGAGGAGGAGTACGAGCTATACCGTGACGACCTCTCGGCTCGCCAACCGGCCGCAGGCCGGACCTTACCTCAAACGCCGATGTCTGCCGGACCGGACTCGCAGGACAACGCTGACAAGGCGACGGACGAGAGCGACCACGCGGCATAGCTCTTTGCCGCGCCATATCCCGGCAGACTGAGCCGTCCCATCCGGTAAGCATGGTTTGTCCGGCCACATGCGGCAACTGGCGATTGGCCTCATGGCAGTTCCGGGCATACTCTGGAACTGACTCCACATGAGCGGGCCCGGAGCCGGGCCCGGACCTCGCCTACCATGTCACCAGGACGCCCAGCAGGACGCCCGGCCAATGCCATTTGTAGAGGTAGCGGTCGATTTCCCTGACGACCGCGCCCGCACGTTCACATACGCCGTACCGGACCGGATGAGCGTCATCCCGGGCGATCTGGTCTGGGTCCCTTTCGGCGCCAGGCTCCTCCAGGGCGTTGTCTTCGCCCAGACGCAGTCGGAGCCGGACGTTGAGACAAGGCCGCTTCTTTCGGTGGTCGAAGACGGGCCGTTCCTGGACCGCGCCCACCTCCAGCTCGCACGCTGGATCGCTACGTACTACCGCACGACGCTGTTCATTGCCTGCACATTGATGCTGCCTCCCGGCTCCCGCACGCGTCTTCGCACCTGGATCCGGCGCGAGCCCGATAACTTTCCGCCACAGATCGCCCTGGGCAGGGACCTGCGGCCGCATGAGCAACGCGTAATCGATGCGCTTTCAGACGGCGAGTGGCAGCGTAAAGACCGGGTCGCCAGGAAGCTGGGCAGGACAGGGACTGCGACGGTAGACAGGTTGTTGAGACGAAGAATCGTGGAAGCCCGCCATGAGTGGGAGAAACCGCGAGCGAGCGCCGTCTACGCGAATGTGCTGGCGCTCACCGCCTCATCAGACACGGCCGGCTCATTGATCGATGAGTTCGCAGGAACCAGGTACTCGAAGCGTGCCGATCTGATCAAGTATCTGTCCTCAGCCGGCACGCCTCAAAAGCGTCCTGAGATCACAAAGCGGTTCGGCCAGGCGGCTGTCAAGTGGGCCGTCGGCTCAGGCGCCGTTGAGCTTCAGAAGCTACGCGTACAGAGAGACCCGCTCTCCGGCTACGCGGTCCAGCAGCAGTTTCCGTTCGACCCGACGGCCGCGCAGGCCGGCGCCATCCACGCCATCACAGAGTCCTTGAACTTCGCCGGGAACCCCGCTGGGAACGCTGCCGGCTCCGCACGCAAGACGCCAGGCCGCTTCCTGCTCTACGGCGTGACCGGCTCCGGCAAGACAGAGGTGTACCTGCAGACGGCGGCGCACTGTCTGCGAGCAGGCAAGAAGGTGCTTGTGCTGGTGCCGGAGATAGCCCTCACACCGCAGACCCTCCAGCGCTTCGCCTCACGATTTCCCGGCCGGGTTGCCCTGCTCCACTCCGGCCTCTCGAACGGCGAGCGGTTCGACCAGTGGTGGGGCATCCGGGAGGGCCGCTACGATGTGGTCCTCGGATCGCGCGGCGCAGTCTTCGCTCCCATCAGGGACCTCGGCCTGATCGTCATCGACGAAGAGCATGAGTGGACATACAAGCAACACGACCAGGCGCCGCGCTACCACGCAAGGGACGCCGCTGAACTACTCGCGCTCGAGACCGGCGCAGCGCTTATCCTCGGCAGCGCAACGCCTTCGGTCACAACATTCCGGAGGACAGAGCGAGGCGAGATACGCCTGCTGCGTCTTCCGGACCGTCCGAGCCAGATAACCGGCCTCGCTCCATCAACTCCTCAAACGGAGTCTGGCGGGCGCGCCAGGGTCAAGGTCGTCGACATGCGGCAGGAGTTGCGGGACCGGCACACGGAGATACTCTCCAGGCCGCTGCTCGACGCCATGCGCAGGGCGCTGCGAGCCGGCGGGAAGGTCATCCTCTATTTGAACAGACGCGGTCTCGCCGGCTTCGTCCAGTGCACGAGCTGCGGGGTCATGCGCTCGTGCCGCAGGTGCGACAACACGCTCACGCACCATGCGGCGACTGAGCGTACTCCCGCCCGGCTGGAGTGCCATTTCTGCGGCTACAAAGTACGGCCTTCCCGAGCGTGTCCGGCGTGCGGCGGCAATAGCGTCAAGCGGACAGGGCCGGGCACGGAGCGTGTTGTCGAGGTCGTAAACGCTCACTTCCCACGCGCAGGGGCCATGAGGTGGGACAGCGACACGGCCCGCACATTCAAAGACCACATGGAGCTGCTGAGGCGCTTCACAGAAGGCCAGCCCAGGGTGCTGGTTGGGACTCAGATGGTTGCCAAGGGGCTGGATATCCCGTCCGTCACGCTGGTTGGCGCGCTGAGCGCGGACATCGGTCTCGCAGTGCCGGACTTCCTTGCGGCCGAGCGGTCGTTCCAGGTGCTCGCACAGGTGGCCGGCCGCGCCGGTCGAGGGCCGTCCGGCGGCGAGGTTGTGATCCAGACGATGCAGCCGGACCACTACGCCATCCAGGCGGCCGCGGCGCAGGACTACGAGTGGTTTTACCAGCAGGAGATGGAGATCAGGGCGCGCCATGACCTGCCGCCATACTCCAGGCTGATCAGGCTGCGGTACGCCGGGCCGGATGCCGTCGAGGCTCACGAGAATGCCTACGCGACTGCGGCAAGGTTCGAGCGGCGGCGCGGCGTGAGCGGACTTTCTAACGTGGAGGTCATAGGCCCCACGCCTGCGGTCCCGCTGCGTGTTCGCGGAATGTTCAGGTGGCAGATAGTTCTGAAGGGATCTGCGCCTGAGCAGATGCTTGACGAAGAGGCGGCAGGCGAGGGCTGGAGCGTCGACGTCGACCCTGTCTCATTGACCTGACAATCGTCTCAGGCGGCTCAGGCGGCCGATGAACGCTGCTCAGCGTCGAACACAAACAGCTTCCGCTCGTCAAGTGACCTCGGCCGTGGCCCGTAACCTGCCATTGCCCGTTTGACACCCGGCTCAACCCATGTGATTCCGTGAACGGCAGAGCTAACCGCCTCGGCAACGTGAGCTGCGCTCTTTGCGGTGGCAGACGAGATCACTGACCATGAGTCTGCCCCGTAAACCCACAGCTGCTTCGCCACAGTCTCAGTGAGCGCTCCGCATACCAGCATGATGGCGCAGCCCGGACTGCGCTCACCGATGGTCCTGGCGAGGAGTATTCCCTGCGCCGTGCCACCGAAATCGACATCGATAACCGTCATCTCAGCGCCGTGCTCGTTTGGCGCGGCCAGAGCCTCTCGCGGAGTGCTGGCAGTCGCCACGACACTGAGATCCGCCTGGCTTTCCAGCAGCTTGGCCAGTCTCACATTGAAGATTCGCGATCCAACGATTACGACCCTGCTTACGCCACCCGCGGCCTTCTCCTGGTTGAAGCGCGATGGCAGAATCGCATCGGCCTCAGCGTTCATCTTGCGAGCGGTCGGGTCAACTCTTCGTCTTCGGATCTTGCGGACTCGTGGCATGGGCTCATCACCGTGTTTTTGCGGGCCGGTTATTTGCCCCGTGCCGGCTCTCATGACAGGCAAGGGAGTCAAGTCAACGCGCGCGGGCGCTCTAGCAATCCTGAGCCATCTTGCCTCACGTGGCGGCTGTCCGGGCACCATACGGAGATGGTGCCTGCCCACATACGTTAACGGCCGCAGCCAGGGCGGGCTGTTTGCACAGACACCGGGCACAGACACCGGCGCTCAGGCACAGGAGTGGCAGCCGCACAGGTGACGATGCAACAATAAGGGCATGGCAATTCTCCCAATACGGGTGTTCCCTGACCCCATCCTCCGCCAGAAGGCGCGGCCCGTTAAACGTGTCGATGACGCCGTGCGAAGACTCGTGAGCGACATGATCGAGACGATGCAGAGCGCCCGCGGAGTCGGTCTCGCAGCGCCTCAGGTCGGAGAGCTCAGGCAAGTCATCACCATCCAGGTGCCCGAGCAAGACGCATTCGCCATGATCAACCCGGAGATCACCCGGCGGGATGGCAGCAGGGAGGTCACAGAGGGCTGCCTGAGCGTGCCGGGGTACAGCGGCCTGGTGACGCGCTCTATCCACATCAACGCACGGGCACTTGACGAAAACGGCGGACGCTTCAAGCTCACCGCCGAGGAGTTGCTTGCCCAGGCGATCGAGCACGAGGTGGACCACCTCAGCGGCATTGTGTTCCTGGACCACCTGATCGCACACGAAGAGCTGCATAAAGTGGGCACATCACCGGACGAGCCGCACTGGCACGACGTTGGCTACACGGTCTATGCGCAGCACGCGCCCACTCTCGCCAGGGACTTCGAGTTGGTCGAGGTGATGAACACGGTGGCCAGGCTCTCCCGCCTCAACGCCGAGTCGTCACTCTCAGAGGCGTCGTACGATCTTGCGGACGGCGCACACGAGTCTGATCTCCATTCGCACGACCACTCTCATAGTTAAACGATCTTGACACGATAACCAGCAAGCGCACGACTACGCCCGTTTCCCAACATCCGCAAATAGAGAGATCAGGCCGCTCAGACGATTCGTAAGATACCTTTGAACCTCCGGCTTTCAGATGGGCGGTGAACCTGCCCAAACCCGGTCAGATTTGATCCTAAGCCGCGAGTGATGGGTGCTATACTCAGCGACGGATAAAAATCAGGCTGGCGCTGAAATTGGTCAGCCAGAATCGGTCAGCCAAATTCGGTCAGATGGTCAACACCCCCGCTACTGACCACGGCGAGCGTAACAGCGGGGGTTCGGCATCGGTAACAACACCCCGCGCCGCGCACGTAGCGGCGCTTTTCGCGTGCCATCAGGAATAAACGGTTGATCAGACGATACCGCGGGCTTGCCATCCTGACTGCAATTCTGGCAGTCGCAGTGGCAATCCTCGCAGTCCCAGAGATCCGGCTAGGCGCATTCGGCGGCTCCGTATCAAGGGGCAACGAAAACTCATTCCTTGGCCTGACACTGGGTCTTGACCTCCAGGGTGGAACGCACCTTGTATACCGCGTCGTCCCTGAAGACGGCGGTCTCCCTACTGCTGACGACGTCGCCGCGGTCCGCACTATCCTTGAAAGTCGTGTCAACGCGTTCGGCGTCAGCGAGGCTACCGTCCAGGAGCTTGGCCAGCCGCCTGACCGTGTGCTGATCCAGATACCGGGCCGTAGCGGCGCCAGCCTCAATATCAACTTCCGGCCGAGCCAGTTTTTTGGCCGCCTGGTTTCCGGAGACGCGCTCGAAGAGTTCTTCAGGAACGAACTGGGCAGACCGGACGCCGATGTCACCGAGTCAACGGACGATTTCTCGCTGACCGTCAGGCTCGACTCGATCAGGCCAGCCGAGATTGATGCCGTCGGCAACGTTGTCACCCCGGGAGAGGCGGATCTGTGGCGTCCGCTCATTGAGGCGGAGTTCCCCGCGATCCTCATCATCGTGTTTACGCCGCAGGCGGTTGATGACGCTTCTGGCTCCGAAGGTGGCGATGGAACTGAGGCCACGCCAACTCCCGGCGCCGGAGCAACCGCGACACCTGAGCCGCAGGCAACGCCGACTCCTGACCCACAGGCGACCCCAACGCCAACACCGGAGCCGGTGACCGTGGTCCCGTCCCTGGAAGAGGTTCAGCAGGCGGTTGCATCCGCCGGTTTCCCGGACGCTGTAGTTGAAGAGCTTGCCGAAGGCCAGTACTCCGTTGAGCTTGTCGGTCTGCAGACCGGCAAGATCGGGCCAGACGGCGAAAGGCTGCCCGATGATCTTGACGTCATTCGCGAAGAGATCAGGAAGGTCGGAACGATCGCGTTCTGGGACCCCCAGGGAGACATCATTGGATGGACCGTCGGCGGCGGCGTTGAGGAGGCGAAGGCGCTTATCGGCTCCACCGCCCTGCTCGAGTTCAGAGAGCGCAAATGCGGGCCAGCGACAGCGCCGGCTGGCGTTGAGGTGTGGCCGCCAGAGGGCTTGACCCTGGCCGAATGGGAATTTGCCCGTTGCCAGGACCCGCGGTTTTACGATGAGCAGGCCACAGGCATCGACCCGGATGATCTCGTAGACGCCTTCGCCGGCACACAGCCTGGTGTCGCAAGGCCGGTTGTCAACATTGTTTTCAACGACGCCGGCGCAGACGCATTTTTTGACGTGACGGACCGCATTGCCCGCAACGGTGACCTCCTCGCCATCTACCTTGACAACAAAGAGCTGGTCGCTCCGGGTGCCAGCCAGGGCATCGCAGGCGGCCGGGCCTTCATCCAGGGTCCAGACTTCACCGCAGAGCGGGCTCGAACCATTGCGATCCAGCTCAGGGCGGGAGCGCTTCCTGCCACGCTTGAACTCATTCAGGAGCGCAACGTCGATGCCACGCTGGGCGACGAGTCGCTCCGGCAGAGCCTTGTCGCGGGAGCCGTCGGCCTGGCGCTGCTGCTCGCATTCATGGTGATCTACTACAAGGTGCCCGGTCTTCTGGCGGCGGTCATGCTCGTGGCATACACCATCGTCCTGATCGCCATCTTCAAGTTGATCCCGGTCACGATGACGCTTTCTGGCGCGGCGGCCCTTATCCTGTCTCTCGGCTTCGCGATAGACGCGAATATCCTGATCGCAGAGCGCATCAAGGAAGAGCTGCGCACCGGCCGCACGATCTTGCCTGCGATCAACGCAGGGTTCGACCGTGCGTGGCCATCCATCCGAGACGGAAACGTATCAACACTGATCACCGCCGCCGTGCTGTTCTGGTTCGGTGACAGGTTCAGCACCAGCATCATGCAGGGGTTCGCGCTTACGCTCGGCATCGGTGTGCTGCTTTCGATGTTCACTGCGTTCTTCGCCAGCCGGATACTGCTGCGGCTGGTTGCTCGCACCAAACTCGGTGAGCGGACCAACCTGTTCGTGCCGGTGACAGACACCGGCGCCAGTCTGGACGGGGAGGCTTAAATGGACATCGTTGGCAAGGGCCGGATATTCGGCATCATCTCCACTGTGCTGGTCGTCGCATCGATAGTCCTGCTGTTCGTGCCGGGCCTCAAGCTGGGAATTGACTTCAAGTCCGGAACGACAATCACCTACCGCATCACTGGAGAGGTTCCTGCGACCGACGTGGTCCGGACGGCCGTTGCCAGCACCGATCACGACGAGGCCGTTGTGCAAAGCCTCGGGCAGGGCGAGTTCCTGATCCGTGTGGCCGAACTCGAAGACGGCGAAGCCGCGGAGATTGCGGCTGCGGTCGAGCGAGCGGTCGGCTCTGCGCCGATCACACTCGACACCACGACGGTCGGCAAGTCTGTCGCAGATGACACGGTGCGCAACTCCATCACGGCCGTCGCTATCGCCGCGGTCTTCGTGATGCTCTACATCGTCTGGGCATTCCGCTCCGTGCCCGGCTCATACCGCTACGCCATCGCAGCCATCATCGCACTCGGCCATGACGTCGCGCTGACCCTTGGCGTCTTTGCCGTCCTCGGCCAGGTGCTCGGTGTCGAGGTCAACGCCATCTTTATCGTTGGAATCCTCACCGTCATCGGCTATTCGGTGAACGACACAATCGTCATCTTTGACCGGCTGCGTGAGAACACCCTCCTTGCGCCCAACAGGCCGTTCAGGAACACCGTGAACCTGTCGATCAACGAGACGATCACCCGTTCCCTTGCGACCAGCATCACGACGGCCACCGTGATTCTCGCTATGCTGCTCTTCGGCGGGCCGACGCTTCGAGACTTCCTGATCGTGCTGCTCACCGGCGTGATCGTCGGCTCGTACAGCTCCATCTTCGTAGCGTCGAACCTGCTGGTGGCGTGGCACTCCGGCTCGCTTGGCCGCATCCTCCGGGCACCGCTGAGGCGCCTCCGGAGACAGCCAGAACCTGCCTGATCCGGGGCTGGCGCCGTCTGTATCCAGTTTGTTGGGCAGCCGTCTGCGGCACAGGTTCTGCGCGGACGTTAACCAACAGGTAAACTATCGGCCCGCGGCCTGAGGCCGAATTTCCGCTTCCGCGGGTTAAACCATAAACCGGCCGTGATCTGGAGGGTGAAGATGCTGATCGGCGCACACGTCTCAACTGCCGGAGGCGCATCGAAGGCCATCGCACGGGCCGAGGAGATCGGCGCAGAGTGCATGCAGGTCTTCGCCTCCTCTCCGCGTGCATGGAAAGTGCCGCCCATCCCGGACGCTGAGGCAGAGAAGTTCCGGGCAGAGTCTGAGCGCGCCGGCATGGGACCGACCGTCGTCCATGGGAAATACCTCTGTGCAATCGGCTCCCCGGACCCTGAGCTGGTGGAGAAGTCAGTCGTCGCACTCACCGCCGAGCTTCAGTCTGCGAAGCAACTGGGCGCGCTCGGTGTGATCTTTCACCCTGCCAGCCACCGCGGCCAGGGGTTCGAGGCCGCCCTGCCGCAGTTCACTGACGCCATGAGGCGCGTCCTCGACGCCGTGCCCGGAGACACGCTGCTGATGTTGGAGACGAGCGCCGGCTCGGGTGACCACATAGGCTCGAAGTTCTCTGAGCTGGGGCAGATCATCAAGTCACTCAACAGCCCGCGCGTTGCGGTCTGCCTCGACACACAGCACGCGTGGGCAGCCGGTCACGACATCGCAGACAGCGACGGCCTGGAGGCAGCGCTCAAGAAGTTCGACTCGGAGATCGGCCTCGGTCTGCTGCGCGCCGTACACGCAAACGACTCCAAGCGCGAGCTGGGCTCGGCCGTCGACAGGCACGACAACATCGGCGAGGGGCTGATCGGAACTGCCGGGTTTCGCAACATCATGGCCCACAAAGCGTTCGCAGATGTGCCGTTCTATCTTGAGGTCCCGGGCTTCGACAAAACCGGCCCTGACAAACCGAACGTGGATGCTCTCAAAAAGATCAGGGCAGAGGTGAAGGCCTAGCCTTTGCGACGAAGGAGCCAGGCGCCTTGGTCAGAATCCCGGCGGACCGGTTCGAGCAGCTTGTCGCTGAGGCGATAGAGAGCCTTCCCGAGAAGTTCCTCTCCAGGTTCAATAACGTCGTTGTCGTCGTTGAGGACAGGCCCAGCAGAGAGCAGCTTGACCACCACGGCCTCGGGCCGGGAGAGACGCTGTTCGGCCTTTACGAGGGCGTGCCGATGACCGATCGAGGCTCATACAGCCCGGTCATGCCAGACAGGATCACGATCTTCCGGCGGCCACTCGAGCAGTACTGCGACTCTGAAGAGGAGCTCGCCAGGGAGGTTCGCAACACGGTCATTCACGAGGTCGCACACTTCTTCGGGATAGACGACGACCGGCTGGACGAGCTGGGGCTGTAATCGGGACCGGCTAGCCGAAAACGGAAAAGTCTCTCAGCGGCCAGTACAGGAACCAGGCCCTGCCAACCACATCGTTGGCGTGAACATAACCCCAGTTGCGGGAGTCGTTCGACGCGCGACGGTTGTCTCCCATCACGAAGAACTCATCCTCCGGGACCACAATCGGGTACTCGAAGAACCTGCGCTCGTCCGTTATATCGTCAACGTACGCTGAAATCTCGCCGTTCACGAAGACCTCGCCGTCGTGGATGTCCACCGTATCTCCGGGCACGCCAATAACACGCTTCACGAAGTCGGTCTCGCTATTGGTGGGAGGCTGGAACACGATAATGTCGCCACGCTGCGGACCGTGGAACACGTATCCGCTCTCTCCCATCAGTGAAACGGGCGACATCGAATAGACAAACCGGTTCACCAGCAGGCGCTGCTGGGTCTCCAATGTGGGAGACATGCTGCGCCCGTCAATCTCGAAGCTCTGGGTCGTTGCCTGGAGCGCGACGAATATCAGCACCGCCGCGATGACCGTCTCTGCGGTGTCCCTGAATGATTTGCGGAGCGCGTTCACGTCCTGCCACCTGCTCTTGAGCCGCTGCGGCCCTCATATGTTCTACGGTTACCCGCGACCACCTTGGGCCAACCGGGCTACTCTGCGATTATAGATCGCGACAGTTACGGTAACGTCACGGTCTGCACCGGACTTTCCTACCATCATCATGACTGATTCGGGCTACGATCATTCGCGCAGCATCGATCTGCGGCAAAAACCACCACGCGTGTCCCCTTAATTGACATCACCGGACGAACAGAAGCTCATCCAGCTTAGCCTCGAAGGTCACCTCGACTCCTTCAACCGGCTAGTTGAGATACACCAGGACGCGGTCTTCAGCGTGGCGCTGAGGATGGTGCGCAACCACGCGATCGCAGAGGACCTGACGCAGGACGCCTTCATATCGGCGTTCAGCAACCTGCGCTCGTACCGCGGCGGCATATTCAAGGCGTGGCTGATGCGAATCGTCCGCAACGCCACCTATGACCACCTCAGGAGAACAAAACGACGGCCTGAGACGTCCATAGACCAGAACATCGTCTCATTCTCCGACACGCTCGAGTCCGGAGAACGCAGTCCGCATGAGTGGGCGCAGTCCGGCGAGCTTGGCGAGATCATCTCCCACTGCATGGGAGAGCTCTCGGCAGATCAGCGAATGGCGGTTGTCCTTGTTGACATCGAGGGCTATCAGTACGACGAGGCGGCCGAAAGCATGGGCGTTTCGATAGGGACGGTGAAGTCACGGCTGAACCGTGCCCGCGCCAGGCTGAGGGACTGTCTCCAGGCGCATCCGGAACATTTACCGGACTCAATGCGTCTAGGTAACAGGGAAGATCAAGTTACCAGGGCAAATGATGTTTAATCCACTGCGGCTACTGCGCCGCAAAGACTACATAGACGACGCGGCGACCGCGTACATCGAAGGCCGGGCGACAGACCGCGATGAGGTGGCGCTCAGGGACCGCGAGGCGCGTGAGCCGGGTCTGCGAGCCGACGTGGAGTCGATTCGCGCCACGGTGTCTCTACTTCGCTCTGTAGAGCCGGCCAGAGCGCCGCGCTCGTTTGCGCTAACCCATGCTCCTGCTCCGGTAAGACGTTCCAGCAGGCCCCGGCTCGCAATGGCGCCCGCCGTCTTTGCGATAGCCGCGGCCGCAACCGTCGGGCTGCTTGCGGTCGGCAACCTGGCCAATGTTGTTCACCAGAGCGACGGCACATCGGAGTCGAGTTCGACGGCTAACTTCTCAGCCGACCTGACGGTGACTGCCAGTGGCTCAGTCGAGGACGGCGTGGGTATGCAGGAACCGGAAGGGGTGCCAGGTCTGCCCGGCCAACCAGGCACCGCGTCGAGCGCTCTCTTCGCTGACACGGCTCGCGCAGCGGCTACTGCGACACCGGCGGCGACACAGGCGACCGGCACAGCCGCGCCATTATCGACTTCAACCCCGTTTATCGAAGAGACACTTCCGGTTGTTGGCCCTGACGCGCCGCCGCCTGACGCCTCGGGCGGATACGGCATCGCCAGCGAAGGGACCGTACCGGGTCTTGAGCGGGATTCAGGCACAGTGATTAAGGGCCTGGACGAGCCGCTGGCAGCGACCGGCAGGATCCCCTCCGATTCCGCCGAAGCTGGCGAGCGGCGATTACGCCCGCAGGCGACGATCATCACCGTGCCGGGAGACGCAGGTGGGTTTGACTTACTGACGCTGGAAGCCGGAGAGCCGCAGGGCGGGTCTCCCCCCACATTGCGGGAGCCTGACGAAAGTGGGTTCGCCCTCCCGTTGTGGCAACTCCAGGTGGGCTTTGCGGCGCTGGCCGTGCTAATGGCAGGCGCGTGGGTCCTGCTTCAGCGCCGCCTCATCTCTTAATCGGGTTTCGAGCGACGCGCCCGTCTATTCGAGCCGGTAACGACACTCCTGAAAAATCTTGTGGCGGCCCGTAGGCCAGTTCCGCGGTCGATGCCCTCATGCCAATCACACGAAAAACCCTGACAGGCACACATGCAATGCCCGTTAACTGAACTAGAAGGCCCTTTGGGAGGCGTTCCCGGACTGGCATCCAAAACTGGCACATCGAAGTACGCCATGAGCCACATGGAACAAATCATCGGCGCGGATCGTCTACATATCGAGGCCATTGCAGAGGGGCAGAAACCAGACGGAACGAATGCCCTGAAGCGGGTCACAGCAATAACGCACGAATACCTGCCGGCAGACCACACACGAAGCGGCCCCCACCGGGCCAGGAATAATCCGAAGAATCGGAATAAAGAGAGCAGTTCAAATGAGAATTACATCAATCAGGCGGATGGCCGCCAATCGCAGGACACCGTTCCTCATGGCAGCTGTGAGCATTCTTGCAATAGCCTCTGTGGCGTGTAGCAGCGGCGCCAACCCAACAGCAACACCGTCAGGGACCGGCTCACAGCCAACAGGCGCCGAAATCGGCGTCAACACCGGGGTTTCCGGGTCTGGGTCCGTGTCCGGTATCCCCGTCTCGGACTCACGAGCCATCTCCGCATCCAGCTTTTCGCCCACCACCTATTACGAGGGCCAGACCGGCCAGGCGGGCATATGGGTGACTGGCTATGGCACAAAAGAGGTGAGCTCTGACGTGGCAAAGGTCTTCATCGGCGTCGAGTCGAAGGAGGAGACCGTCAGCGCGGCCAGGCAGAAGGCGGCGGAGGCTATGACAGCGGTGCTCGACGCCATCCGCGGGCTTGGCGTTGACGACGACGACATCGTAACCACCTCGTTCAACATCTACCCACAGACGGTGTGGATCGAAGTGACGGACAGCATTGGCAGGCACAGCGAGCCGCGGATCACCGGCTACGTGGTGAGCAACAACGTTGAGGTCACGGTGCGTGACATCGACATGGTGGACGAAGTGATCGATGCCGCCGCAGACAAGGGCGGAGACCTGATCCGGGTCAACTCGGTCTCGTTCACAGTTGCCAATCCTGCCCAACACGGCGCGGAGACCAGGCAGCTTGCCGCCGCAGACGCACGGGGGAAGGCTCAGCTCTACGCGCAGGCGATGGGGGTAACCCTCGGCCCGCTGGTTTACCTGACGGAGATCGGTAGCAGCGCACCACTGGAATCCAGGGCCTTCTCAGCGGATGCGGCGTACGCAGAGGCCGGCTTTGCCCCAACGCCTATCCAGAGCGGTGAGGTGAGCCTGTCGACAACTATTCAGGCGGCGTTTGCGATAATCCCATAGGCCCCTGGGCGTAGACGTCGCACTTCTACAGACCCTCTCCCCGTTGCTGCTGGGGGGAGGGTCTTTTTATTTGGGCCCGCGTGCGGGTCGCTTTCTCCCTGCCCATCGTGTATTCCGCTAACGAGTGATTAGTTTTTTCCTCTCTCCCTCAATTCCTGGGGAACAGTGGCGGAGAGGCAGAAAGGCCGGGACAATGGCCGCAAGACCGCCATCTAGGGCCGGGGCACCCGCGTGCGGGTCAAGGGTACGCGGCTGGGATGACTGTCATGCTGAATACGATTGACTTTGTTGACATCATCCTCTCCCTGTCACGAGAGTGTGAGAGAGTGGCCTGTTTTTGTCATTCTGAGCTTGACTCAGAATCTCTCGGAGAACCGTGATTGAGCGGTAAGGTCCCTCAACCCGTAAACAGTTGCCCCGCGGCCGGGATGACAAATCCCGGAAGTCCCACTCACTAACCATCGCCCCTATTCCTCGAATCGGTGAGAATGATGTCGACAGAGCCGACTCGATTAAGCATCTCCCAGTAAACCGGTCGGCTGAGAGATTCTGAGTCAAGCTCAGAATGACAGATCCCGCCATCTGCGGTCGGCCGAGAGATCCTGAGTCAAGCTCAGAATGACAAAAACAATCCTCCCTCTCCGGGCAGGGACAAAGATGTCAACAGGGCCGATGTGGCTCAAGATGAGACACCCCGGACCATCCGGCTGCGAACAGGAAATGGCTTCGCGTGACTGAAATACCCGCACACGGGACTGACACAGAGCGGTATCTGTCGAGAGCGCTTCATCTTGCGGGCGAAGCGGCTGGCGGAGTATCCCCGCGCCCGTCAGTCGGCGCCGTGATCGTGAAGGAAGGCAGGGTCGCCGGAGAGGGCCTGACTGAGCCCCGTCCGGGCATGCATGCGGAGGTGGCCGCAATCCGGCAGGCCGGCGAGGCGTCCCGCGGAGCCACGATGTACTGCACTCTCGAGCCGCACGCCCACCAGGGAGTCTCGCCGCCATGCACTGAGGAGATCATCTCAGCAGGCATCGCCCGCGTGGTCTGCCCGATCGAAGACCCGAACCCGCAGGTCAACGGCAACGGGTTCCGCAGGCTGCGTTCCGCCGGAGTTGAGGTGGTTACAGACGTACCCGCAGCCATCAGGGAGCAGGCCGAGGAGATCGTTTCAGGATTCGCAATGCTTGTGGCAACAGGACGGCCACAGTTCACGATGAAGTACGCGATGAGCATCGACGGCAAGATCGCGACTGCGGGCGGCGAGTCTCAGTGGATCACGGGTGTCGAGGCGCGGGCGGAGGCACATCGCTTGCGGCACGCCTCGGACGCGGTGGTGACAGGCATCGGCACAGTGCTGACCGATAATCCCCGGCTGACGGCGCGCAACTCCGACGGCGCAGCAACCGGCAGACCGCGGCTCCGTGTGGTCCTGGACACGCATGGCCGGATGCCACCGGACGCGGCGCTGCTCAAGGAGCGGGGAGATGTGCTGTGGGTCCGCGGTGAAGGCGCCGCCGTGTCTCAACTGACGGAAACGTCCGGGCATGTCGAGGTGGTTGAGCTGCCTGTGACAGGCTCCGGGATCGACGTTGCGGCTCTTGCGAAGCTGCTTGGCGACCGAGGTTGCTGTGATGTTCTGGTGGAGGCAGGCGGGAAGTTGGCCGGAGCGTTCGCGGCAGCCGGTCTGATTGACCGCGTTGCCGCGTTCGTGGGCGCGGTAGTGATCGGCGGGGAGCATGCGCCGGGACCGGTTGGAGGCGAAGGGTTCGAGCGGCTGGCGGACGCGCTCCGGCTGGAGCGGGTCAGCGTGAAACGGCTAGGAGACGACATACTCGTTACGGGACGAGTGGCCAAAGCGGCCAGAACGGCCAGGCCAGCCAGATGAGATGGCCCATGCGCATCAAGTCGGCCAGGCTGGCAATATCGGCAAACGTCTCCGCGGCCGCTCCGCAGTCCGTCCGCAGGCGCCGGCTCAGCGGACCGGGTGCGCCCCGCGGTGCCTGTCCCTGAGTATCTCCACCGCATGGTTGAGCACCGGCAGCACGACAGACAGGCTGTCTTTAACTCCACTCGGACTGCCCGGAAGATTCACGATCAGCGTGGTCCCGCGCACGCCCACAACTGCACGCGAGATCATAGCCATCGGAGTCGCGTGAAGTGATTTCGCGCGCATCGCCTCTGCCATGCCAGGCACCTCATACTCGATCGCCTCTATCGTCGCCTGTGGCGTTACATCTCGCGGGCCAAGCCCGGTACCGCCAGTCGTCAGCACGACGTCTGTATTGCCGTTGAAGCTCCATTTCCGCAGGTATTCCGTGATTCGTGGCCGCTCATCGGGAGTGATGGCCCGCTCCACCAGGTCATGACCCGCCGCGGACATCATCGCGACCACCATATCCCCGCTTGTGTCCTCTCGTTTCCCGGCGGCGCCCATGTCGCTTGAGGTGAGGACTGCGTATCGGACCATCTCTCTCTCCTGCTCTGTTGCGGACTATCGATCACTGGCGCCGCTCCCGGTCCTGTCTGGCACCGGGTCTGGCGCTGGGTCTGACGCTGGCCGCCAAACCTACGCAATCGCAAGCAGCGGCGTCAATCGTCCAATTACGTAACTAATCCCCTTGCTCAATCCAGTCGATGTCTGGCATGATTTGGCATGGATTGGGATGAAATGGCGCGTTCATACTCTCTCCCCCGTCTCCAGAGCCCTGGGTCGCCCTGGCGACCCGTGTCTCCCACCCGTACCCGCCGGCCAGATCGAGCGGGATCAAATGGTGCGAACAGAGTTACCGATTGATATTTGCCGGTGAGTTCGAGCATCGAATCGACCCGCAGGGCCGGATCTCCATCCCTGCCCGGTTCAGGCCGGCTTATGAGGATGGCATTGTGTTGAGTAAGGCGTATGACCCCTGCGTAATCGTATACACGCAGGAAGAGTGGCAGGCGGTGGCGGCATCACTGGCCAACCAGCCGGCCAACATCGGCGCGTCACGCCGGTTGAACCGCCTCACCTTCTCCGGCGCCTATCCGTCCCAGTTGGACCGCAGCGGCCGCGTCCTTATCCCGCCTCAACTCCGTGAGTATGCAGGACTTGGCGAGAACATCGTTCTTATCGGGACCGGCCGGTTTTTCGAGATATGGGACCGTTCCGCATGGGAACAGGAGCGAGAGATCCTGGACGCCCAGGCATCTGAGATAGCAGAGGCGGCGGGGTCCCGGCCTTCGCCAGATGCCACAGGGGGTGACTGGAGATGATCCTGATGGGCCTCGAAAAACGCCACTTACCGGTAATGGTCCCTGAGGTGCTCGACGCACTGAAAGTGCAGCCGGGCGGCCGTTATATCGACGCCACAGCGGGCGAAGGCGGCCACTCCCAGGCAATACTCCGCGCGTCAGAGCCGGGAGGTCAGGTGCTTGCGATCGATGCCGACGAGGAAGCGGTTGCGGTGGCAAAGGAGCGCCTGACCGAGTTCGGAGACTCATTCCTTACAGTCAACGCAAACTTCCGTGACCTGCGCATCACGGCGCTCCGCCACGACTTCGCCCCGGTACACGGCGTGTTGTTCGACCTTGGTGTCTCGTCGCTGCAACTGGACCGCGAGGCCCGCGGTTTCAGCTTCAGGCGCGCGGACCCGCTCGACATGCGCTTCAGCATCGACCAGCGGGTCACCGCAGCGGATGTCGTCAACAGCTACAGCCAGGGCGAACTCGCAGACCTCATCTACCACCTTGGGGAGGAGCGAGCTGCCCGGCGAATAGCGACTGCCATCGTCAGGAGCCGCCCAATCGAGACGTCGCTCGAACTGGCGAACATCATCGAGAAGGCATCGCCCAGGCGCGGCGCACGCATCCACCCTGCGACGCGCACATTTCAGGCCATTCGCATCGCGGTCAATGACGAGCTGTCGGCTCTAGAGACTGCGCTGCAACAGGCGGCGTCACTCATCGGATACGGCGGGCGAATGGTAGTGATCTCGTACCACTCTCTCGAAGACCGGATTGTGAAGAACTTCTTTCGCAAGGAGTCGAGCGACTGCGTCTGTCCGCCGGGGACGCCAATCTGTATTTGCGATCACAAGGCGACCCTGAAGATGGTGACGAAGAAGCCTGTGACTCCGAGTGAAGCGGAGATTGGGTCAAACGCACGGAGCCGCAGCGCCAAGCTGCGCAGCGCGGAGCGGATATGAGCGAGAGGCATTGGGGACCCGGCGAGCGAGGGTTCGCCGAGGTGGGCACAACAGGCGGCCATGGCATGCGCCGGGCCGGTAGCACAGGAAACACAGCAGGGGGAGCGGCATGATCCAGGACGACTACAGGGCCGCGATAGACATTGGCACCACGAAGGTGTGCGCAATCCTGGCACGCAAGCGGCAGGACCATCGCGTGGAGCTTCTCGGCATCGGTGTCGCGCCGAACAAGGGCGTGGTCAGGGGAACGGTCAACGACCCCGAGGCGGTCAGCCAGGCGGTTCGAGAGGCTGTCACCAGGGCGGCGTCTGAATCCGGAGTGGCGATATCGCGGGCGTACATCGGCCTCACCGGCACGCAGCTCGAATCCGCGCACCGCTGGAACAACGTCCCGCGGGACCCCGGCGTCAGGGCGGTGACCGAAACGGACCTTTCTGCGGCGCTCAGGACCGCCTCGCGGCTGGAGCTCAACGCAGACCGCAGGCTGCTCCACGTCATCCCTCGCAGCTACTCGCTCGACGGTATCCACGGCGTGCGTAACCCGCTTGGAATGCACTCGTCAGAGTTGCACATCGAAAGCGTCGTGCTCACCGGATCAAACGATCACATCTTCGCAATCCAGGACGCTGTCCGTAAGGGCGGTGTAGAGCCGATGAACATGGTTGTCGAGCCGCTCTCGACGGCTGACGCAGTCCTCACCAGCGATGAGCGTGAGGACGGCGTTGTGCTCATCGACGTTGGCGGCGGGACGACCGATATCTCGGTCTTCTACCAGGGCTCGATCATCCACACCGCCGCAGTCCCTGTTGGGGGACACCACTTCACAAACGACCTCAGTATCGCCTTCTCGGTGGAGTTTGAGGATGCGGAGCGTCTGAAGGTGGAGAAGGGCACCTGTGCTCCCGAGGCGGCGTCGATGAAGGAGCAGGTAACGATCAAGCCTGTAAACATGCCGGACCCGCTGACGATCACCAGGCGTGAGGTCGGCCAGGTGCTGAGGGACCGGGCACAGGAGCTGTTCCGCATGGTGCTCCTGAGGATGGACTCGGAGCACCTGCGAGAGCTGCCGCTTGAGCGAATCGTCTTCACAGGCGGCGGGTCTAAGCTGCAGGGCTTCGAGCAGCTTGCCAGGTTCATGTTCCAGCGCAAGATCAGGCAGGGTGCGCCAAGAGGCCTGGACGGGCTGCCTGAGGTGAACCGTGACCCGGCGTATGCGGCTGCGGTGGGCATCACGCTCTGGGGTTACAGGAACCTGCCTCACGAGAGCCATGTCACCGGGTCTCGTAAGTCGGCGGCGCAGCGGGAGTTTGCCGGGTCGGACGAAAAGCACAGGAAGATCTCTTCAATCACGGGCTGGATACCGGGCCGAAAGTAACGCCTGGCCCAGCCTCCAGTTTGGGACGGCCGCACGGCCAAACGGGTCGCTGACGCCAAATCGGCGCCAGACCGGCCCCAGACCGGCCGTTAAAGGCAGCAGACAACGTCGGGATGTTAATAAGCCCCGCTTAAACGCAGCGGGTGGGCACAGGAACAACACAATGGTGGATCAGACGTACCGACCGGGCGAGGGGCTAATCGGCACCGCCAACATCAAAGTTATCGGCTGCGGCGGCGGTGGATCAAACGCTGTCTCCCGCATGTACAGGGACCGCATTCCCGAAGTTGAGTACATCACGATCAACACGGACTCGCAGGCGCTCTCACGATCAGACGTGCCGATACGTCTCCGAGTCGGCGACAAGACGGCCCGCGGCCTTGGCGTTGGAGGCGACCCCGAAAAGGGCCGCGCCTGTCACGAAGAGGACCGTGACGAGATCAAGGAGCTCCTCAAGGGCGCAGACCTGGTGTTCATCGCGGCCGGCATGGGCGGCGGCACGGGAACAGGCGGGGCGCCGGTAGTCGCTGAGATCGCAAAAGAGCTCGGCGCTCTGACAATCGGCGTCGTCACCAAGCCGTTCGGCTTCGAGGGCTCACGCAGACGCCGCCAGGCAGAGGGCGGCATCAAGCGGATGACAGCCGTTGTCGACACGCTGATCGTCATCCCGAATGACCGGCTGCTCGCGATGTCTGACGAGAAGCTTTCGATGGAGATGGCGTTCCGGCTCGCCGACGATGTGCTGCGGCAGGGTGTTCAGGCGATCGCCGAGTTGATCCTGGTGCCCGGCGACATCAACCTGGACTTCGCAGATGTGAAGGCCGTCATGACAAACGCCGGCCACGCCTGGATGGCTATCGGGACCGGCACCGGACCGGACCGGGCCATCATGGCCGCAGAGGCTGCCATCGACTCGCCACTCCTCGAGGTCTCTATCGAGGGAGCGAAGGGCGTGATCTTCAACGTGACCGGCGGCACCGACCTCACACTGAACGAGGTTCACGCCGCATCCGAGGTTGTGTCCCGAATGGTCGACCCTGACGCCAACATCATCTTCGGAACCGTTACAGACCCGAAGATGGAGAACGAGGTCAAGATGACCATTATCGCCACTGGCTTCCCCGGCGCCGATGGCAGTTCGGACCAGCAGGCGGCGCTTGCCGAACAGCTGAAGGACGTGCTCGGCGACGCAGAGGCGCTTGACCTCCCGCCGTTCTTGAGAAATCGAAGGGCCGCCTACGCGCGGTCTCGCCACGGAGCAGGTTAGCCCGCACATAAGACGCTTTCCCACCCGTCTGCTCGCAAATAACTCGCCAGCGCTCTACCCCGTCCGCTTCGCCCACATGTAGAGCGCGCCCCGGCAACCTCTGCCGGTGGCGAGTCAAACTAAGGCCCCGGCGATACCCGGTCATCGCCGGGGCCTATCGATCTCTTTTTCGCCCGCCCCTATGCGATTGCCGTTAGATTGACCATCTACGGCAGGCGTTCTGGGATCTTTCCTCGGCCTACGCGGTCACCAAAGGATCTACCGCCCGCAGCGGAAGTTCGTTTCTCATGCCTCCCGGCCAGGGAGTGAGTTAGATGGTGGGCAGTCTCGACCTACGCCAGGCACACAGGTAGGTCCGCTGTGGCGCCGAAAGAACCTCTTCGCTCATAGCGTTCGCTCAGAACTCCAGGTACGGCTCTGACTCGACCTGCAGGAACTCACCCGGCGGGAACGCCGCAAGCGCCTCCTCGTTGATCTCCGTCCCCCAGCCGGGGCCATCCGGCGGCCGCGTCTTCCCGTTCTCGATCACAAGCGGCTTCGTCAGGACCTGGTTGTAGCGCTCGAGGAAGCTCACGAAGATCTCTTGCATGAACGCGTTCTGCACGGACATGTCGAAGTGGATACTCGCGACGGTCGAGATCGGCCCGTTCGAGTTGTGCGGCGCGACCGAGACGTAGTGCGTCTCTGCTGCGTTTGCGATCTTGCGGATCTCCGAAAACCCGCCGCAGTGGCAGATGTCCGGCTGGATGATGCCAACCGCCTCCTCCTCAAGCAGCGGCTCAAACTCCCATCTGCTGTAGAGCTGCTCGCCCGTCGAAACCGGCACATTCACCGAGCGCGCAAACGCGCCGAACGCCTTCGCGTTGTCGTACAGGACAGGCTCTTCGAGCCACGCGATATCGAACTCCTCAAGCCGCCTCGCAACGCGGCCGGCGCTCCACCGGTCGAGCCTCGCCCGGACGTCAATGCCGATCTCCATCCCCGGCCCAACGGCCTCGCGCACCGCTCGCACCAGCTCGACGCCGCGTTCGATCCGCTCTTGCGTTATCACCTGGGGGCCGCCGAACGGGTAGAACTTGAGCGCAGTCCAGCCGGCCTCTTTGAGCGCAAGCGCGGCTTCCGCATGCTTTTCGGGTGAGGCTCGCCGCGCCACCGACTCCGCAGGCACGCCCGGTGTCGGCTCCGTCAGGTCCTCGAACCAGCCGTTTGCGTAGGTGCGGATGCTGTCACGGGTCGGGCCGCCGGCGAGTTCGTAGACAGGCACGCCAAGCGCCTTCGCCTTGATGTCCCAGAGCGCCAGGTCGATTGCGGCGATTGCGGACATGGTGACTGCGCCGCCGGACCATGTGACGCGGCGGTACAGCGATGTCCAGATCTGCTCGATGCGCCGCGGGTCCTTGCCCATCAGATAGCGGCCAAAGTCGTTTATCTCGGCCTCGAGCGCGGCGTCCTTGTACTGCAGGCTGCCTTCGCCCCATCCGGAGATTCCGGCGTCTGTGTCGACGCGCACGAAGAGCCAGTTCGTCCCGGCCGTCTTGTGGACAGGCGTCGACGTGCGAAAGGTCTTAACCCCGGTGATCTTCATTGTTTTTTTCCGTTGGGTGAGTGGTGGTCTGTGCGGACGGGCCGTCACCGCTATCTAACGTGAACTTTCGCCGCGGCCAGAAGGCGACCGAAGGAGTGGACGAGAGTTTACAGGGCTAACGCGGGACGAAGAAAAGCAAAGGCCCCGGACGGTCCGGGGCCTTCTCGCATTCAGTCCTCAGGTACGTTTCACCGATATCCGTACGACGGAACAGCGGTCACCTCACCTAGCACTTGCTAAAGCCGCATGAGTAGCACTTCTGGCAGCCCTCTTCGTGCGCCAGCGGCCCGAAGCAGTCGGGGCACAGGTCCGCCGAGACCTGCCGCGCCATCGCCGCATCCCGTCCCGCCTGAGAGGCAGCAACACCGACCGGCACTTTGACGTCAGCGCCAAATCGCTCGACCGGCACCGCCGTCGGCAACCCGAGCTCCTTCGCCGAAGGAGCGCCGAACATTGAAGACTGACCATGCTCACCACTGGCCAGACGCGGCCTCGGCCAGTCGCTGTGCTGCTTCAGAATCCGGTCCATCGCCACCGCGATCGCGTCCGGTCCTGAGAAGATCACGTCGCCCTCATCGAACGCCGGCTGGTCTGACGAGATGCCGCGCAGGTTCTTGATCACCTCTCGCGGGTCAACTCCTGACCGCAGCGCAAGTGACGCCAGCCTCGTAACGCCCTCCGCCATTGCGGCGTGCGTCCTGCCACCCTTGCCAAGCGTCGCAAACACCTCGAACGGCCTTCCGTCAGGCGACATGTTCACCGTCACGTACATCTTGCCCTGGCCGGTGTTCACCCGCTTCGTGATGCCGTAGAGGTCAGTCGGCCTGTCCATCGGCGTCACGTACTGCGGAATACCACCCGATTCTGGACGGGCAACAGGCGACGGCTCTTCAAACGGCATCTCTTCCTGCATCGGCTCTTCCGGCTCAGCAAGCTCAGCCACTGGCAATGCCGCGGCTTCAACCTTCGGCGCAGCGCCCGCCTTCAAGTCCTCAGGCCGCTTATCCTTCGTCGAGTCATGCCCTGACGTCAGCACCTCCACCTCGCGGCTGCCGGAGCGGTAGATCGTGATGCCCTTGCAGGCCGTCTCCCACGCCAGCATGTACGCCTCTTCCACATCCTCGACAGTCGCCTCGTTCGGGAAGTTGATCGTCTTCGAGATCGCCGCGTCCGTGCTCTCCTGGAACGCCGCCTGCATCAACACATGCTCACGCGGACTGATGTCGCTTGCGACGTGGAACAGCCGTTTCACATCGTCCGGCACCTCGTCCCTGTCCTGCAGCGAGCCGCCGTCCGCCAGGAACGCCATCAGCTCATCCGAGTAGAAGCCGCGCTCCCTCGCAATCCGCTCCAGGTTCTTGTCTGCGTAGTAGAGCGTCTGGCCTCCCAGGATGTTGTGCTTGCGGAACGCCAGGGAGAACAGCGGCTCGATGCCGGACGATGCGCCCGCGATCATGGAGATGGTGCCGGTCGGCGCGACTGTAAGGCGGCATGCGTTGCGCATCGGCCGGTCGCCACGCGCCTCTTCCGGACTGCCGACGAACGCCGGATACGGCCCGCGCTTTTCGGCCAGCGCAGCCGACTCATCGTCAGACTGCTCCATGATGAAGCGCATCAGCCTTCGGCCCATCTCGACGCCCTCTTCGGAGTCGTACGGGACGCCAAGCTGCACCAGCATGTCGGCAAAGCCCATCACGCCCAGGCCTACCTTCCGGGTCTGGAGGTTCATCGCCTCGATCTCCGGAATGGCGTACTGGTTGGCGTCTATCGTGTTCTCAAGGAAGTGAATGGCGAGACGAGTCATGCGGCCGAGCCGATCCCAGTCGAGCTCCGGCGTGCCGTCCGCACCCTCGACCACGAACTTGCCAACATCGATCGAGCCCAGGTTGCATGACTCGTTCGGTAGCAACGGCTGCTCGCCGCAGGGGTTGGTGGCGGTGATGCGGCCGAGGTGCAGCACAGGGCTGTTGCGGTTCACATGGTCCAGGAAGATCATCCCCGGCTCACCGTTGCGCCACGCTCCCTGCACAATCTTGTCGAACACCTCGCGGGCGTTGAGTTCGCCAACCTTCTTGCGCTGCGAGTCCCTGTCGGCCGGGTTCGCCCGGAAGTACAGGTTGTAGTTCGTGCCGGCGCGCACCGCCTCCATGAACTCGTCTGAGGCGCCGACGGAGATGTTGAAGTTGTGGATCTCGCCTTCGGTCTGCTTGCAGGCGATGAACTCCAGGATGTTCGGGTGGTGGACGTCCATGACGGCCATGTTCGCGCCGTCACGCTTGCCGCCCTGTGTGACGAGGCTGGAGACCGATGAGAGGTGCCGCAGCACGTTGATCGGCCCGCAGGCGGTGCCGTGGGTCGTGGAGATGGTCGATCCTGACGGGCGGATCTCTGAGAGGGCGAAACCGGTGCCGCCGCCGAATTTTTGCACCATCGCGGCGTCATGCGCCGCCTTCATGATGCCTTCCATCGTGTCTTCGAGCGGCAGCACGAAGCAGGCGGAGAGTGTGCCCTGGCCGGTCCCTGCGTTCATGAGCGTCGGCGAGTTCGGCACGTACTCGAGCGCGGCCATCGCCTGGTAGAACTCCTCTTCGATCTGCGCCACTTCCGTCACGATCGCGCCGTAGTTGGCGTCTGGCGCGGCGAGCGCTTTTGCGACGCGGTGGAACATGCCGTCGGGCGTCTCGGCGAGTTCGCCTGACTTGTCCTTCATCAGATAGCGCTTCTTGAGCACGACATGCGCGTTGTCCGAGATCACCGCCGGCTTGAAGTCCGGATTTGCGTTGTAGCCGCGTGTGGCCTTTTCATTTGCTGCGTTCACGGTCACGGTGCCCCCTGATTTCATGCTCGTCGCCGCCGATGTGAGCCGGACATGCCCGTTAGTGTTATTGGTGGTTGTCATTACTTTTTCTCAAGAACTGGTTCGTTGAAAACAACAAGACAGTTCGTACGATTTCGTCGCCTTAACCTCTCACCGGGCAGTGCGGTCTGTCATTCTGAGCTTGACTCAGAATCTCTCGGCTAACCGTATTCGAACGGTACGATCCCCGGCCCACACGCGGGATCCCCGCGGTCGGGATGACAAAACTGTCAGCCTGCTCGCTACTTCCTCACTCGCGGCCGCCTGTTCTTGCGGCCCCTGTCTGCCAGCCTTGGCACGTCGTCCGGTATTAGCGGAAGCTGGCTCCTGTCGCCGGCCTCCTCGTCCTGACCGTCCTGCAACGAGGCTATCGCCCGTGCGAACTCATCCTCGTCCTGGAAGTCCCTGTACACAGACGCGAAGCGGATATACGCAACCCTGTCCAGCGACCGCAGACGCTCCATCGCCATCTCGCCAACCACCCTGCTCTCAACCTCCGCCTTCGCCAGCTTGTGCAGCTCGTTTTCGATATCGGTAACCATCTTAGAAATGGCTCCAACCTCCAACGGCCTTTTGGCACAGGCCGTCCGCAGGCTCCGCTCCAGCTTTTCCGTGGAGAACGGCTCGTTCCGGCCATCCCGCTTGGCCACGAGCAGCGGCATGGTGTGCACTCGCTCGTAGGTGGTGAACCTGAGCTCGCACCGGGCGCACTCCCTGCGCCTGCGAATGCCGTCAGGCGACTCTCGCGAGTCGATGACGCGCGATTCTTCGTGACCGCAAAAAGGGCAGTTCATACGCCCTGACGCCTCCGTTTTCCAGGGCCAGGTGGGTCGCGGACACGACCCGCGTCCGCACTGGTTTGCAGTGAGCGGACATGTCTGACTATCCACTAGCTGTGGTGCGTATGTCAAGCGCATGCCACAAGATATTGTGCGAATTCCAGTTTGGGTTGAGTGACAATTATACGCCTTAAGGCCAGTTTACGGCGCGTGCGCGACGGGCTGTGAGCGCCGGTCTGCCGCGAACTTAGAGGCGGCCGCGGGCCAGTTCAGGTCGGCCAGTTCCCTGCCCGCCGGGATATGCGCTTTCCTCGCCTGTCCGGGCCTGTCCTCGAACCTTCGAAACAGGCCGTTTTTCGAGGTTTTTGAGGCCGCAGTCATCCCCGGAACACAACTATCGGGCTGGTCTGGGCGCGGGGACAATGTGAAATCGGTAAGGCCCCGGCTCGGTGAGCCGGGGCCTTACAGTTCTTACAGGTCGTTGGCGGGCCGTTAGGAAGCCGGCGGCAAATTAGCCGCGATGGCGTCCTCAGTTGCCGCGTCGATGCAATGAGGCTGCGCCCATGGGTTCCCAGCGGTGTACACGATGTTGTCCGGACGGAGCGGGTCGCCGCTCAGTCCACCGGGCACGTTGTCGAGACCGAGACCGTTGCGCGTGCGCCAGCTGATGGCATGGTCGGCACAGGAAGAGTCTCCGCTGACTCCAACGGCGCCTAGCAGCTGTCCGTCCGCGTCGTAAAGAGCAAGTCCGCCGCCAAACACATTGACGCCGCCCACCTTCTTACCAACGAGGGGATCGTTTGGCATCCCAAAGTTGCTGGAGGGACCCTTGTAGGCAGCCGCTGTGTCGACAGGGTTGCTTTCCTGCAGCCCGAACAGGCTGCCGCCCGGCTGTACGCCGGAATAGAGGTTCCCGGTGGAAATAGCGAGTCCGGGCAGGCTGAACGCGTTGGCTGTATTCGCCTTCTGGGCCGCAATCACGCGACTACCCGGCCACTGGTCACCTCGGTTGGCGCCTGTAAATGCCACGGCGCAAACGATGCCGTCACGGTTGACGATCGTGCCCCACATGTCCAGGCCGAAGCCGCCGTTGCCCTGGTTCCTGGCGGCAATGAGTGCCACTTGAAGGGCAGCGTGATCCGGCAGGTCCTTACAGCGTTCTCCGGCCAGCGGGTCGCCCGCGAACGCGGTGGAACTAAGCCCGTCCGTCACCAGTAGCAGTGTGACGATCAATGCGACTGTCGCCAGCACTCCGGCGACACTCGACACCACTAACGTTTTTCGCATATCTCTGTCCTCTAGCAGGCTGCTGAAAAACTCTGGCTGGATTCGCGATTTGTGATGGGATTGGCTACGCTGTAGGAAGTTTGAATGAG
>JAQBUH010000028.1 GCA_027624075.1 Chloroflexota bacterium
TCTTTCGGCTAACGGTGGCCGAACGTTAAGTTCCCTTCTCGAAGAACGGGCGCAAAGGCCGGGGTGACAGACCATCCCGCGGCACACCTTCTCGCTCCCGCGTGCCGCGCCAACATTTTGGTAGGGGCGCCGGACCTTGCCGCGCCCGTGTCCGCGGTGCCGGTGTCCTGGTGAACCGGTCATAGGTAAAATCAGCGGCTGCTCGGCCCTCTGGGCTGCGGGCGCGGCAAGCGGCGCCCCTACCAAGGGTTGTCACTCTGAGCTTGACTCAGGGTCTTTCGGAAAATTACTCGTTGATTCGTGATCCCGCGCACAGGTTGTACCCGTTTGTCATCCCGGCCGGGGCGTGCCGCTTGTGGGTCGATGGACCTTACCGTTCGAACACGGTCAGTCGAGAGATTCTGAGTCAAGCTCAGAATGACAAAATATCACCGGGGATTTGGCCCGGCCCCGGCCAGCGCCCGCAAGCGGGCGTGCCCAAAGCGTACCTGCGGGAGGGCGGATATTGTCATCACACCCGCTGCGCTGAACTACAGGCCGTAGTGCTTGTTGAGAGCGGCCAGGACGTCTGCCGGTTGCGGGTATGACTCCTGCTCAAGGCCCCGGTTGTACGGCCACGGCACATCCTCTGCGCCAACCCGCACAACCGGCCCGTCCAGCCACTCAACCGCTCTCTCCTGCAGTTCGGCCGCGATCTCAGCCATCATGCCGCCCCTGCGCCGGCCGGTGTCGAGCGCCAGCACGCGATTCGTCTTCTCGATAGATGTCAGCAGCGTGTCGTAGTCGACCGGGCTGAGCGAGCGGAGGTCGATCACCTCTGCGCTGACGCCCTTCGCCTCAAGTTCACTTGCGGCGGCGTCGAGAACCCGCATCCCTGCGCCGTACGAGATCAGCGTCACGTCTTCGCCCGCGCGCTGAACGTTCGCACTGCCGAAAGGTATCTCGTAGTAGTGGTCAGGCACCTCTCCGCGCACGCCGTAGAGCAGCGCCGGCTCTGCGAACAGCACCGGGTTCCGCTCTTTCAGCGCAGTCCGGATCAGGCCGAGCGCGTCGTAAGGGTTCGAGGGACACACGCACCTCATGCCGGGCACCTCGGCCATCCAGGTCTCGAACGACTGCGAGTGCGTAGCGCCCAGCTGGACGCCTGCGCCTGTCGGGGCGCGGATCAGCAGCGGGACCTCGATCTGACCGCCGGACATGTAGCGCAGGTTGGCGGCCATGTTGACGATCTGGTCGAACGCCACGAGCGCGAAGCTCATTGACATTAGCTCGACGACCGGTCGCAGGCCGGCCGCGGCGGCGCCGATTCCCGCGCCGACGAATGCCGCCTCTGAGATCGGCGTGTCTATGATGCGCTCGGGCCCGTACTTTGCCAGGAAGCCGTCCGTGACCGCGTACGCGCCGCCGTACTCACCGATGTCCTCACCCATGATGAAGACGTTGGGGTTAGAGTCCAGCGCCTCGGCCAGCCCCCGCTTGATCGCCTCTCGAAATATGATTTCTGTCATTTTTGTCGTTGTGGGTTGCCGTATTCCTGGTTTCCGCCCTGGTCTCCGCAAGGAGGTCTATCGGTTCAGGTGATTTTGCCTGATGGCGCGCCGGCAGCGCGATCACCGCCCGCGCATCTCGCAGAAGTGGCGCAAGCGGTTACGCGTAGACGTCGTCGAACAACTCTCCCGCGTCCGGCTGCGGGCTCTCCTCCGCAAACTTCACAGCCTCGGCCACCTGCGTGTCGACATCCGACCGCAGAGCGACGATCTCTTTCTGCGTTGCAATCTTGTGCTTAACCAGCATCTGCGGGTAGGTCTCAACAGGGTCTCGCTTGCGCCACTCGTCGATCTCGTCGTTTGACCGGTACTTCTGCCCGTCCGCGTAGGAGTGGCCCACGTAGCGGAACGTTTTCGCCTCAATAAAAAGCGGGCCGCCTCCGGCCCGTAACTTCTTCACAGCGGCTTCCATTGCCTCGCGTACCGCAAGCACGTCCATGCCGTCTACCGCAACCGCCTCGATGCCGTACTTCTCCGCATCCGTGTAGAAATCAGGGCTGCCGGCGCGCACACGCTCGACTGATGTGCCCATTCCGTAGCCGTTATTCTCCAGGAAGAACAGCATTGGCACGTTCCACACAGCCGCCAGGTTCAGCGTCTCGTGGTAGATGCCCTGGTTCGTGGAGCCGTCGCCAAAGAAGCAGACCGTGACGCCGTCTGTGCCCTGGTACTTCTGTGCAAATGCGAGCCCGAGCGCCAGCGGCATCTGGCCTGCGACGATGGCGTGGCCGCCCATGAACCTTTTCGCGGCGTCGAAGAGGTGCATCGACCCGCCTTTGCCCTTGCTGAGACCGGTCTTGCGTCCAAAAAGCTCTGCCATAGAGCGGTTAACGTCCAGGCCGCGAGCGATTGCGTGGCCGTGGTCCCGGTAGTGGGTCACGACGTAGTCCTGTTCGGCCAGCGGCGCCAGCGCGCCGACGCCCGTTGCCTCCTGGCCGATGTAGAGGTGAAGGAAGCCCCGGATGTGGCCCTTGGCGTAGTTCTCGCCACAGGCAACCTCGAACTGCCGGATCAGGTACATCTGCCGGAACATCTCGAGCATTTGCTCTTTGCTGTACGAGCCCGCGCCAGACGCGCCGTTCGGCGACTTCGCGGCGGCAGCGGACCTGGCCCGCTTGCCAGTTTTCGTCTTTGCAGGACTCGCCATGAAAACTCCGGTGGACAGGTTCTGGTGTGCCGGGAGGTACATCGGAAGCACCCCTGGCCAAATCCATATTCTACACAAGCCCGGTTCACTGGCATTCGTGTTGCCACGACTCTGGCCGTGTTACGCGCTACCCGGGCACGGACGCCGCGGCCTTTGCGGCGGCAAGCACATTGCTCAGCAGCATCGCTATCGTCATCGGCCCAACGCCGCCGGGAACCGGGGTGATTGCAGACGCAACTTCGCACGCCTCATCGAACACAACATCACCAGCCAGTCTGAACCCTGACCTCTTCGACGAGTCAGGGACGCGGGTCGTTCCAACATCTATGACCACTGCGCCCTGCTTCACCATATCTCCTGTGATGGAGCCGGGGATACCGGTGGCGGAGACCAGGATGTCTGCACGGCGAGTCTCAGCGGCCAGGTCACGAGTGCCTGTGTGGCACACGGTGACGGTTGCGTTGGCCCCTTTTCCCCGTCCGAGAAGCAGACCTGCGAGTGGTTTGCCCACCAGGTTGCTGCGGCCGACGATCACAACATGGGCGCCCCGCACCTCAACCCCTTCTTCAACCAGGATCCGCTGGACGCCGGACGGTGTCGCAGGGGCGAAACGGGTCTGTCCGCTGAAAAGCAGCCCAACGTTCTCGGGGTGCAGCCCGTCGACGTCCTTGCGCGGGTCGATCGCCCGCACGACCTCGTCTTCGTCAAGGTGGTCAGGAAGCGGGATCTGGACCAGGATGCCGTGTACGGATGCATCCTTGTTCAGGCTTTCGACGGTCTGGATCAACTGCTCTTGTGTGGTGTCCGCGGGCAGCTTGACCACCTTGCCTGACATGCCGACCTCTTCGGCAGCGCGCTCTTTGCTGCGCACATAGACATGGGAAGCGGGGTCGTCGCCGACGATGACCACGGTAATGCCGGGGATGACACCGCGCGCAGCCCTGAATTCAGCGACACTGGCAGCGACCTCGCCGCGGACCTTTGCGGCGATGGCCTTGCCGTCGATTATCCGTGCGGTCACTTCTCTCTCCGGGTTCTCAGTACAGCGGCGACGGAAGTTCTCAGTATGGCAGCGCGAACCATGCGGGGTGAACGGTTGGTGGGCTGTTATTGTCACTCTGAACTTGACTCAGAGTCTCTCGGCTGACCGTCTTCGATCGGTAAGCCCCCCTTGATCGGCAAGCGGGCGCCTCCGGCCGGGATGACAGACCGGCGCGGGAGACAATCGAATCGTAACATCCGGCATAATCGGACACGGCCCGGCCATGGAGCAAAATGCGGCGCCGGAATTTCCCGGACCCACGCGGACTCAATCGGACCAGACAAAAATGATCTACACAGGCGTTGACCTGATCGAAATCCCACGTGTCGCCGGTGTGCTGGACCGCTATCCCAGGCGCTTTCTTGACAAGGTCTACACCGAGGGCGAGCAGCGGTACAGCCGGGGCCGGGCGGCGCAACTTGCAAGCAGGTTCGCGGCCAAAGAGGCGGTGATGAAGGCGCTTGGGACCGGCGTCCGGGGCGTGCCGTGGAAGGACATTGAGGTGACGCGCCGTCCGGGCAGCGCGCCAGAGGTCCTTTTGCACGGCAAGGCCAGGGAGCGGGCAGAGAAGATGGGAATCTCCCGGATAGCTCTCAGCCTCTCTCACTCAAGGGAGATGGCGATTGCGTCTGTTGTGGCGGAGGCGGACGACGATGCGTGGCGGCCCTGAGTAGCCCGCGAGCGTTAGGGATTGGCCAGAGGCCTGTAAGAGAGCGGACATATGAAGGCTGTGACGGGGGAACAGATGCGGATGATCGAGCGGCGGGCCGTAGAGGCCGGTGTTTCGCTTGACTCGCTCATGGAGAACGCCGGACTGGCGGTTGCAGACGCCGTTTCCGTCCGCCTGAGGGACCTGCACGGCGTGTACGGCAGCAGGGTGACTGTGCTGGCCGGTCCGGGAAATAACGGCTCTGACGGTCTGGTGGCGGCGCGTCATCTTGCTCGCCGCGGCGTGAAGGTGACGGTGTTTGCTCTGACGAGACGGCCCGAGCCTGACGAGAAGCGTGCGCTGGCCGAGCAAGCCGGAGCCGGGTTCGTTTCGATGGCGTCCGGCGAGGCAAATGGCGGCGACGGAATTGCGGCGTTGCGGGATGCGGCTGCGAGGAGCGACGTCGTGCTGGACGCCGTGCTCGGGACCGGGCGGGCACGGCAGATCGAAGAGCCGCTCGCCGTAATGCTGCGCGCCGTCGCGGCGGCAGGCGCTGAAGTGGTCGCGCTCGACCTGCCGACTGGCATGGACTCAGACACCGGCCGGCTCGACCCAAACGGGCTCCGCGCCTCTGCGACGCTGATGCTCGGCTACCCGAAGATCGGGCCGCTTGTGACCGCTGGTGAAGGTGCCTGCGGTGAAGTCAGTGTGCTGGATATCGGGATACCGGACGGTCTTGCGAAAGATGTGACGGCGGAGGCGCTGACCGGACAGGTGGCGGCGCGACTGCTTCCTGCCCGCGCCGGTGATGCCAACAAAGGCTCGTTCGGACGGACGCTGATAGTTGGCGGCTCTGCGAACTACGTGGGAGCGCCGGTCCTGGCAACCCGCGCCGCGGTCCGGTCCGGCGCAGGACTGGTGTACCTGGCGGCAGCCGAGCCGGTCTACCGGCTGATCGCGGGACGCGTGGACGAGGCGATCTATTTGCCGCTGGCTGCGGCTCAGGACGGCGCGTTCGACGTGCGTGCGGCGAGTCTCGAACTGCTCTCACACGCTCGCAATATGAGTTCCGTGCTAATCGGGCCAGGGCTCGGGCAGTCGGCGTCGGCAGTCCAGCTTGTCGAGCAATTCGTCCGAAACCTGCCTGAGGGCGTTCCTGTGGTCCTCGACGCAGACGCGCTCAACATCATCTCTCGTGTCCCGAACTGGTCAGGCCGGCCGGGAGGCGTGAGCGCGGCAACGGTAATGACGCCGCATCCCGGCGAGATGTCACGCCTGATGGGCATTAGCGTGGCGGAAGTACAGGCAGACAGGCTGGGCGCTGCGCTTGCTGCCGCGAAAAGGTTCGGCGCGACTGTGGCGCTGAAGGGAGCAGCGACGGTCATCGCAAGTCCAGACGGCCGAGCGCGGATCAGTCCGTGGGTCAACGCCGGCCTCGCGAAAGCCGGGACGGGCGACGTGCTGGCGGGGTTGGTGGCGGGGCTGCTAGCCCAGTTGCCAGATGAGATGCCTGATCACTCGCCCGGCAGTCCGCCAGCCAGTCCCCCTGACGGCCCGTTCATGGCGGCGTCGCTCGCCGTCTACGTTCACGGACTGGCGGGAGAGCTGGCACGGCGGCAGGTTGGGGAGCGCGGGATGACGGCCGGTGATGTCGCTGCACGCCTGCCCGCCGCCTTCCTACAGCTAGAGACGGCGCCGCGGTGAGTCGAAACGGGCTGAGTGTGTCATCATGATCGCGGGGCGCCAGCTTGCGGGTCGCAGGGACCTTGCCGTTCGAATGCGGTAAGCCGAGAGATTCTGAGTCAAGCTCAGAATGACAAAAACAGCCCGCCCTTTCACACACACTCTCGTGCCAGAGACAATGATGTCAACAGAGCCAATCGAGTCCAGAATGACAAAAACAACACACCCTCTGGCTCCGTCGTTTCCATTCTGGCGAGCGGGCGCCGCGGCTCAGGGCGCAGCCCGCCGCGATCGAGCCAGGGGCTCTTGCCAGGCGGGCTGCACAGGGACAGATTGACCAACGTCCGAAACTAGCCCGTACTGGAAAGTAAATTGCAGCTAGGCGTCATATATCCACAGACCGAGATCGCCCGAGACCCCGCGGTGGTCCGGGCCTACGCGCAGAGCGTCGAGGAGATGGGCTACCGCTACCTCGCCGCATACGACCATGTGATCGGCGCGAACCCTGCGTCCCGGCCCGGCTGGCGCGGCGTCTACGACGTCGATGACGCCTTCCTCGAGCCGCTCACGCTATTCAGCTTCATCGCCGGCATCACCACCAGGCTCGGCCTCGCCACCAGCATCCTCATCGCGCCCCAGCGCCAGACCGTGCTCCTCGCCAAGCAGGCCGCAACGCTGGACGTGCTCTCCGGCGGCAGGCTCCGGCTCGGTGTCGGCATAGGCTGGAACGCAGTCGAATTCGAAGCGCTCGGTGAAAACTTTGGCGACCGCGGCAAGCGCTCAGAAGAGCAGATCGAGCTGATGAGGCAACTCTGGCGCGGCCGCTCAGTCAACTTCAAAGGCAAGTGGCACCGCGTGACAGACGCAGGGATCAACCCTCTTCCGGTGCAGAGGCCGATTCCTGTCTGGCTCGGCGGTGGCGCAGAGCCGGTGGTGAGGCGCGTGGCCCGCGTAGCAGACGGCTGGATACCCCAGTTTTCACCTGACGCCAGCGGAAGGGCGACGTTTGACCGCATGCGCGGCTATGCCGAGGAGTTCGGCCGTGATCCGAGCGAGATCGGTCTCGACGGACGAGTCGCTGCGCGTGGCGATGACGTGGACGGCTGGGCAGAGAGCGTGTCGCGCTGGCGGGAGATCGGCGCGACTCATGTGAGCGTCAGCACTATGGGCGACCAGGTGCGGGACGTTGACGACCACCTTGACAGGCTCCGCCGTCTGCAGGACGCGCTCGGCAAACAGAAAGCGGCGGCGAACGCGCCGGGACGGCGGATGTGACGCCGCTCTCTGGGCGGACTGCCGAGACCGGAGTTCTGCGAGCACCCGGATAACGACGGCGCAGTCTCGCGGAGGGGCCAGGAACCTGGCGGGAGGCCGCCCCGGAATGACAGGGAGATGGGACTGCGCGTCCGGGCGCGGCAGGTGCAGGTCGTGGGTCTCTAACAAAATCAGACAGCCCAACGAAATCGCCTCGTCCAGCACCTGCCCGCTCGCCTCAACCGTCTTACATCACGCCGTGCTTGCGGAAGAGTTGCGCCAGCAGCGCAATGCCGTCGTAGTTCTTCTCCGGCGACTCGAACGCAAAGCATAGCCGCGCCATGTTCTGCCCATCGCCGTTCGGCGCGAAGTTCACCCCTGCCAGGTAACCGACTCCGCCCGCGAACACCTCATCGCGAATCGCCGAGATGTTCTTGCCCTCAGGCATCGTCAGCCACGCGTAGCATCCGCCCTGCGGTTTAGACCACGTCGCCCCGCTCGATGAGAAATGGTCCTCGAGCCCGCGCTGCATCGCCTCGCTCTTCGTCTTCAGGCCGGGGTTGAACGTGTTGCGGTGCTTGTCCAGGTTCTCCCGCAGGAAGCCCGTGATGGCATACGCGGCGAACTGGTTCGGGCCAGAGCCGTGCTTGAAGCTCAGCGCACGCTCAGTAAGGTCCTTCGACGCCACGAAGTAGCCCATGCGCAGACCGGGGGCGATCAGCTTCGAGAACGACGCCGCGTACATCACGATCCCGCTATCGTCCAAAGCCCTGAACGCAGGCTGCGTCTCGCCGTCGAACCGCAGGTCCACGTAGCACTCGTCCTCCATGACCGGCATCCCGTACCGGTGGCAGATCTCCAGGATCTCCCGCCTGCGAGACTCGGGAAGCGTCGACCCTGTCGGGTTCTGGTGCTCGGGGATCGTGTAAAGCCACTTCGGCTTGCGGCCCTCCGCCGTCAGCCTCTTGATCGTGTCCTCAAGCGCCTCCGGGATGAGGCCCTGGTCGTCTATCGGCGCGCCGACAACGTCTGCCTTGAACTTACGCAGCTGGTTGAGCGTCCCGCCGTAGACGAACTGCTCGGTGAGCACAACGTCGCCGGGGTCGGTGATCGCCTGGATCAGCAGAGCGATCGACTCGCCTGATCCCGCAGTCAGCACGATGCCGTCTGCGTCGACGTCGATGTCCCTGTCCTTCTTCAGCTTCTCTGACGTGTACTCCCGCAGCTCTGGCGATCCCAGCACATGCGGGTAGTAGGCCATCTCTCGGGCGACCTGGTCGGCGTCTGAGTCAACCTTCGCCTGCAGCGCCTGGATCAGGCCGTACATGGGGAGCGTCTCTGGCGCGGGGTAGGCGACTGCGAAGTCGTACTCCGCGTGCTCAACCTTACGTACCGGCGCAGGCTCGGAGCGCTCGGAGTAGAGGTTGTCGAAGGTGAACTTCTGCGAGGTTGTCATGTTCCGGTTCCCGTTCGATGCTGGTTTTGCAGGGCCAGTGGCCGTCTGCCTGGCGTTTTCAAGGCCGTATTTCGGACTGTGGCGGACTATGGCGGGCTCTGGGGTGCTGGCGAGCGCCCGCTGCGCCTTTGCCGGTTGCGACAGTGTAGCCCCGCGGCCACGCGCAGGCAATTTGACTTGACCCGCGTGCGGGAGTTCTGTTCCGCACACGGCGGTGACAGATGAATTGCAGGGCCGGCATGGTGTCGGCATGGAGGGCAGCTAACGCGTCATCCTGACCGCAGCCGCCTGTTTGTCACTCCAGCCGAAGCGATTCAAGGGTCATCCTGACCTTCGCGGAGGGGTCTTACCGCTCGGAAACGGTTAGCCGAGAGATTCTGAGTCAAGCTCAGAATGACAAAACAGCCCACCTGCTGCCTCCCTCCTGGCAGGGAGAGCGATGTCAACAGAGCTAACCATGTCCTGAGCGAAGTTGAATGGATTGACTCAGCGTCTCTGAGCCTGTAACCGCTGGCAGTCTCGTTGAACTGCCGCTCCAACACCAAAATACTTCGGCAAGGTTGCCCGGAGCGACACCTGTCTACGGCGTAGGCCGCTTGTGGAGCTAGACTGCGGTGAAAGGCTCCGGATGGCACTATCTGGCAAAGGTCGCCTGCGCCTGCCTGTGCCTTCAGCGCCTTTGACAACCTGGCGACTGCATGGCGAAAACTGGGACAGTGCCACGACTGTATAGACCAGGGGACCTCGCCAACGCTGATAACTCTGACAGCACCGGGGCGAGGGCGTGTTGGATCTGCGTCGGGAGGCCGGGAAAGCTTGACATATCGTGGCAAGGCCAGACCGGTCTAACTATCAGTAACGGACGAAAATATTCAATTTTCAGATCGACGAAATCCGCACCGGAACGAGCCGTGACTTCCGGCGGACGTGACGACACGCTCACATGCGCAGCCAACTGTGGCACCTTAGCCCGGTCTGCGACGAAAAACGGCTGGCCAGGCGCCACTTATTACGCACCATGGTGTATAATTAAAAGTTGCGCACAAGTTGAAATCGAAATTATGCCGGTAAACGGGACCGGACGGAACCGTGGCCGGTTAGCCCGGCATCTAACTGGGTGAAAGCCACCATTACGAAGAATTAAGAGTCCCGTGCAGCATGGTATCGGGCTCTTGGGTGCGGAATAGTGCGGAAGATCGAAGTGCTTGACGACGGTCCGGCCGCACGGTTATAGACCGAAAGGACTCAGTTCCATTGGCCGTTACTGAACGGGGACTGGATGGCGAAGACAACCTGCTGGAAGCCGGCGCTGAGGGAGGATACTCCTCAAGCTCCGTGATGGCAGAAGACGAAGACGAGGCGAACCAGGGCACAGACTCGCCCAGTGCGCTCACGCGCTCCGAACTGGACATGTGGGAGGCTGCCCGCAACGTCGAGGCCGCCGGAGCCATGGCGCATGCGCTTGAGCCTGACCAGTCAGAGCTGACCGAAGACACGGTCAGGATGTATCTGCGCGAGATCGGCCGGGTCGCCCTGCTTACCGCAGACGATGAGGTCGTGCTCGCACGCGCCGTCGAACTGGCCCAGTGGCTTGACAAGATCGAGGCCGAGATCCACGGCGAGGATGCCGGCGATGACCTTCCCTCCCCTGCCCCTGAGATTGTCACAGCCGAGGTGCTGAGAAGGCTCGGCAGTGCGGCTGACACCGCCAACTTCGTGGCGAAGTTCCACGGTCTCTCGACTCCGCTATTGCTTTCGTCGATCATCTCGGACCCCACGCTCCGCACCGTCCTTGACGGCCGCCGTGACGAAGACCTGATCAACTACATTTCAGACGCTATCGGCGTGGAGCCTGACGACGCCCACAAGCTGCTCGTCGAGCTATCGGTGCTGCCCCGCCTCGTTCCGCCAGACCTGACCGAGCTCGTCGGCCAGGACCCGGAGCTGGACAAGACGCCGGACGCACTTGAAGACGGCGGCCTGGGCGACGCGCTCGGTCCGCTCTCGAACGTTCTGCAGTCCCACTTCATGCGAGTGCAGGATGAGGGAGAAAAGGCCCGCCGCCACCTGGGTGAAGCCAACCTCAGGCTTGTGGTCAGCGTTGCCAAGAAGCACCTGAACCGCGGGCTGTCGATGCTTGACCTGATACAGGAAGGCAACATTGGCCTGATGCGGGCCATCGAGAAGTTTGACTTCCGGAAGGGTTTCAAGTTCTCTACCTATGCCACCTGGTGGATCCGCCAGGGCATCACCCGCGCCATCGCTGACCAGGCGCGTACCATCCGCATTCCCGTCCACGTCGTGGAGACGCTGAACAAGATCATGCGCGCCCGCCGTGAGCTCGGCCAGGAACTTAACCGTGAGCCATCTGTTGAGGAACTCGCCGCACGTGTCGGACTGCCGATAGAGCGTGTCGCAGAGATCCTTCAGATGTCCCAGGAGCCGGTTTCGCTGGAGACGCCGATCGGTGAAGACGCAGAGAACGAACTTGGAGACCTGATCGAGGACCGTAGCGCTCCAGCCCCCGCTGATGTCGCCGCGCAGTCTTCGATGCGTGAGCAGGTTGACCGCGCTCTGGCTCACCTGAGTGAACGCGAGCGCCGCGTGCTGGAGCTCCGTTTCGGGCTCGCAGACGGCAGGCCGCGGACTCTCGAGGAGATAGGCGGCGAGCTGAACCTGACCCGTGAGCGGATCCGCCAGATAGAGCGGAAGGCGCTGGGCAGGCTGCGTGGCGACTCACACGTCGCCGAACTGCGAGAGCTGCTGGCGTAGACGCGGCCATTCGCTGGCTAACAGATCAATTAACAAGAAAAGCCCCGGCACTCCTGCCGGGGCTTTTTGTTTGCGCTGGAATCCTTCCACTATCGGGTGCCCTCCGGTTGGCAGGGCCGCCGCTCTCCCGCAGCGCATCCGTGCATGTGCCAATGGCGGTATGCTCAGGGCATATCTTGCCTGCTCTACCCGGCGCGACCACAACGATATCGCCAGGGAGCCGCTCTATGAACCCAACCACCGCCGAAACCGGATCGGCCGGCGATGACGCAGTCGCGATCGATCTGTTGACATCGTTGCGTCAACACTCCAGCGACGCGGACCTGCAGTTCACCGAGCCACCCGTCCGTCTGACCGGCGGCTTCGAGACAGCCACATACGCTTTCCGGCTATCAGCGTCCGGCGGCGCATTAGCCGGCCCGCTGGTGTTGCGTCTGTTCAGCCAGAGCGGCGCTTCCGCGCAAGGCCGAAGGGAAGCCGCATTCCAGAACGCACTGGCGGGGCTTGGCTATCCGGTGCCGCGCGTAGTGGCGCAGTTCGATACCGGTATCGCCGGACGGCCATTCAACGTGATGACGCGTGTTCCCGGGCACCCGATGATCGCCGAGTTCGTGCCAGACGAAGCCGGGATCGTGAACGCCGCCGCCTGGCTTGCCAGAATCCATACGCGACTGCACGAAATCCCCTCCGGACCGGTCATTCGCGCAGCCGAAGAGGCTGGCTTCCCGCAAGAGGGATTCTCTGTGACCGTACGGCTTGGGTACATGGCGCGTTACTTCCAAGACGAGGCGCTCAGCGGGCTGAGGCCGGGGTATGAGTGGCTGGTTGACAACCGCCCGGCGGAGCGAGAGTCACCTGCCGTATGTCACGGGGATTTCCATCCAAGCAACATCATGGTTAACAACGGTGAGGTCACTGGGGTGATCGACTGGCCGGGGGCGGCGTTCGCAGACCCCGAGTTAGACGTCGCCACAACCCTGGTCCTGATCAAGGTGGCCGCAGGCCAGGTCGAACCCCAGGCCAGGCCAATACTGGAGCCGTTCGCCAACCAGTACCTTGAGGCCTACAGGGGACTTGCCAGGTTGGATTTGGAGAAGGTCCGGTACTACGAGGCAATGAGGTGCTTCCGGGCGTTCACACGCGGATCTGCGGTCCACACACCAGGAATTGACCCGGCGTTGCAGCCTCGCGACCAGTACCCGTGGGGCGGCGATTACGCGATGCGGGCCCTGCGGGCCCGGCTGCAAGAGATCACCGGAGTCGAGCTGCCCCTCCCATCCGGTCTCTAACCAGCCGAAGCATCTGGCTCATGCCAAACCTGCACAGCCATTGCCGTTGCTGAACTCATCGCTACAGTCACTCCCCCGGCTGCTCCACCTTCAAACTCACCTGCTTGCGGGCGCGGGGTAGCCGGAGGGTGGCTGGCTCGCTCTAGAAGAACTCGTCCAGCAAGGTGAAGAACGTCAGCCTGGCCGGGTCCGGGAACTCTGCGGGTGCTTGAAACTCCGCCGGCTCCCGCCCGTACTCCGAATACAGCGTCTCGACGTACTCCGCTCCCATGTTCCGCCGCACGCTCCTCGCGCAGATGGCAAGGTCCTTGTAGCGGTCGGACACTCCCGCCCGCCCAACATCTACGTAGCCCGATATCTGGCCGCCATCAAAGATCACGTTCGGGAATGAGAAGTCGCCGTGCGTCAGCACCAGTGAGCAGGATGGCAGCGGCAGCTTCGCCTCCAGTTCTGCGAACAGATCGCGTGCGCTGCGGCCAAGCCACTCAGGCTCGAAGCCAGCCTCATCGACAAGTCCGTTTTTGACGTTTTGCCTTGCCCGTAGCAGGTCAGCCTCAGGCGAGTGATCGAACGGACAACCGTCCGTTGGGAGTTCGTGCCAGCGCCGCATCCCGGCTGCCAGCAACGCAACCATCTCTTCTGGCGTCCGCCTGCCCATCTCCATCGTCGCATCGTGGCCGGGCAAAGCGGCGGTGAGCAGCCACGCCGCGTCAGCAAGCCCGGTGGAATGCGGTCCAGGAGGCAAAGCGCAGCGGGCTCTCCATCCGTGCGATCGCCAGGAAACTGGGCCTCGCTCGGGGCACCGTCCGCAAGTACGCTGCCGCCTCGAGCCCGCCGGTCAACCCCGCCTGGCGGCCAAAACTATCGACCAGCGAACACGAGGAACTGACAGAATCGCTGGTCACTTAACCCTGACATTTTCCCTGGACGACGACAGCGCAGCGGTACGTTATTACGCCGCCCTTGACACTTATTTCAGGCCCGAAACGGTGTCCTATTTTGCTGACGTCCAACAGGCGGGCGCAGCAGGCTGCCCTGCAGGACGTGGGCCCCTTCCCTGTGACTCACGTGCGTTAACGAAGCTCCCTTTGGCTCCCTTCATGTCAAGGAGAGAGAAGCACCCGCACACGTCCCAACCTACTCTATCTTTGGCAGGTCACCGCATGCGGCTATCGACTGGAATGTGCCATCGTCCGTGCTGATCGCAAGCGTCAGGTCGCCCGCAAGCAGTTCGTCGAACCCGGTGTTCCGCAGTGTTTGCCTCATTACGCCTCCAATCACCACATCCAGCGTCTGCACAAACCCCTCCGGAAAAGGGCACCGCCCTCGCCTGAGCGTCACCAACTGCGCCCGCACACCAGGCCGCAGCCGGACCTCGATATCTGTGGCAGCTCCCTGCCGGGTGAACACCGCCGTCCCCTGCTGCGGACTGCCATTCGCCGCAAGGTTCACCTCAAACTCCATCACCCTGCCCTCGAACGACGTCACTACCGCCTGCGGAGTGGCCGTCGGGTCGGGGACAGGCGTCCCGAGGACGATGCCTGACGGCGCAGCCGGCGCGCTAGCGCTGGAGCACGCGGCCCCGGTTGCGACCGCGACGACGGCAGAAAGCAATAGCAGTATCGTAGTCAGTCTCATCTTCATGGTTGGGTACACGCCGCGCTCAGCGCGTCCGTGTCATCTCGCCTCTGCAAGCGCCTCTTCGAGCGCTTCCTTAAAACCCTTTAGCGAACCCTCGAGCACCCTGTCCTCGACGCAGTACGAGACGCGGAAGTATCCAGGAGTGCCGAAGCCGACGCCCGGCACGGCGAGCACCAGCTTCGACTGCAGCAGCCGCACGAAACGGACGTCGTCTTTGAGCGGCGACTCAGGGAACAGGTAGAACGCGCCGTCTGGCCGGTTGCACCTGTAGCCCATCCCGGTCAGCGCCTCATAGATGAAGTCTCGCTTCTTGCGATATTCGGAAACGTCGACGGTCGCATCCTGGATCTCTGCGACGACCCGCTGCATCAGCGCCGGGGCGTTTACGAACCCGAGCGTCCGCAGCGAGAAGGTCGCAGCGTCCATGAAGTCGGTCTTGCCAGGGTCGGCAGGGTTGACCGCTATGTGGCCAATTCGCTCTCCCGCGAGCCCGAGGTCCTTCGAGTGCGACGTCGCAACAACTGACCTCACATGGTGGTTGAAGATGAAAGGGTACGGCTGGTCGCTGTAGATCAGCTTGCGGTACGGCTCGTCAGAGACCAGGTATATCTCGGTGCCGAACCTCTTCTCCGCCGCCTGTATCGCGCCGCCTATGCCCGCCACTACAGACTCCGGGTAGACCACTCCGGACGGGTTGTTCGGAGAGTTGATGATGACCGCACGGGTGCGCGGCGTGAGCGCCGCCTCAAGCGAGGCGATGTCCGGCATGAAGTCAGGGCTGCTCTGCGCCACCCTGGCGACGCCGGCCTGGTGCTCGATGTAGAAGACGTACTCTGCAAAGTACGGGGCGATGATCACCACCTCGTCGTCACGGTCGAGTATCGAGCGCAGGATCACGTTGAGCGCGCCGGCCGCGCCGATAGTCATCAGGATGTCCGGCCCCTCGAACCGCAGGCCTGTCTCGTGCGAGAGTTGGCGCGCTACGGCGGCCCGCACGTGGGGGAAGCCGCCATTCGGCATGTAGCGGTGGGTGCCAGGAGTCTCTTCACTCACAATGCGCCGCAACACGGCGGTGAACTCGGCCGGCGGCTCGAGCAGCGGGTTACCGAGCGACAGGTCGAACACGTTCTCGGCGCCGTGCTCCCTGCGCAGCTCCACGCCCTCTTCAAACATCCTCCTGATCCACGAGGACGCCTTCATCTGCTCTCGGACCCTGGTCGATATCGCCATGTGTTAGTTCTCTATGTCGCGGTTTTCTTTTCTCTACCTCAAGTGCCCTGTGGGCGCGAGATCGGAGAGGATGGGTTGTCTGCGGGCGCTGCGCGCCCGGATCAGTCGTCACCGGCCCTGCCAGATTCTGTCATGCGGACCGTGTCATGAGCGAAACAAAGTCCGGTGTCCGATATGGCGAGTTCAGGCGGAATGGAGCGGGAGTCCCGGTGTGGCTGGAGAGGCGTGAGATTGCTTTGATGGGATTGTACTGGGAGAGTGGGACGGGAGGCAGATGTCCTGGTTGAGCATGATCTTGTCTCTGCAACTCGGGGCTCCGGTGTTCTCGCAGGTCTGCGGATCGTGATATCGTCCCGTTGAGATTGAAATTACTCGCTTGCATGGACGGATGTCGTGTGAAGCCAGGGACGGTGGAAGGAAAAACTGATGATCTACGAGTTCCGGACCTATGACCTGAAGCCCAGGACGCTGGCGAAGTACGACTCGATAGTAAAGACGGCGCTGGCAGGTGGGCGGCCGAAGTACTCACCTCTCTTCGGGTACTGGTATTCCGAGTTCGGGCAGTTGAACCAGGCGTTGCACGTTTGGCCGTACAAGGACCTGCAGGAGCGGACAGAGGTGCGGGCGAAGGTGGCGAACCTTGGCTACTGGCCGCCCGCGACGCTGGATGTCCTGGCTGGTCAAAATACGGAGATCTACATCCCCGCGCCGTTCAATGATGAGTCGATAGCAGGCGCGCAGGGGCCGTTTTACGAGTTGCGCATTTATTCCTATGCGGCAGGTGATATTCCGAAGGTGATCGACGCGTGGTCGAAGGCGATCGATGAGCGCCGGAAGCATTCTCCGTTTATCGGGGCGTGGCACACGGAGCTGGGTGACCTGAATAAATGGGCGCACATGTGGGCCTACCCGTCGCTCGAAGAGCGGAGCCGGGTACGGGCGGAAATGGTCGAGCGGAAGATCTGGCCCGCGCCGGGTGGACCTACGCCGCTGAGCCAGGCAAACCGGCTGTATCTGCCTTTCTCGTTCAGTCCGCTGACCTGATATTGCCCGCAGAGGCCGTTCGAATGTGAAACAGGCCGATGCCCGTTCTCTGGCCCGGAAGGCGTTGCCAGGGAGTGGGGAGAAGGCCGCCCCCGCGCCAATGTTGGCAATCTCGTACGGGAGGTTGAGCCGGGCCGCCTACACCCGCACAAACTTCCTGACGCGCTGGCCGTGGCCCGGCCTGCCGATCTCCGCCACATAGATGCTGCCCTCGCTGTCCACCCAGCAGCCGTGTGCCGCCTCGCAGGCGTCGGGGTTGCCGCGCCACCGTGACTTCAGCTCGCCGTCTTCGGTCCAGATCGAAACGCCGTTTCCTCCGCCCTGCTCCACCACGTACACCATGCCGTCGGTGTGAAAATAGGTGTCGCCGGGGCCAGCGACGTCTGTCCACTCGTCGATGTAGTTGCCTGCGAGGTCGAAGCGCTGGATGCGGTTACTCTCACGGTCGCAGATGTAGACGCGGTCCTTCGAGTCGATTCCCACTTTGTGCAGCAGCGTGAACTCGCCGGGGCCGGTGCCTGACCTGCCCCACGAGTTCTTCAGCTTCCCGTCCGGAGAGAAGTGCTGGACCCTGTGGTTGCCGTAGCCGTCTGAGACGTAGATGTCACCGTTGGACGCAAGCGCGACGCCGCTGGGAGAGTTGAACGGCAGGCCGAAGTCGCCGTGCTGCCCTGCGGTGACCTGCGCGTAGTCCCGCGTGCCGAGCTCCAGCAGTATCTCGCCGTCAGGGCTGTGCTTGGTCACGATGTGGCGCTGCTTCTCGGTGAGCCAGATGTTGTCTTCCTTATCGATGAACATGCCGTGCGGCTCCCGAAAGAAGGTTTCGCCCCAACTGCCGATGAATGCGCCGTCTTGCGACCAGCAGGTGACCGGGTGCTTGCCGCGGGAGAAGACCCACACGCGGTCCTTTGAGTCTACGGCCACATCTGACGCGAGGCCGAACGACCACCATTCGGGCATCTGCGGCCAGTCGGTCACGACCTCATACCTGAAATCGCCTTCGCCTACGACCGTCATAGCTTTTGTTCCTTCTGGTGTGTGATCGGGTCCGCGTGGTCCGGCGCAACTTGCCGGCCCGGACTGGCCTTCTCTTGTCGTTCTGTTCCATCCCGGCGGCAGATTCGACTTGCTACGGAGCGTACTTGCCTGACACCTGGGGCGTGGCGTCTTCATGCCCTTGCTCCTGCCGCTGGAGCCGCGTCTCGCGCGCCCACTTACGCTTCAGGTCGTCCCTGACATTGAACCTGAGCCTTCCCAGGCCCTCGGTCTCAAGCTCGATCACATCGCCGTCCTGGAACGGGTTAAGGCCGCGGTGGTTGGTGCCGGTTGCCAGGATGTCGCCCGGCACAAGCGTGTGGATTGCGCTCACGTACTCGATGCAGCGGGCGATGTTGTGCGCCATGTCGTCCGTGTTGAAGTCCTGCATCAGGTCGCCATTGTTCCACAGCCGCACACGGAGTTTTTGTGGGTTAGCGATCTCATCCGCGGTCACGATATAAGGGCCGATGGGCGCGAACGTGTCTCGGGACTTCATGGCGTGGAAAGCGTTGGCGCCGGGCAGGCCGCGGGCTGAGCCGTCGATGAAGTTGGTGTAGCCGAAGATGTAGTCCATGGCGTCTGCGGCGGGGACGTTCGTGGCCCGCTTGCCGATCACAACGGCCATCTCCGCCTCGCCCTCGAAAATGGTCGCCGGAACATCCGGCAGGACCATGGTGTCGCCGGGGCCGATTACGCACAGTGGCGACTTGAGGAACGTGTTGATGATCGCCGGGGCTGAGCGCGTGCCGTTCTCCATGTAGTTGACGGCCATGCAGTCGATGTTGACCGGCTTCGGCAGCGGCTGGCGGACGCGCACGCCAGAGAGCGGCACGCCTTTTGAGCCTGCGACGGCGTCCTGCAGCTTTTTCTTGTAGGCGCCGAAGTGCTCGATGACGCCGTTGATCAGGTCCTGCGTGTTGACGTGCGGGAGGTCGCTGACGGCGGCTGTGACGTCGACGACGTTGTCTCCTTTGAGAACGCCGAGCCGGAAGTCGTTGAAGTAGAGAAGTTTCATGGTTGGCTCCGTTGAGGTTCGGTGTCGTTACGGACGCGGGCAGACTCGGGCGGCCGCGGGCCGAATCTTACATCAGCGGGAAAGAGGGGATGCGAAACGTGAGAGGACTGTGTGGTTCTGAGTCGACACTCTGAGGGACGGAGAAGAATGAGAGTTTCTGAGTCAAGCTCAGAATGACATTGCACGCTGTTCGCGCCGGCACAAACCACCCTCTGACTGGCTCGTGCTCTGAGGCCACCCTTCGGCAAGCTCAGAATGACACGGCACGGTGGCTGCAATCGTTACAGGCCGCGCAGATCCAGGGTGGAGACCCGTTTCTCTTGCAGGTCTATGACGCGAATTGCGTGGTTGTTGGTGTCTGCGACGTAGATGCGGTTGCCTGCTACGACAAGGCCCGCTGGCTCATTGAAGGCCGCGTCAGGACTCCTTCCGTCCGCCGTGCCTCTCTTGCCGTTCCCGGCTACGTTCAGCACCCGCAGCGTCGAAAGACTGATCTGCTTGATCCGGTGGTTGTACGTGTCTGCGATGAACACAACGTCCTGACCGGCGGCAACGCCCTGCGGGTGCTGCAACATCGCCTGTTTGCCAATGCCCTCGGCGTCTCCGAAGTCGAACAGGCCTGTGCCCACCAATGTCACCACGCGTCCGCCCTCACCGATCTTCGCGAGGCGGAGCGAGCTGGTTTCCGAGTCTGCGAAGAAGACGTTGCCGCCCTGTACCGTCAATCCGTACGGCTGGGCCAGCAGCGCCTCCAATCGGAGGCCGTCCTTGATGTCCTCATTTCCTGTGCCGGCGAACGGCGAGAATGTCCCCGCGCCCAGGTCCATCGACCACAGCTGGTGGAACCCGGCCATCGCCACGTACAGCACGCCGTCACGCAGGCCGAGGTCGTACGGTGAGTTGAGCGGGTTGGCAAGCGCATCGCCACCGGCATGGCGGTAGAGCGACTGCTGGCCGATCCCTGCGATGGTGACGACGGACTTCTCTGCCAGGTCGACGCGCTTTATCGTGTGCGACCCTGCGTCTGCGACGTAGACCGTGTCGCCGTCGACCGCCATGCCCTGCGGGTTGTCGAAGACCGGCTCGTCAAAGCCCTGTTGGCCGAACGCGGCGCCGCCAGACTCGCCGTTGCCTATGACCGTGCGAACCTCGCCATCCAGCGATGTGACGATCACGCGGTGGTGGTTCGAGTCTGCGATAAAGAGCCTGTCACGCCCGGCGTCTGCCTCGATCTTGCCGGGGAACGCAAGCGGCCGCTCGGCCTCTTTGATGGCCCGCAGCTGGAACGGCAGGAGCTCTCGGTTCAACAGGCCTTTCGCGTCGAACTCGGCGATCATCTGCTGGAAGATGCGGTCGAGATCGCCGACTGCGAACTCACCCTCGTGGCGGCCGATCACCTTGCCTTCGGGGTCGATGAACATGAGGGTCGGCCAGGCTCGCACGCCGTAATGCTTCCAAATTGCGAAGCGGGCGTCGTTAACGACTGGGTGACGAACGTTGTACCGTGTGACGGCCTCTTCGATGTTCGTGGTGGACTTTTCGGCGTCGAACTTGGCCGAGTGGACACCTATGACGACCATCGTGTCGCGGTATTTTTCTTCCAGCTTCCGCAACTGCGGAAGTATGTGCATGCAGTTGATTCAGCAATATGTCCAGAAGTCCAGGACAACCAGCTTGCCGCGCAGTTGCGCCAGTGTGACGGGCGAGCCCGCGTTAATCCAGTCGAGCCCGTGCGGGAAGTCCGGGGCGTTGACCTTGCCTGCGTACCTGGTTGCCACAGCGAGTCCCTTCGGCTGCGAGCGTGTTTAGAGCCAGCCAGTTAAGAAGCGGCAGGCTCTGTTGAAATCATCCTATCCCTCCCATTTGGAATAGGTGGAGGGATTTACATGTTCGCCCTCTGTGACGGATCGACTCCGGAAACCACCAGCGCCTCGCTCCCGGGCGCAGCGAGCGGCGCCCGTGTCAAATCTGTCATTCTGAGCTTGGCTCAGGATCTCCCGGCTACCGTGGGCGAGCCGTAAGTTTCCTTCTCGAAGAACGGGCGCGAAGTCGGGATGACAGAACCTCCGGCGGCAGACCTTGTTTCACGGGGCCACACGGGCGCAGCGAGCAGCGCTCCCTTACAAAATTGTCATTCTGAGCTTGACTCAGAATCCCGCGGCTAACAGTGGCCGAGCTGTAAGTTCCCTTCTCGAAGAACGGGCGCGAAGGCCGGGGTGACAGGCCCTCCCGCGGCAGACCTTGTTTCACGGGGCCACAGGGAGCGCAGCGAGCAGCGCTCCCTGCCAGGTCACCGCGGCAGCAGCGCAGACCATCCTCAAACTCCTCCCAGGTCAAGGAGAGGCGGTATGGGCACGCACGCGGGCGGACCAAACCCGTAATATGCCGCACATGCCAGTTAACCCGGTTATCAGAGACGACAAGGGGCCAATCACAGCGAAAGACCATCTCGCGGCGGCGAGAGAGTGGTTTGCGCGGCTGAGCGCGGCGTGCGCGGCGGTGGACTACGATGCCGGGAGGCGCATCTTTGCGGATGACGTGGCGTCTTTCGGGACAAAGGCGGACATCGTTATTGGACTCGGGCCGCTGCAACGAAACCAGTGGGAGGGAATCTGGCCGAACATCGCCGGCTTCAGGGTGGAACTCGACTCTGTGCGGGGCGGCGGTGACGGCGACTCAGCGTGGGGCATCGCCACGTGGACATCGACAGGGTTCGATGAGCAAGGCCAGCCGTTCGATCGGCCTGGCCGTGCCACCGTGGCGCTTGAGCGACGGCGCACTGCCGCTGCGCCGGATGGCGAGTGGCTTGCTGCCCATACTCACTTTTCGCTTAATCCCGGAACGCCACCGCAAACGTTCGGACGAGGCGGCCTCAACGACCGGTAGTGATGTGAGTAGACTGGGACGGCACGAATAGTAGTCGGGAGTTGTTAAATGACGAGTCAGGCGCGGTGCGCCAGGTGCTACGAGCCGCTGCGAGAAGGGGCACGCTTCTGCCCGAAGTGCGGCAATTCCGTTGAGCAGCCGTCCCAGATCGCTCAGCAATCTCGTTCCAACAGGGGCTCAGGGGTCGAATGTCCATCCTGCCGCCACCGCAACCCGGTTATGGCCTCGTACTGCGCGTCTTGCGGGGCGCAGTTGCCAGACCTGGCAGCCGGGTCAGCTGCGCCGGTGTCAGGCTCACGGTCCGATGTTGACCCGTGGGCGACCGGCCCCGGATACGACCGGTCTCTCAGCGTATACAGAACCTGCCCGCGTTGTCACTCGATCAGGAATCAGCACGAGTCTGTCTGTACAACCTGCGGGCTTCCGTTCGGCCGGCAGGACAACTACGACGGCGTGCCTGCCGCTGTGGCCATGGTGGGCGAGCCCGCTGGGTTCTGGGCCAGGTTCGTTGCCGTCATTGTGGACGGGATCATCCTGACCATCGTCTTCTACATCATCGGATCGGCGCTTGGCGTAAACCTGTTCGACACTTCAGAACCGGCAGCCGGGGAGACCGATCCAACGGCTGTGCTCCAGTTGCTGCAGTTCGTATTCTCCTCTCTATACGGCGCCATCTTCCTCTCCCTCTTCGGCACGACGCCAGGCAAGAAGCTGTTCAACATCTACGTCCTGGACGGCAGAGGGAACCGTAAGCTGAACTTCTTCCAGGCGCTCGGCAGAGAGCTGTCCAAGCTCATCTCAACGATCATCCTGCTGATCGGCTACATCATGGCCGCGTTCCGGAGCGACAAGCGGGCACTCCACGATCTGATTGCAGGGACGTATCCGACGATCAGGAGAAACCTGCGCTGACGAACGTCGCCTGCGTGGCGCGGACCTGAGCAGGCCGGGAGAGAAAAGTGCCAGTTGCCGTCGCCGTGGTCAGCGCCTTAATTCCCGGCGCTCTGTGGCTCTGGGTATTCACGAACGGCCGCTCCTATCGCGGAGCCCCGCTCAAGATACTGCTCATCACGTTCTTCCTTGGCATGGTGTCCGTGGTCCCCGCCGGGGTGATCGAGTTCCTGCTGATCGACTCTGACGAGCTGGAGTACGGCCTCGCCAGCATTGACACAGTCGCGGTGGTGATGTTCTTCATCGTCGGGCCGGTCGAGGAGACGTCGAAGTTCCTGGCCGTCCGGCTCGGCGTTTACCGGACCAGGCACCTGAGAGAGCCGCTCGACGGGCTGATCTACGGAGCCGTTGCGAGCCTGGGCTTTGCGACTGCCGAGAACATTGGCTACGCACTTTCATTCGGGCCTGAGGTGATGATCTTCCGCGGGCCTGTTAGCACGCTGGGTCACGTAGTCTTCGGGTCACTGTGGGCGCTGTCGCTGAACCCGGCCGCTCCTCCCGTAAGACGCAAGTTCGCCGGCCTCGCCGGGTTGGCCGCGGCGGCGCTTCTGCACGGCCTGTTCAACGTGCTTGTTTTCAGCGTGTGGGGCATCTTGCCTGCGCTCGCGCTTGTGGGTCTTGGCGGATACCTCGTGATCCGGATGTTCCGCAGGGCGAAGCGCAACTCGACTTACCACCTGCGCAGAAATATGCCGCTGCTGAGATGCCCCGTGTGCTCAGGCACATTCCACCCTGACGATAGATTCTGTCCGGGGTGCGGGACGAGTACCAGCGCGCTGAGTCCCTGGCAGCAGCAGTGCGCCAACTGCGGACACATGACTGAAACTGATGCTAAGTTCTGCACTGCCTGCGGTGATCTGTTTGTGCTGGAGGCGTAGCGGGCGCGTCGCCGCGGGGCCGCCGGTCTGATCGAGTCAAGAGAGGTTTGGTATGAGCGAGGTCAAAGACGAGGCTCCGTTGCGGGTGCTGTTTCCGCAGTACTGGAAGCTGGACAGCATGGTGCGCGGAGAGGTGAGCGGGCTGAGCGACGAGGCGCTGGACTGGACGAGCGACCAGTACGGCTGGTCGGGTTGGAGCATCCGGCAGCAGACAAGCCACCTTGCGTCGCTTGTGTACCGCTGGCTGCTGGTGCGCTGGCGCGATCAGCTCTTCTCTGACGGCATCCCGGTCAGCGACGAGGAGCTGGCGAGGCTTAACTCTGCGGGACACGACCGCAGGCTGGACGAGGGCGATTTCTGGGAGTTGGAGCAGATACTCGGCGCGGTTGATGGCGCTATGTCGCTTGCGCAGTCGGTATTGCGCAGGGTGAGCGTGGCGGACGGTCGCCGCATGGTCGTTTCACGCGCCGCAAGTCCGCAGTGGGAGCTGATGACGAAGGCTCACCCGAATGGCGTGTCTGTCGATGCCAGCGGTGGAGGCACGCTTTCGCTTGAGGCCACGTTCCGCCACATGTACTTTGAGTACATGACGCACATGTTCAACATGCACAGGATCAAGCGGGCGCTGGGGCTGCCGGTGATCGTGCAGTTGCCTGACGAGGGCTATCACACGGTGCCGGGCTGGGACGTGAGCGAGGCGTGAGGCGGGCGTCGCTCAGGGGACGCAGCGAGCCGCACAGAGACGTATGTCCCGGCTCAGGATGGCGGGCAGGATTAGAACAACCACACGCAGCCCTCGCCCTGCTAAGAGACACGGAGAAAAATCATGGCTGGCAAAAGAAGAGTCCTGGTGACTGGCGCCGCCGGATACGTGGCGTCGCAGATGCTCGACGAGTTCTCGGAACGGTACGACCTCGTGATGGCGGACGTCACCGACCTGGGGCGCGACGGCCAGAAGATCGACGGCCTGCAGACCGCTGACTTCATCGACACTGACCGCTCGAAGTATCAACACCTGTTCGAGGGTGCCGACGCCGTGATCCACCTCTCTTACAAGCGGTCGTCGGAGGGCGGCGTCTTCGGCGACGCAGTCCCGCACATCGACCGTTTCGCCATCGAGAGTGAGAACGTCGTGATGGCGAACAATGTGTACCGCGCAGCCTACGACGCTGGCGTGCGGCGGATGGTCGTGGCGTCATCGAACCACGCGGCGGACTGGTACGAGCACGCCCTCGTGCACGCGCAGAAGAAGGATGTTGTGCAGCCGTGGGAATACCCGGTCTCAGACAACTTCTACGGCTGGGCGAAGGCGGCGTATGAGCTGCTGGCGTGGCCTTACGCGTGCGGAAAGTTCGGCCGGAAGATGGAGTTCGTGCAGGTGCGCATCGGTTATCCGCGGGAGGTGGACGCCGAGATGTTCATGTCGCAACCAGCCGGGGCCGAGCCTGCCGGCGGACCCGTCGCGAACTTCAAGCGGCACCTGGGGACACACTTCTCTGCGAGGGACCTGAGGCAGCTGTTCGGCAAGGCGATCGAGACGCCTGACATCTCGGATGAGCACGGCGTGCCGTACCTGATCGTCTACGGGATCAGCGGCAACACGAGGCGGTTCTGGTCGCTTGAGTCGGCCCGCAATGTCCTGGGCTATGAGCCGGAGGACGACTCCGAGGTGAAGTACGAGGCGGCGATCAGGCGGTACCTGACCGGTCCGGACGCGAAGGCGGGCCACAGCAGGGTTGGCGGGTGAGGGCGCGGCTGGCGCGCAGGCGAGGGCGGCACGGTAGAGCCCTGCGAGAAGCCGCGCCCTTATGCCTCCGTGTTGTCAGCCAGATCGAGCATGTCTCCTGCTATCAGGCGCGGCTACGGCCAGGAGGTGCCTCGCGCCGCCCACTGCGTGTCCCCGAAGTGGGTGAGCGCCGGCGGTGAGCTATCGAGGTCCTGGAAGAACCTGTCAGTGATTGGCGCCATCTCCGCCGCAGCAGCATGAACTGCCCTGTCCCATTGCTGGCTAAACTGAGATAGGTCAGCCTCGGTAAAGCGCGCCTCTTTGATCTCGAAGGTGCCCGGTCGGATCTATCAGAACTCAGATGCCGTCTTGGAAATCAAGCGATTTTCGGTGCAATATTGAGCGTTGGATTGAACGGTTTTCGTGTCTTGATCACGCCGTAGCAGATCCGGATCAGTTTGTTCATCGCGGCCA
>JAQBUH010000029.1 GCA_027624075.1 Chloroflexota bacterium
AACCTGCTACGCCTTCCATTTCGGGTCGCGGCCGGAGTACGCAATCAACTGGTCTTGAGTTGAGGCGTCCGTGCCGACGCTTACCTCAGTCCCGAACGCGCTGGTGTTCCGTCCGCCTGCGTTTAGTTGCTTCAGCGTCTCGAACGCCGCGGCGGCAACCTCGGGGTCCATCGAGTAGCCCTGGCCCGTCGCTCTAGCCAGGTCCCAGCCGTGCACGGCGATCTCCATCAGCGTGATCGCCCCCGCCATCTGGGCCGGCATCTCACCGGGTCCGAAGTGCGTGTTGCCATCGAACGCGCCTTTTGCGCTCCATGCGGCAGCGGCCTTGTCAGCCAGGCCGGAGTACACCGCGCCGGGCTTGTCGCCAACGATGTCCGGCATCGGGTCTGGCCGCGGCGCCGCGGCCAGCTTCTTTGCAGCGCGCTCGGAGCCCATCAGCAGGCCGGCCATGTGGTTGGCAAGCTGCTTCACTGTGAACTCGCTGCACGGCGTCGGGTCGCTGAACTGCGCCGGCTTCACACCTGCCACCACCTGCTTTGCCGTCTTTGCCGCATTACTGATCACTTGTCCATCTGGACGCTCCTCTCGATCCGCAATAACTCCTGGTCCGCCCGCTCCGGCGTATTCAGGAAATAACCGTCTGATCTTCACGGTCCGTGCCCGGCCGCAAATTTACCCGCCCCGTAAGTCGTCGCCACCCTCAAGGTAGTTCTTGAGGTTGTTGACGAACATGCCCCATCCGGGGTCCATCATCGCCCTCACCTGGTCCCACGGGCCGCCTTCGCCGATGCCGTTGTGGACGAGCTTCACGCTGGTCCCTGAGCCGGAGGCAGAGAGGAGCCAGTCGACCTCTGTCTCGCCGAGTCCCTCCATGGGCCAGCGAGTCGACACCTTTTTAGGGCTAATCGCCGTGAACTCGCCGTCCACGACGTGTTGGTCCTCGCCGGGGCGGACGAAGGTGAGGTGGTATTTGCCGCCGGTCCGCGGCTCTGTGACCGCCTTCGTGGGGAACCACTTCTCCAGCCTGGCAGCCTCGGTCAGCGCCGCCACCACTCTGTCTGCGTCTACGTTTACAGTCACGGACTTCTCTATTGTTCCCATCTGGAATCTCCTTTTTGGGCGCGTGCCGCCGTCTGAGCGTCTTGCGGCTCAACCGCGACTGCGCCAGATAGTTCTTTTCGGTCTGTTTGTCTGGTCCCGGCTAGCTCTGATTTGCCAGGAGGCTAACGAGCCTGTCGAGCGAGCTTGCCCAGCCTTGCTCGTGCTGACCGGCGCGCGCCTGGTCGGTAAAGCCCTCGTGCGTCACGGTCAACTCGGTGCCGTCCTCGTGCGGCTCGAACTCCAGAGTCACCAGCATCTCCGTTGGATCGCCCTCCCACGCCAGTGAGTAGGCGAGGAGCTGCGGCGGGTCGATCTCACGGTATCTGCCGTACATGACGGCGAGACTTCCGTCTGGCAGGTGCATGTCGACTCTGTAGGCGCCGCCGACCTGGAGGTCGAGTTGCCTCACCTCTGAGCGTGTCCCCTCGGGACCCCACCACTGGCCGTACCAATCCGGGTCTGTGAAGGCCCGGAAGACCTGCTCCGGAGAGGCCGCGAGCACGCGGCTCATCGACAGGCTGAGTGTTGGGCCTGGACTCTGGTTCGTCATTCGTCATTCTCCTCCGTTGAGCCGCCCGTCTTTTCTGAGCGGTCCGTCGCCACCTGCAGGAATGCTGAGAGGCGGTCAAGTTGGCTGTCCCAGAAGTGCCTGTAGTGGTCCACCCACTCCGATGCAGTCTTCAGGCCGTCTGGCTGGAGCCGCATCCTGTGCATGCGGCCGTCCACCTGGCGGACCAACAACCCGGCCTTCTCCAGCACCTTCAGGTGCTTCGAGACAGCGGGTAGCGACATATCGAAGGGGCTGGCCAGCTCCTTGACAGTCGATTCACCCTCCGCGAGGCGGCTCATGATCATCCGCCGCGTGGGGTCCGAGAGGGCGTAGAAGACTTCATCTAACTGGTCGTTATGGTTAACCATATGGTTAACTGTCCCATACGGACTTGCCGGTGTCAAGCCGGATACCGGCAATTTGCACACCTTGCGCACACCTTTGGACATTGTCCGAACTACACGGCTTCACACCCGGCTCACACCTGATACAGGCGGCTCACAAAAAATGAGCCCTGGACCTGCCACTGACTGCCCGCGATGTGGGAGTGTCGATATGTGGCGAGAAGTATGACCACAGTTCTCAAGCGAGGACGGTCAGATGTCACACCGACCCGATGCACCCCGGGAGCCTGAAATGTCCAGTAGCCGTTGGTCAATAGAAAACAGCCGGCTTGCCAGCAGTGGCGAGTGGGCTGGGACCATGCTGGCCGCCGGTCGTGACTCCGCCAGGTCTCTCTGCCGTTTCTGCAGCCCTTCGTCCGTGCGGCGCGCGTTCTCTCTCGGGTTCTCTCCTTCGAGGCGGGCCGTAATGGCGGGCATTTTGACCGTATCGGTCGCCTGCTCGTCCGTGCAGCCAGCGGACCACTACCAGTTCATGGCGCCCTCTGATGAGCAGTCGGCCATCTACATGTTGGACGATGATGGGGATGGCGCAGCGACGTTGCTGCAGCAGCTGGTCGACGACGCCAGCGCCTCGGGGTACAGCGTCTCTGACGTTTCGGCCAATAGCGGCAATGACGGCAACGGCTCAGGAATCACCCTATCTCGCTCTGCGGACGGAAACCTGTTTCCCCAGGCGCCTGACTCTTCTCTTCAGGGTGTGGTGGCAGCCAGGCCGGCGGGCGCTCCGTCCGGCGCGGCAGAACCTGTGAAGCAGCAGTTCTTCACGTCAGGGAGCGGCGGGTCTGCCGCGGAGGCGGAGGCACGCATAGTTTCCGCCATGAGTGCGCTTGCAAACGTCGCCGCTGTTTCGTCCGGCGGGCTGCCAGCGCCGAAAACGATGTATGTTGCGCCGACTGCAACGCCTGCCAGGCCTGTAATGGCGGCCCCGGCAGCGCCTCCTGTGCCGACTGCGACCTCGGTTCGGCATGAGCCGACAGCGACGCCTGTGGCGGCAGTGCCGACCGCGACGCCGGTTCGGCATGAGCCGACTGCGACGCCTGTGGTGACAGTGCCGACTGCGACCTCGGTTCGGCATGAGCCGACTGCGACGCCTGTGGTGACAGTGCCGACCGCGACCTCGGTTCGGCATGAGCCGACTGCGACGCCTGTGGTGACAGTGCCGACAACGACGCCTGTGGTTACGGTACCTACAGCGACGCCGGTGGTTGTAGTTCCAACCGCATCGCCAAATAGTTCTGCGCCGACCGCTGCGACTGCGACGACTGAGAATGGATTCTCCCGAGGCAGTGGCGAGAACAACGGCGGGTCTGCGAATCAAGGCAAGAGTGGCGGCAATCGGGGCTCAGAGCCTGCTACTGAGCCGACACCCGAGCTAACCCTGGTCGTGACGCCTGAGCCGACGCGGGAGGCGACTCCTTCGCCGACGCCTGAGCCAACGGCAGAGCCGGAAACTCCCACTCTGGATTCAACAGTTCAACGCTTGATCGCCGCGTACGAAGCCGGAGATATCTCGATCGAGAAGTTGCTTAAGGAACTGGCCAAAATCTACTCCTGAGCTGGAAGCGAACTCCACACGACGGACATCAGACATGAAAAACCGATTCAAGCTAACAACCGGATTCCTCATCGTCAGCGTCGCAATCTTCGTGATCGCAGCTGTCGTGATTACTAATTCGGCTGAACGCAATGAAAAGGCGAACCTGATTGAGGTCGTCAGTCAACAGTCCAGCAGAGACGCCCATGTGATCGCCGGAGTGTTGACCGGCGCGCTGGAAACCCCTGTCGAGCCAGAAACGGGCTTCGGGTCGCCCGTTGACCAGGCCGTCAGCTACGAGAGCCTGGCGATGACGACCTTCCTCCGCAATTCGGATATCGTGAAGCTTTCGCTGATTAAGGTTGACGGCTCTCTGATCTGGTCTTCCGCGACTGACGCGCCATCCCAGGCAGACGGCGCGCACATGACAAGCGACGCTTTCATTGGCGCTGTGAACGGCGAGACGGCGACACACCTTGTTGAGGACGTCGAGTTCAGCGTGTTCGACGGCACGTCCACCACGGGCGACCTTATCTCAACCTACATTCCCCTCCTGGACGCATCGACGGAACGCCCCTCGCAGATCCTCGAAGTGACCCGTGACGTTACCGGCACGCTCGACGCCCGCATCGACACGGCTCGCAGCTCTATGTTCCGCACGGTGTTCGGCACGCTTGGCGGCTCGTTCTTCGTGCTGTTCGGAGTCGTGCTCTCCGCAGACCTCATCATCACACGGTCTCGCGAGCGCGCCGTCTCTCACGAGCGCGCCCTGGCTGACGAGAAGATCATCGCCAGCAAGCTGGAGCTTGAGAACCAGCAGCTAAGGCAGCTAAACGAAGAGCGTGACCGGTTCCTCTCGATGGTCTCGCATGAGTTGCGCACGCCTCTTACCACCATCATGGGCTTCACAGATGTGCTCCGCAGGAGGCAAGGCGGCGATAGGAAGGACACGAACATCCAGCACCTTGACCTGATGCGCCGCAACGGCGAGCACCTGAACGCGCTGATCGAGGAGATGCTGGAGATCACCAGGATCCAGGCTGGCAAGTTCGAGGTGGTTAAGGAAGGCTTCTTGCTGGACCACCTCCTGGTGCAAGTGGAGGCGTCCGGCCGTATGCTGATGATGCCAAGGCGCCAGAGGCTGGTGATAGATAATCGGGTTGAAAACCTGGAGCTGCATGGCGATCAGAGGCGGGTGATGCAGGTGCTCATGAACCTGCCCAGCAACGCCTCCAAGTATTCGCCGGAGAACAGCACAATCACGCTGCTGATAGAGCAGGCCGGCGCGTCCGTGCGAATGTCAGTCGTCGACCAGGGCGCCGGGATCCCCAGGGACGAGTGCGAGTTGCTGTTCGAGCGGTTCTACCGCAGGAACGATGAGGCGACGCGCTCGCAGTCCGGCCTGGGGCTGGGCCTGACAATCGTCAAGGCAATCGTAGACGCGCACCACGGAACGGTCGAGATAAACTCGGTGGTCGGACTGGGCACGACGATGACGGTGACGCTGCCGGGCGCACGGAAGGCCGGCGCACGGTCTGTTGCGCCTGCAACGCCCGAACGGGAGATGGAGCGAGCGCACCTGCGGCGCATGCGTGACTTGCGGTCGCTCCCGGCCGGAGCGCAGGCCGCCTCGTAACGCTCTCGCCGTTACCCTCGGGGAAAAGAGAAAAATCCGCCCGTCAGAGTCACCTCTGGCGGGCGGTTGTCTGTTTGGCGATATGCTCTGCGACGAACTGAGCGTCTTCGCTGACTCCGATGAACTGGGCCGACTTTGCCGAGTACATCCAGTGCAGGCCGGTGAAGTAGAGTCCCGGCCACGCAGTCACGCCCCGCCTCTGCACCGGGTAGCCGCGATTGCCTGTCAGCGGCAGTTTGATCCACGAAAAGTCGTAGCGGAACCCGGTCGCCCAGATCACCGTGGAGATCCCGGCCCTGTCCAGGTCCAGCTCCGGCGGCCCGTCCGGGACGCGAATCCCGGCTATCCCTGGCGGGTCTGGCTCAAGCTCAGGCGGAGCGTCGAGACCGTTCTCATCGATGAAGCGGTCGACGTCTTGCCGCCAGCGTGCCGCGTGCTCGTCTGCCCCGGCGAGCGACGTCTGAAGATCGCCTCTGAACGTCATCCTCCCGCCTGAGGCGCCATCCAGCCTGCCAAGCAGCCGCACGCCGTCACGTGCGAATGCTCTGAGATAGATGTCGTGGCCGCCCCTTGCGCCGGAAGTGTGGGACGACGAGCCGAAGCGCACATCGAGAGACCTGACATCGTTGACCGTTTTATCGAACCCGCCCATCGTGTTGTTCCACCATGAGGAGTCCCTGCCGCGGTAGCGTCTCGGCCGTCGTCCGGCTCCGCTGACGGACAGGTACACCTGCTTTCCAGCGTCGAACAGGTCTTCCATGATCTGGGCGCCGGACTGGCCGGAGCCGACGACCAGCACTGCGCCGGCGGGCAGTTGGCCGGCGTTCTTGTACTGGCTTGAGTGGAGCTGTGTGACGCCGCCTGAGAGGCCTGCCCGGATCGCAGGATATGAGGGGACGCCGAACGCTCCGGTTGCGACCACGACCGTCTCTGCGATCAGGTCGCCCATGCCGTCAGGGAGCGTGCGCAGGATGTATCCGGATGGGCAGGCGCGTTCGATAGACCGGACCTCTGTGTTGGGCAGCACCGGCGCAGAGAAGCTGGCGGCGTAACCGGTGAGCATCTCCACCGTCTCGGTCTTCGACAGGTAGCCGTCAGGGTCCTTGCCGCCGTACTCGAAGCCGTGCAGCCGCAGCGCCCAGTTCGGGTTCACAAGGTGGAACGAGTCCCACCGCTCGGCGCTCCATGTGTTACCGGTCTGCCCGCGCTCGAGGACGACATGTTCGAGACCGAGCCTGCGCAGGTGATACGAGACGCTGAGGCCGGAGCCTCCCGCGCCGATCACCACGATGTTGTGCCAGTCCTGGCTATTCAAGCTGTTCGGCAATACGGGTCCCAGGGGTTTTTCTTCTACCTCGCGGCCAGATGGCATTCGCCAGGTGGCATTGGCCAGTTCGCGTCCGCCAATTCACGTCCGGGGCATGAAGTGAGAGGGCGAGCCGGCGTTGCGCACGCGGGCGCGGCTGCCGCAAGTTGCCGGAGACTACAGCAGCGCCCCAACCAAATTCTGTCACTCCGGACTCGATCCGGAGTCTCTCGGCCAGCCATGTTCGAACGGTCAGCCGAGAGATTCTGAGTCAAGCTCAGAATGACAACCGGCCGCAGAGGATCTGGCGAGGACCTGAACTGAACATGACCCGCACCTGCAATCGGGCACCCTTCGACAGGCTCAGTATGGCGAGTCAGAGTCTCTCAGGAAACTGGTCACCGAGAGACTCTGAATCGAGTGCAGAGTGACAGATTCCTCCTCGTTACCTACCACCCATGCCATTCCCTCTGCCTCATACGTCTGTGAGGGAGAAGGCGGTCCGCAATAACGCCAGCAGAGCCACCGTGATCCTGAAAACAGGTCCGGCGTGAGTGTAGGATTTCGCTGTGACAGTCAACCGTCGCCGGTGGACACATCCGGCGCCCGCCCAATTGATAAAACGATACGGAGCGACCTGTGGCTGACGTAACGCTGACAGACCTTGTTGCGAATAACACGATGGACGAGCACATCGCCGCGCTGCTGTGGACCATCGCGGAAGAGAAGAGGTCTTTCGTCACAGCAGCCGTGCCCAGGAAGGCCGGCAAAAGCACTGTGCTGCACGCCGCCCTCCAGCATGTCCCGGAAGGAACCGCAGTCCACGCGTTGACCGGCGCCATCGAAGAGATCCGGGAGCTGGCGAAGGCGCCGGATGGCGGCTACCTCGAAGTGGGGGAGATCAGCACGGAGCCGCCGAGCCGCTACATCTGGGGAGAGCCGGTGCTCGCCCTGTTTGAGGCTGTCGCCTCCGGCTTTTCACTTGCGACGACGTTGCACGCCCCCGGAGTGAACGAGGTCTTCCGACAGATCTGCCTCGATAACGGAGTTACGGACGCCAGCGCGTCTGTCATCGAATATGTCGTGCACATCGAGCTTTTCGGAGATGACGAGTCCATTTACTGGCGGCGAGTGAGCACGGTACACGAGATACGGGGAGTGGAGAGTGGCGTGCCGTTGGCGACGTTGCTGTTCTCCTGGCGAGAGGAAGATGACAGCTTTGTGGCGTTGAGCGCGCCGATGCTGCTAAAGGCTTCGAGCTCGCTCCTTGCCGAGCGAGCCAGCCTGATTAAACGGAATGCGGCAGCACTTCAAGCGAGCGCAAATCCGTAGTCAAGAGTAGCTGAAGGGGAGTTTTAAGCCGAGCGGTCTGTGTACGCAGCCGTGACCAACTCCGCCATTTGCCGCACGCGGCTCTTGCGCCCAGGCTGGCAGGGCCGGGAAACCGCCCTCCGGCTACTGCCAGTCAAGAGCTTTCACCGGTAAAGGTAAAATCACGCTCGTCCGGTCAGGAAGTAACTTGCTGACGCTTGTCCTGTCCGTTTCGGGGCCGGGTGACACAAGTTCACTGGAGGTGGACAGTATGACGACAGAACAGTCTCCGGAAAATAAGTCTGCGATCGACCGCGCCGGCCGCGAGGTGCAGGACGCGCTCACCGGCACGATCAAGGGCGCGGGAAATGTAGTACAGGCGGCGATCGACGTCACCCACGATGTTACGGTCAAGACCCTCAACGCCACCGGGAGCCTGGTCAAAGAGACAGGCGGCCTTGGGTCTCTGCTCTCCTCCACCCTGAACGGCGCCATCAACACGGCCCGCTCGACGGGAGCAAACATCGGTCTGACGGCAAAGGGCGCTGTCATCGGCACTATCCAGGGAGCGGGTGAGATCACAACCGTCACCGCCGCAGTACTCAGCGACACCGTGCGCTCTGCCATAAAGGGTCAGCCGCGGTAGGCGCGGACGCGCACCAGGTGACCAGGAACGCGGTCGGAGGCGCCATCGAGTCCACGATGGTACTCACGGTACAGCTCGAAGACGCCGCGACGGCCGTCGGCGCCGGCGCCATTCGGGGCGCGCGTGAGATTGGCGGGGACCTGGGCAGTGCCGCAAGGGACACCATTCACGGAGTGGTGGAGACTGCGGAGACCGAAGGCATCAACACCATCGACGCAATCAGGGCAACCTCGGGCAGCCTTATTGCGGCCACAGCCGAGGTCGGCGGTGATCTCGGTGAAGTTGCGAAGGCCACAATCAACGGCGTGATCGACGCAGGAGAGTCCACCAGCCTGAACACGATTGAGGCCCTCGGCGTCACGGCGTCAAGCCTCATCACGTCAACAGGCAAGGTCGGCGGCGACACCATCTCAGTCGCAAGGACAATCATCCACGAGGTGGTAGAAAGTGCCCAGGCAAGCGGCATCAACACCCTCGACGCCATTCGTGAGACCGCCCGCAGCATCGTGAAGGCCACATCCGACGTTGGCGGTGACATTGGGACGGTAGCCCGCGAGACGGTCGACGAGACGATCTCGGCGGCGAAGGACCTCGGCCTGGACGCGGGGGACGCCGCGAAGGCAGCCACAACCGGCGCGCTCAGGGGCGCGGAGGAGATTGGCGAGACCACTGTGCACGCCGTCACAGACACGTTGAGCGCAGTTGTCAACGGAGTGCGGATCGTGGTCCGCGGACGTGAGGTCGAAGCGGTGGAAGAGCCCGCCAAAAAGGCGTAGCCGCACCGCAGTTGAATGCAGGTGGCGAGGGCAGGCCGGCGTTGGCCTGCCCTCAACCGTAATAGCTTCACTACTCCGGGGGACCTTGGCGGATGCCATCGCGGGGGACCATGCCGTTGGACTATTGCGCAGACAACGGCGGGGACAACGACTCGAATGCGAATCTTCACGGCTTTCATAGATCGCGTCCGGGCACTCCGGTATGTCTTCTCCGTGCGCGCCAGGGAGCGGTTCAACTCGATCAACAGCCCGTGGGTCCGAGTGGCGGCCGAGACGGCGCGGCAGATCAAGCGTGACGACGTGACGTTGATGGCTGCTGGAGTCGCATACTACGCGGTGCTATCGCTGTTCCCCCTGACCCTGCTGCTGCTGAGCATCATGCGCCTGGTCGCAGACTCCGCAACCGCCCGCGCCAGGCTGGAGAACTTCTTCTCCGTCTATCTTCCGGACTCTGTCGGTTTCGTCGACCAGATCTCGGAGCAGGGCCAGGGCGTGAGCGGGCTGCTCGGCGTTATCGGGTTCGTCGGCCTTGTATGGAGCGGAACAGCCATGATCTCCGCTCTCACCCGCTCGGTAAATCGCGCTTACGGGATCAAAACGAACCTCCCGTTCTACAAGGAGAGGCCGCAAAGCATTCTGCTCGGCGCCGGCGTCCTGACCGCATTCGCATTCTCGCTGTTCGGAACCGCAGCGATCGATGCAGTAGCGCAGTTCGATGTGCCGGTGATCGGCAGGCTGGTGTGGGTTCAGTTCCTCGCATACTTGCTGCCGTTCGGGGTGACGGTTGCCACGTTCGCCCTGGTCTACAAGCTGTTGCCAAATACGCAAACGGAGTGGGGCAACGTGGTCCCCGCAGCCTTGCTGGGAGCGGCGCTGTACGAGCTGGCGAAGGTGTTGTTTGTTCTCTACGTGAACCGGTTTGCATCCTTCGAGATCTACGGCGGCATGGCTCTACTTGTGGTGCTGATGGTCTGGTCTTACTTCTCGGCGATCGTGGTGCTCGTTGGGGCCGAGGTTGTGGCTGCGAGGAGGCAGATAAGCGCAGAGTCACAGAACATGGAAAAGCAGGTCTGGTGAGCCAGGCGGCGGCGCAGGCCGCTGACCTGGCGAGTAGTTTATCCGACGAGCAATAAACTACTCGCCCCGCTCCTTCTTCCAGCGCTCGAAGTCGGCGTTCATCTCATCAGAGAACTCGCGGTCGACCTCGCCAGGCGTGTAGACACCCTCTCGAATGCGCGTCTGTCCGAACTCGTCCTTCAGCCTGATCTGCTCAGACCTCGTCACCACCTGTTCGGCAAGGTGGGGCGGGATGAAGATCAGCCCCTCGACAGTGCCAAGCACAACGTCGCCCGGGACGCAGGTCGCCTCGCCAATGCGCGTCACGCCGTTGATGTCAGGCATGCTCACGTCGAGGATGGCGCTGGGGTCGTAGCCGCGCACAAAGGCGTTGAAGCCGTCCAGTTCCATCATCCTCTGCACGTCCCGCACCCCACCGTCCACAACCAGCCCGCGGTGCGTGTTCTGTTGAATGGCCGTCGCCAGGTTGTCGCCTGCGAACGTGCCGTCCTTCACCTTGCCGAACAGGTCGACCACCAGCACGTCTCCCTCTTTCAGGATGTCGATCACCCACGAGTTCTGGAAGCCGACGCGACCGTCTTTCTCACCCTGCCTGTCTATCGAGTCGTGGACGTCCGGCCTTCGAGGCACCCAGCGGCACGTCACCGCTCTGCCGACAAGCACTTTGCCGGGGTGCAGCGCGGTCCACTCACCGGTGAACTGGAAGCTGTAGCCGTTACGCCGGCAGACGCCCCACGCCTCTTCGGTGGTCACCAACTCCATGCGCTTCAGGATGTCGTCCGGCACCAGCGGGCGGCCGCCTTCGTCCCTGTCTCCTTTCCATTCCGATGTGATGGCGAGGATGTTTTCCCTGTTGGTGAGGTTCATTTTTTTCTTCCGTCTGCTCTTGTTTTCTGTCGTTGGGTGGATGGTTCTTGCCAGTTCTGCCAGTTCTGCCAGTTCTGGTGAGGCAGGCTGTCTTAACGGGGACGCCTTTGAGGCCGCCGCGATCAGGCTTCTTCCTGAGGGGCGTCGGCCGCCGCCGCCGAGGATACATGCCGGGAAGGCGGAGTGTTGCGGCGCCGAGGCCGCGTGCGGGTCTGTGGTCATGAGATCGATTCGCTCCATTGAGGATCTTTCTCTCGCGATTTCGGCACAGGGGGAGGGAGTTAAGAGGGAGGTTTGCCTGTCACTCCGGACTCGATCCGGAGTCTCTCGGCCTGCCGTGCTCAAACAAGGTTAGCCGGGAGATTCTGAGTCGAGCTCAGAATGACAAAAACGACCTGCGGGTCAAGGTCAGCCGGGAGATTCTGAGTCAAGCTCAGAATGACAAAAACAACCTGCGGGCGCAGGTAGGCCGCGACCTGCTCTCATTGGGGTCTCCACTCACTGACGGTGCGTGCAGGTTCAGGTGGATACGGATGCCGCCGGGCCGATGCTGTGCTGTGATAGCGAGTGAGGCGAAATGGCTACCGCAGGCAATACCGTTCCGAACAGGACCATAACTGGCCCGCTTGTGGCTCCGGCTCAGCGGGCTCAAACGGCGCATATCGCAGCGCGGGCCGAGAGGGCCGCCGCGGCCGTCGTGAGGTCTGCGGTCTACTTCGTTCTGTTCCTCGTTCCGCTGATGATCACGAGCCCTGACGCCATGTTCGGCTATGCGGATGTGCCGAAGGTGGCCGCAGTGCGGGTGCTGGCCGGGCTGATCGCCATCGGATGGCTCGCCCACGCCGCCGCAGGATCTGTGCGGACGGGCAGGGCGCCGGCGCCGCCGGAGTCCCTTCTTCGCGCAAGATGGATCACGGTGTCAGCGGCCGCGTTTCTGCTGGCCGCCGCCGTCTCGTCCGTACTCTCGGTCTCGCAGAAGACCTCTTTTCTCGGCGCGTATCCGGGCTTTGACGCGACAGACCTCTACTCGCTCGCCTCCTATGCGCTCATCGGAGCGGCGGCGGCGAGGTTCTTGCGGTCGAGACGGGAGATCGAGCCTGCCCTGTGGTCGATCGCGCTCGCAGGCGGGCTGGCGGCGATATACGGCATTGCCCAGTTTGCGGGCGTTGACCCGCTTCATTTTGAACGCTTTGAGGTGAACGAAGGCAGGTCGCCGCTGACCTTCGGCAACCCGTCGTTTGCCGGGTCGTTCCTGACCGTCTCGCTGTTTGTGTCTGCCGGGCTGTTCTTTTTGCGGGAGCGGCCGTTCTCAAGAGCGGGACTGCTGGCGTTTGTCGTGGTCACGCTGCAGGTCATGGCGCTCGGGGCAACGGCGTCGAGAGGAGCGTGGGTCGGGGCAGGCGTGGGCGCGGTAGTGTTCGCTGTGCTCGCGTTCCGGAGCTATCGGCGTGCCACCGGAGTTAAGCCCTGGCGGCATGTTGCGATGCTCGCCATTCCGGCCGGCGCCGCGCTGATCGCCGGACTTGCGCTGGTGGCGGGAGGACCAGGTTCGAGTGATGCCGCAGGCCGGCTGCAATCATTCAACGGAGACCTGCTGGGCTCCGGGCTTAACGGCAGGCAGGCGACCTGGACCGCGTCGCTTGAGCTGATAGGGGAGCGGCCACAGGTCCCGCCCCGGCTGGAAGAAGGTTCCGGCACTGCGTTGCGGCGCCTGTTCGGTTACGGCCCAGACACATACCGCTACGCGTACCAGCTTGCCGCACCCGACGAGCACGTCGACCGTTTTGTCCCTCACGCGCACAACAGCTTCCTGAATGTCGCCACCGAACTGGGCATCGCAGGGTTGCTGGCATGGACGGCGTTAACCGTTGCCGTCGTAGTAACGGGTATCTCGCTGGTGCGAGACCGGGAGGGGCAGCCTTGGATCAGGCTGACGGCCGCCGCGGTCACAGCCGCGTTCATCGCCCATGGAGTTGACCAACTGGCGAACGTGCCTCGTGCCGCAGACACGCTTGCGATGTGGTCGCTTATCGGCGTGCTAGTAGCGCTGACCACCACGTCACGGCGAGGCCGGGTTGATCGACCAGAAGCAGATGCCGCAAACTCAGGTTCAGGCCAAACAGTACGCCAAATAGCATCTCCTGCGGCCCTGGCCGCGCCCGCTCTCGCGTTGATCGCTATCGCTGTCGTCGCGGGCGTGACCGTTCTCGCCAACGCGGGCCACCTGATGGCGGACAGGGCCGCCGCGAACCTGCAGTCCGGCCTGCTCAGGGGCGCGCTGGTGAGCGACCTGTCTGAAACCGCCGGCCGCGCGTCTGGACTGGCCGGAGACGTCGCCTACTACCACACGCTTGAGGCGATGGCGCTCGAAACGGCGTCGCAGGCGGTCACCGGCAGCCTGCCACTCCGGCAGAGGCTCGCCGAGAGATCGCTGGACGCAAGATGGGCTGCGGCATCTGCGATCAGGCTATCACCAACGGAAAATCTCTCGTATGCGAGGGCTCTTTCCGGCGCGGGGAGAGCAACCGAGGCGGTCGAGAGGAACGAGCTGGCAGTCGAGCTTTCGCCTCGTTACTGGGCGGCGTGGCTGGAGCTTACCGGCGCTTACGCCGTGCTTGGCAGAGTTGAAGACGGCACGGCTGCGCTGGGCATGGCGGAAGAGTTGATCTCCCGGCAGGCTGACGTGACGCGGCAGGACCCGGCCAACGTGCGGAACTTTGCGGCGGTGCGGCTGGCGCTGGGAGTTCAGCCGTCCTAGCAGGGTTTGCCCGTTTTAGCCGTCTTAACCGTTTTAACTGGCAGACGCGTCGATCAGGTTGTTTATCCTGCGGCGCAGCTGGCCGGATGAGATAGCGCCCGTCCATCTGTCGTCGATCGTGCCGTCAGGCGTCATGAAGAATGTGCCGGGCAGGCTGTTCAGGTTGAAGTCGTCGAGGATGCTTGAGTTCCTGGTGTTTCCGGCAGGGTATGTGACACCGGTCTCCCGCAGCAGGCTCAAGGCCTGGGCGTCTGTGCCGAGACCGAAGAACGGCCCAACGTCGACGCCGAGCATGACGACGTCACCTTTGAACTCATTCCAGGCGCCTTCGAGCACCGGCATCTCCGCCCTGCATGGCGGGCAGTTTCCTGCCCAGAAGTTCAGGACCACCGGCCTTCCCTGGTCCAGGACCGCCTGGAGCGATGTCTCCCTGCCGTCCAGCACGCCGCCGGACTGGTAGGCGGCGATCTTGAAGTCGCCTCCGCCGCCTCGCTCTCCGCCCGAGCAGGCGACGGCTGCGATTGCGGTGAGTGCGAGCGCTGCGAGCAAGGTTGAGCGGTTGAGGAGTGGGAGTAAGGTTCTACGCAATTCGGTTCTCGCCCGGAGCGTTGCCATGCTGCGGATGCCTGGCCGCCCGGTCTGTAGATGTGATGTGATGCACTGAGTATGTTCTGGCCGGCTGTGGCCGCGTATGCCCGCCCGTGCATGTCCGCGTGAACGTGTTGGGTAAGTCCTGGTGCGTCCAACAAGTTCAGATGCAGGCGGCGGCGGTTCGATGCGGGGTGGATGGCTAGCGCAGTTGCTGGCATGCTTTTTTGCTGTATCGAGCTTCCGTACATGCCACAGATGTGTTTCGAGCCCGTTATCCCTGTGAGCCAGGAAGATAGCGTCAACGGCACCAGGGCGTAACAATATCGCTGAGCCGGTCGATGAACCTGGCTCGATCCCCTTTTCAGAATCCGACAGGCTGACCGCTTGCGGATGCGCGTCCGCACGTGGGGAGCGATCCCAGTTCTGCATGACCCGCCGGACCGCTCTGTGCGCCCGGTGCTATGCTACCGGCAGCCCGTGGCCATTGCTCCTGGCCAACTGGTGCAAACTGACATTCAGGCTATACACAACACAAACAGGTGGTCGAGATGGGCCAGTTCGACAACAAAACAGTCATCGTCACAGGCGGAGCGCTGGGGATCGGCGGCGCCGCATCGCTCGCCTTCGCAAGAGAGGGCGGGAGCGTCACCGTCATGGACGTCAATACACTGGCGGGCGCGGCGACCGTTGCGAAGATGGCCGGTCTTCCCGGGCGAGGGCTGTTCGTGGAGGCGGACGCGGGGACCAGCGAGGGCTGCCGCAAGACGGTCGATGCCACGGTCGAGGCGTTCGGCGGCGTCGACATCCTGTTTAACAACGTCGGCATCCAGCCTGCGGCGTCTTACATGAACGCGGTCGACCTGCCGGAGGAGATGTGGGACCGGATTATAGACGTGAACCTTAAGAGCCGGTTCCTGATGGCGAAGTACTGCATCCCGCACATGCGCAGGGCCGGCGGCGGCGTGATCATCAGCTCCGCCAGCGTGCAGGGTCTGCAGTCGATGCCAGGCGTGTCTGCGTACGCGGCGAGCAAGGGTGGCGATCTCTCGCTGATGCGCCAGCTTTCGCTCGACTTTGCTGCGGACAACATCAGGGTGCTTGCGGTGAACCCGGGGACGATCGAAACGCCGATGGTGAAGGCGGCGGCTGAGGCGGCTGGCGAGGACATTGGCCAGGCGCTGAAGAGCTACGGGAAGGATCATCCGCTGGGCAGAGTCGGGCAGCCGGAGGAGATCGCCGAGGTTGTGCTGTTCCTGGCGAGCGACCGCGCCTCGTTCATGACTGGCGAGAGCGTGACCGTCGATGGTGGGATGATGGCGAAGGGCGCGTGGGCGGGCGGCGCGGGGGCGGATATCGATTAGGCGCGTGCGCCGTTTTCAGTTGGTGGCGCTGGCGCCTGTTGCCGGCTCCGGGGTGTGCACGGGAAGGCACGCCGTCTACACCCGTTATGCCGGCCGTCTGACGCGCCGGAGATGCCGTCGAACTGGTTGAAGACGGTCGCAGCCGGGATTGCGTCGCACATCCCATCGCGCCTTCACGACATTGAACTGCGTGTACTTACGCTCCCCTTTACGTACTGACCGGTAGACGATACGCGCAACGGACCAGGTAGCTACACAGGAGATGGTGAACGAGTTCAGCGGGCGGTTCGAGCGGCATGCCGGCAGGGAGCCTGGCGTGCGGCCAGACTCTGCCGTGGGTGGATTGCGAGAAGGTGACCGGGATCTACTGGGAAGACCCAGAGCATGAAACGCCTCCGAACAAGTGCGTGCTCCTTGCAGACAAGGCGTTGCGGGACCTGGAGACGATCATGCGCCAGCACCCCGTTGCAGGCGTCGGGCAGTGACCGTAATCACGGGGCGTATGTGTGCAGGCGCCGCCGCTGCGACCGTCATTTGCTGTTGTTGTTAGCAAATTCAATCTGCGCCGGACTTCCTGCATGGCCTCAGGCGGGCCGCCTTCGATGGACACCGAGATCACGTTGTCTAGCGCGTAGAGCGTGATGGGGTTGAGCAGGGTGAAGCCCGGACGCCTGCCGTCGAAGGCGTCTCGGATGGAATCGGTGATGGCCGCGTTTTCAGAGTCGTTATCGATCACGTGCTTCCGGCTGCCTGCGGTGGTCGTGACCGTGTATTTGATGGTTCCCGTCATCTGGGCCTCGCTCGTCAGGCACAGACAGGGAAAAGTCCCCGCCAGCACCCGTTTCTAACTGCGTCGGACGGCGTTCTCCTCACTTATCGGCGGGAGGCTCCGGCTCCGGCAGGTCGACCGCCATGATGTTGGACGAGTGGATCAGGTATTCGTCCATTCCCTCGATCTTGAGGATCCGCTGGGCGACGGTCTTCATGCGCACCCGCGTGCCGTTTTCGAGCTGGTACTCGTTCCACGGCTCGTTCTCGGTGACAGGGAACACCTGGTGGGCTTCAACCTGCTTGCCCTTGTAAATGATCTTCATGCTCTGAAATCACCTGCCGGCTGTTGCGCTGCGGAGTTTCCTGGACATGACCATTTTAGATCGCTAACGCGATTGTGCGAATGCGGGCAGTGTTCAGGCCCGTCGTTGAGGGCGTCATATCCCTGGCCCTGCGTCTCGAAACGGGCACGGAGGGAAGACGGTTTGTCGAAGGGTGCGGGCTGGGAGGCCTGTCATGCTGAGCTCGACTCAGCATCTCTCAGGAAGCGGTTAGCCGAGAGATTCTGAGTCAAGCTCAGAATGACAAAAACACCCCTCTCACTAACTCCCTCTTGTTCCCAATCGGGGCGAATGATGTCAACAGAGCCAACCTGACTCAGCATCTCTCAGGAAACTGGCCGCCGAGAGACTCTGCATCGAGTTCAGAGTGACAAATGGGCCACGCGCACATTCGGCCAACCCAACCTCTAACTCCGTTCCTGTCATGGAGGGAGGAGGAGAGCCGGTTAGGCCTGCTTTTTGCGGGACTTTTTCACTTTGGTGGCGAGTGTTGCCGCGAAACCTGCGCCCCGCTCAATCCAGTTGAGAAGCTCGCCATCCTCGGCGATCTTCTCGCCATCGATGAACACATACTCCCTCATCGGGCGGCCACCCATCGGGTCGAAGCTCTCGGCGCCTCCGCTGCCGGTCAGACTGCGAGCCTCTTCCTCGCCAACGCGGACCATGATGCCGTCTGCCCAGACGCCGGCGAACATCTGGCCGTTCGACTCCATGAACCAGGCGCTGGTACCGAAAATCTTCTTGCGGCGCACAGGCATCGAGGCCATGAGACCGTCGATGCGGTCCTCAAGTCCTTTGTCCATCTCCGGCCACTTATCGCCCATCGACATCTGTTTCTTCTCCTGATTCGCAGGGTTTGAGATTGCGTCGAGACTAACATCAACACAAACGGGACATATTCACGACGGTCTGGAGACGCGCAGATCGACATGCGTCAGTTGCGGGCGCCTGTCCCGCCCACGGTGGGCCGCAAATCTATCACTTGAGTGGGTTGACGCGAATCGCGGTGGCGGGCTCGTGCCAGAAGATTAACGGGGAGTTGTCATGAGGAGAGCAATCGATGGAGCTTGCTGGACGACCTGCCGAATCGGCCCTTCTTCAAGCCCATCGGCAGGCTAAGGACGCGGCTCAGATACGAGGATGGCGAGCGCCGGAGCGAACTTACCGCTCAAATACGGTTAGCTGAGAGATTCTGAGTCAAGCTCAGAATGACAGACAGGTCAACCTCCGGCTCCAGCGCGTCCGCCAGAGCGCGCCCGCCAGATGGGTTCCAGGCAAACCGCAACAAAAAACTCATCTGCCAGGGTGCTGCTCAAACCTGCGTGGTCTTTGTCGGTTATTATTGCCCCCGAGAGGGACCATCATGAGACGTGCTCTGAACGGGTCTTCAGTCCGCATACGGCTTTCTGGATCGGCAGGCCTGGCCAGATCAGCCGGTCCGGGCGCCAGTTTGCCCAGTTGGCACACCCCTGTGCGACGCTTCGCCGCTGCCCTCCTTCTTGCGTCCGGTGTGCTCCTCCTCTTCATCTCGCAGCAGACCGCCGCAGCGCAAGAGCCGCAGGCCGGCGCGCCGGTAATACGCGTCATCGACATGAACACCACGGTCGACATCGTCTCTGCGCGCTACCTGAAGCGGTCGATAAACGGCGCCAACGATGACGGCGCAGAGCTGATCGTCATCGAGCTCGACACGCCCGGCGGCACCCTGGACAGCACCAGGGACATGGTTACCTCCATCCTGGGGTCACGCGTCCCCGTGGTCGTTTTCGTGTCTCCGGAGGGAGCGCAGGCGGCTTCGGCCGGCACCTTCATCTCGGCCGCCTCTGGACTGCTTGCGATGGCCCCTGCGACCAATATCGGCGCCGCAGCGGTGGTCGACGGCTCTGGCGCCGACCTGCCGGAGACGCTTGCCAGCAAGGTGACGCAGGACACGGCCGCGTTTATGCGGTCGATAGCAGACGAGCGGGGCCGCAACTCCCGTGCGCTGGAGGACACGGTGCTCCTGGCGGCGGCATACTCGGCGAACGAGGCGGTTGAGCTTGGCATCGCAGACCTGATCGCAAGGGACCTGAGTGATCTGCTTGCGCAGATAGACGGGCGTTCCATCCAGGCTTTCGAGGGGGACGTGACGGTTAGCACGGCCGGCGCACAGATCGAACGGCGGGAGATGTCGTTTGTCGACAACGTAATCAGCTTCCTTGCCAACCCGAACGTCGCCTTCCTGCTCATCTCGCTCGGCACGGTTGGGCTGATAGTCGAGTTGTGGAGCCCCGGCCTGTGGATCCCCGGCACGCTGGGAGTTGCGATGCTTGTGCTCGGCTGGGTTGGGATCGGCAATCTCGACTTCTCCTGGGCGGGCGTGATCTTCCTTGCGCTGGCCATCGTTCTGTTCGTGCTGGAGGCGGAGGCGCCGGGAGTCAGCTACTTCGGCGCCGCGGGTGCCGTCTCGCTCGTGATAGGCGGTGTTTTTCTCGCGGGCAGGCTCGGTGACCCTGACCTCAGGGGAGGCGTTCAGACGGTCAGCCTGTGGCTGGTCAGCGTGCTTGGCGCTTCGGTGCTCGGCTTCGTGCTCTGGCTGGCGTGGCAGATAAGGCAGTCTGCAAAGACCAAGCCCTGGGAAGGCGAGGGGTCAACCTCTGGCCTTGTTGGCGATGAGGCGGTTGTGACAAGTGACCTCGACCCGGCTGGCGAGGTCCATATCGCAGGGGAGTTCTGGTCTGCGGAGCTGGTGTCCGGGGCGTTTGCTCCGCCGGGGACCGTTGTGGCGAAGGGTGAGAGGGTGCGAGTTGTGCGTGTGGACGGCCTGCGCCTGTTTGTTGAGCCGCTGGCGAGCGGCGCGGCAGAGCCTGACGCAAGGTCGGGACCCAACTCGGGAAAAGGAAACGCGCCTGCGAGCGTGTAGACTGGCGTCTAGTTGGCACGATGGCGATCTCCTTCCATGACTCAGGGAGGGAGACGGTGGTTAATCAATAGGACGGAGACCGCGATATGGCCTTTATCAACTTTGTTCGAGACTACGAGCGGATTGCACGCTTCCGGCTGGGCAGGTTCGAGGGCATGCGGGGACCGGGTATAGTTTTCTCAATCCCGATCCTGCACCAGATCGAGAAGGTGGACACCCGTGTCGAGGTGCTTGACATCCCGCGCCAGACCAACATCACGAAGGACAACGCGCCGATCGAGATCGACTTCCTTATCTACATGAGGATCGATCTCACCAATGCGCAGAAGGCGGTGATGGAGGTAACGAACTACCATCAGGCCGTCGTCGGGCTTGCGACTACGACCCTGCGTGCTGTGATCGGCGATATCGACCTCGACGAGGTGCTTTCGCAGCGTGACCGGATCAACGAGATGATCCGCGTGAGGCTCGACTCGGAGACAGAGCGCTGGGGAATCAAGGTCACGAACGTCGAGATCCGCGAGATCGACCCGCCGCGGGACATTCAGGAGGCGATGAACCGCCAGATGTCGGCCGAGCGCGTGCGGCGAGCCGTCGTGCTTGAGGCTGACGGTCAGCGGCAGGCTGCTATCACAATCGCAGAGGGCCAGAAGCAGTCGGAGATCCTGAAGGCAGAGGGTGAGAAGCAGTCGCAGATCCTGTCGGCAGAGGGGGAGCGGCAGGCGGCGGTGCTGCGTGCGCAGGGTTTTGCGGACGGATTGCAGAAGGTCTTCGAGGTGGCACAGACCGTGGACTCGAACACGATGACGCTGCAGTACGTGGAGGCGCTGAAGGAGATCGGCTCGAGCGCGTCGACGAAGTTCGTGCTGCCGCTTGAAGTCACGAAGATGCTGAGCGGCCTGGGCATGTTCAACCAGCCAGGTGACGGCGCGTAGGCGGCGAGGGCACAGAAGTTCCCGACAGGAGGCGCGAAGATGCCGGGCAAACCAGTCAGAGTTGGCGATGGCAAGTTCCGATACGAGTTGGTTGAGGGCTGGGGCAGGCTGCCTGACGGCTGGGTCTTCAAGCAGGTGGCGGCTGTGGCCGTCGACCCGCAGGACCGCGTGTACGTCTTCAACCGCTCAGATCACCCTGTGATCGTCTTCGACAGGGACGGCAACTACCTGTCTTCCTGGGGCGAAGGCCAGTTCCCGAGCGCTCACGGCATGTGCTTCGGCGCAGATGGCTCGCTGTGGCTTGCGGACAATGGCAACCACACGGTGAGGAACTTCACGACCGACGGCAAGCTGATCCGCACTCTCGGCACAGAGGGCGTAGCGAACGACGGCGAGCCGTTCAACAAGCCAACCGACGTTGCGGTGGCGTCGAACGGCGATGTGTACGTGTCGGACGGCTACGGCAACACTCGCGTGCATGTGTTCTCTCCTGATGGAAAGAGGAAGTTCTCCTGGGGCCAGACGGTGGGGATGCCGGGCGTCTGGGACGGCGATTTCAACCTGCCGCACAACATCTGGATTCACAAAGACCTGGTGTACGTTGCCGACCGTGAGAACCACCGGGTGCAGGTGTTCAATCTCGACGGGAGCCATGCTGCGACGTGGACCGACTTCATCCAGCCGACGGATATCTTCATCGACAGGAACGATGTTGCGTACGTGGCCGAGCTTCGGAACCGCATCTCGATAGCTGACCTGTCAGGGAAGGTGCTGAGCCGCTGGGGACGCTTCCCGACGGATGAGCCGGGGATGTTCAAGGCGCCGCACGGCATCTGGGTCGACTCTCATGGCGATCTGTACGTTGGAGAGGTGCTGGAGGGCCAGCGCATCCAGAAGTTCCGCCTGCTGAGTTAACTTCGCCCGGTCCCTGGCGGCTTTTTGTCATTCTGAGCTTGACTCAGAATCTCTCGTTGGCTGGTTTCCTCAGAGACGCTGAATCGAGCCGGCCCTGTTGGCATCAAGCTCCCGCCCCCATTTGAGAGCAGAGAGAGCGGGCGTGGGCCGGAGTCTGTCGTCCCGCGCGCAGTGGGCGCGCCCCGGTGGCATCGGGATACCCGCATGCGGGTCCAAGCTAACTTACCGCTCGGACACGGCTTGCCGAGAGATTCTGAGTCAAGCTCAGAATGACAGGCAAACAAGCCTCTCCCTAACCCCCGCGCCCAAACTGGTGCCTCGGGCGTCAATGCTCGCACTCCCGGGTCGCAGTCCATCGGGAAACACTATCGTTGCCAGTTAGAGTCGTCCGGTCGCGCTCCGCAATCCTGCGGGAATAAACGTGGTCAAGCTCTCGATCCCCGGCACGGCGGTAACCGTCAAGCGTCTATCGCAGTACCGTTAGAGGGAGTTGCAGGTGCGTATCTTCACATCAATCAGATTCCTGGGGGCGTTTCGTTATATGGCGGTGCTGGCAGTCGCATTCGCCGTCTTCGCCGTTGGCGGGGTCGCCCTCTCTAATACAAATCTGTCTGGCGACGATGACGACGACGGCCACAGCGATAAGGTCAAAGTGACCGGCGACCCGGCGTTCACTACTCCAGTCCGTATCCTGGCGACCAACAAGTCCGATCCCGATTACCCAACGGCCAAAGTCTGGTTCGACGGCATTGTTGAGCTTGGTGGAGAGTTCACTATCGATGCGACGTTCGCAGGCTCGACAAAGCTCGCGTCGACTACGTACGTTTTCATCTACAGCGCCGCGCCGAACACGAATGCGGGCACCCTCCTTCAGACTGTCGAGTTCCACACGTCTTGCTCCCGGCAGCTCAGCCTCCTGGACCAGTTTGGGAGTCTCGTGATCGTGGGCTTCGTCAACGACGAGGGAGAGGACGCAGGGGACTTCTCGGGACCTCTCTGTAAGCTCGGCGACCCCAGAAGCTGACGATGCAGTACAACGGCGAGGCTTCCGGGACTTCTGGCACTCCACCGGTCTCAGACACCATTTACGCGTGCGTTAAGAAGAACCACACCCGCATCGTTGATGGGCCGGAGGACTGCAAGCAGAATGAAACTGCGATTTCCTGGTCGAAGACCGGCCTCATTGGACCGGCAGGACCCGCTGGACCCGTAGGCGCTGACGGTAGCCCCGGCGCGCAGGGACCCGCGGGCGCCCCAGGCCCACCGTCCGGCGGGGCGGACGCGTGGACTCTCAACGGAAACGCAGGAACGACCGCAGGTATCGATTTCATCGGGACGACCGACAACCAGCCACTCGAGTTCTTCGTAAATGGCGTCCGGGCCCTGAGGCTTGAGCCGAGGCCGGGAGGTCCGAACGTCATTGGTGGTGACGGCAGCAACTCCGTCGCCGGGTTCGCAGCCAACGTGACGATAGGTGGCGGCGCTGTCAACGATGCACTGGAAAATGGAGTGACTATTGGAGGGGGCATCTTCAACATCGCCGACGCGTCGTTCTCCACTATTGGTGGAGGTGAAGAGAACTACGCGAGTGGAGTCACGTCGGTTATAGGTGGTGGTCAGCTCAATGAGACCCAGGGCGGCAGCTCGACCATTGGTGGTGGCGATAGCAACACCGCGGCGGGCACGAGGTCAACAATCGGAGGAGGAGGCTTCAACACTGCCGGAGGTCTGTCCTCGGTCGTGGGCGGCGGGGCGAGCAATGCGGCCAGTGACGAATACTCCACTGTGGGCGGCGGTCAGTCGAACACGGCTCTGGGCCGGTGGGCTACCGTTGGCGGCGGGGACAGGAACACGGCGAGCGGACTGTATTCAACGGTCCCCGGAGGCCAACTGAACGTGGCTTCCGGCGCCCTCAGCTTTGCTGCTGGTCTTAACGCCAAAGCGGTGAACAACGGAACATTCGTCTGGGCCGATTCGACTGGACTGGCGCTTTCGTCGACAGGGCCAGACCAGTTCGTCGCACGTGCCTCCGGTGGGATGACCTTCTTCTCGGACCCCGGCGCGACAACAGGTGTGACTCTGCCTGCTGGCTCCGGGTCGTTCTCATCGCTCAGCGACCGCAACGCGAAGACCAACTTCGCGGCCGTGGACCAGAGGGAAATCCTCCGGCGGCTGCTGGACCTTCTGATCGCCACGTACAACTACAAGACCCAGGACGGCGTGCTGCACATCGGCCCTGTGGCCCAGGATTTCGCGGCCGCGTTCGGTGTGGGTGAGGACGATCGGCGCATCAGCGTCGTGGACGCAGACGGTGTGGCTCTGGCCGCAATCCAGGGTCTCTACCTGATGGTGGACGAGAGGGAATCCCAGATAGCGGCTCAGGAGAGTGAACTCGGGAACCTGCGGCAGCGGCTTGAGTCGTTGGAACAGGCCGGCGCTCCTCAGGGCGCAATCGGACCGGTTTCTCCCACTCAACTGATCACATGGGTTGTAATCGGAGGACTGCTGGCGCTGGCTCTGTACGCGTGGCGACGATCTGCCCGCCAGCGACCGTTGACCGTCGCGTAGCTGTCACGGCTGGCCTGCGAGGCGCGTGACAGAGTGAAAAGTGGTGCGTGACGGGGGCTCGACCGACTGGCCGGGCCCCCATTTCGAATCTGTCAGAACTCGGGGCGCATGGTCCAACGAGCACCCAACACAGGCCGCCAGACGAACGGTTTCGTGTTCGCGTTGTTTTGGATGGTTTCGTCCCAGTTAGAAGCAGCAACTGAACTAAGAAGCTGAAGGGAATGAAAAAACTGTTTTGTACTTCCTATAGCAGGTGTAACAGGTAGGTTTGTTCAAGGTTGATTCGTTTGCGACGCCACAGATGTGGCAGTGCTTTTCCTTGTAATCCGTATTTTCGTATTGCTGCCAGATTCTGTAACAGTCGTTGCAGTACGGTCTGGACGGGTTAGCTGCGATCTCAGCGTTGCACCTGATGCAGACACCCTTCTGCGGAGCACTCACCTTTGATCGTGATCGCGTTGGGACTCTATCTGTCGGCGGAGTCTCCTTTTTGGCGACTTTCTCCACTGTAACGCGTATCTCGTCGCTAACTCTGATCAACCGCATTGCCTCTTCGTATACGGCGGCATAAAGCGTCGGGTCAGTCTCTTTCGATACAACCACACCCATTTCCTCGTTGTTCACCTGAGAGAATTCATAGAGGTTCATGGATGTGATCAGGGCCTCAGACTCGTTTAGAAAACACTTCGCGTGGAGGTTTTTGCAGAAACTTGCCCGGATGGACGCCTTTGACTGAAGCCACATTGCCTCTTCAGGTTGGAGTTCGTTCTTTCCATACACCACCCGAATGTCGATCTTGAATCTGTCTTTGTCTTCCAGCAGTTGGAGGTAGCCTCAGAAAGTGTGTAAATAGGCAGGCGGTGTAGCCTTCCAGTTCGACTAAGAACAAG
>JAQBUH010000007.1 GCA_027624075.1 Chloroflexota bacterium
GGGTCCGACCCCCGGGATTGTTTGCAGCAGGTCTGAGATCGTGGAGTAGGTCTCATCTTCGCTGATGAGTTGCTCCAGTCTCTGGTCTGCCAGGCCGGCCTGCTTCTCGAGGTGGCGGACCGTAGAACGCAGGCTCCGCAGCACCTCGGGATCGGGCCAGGGAGAATGGGTTGCGGCCTCAATCCGGTTCCGCACTGAGAAGACCTGCTGCTCGATCGATTCCCGGTGTCGCCTGAGCGACTTGACCTGTTCCTGGAACCTCTCTGGTTGGTGTGAGGGTACGACCTGCTGGGTTTGGCCGAGCGATGCGAGCACCTGGGCATCCACCCGGTCGGTCTTTGCCCGTCTGCCGAGTGAGTTCGAGTACGCCTTGGTCCTTGCGGGGTTGATGACGGTGAAGGCTATATCGGAGTTTGAGAGCTCGTCCAAAAGCACATGGTGGTAGGTGCTGGTGGGCTCGATTACGAACTGGAACACCTTATTGCTGGCGTGCTTGGCCTGCGCCCACTTGACGAGCTTACGGATGCCGAGACGTGAGTTAGTCAAAGACACCCGGTTGTCTCCTGACGGGTCCGAAACATCCAAGGTGGCTTTCGAGACATCAATTCCTAGATAATGCATGGCGGTAGGTTCCCCCTCTGAAACCCGAGTTTGGCTGTTAATTCAAGCCGTTTGCGTTTGCGACCTCGTAGATACGGCCTCAGGGGCCAAAATGCCGTTCGCAATTCGCTGGGAGGAGGGGGGCCTATCTGAGTTATGGGCTATTACGCCCAAGGGCAAGCACGGCCTCTGATCCCTCCTCGGATGTAAAGATACGAGGGCACGACTCGAAACTTCACCGTGAACTAGGCCCGGAACACTAACCAGTTGAACTCAATGACAGCCTTTTGACGAGTGGAATTCAGGGCTGTTTTGCCCTTGTGCCCTGGGTTCTGACAGTACCAAACACCTATCGCGTAACAGGGAAACGACGCACGGAACCTGCACGCGACCCATACGTCCGCTAAATGGTGGCGTCGAATCTCGTTTCCATAAGCGCTGTGCGAGTATCATTGGGACATATGCACCACGAATCCGGTCCCAGAGACTCCACACACTCCAAGACAGACGCAGACTTGAGCGCACATACCCCGCGACGAGACCAATCGGTCTCGCGAGACAGAAACCCCGGCAGACCACCTGGCAGACCACAGGGCAGTCCAACGGAAGACGAACGCAGAGCCGGCCAATCAGGCGACGGCGGCAGGAGCCGGATCCCCAGGCGACGCGACGCAGTAGTCCGCCGCTCTGAGCCGCCCGTCACCGAACGGCGAGAGCCGACTCAACGGCAGGGCCAACCGGGCCATGCTCAGCAGGCAGTTGCCGTTAGCTCCGCCGGTGGCGCCACTGGCAACGGGTCTGGGACTGGCCTGAGCAATGCGGGCCCCGCAGCCGCAAGCCCGGCAACGCAGCCAGAGGCCAGACCACGGTACATCCGCTGGGGGATGATCGACCTCACCCCCGAGATCGCAGACTCCATCGCCGCGATGGGCTACCGTGAGCCCTCTGAGATCCAGCGGATCGCCATCCCGCCTCTGCTCGCGGGCCGTGATGTCGTCGGCCAGGCTGTGACAGGCTCCGGCAAGACCTCCGCCTTCGGCATACCCATGTGCGAATCGGTCGACCCCAACTCGCGCCGCGTGGAAGGTCTCGTACTCGTGCCCACGCGAGAGTTGGCGCAGCAGGTGGCGAAAGAGATCGCAACCGTCGGGGCAAAGCTCGGCGTGCGCGTCGTGGCCGTATACGGCGGAGAGCCAATCAACAAGCAGATAGAGCTGCTTGAGCGGGGGGCGCCAATCGTCGTCGGCACACCTGGCCGGCTCAAGGACCACATGTCACGCCGCACACTCGACCTCGGCGGCGTGCGCTTCGCCGTGCTCGACGAGGCTGACGAGATGCTGGACATCGGCTTTGCGGATGACATGGAGTTTATCCTTCGCCACACCCCGGCATCCCGCCAGACGGCGCTCTTCTCCGCCACCATCCCTGGCTTCATCCTGAAGCTTATCCGCCGCTACCTGGACGACCCGGTCTGGGTGAAGCTTGTAGACAAGTTCGACGGCATCGAGACCGCAGCCGAGGTGACGCAGTACTACTACGAGGTTGCAGAGCGGGACAAGATACGGGCGGCTCGAGTGGTGCTGGACGAGATGCCTGAGCTTGCTCAGGCGCTGATCTTCCGCAGAATGCAGATAGGAGTCGACAGGCTGGCCAGCGACCTTGACCGGGCAGGCTACCCGGTCAAGGGGATCCACGGCGGCATGTCACAGCGCGACCGCGACCGCGTGATGAACGCTTTCCGTGACGGCTCACTGCGCGTGCTGATCGCCACGAACGTCGCAGCGCGCGGCCTCGATATCTCGACCATCACGCACGTCATCAACTACGACATGCCTGACAACGTCGAAGAGTATGTCCACCGCGTTGGCCGGACCGCCCGCATGGGCAAGGCAGGCACCGCGGTCAGCTTTGTCGGCGAGCACGATTACGAGATCCTGGGGAAGATTGTGGAGAGGGTCGGCGAAGACATAGTCGAGCGCCGCCTGCTCAAGATGTACGGCGGCTGATTTCCTTCGCCCTGTCCGGGTGTGGGATTTTTTCTCCCAGACAGTCCGCTCTCTATCTCCCTTGCGCTCGGGCGCAGCGAGCAGCGCCCCTACCAATATTGTCATTCTGAGCTTGACTGGCTCCGTTGACATCATCCTTCCCTGCAAGAGAGAGTGTGATTGAGGGTCGGCTGTTTTTTGTCATTCTGAGCTTGACTCAGAATCTCTCGGCTGGCCGTTCGCCTCAGGTGAGGTCCCTCGACCCGCGAGCGGGTGTCCGCAGCCGGGATGACGCCTCTCCGGGGCTCCCGCATCCACTCACGCGGCCGCGTCTCGTGCAATACTCTCGTCCCGCGCTACCAAAACCCGTCCGCAACCCTGCCAGTTCAACTACCCACGATGCCAACCCGCTCTCGCACCGGACTACTCCACATCGTCGATGGCATTCGCTACTCGGTGAAGGGCTTTCGCGCCGCATGGAGCCACTCAGACGCGTTTCGCCAGGAAGTAGTCGTATTCGCCGCAGCTGTCATCGCCGCCGTGTTCCTCGGTGACAGCGCCGTCGAGCGCGCTCTGCTCATCGGAATCCTCTTCCCGGTCCTCGCCGCCGAACTCGTCAACACCGCCATCGAGACGGTTGTCGACCGCATCGGCCTTGAGCGCAACGAACTCTCAGGCCGCGCCAAAGACCTCGCGGCGGCAACGGTCTTCACCACAATCATCGCCGCCATCACCGTCTGGGCCATCGTGCTCTTCGGCTAGTTGCCGGACTCTGCCTGGCCGGACCGGGGCCCAACTCGGGGCGTAAACCAGCCGTGAATTGATGTTAACAACCGATAACATAATCGCCGCAAAGTCAACGCGGCACTGACCGGCCCGCAGAATCCGGGCGCCCACGCTGGGTACTGTCAGATCCGGCACTGCGAGGTCCGGATGATCAGATACCGGGGCAGGCTAAGACTGACCCTGCAGCTTTCGCCACTCCTCAGCCAGGTCTATGCAGCGCATGAAGCTGACCTGCGGCCGCTCCTTGATGTGGCGGACCAGGCGGTCCAGCGCCTCCAGCCTGGCAAAGCGGCCCGTCGTGTGCGGGTGCATCGTCAGCATGAACGCCCGCCCCGCCCGGTATGCGCCGTCGAACTCCCACTCCCAAGCCGTCAGCACGTCCTGCGGAGTTGCCATCGGCGCGGTGCGGCCGGCCACAGGCGCGTAGGTGTAGTACGGCGCGTCATCCAGCGACCAGTGGACAGGCAGCTCGACAAGCCGCCGGTCCGGGTCGCCAACGAGGTACGGCACGTCGTCGCCCATCAGGCTCGAGTCATAGACGAACCCGCGCTCGTGCAGCAGGTTGAGCGAGTCTGCCGAAAGCTCCCATGACGGCGACCTGTACCCGCGCGGCCGCTCGCCTGTGATGCGTTCCAGGATGTCCGAGCCGTGGTCGAGGATCGCGCCCTCGTCCTCGCCGGGGCCGAGCGAGGATGGCGGCTCGTGCAGGTAGCCGTGGTGGGCTATCTCGTGGCCGAGCGCGGCGATGTCTCGGACCAGCTCTTCGTTGCGCTCGGCGACCCAGCCCGGCACGAAGAACGTGGCGGGGATGGAGTGCCGGGCGAGCAGTTCGAGGATGCGGCGCGTGCCGACCTTTGGGCCGAACTCACCCATTGAGATGACGCTCGGGTGGTCTGCCAGCTCAGGGTTGCGCCGCAGCGTTGCGGACGGGCCGTCGATATCGAAGGTCAGCGTGACGACGCACTGTGTGCGGTCCTGCCACATGCCGGTCATGTTTTTAGCTCCTTTGCCCGTGACCAAACGGTGTTGTGGCGTCACTCCCGCAGTCTGCTCTAAACCTGCTCCACCTCTACCGCTTTGCCCTGTTTCGCCGCCTCATACAGAGCCAGCACGGACGCCATGTTGCGGAGGCCGTCTTCGACAGGGAACTCTGGTTTCTTACCGTGCAGCACGCACTCCGAGAACTCGTCAAGCTGCACCTGGAAACGGTTCGTGCTCGTCATCTCCATCACCTCATCTTTGCCGTCGCGGGTCACGATCACGGGCGACTTCTCATCGAACGCGTTCGGTATCGAGATAAGGCCCTTCGTTCCGGTCGCCTTGAACACCCTCTGCGACGGCCCCTCGACGCTGCTCCAGACATGCGCGACGGCGCCGCTGCCGGGGAACTTGAGGAAGCCGTTGAAGGTGGTGTCGACCTCCACTCCGGCGCGCTTGCGGTCGAAAGCGGCGGCGCTGACAGGCTCGGCGCTCATGGCGTACCGCACCGCGTAGACGGCGTAGCAGCCGGCGTCCATGAAGCTGCCGCCGGCAAGTGGCTTGCTGAGCCGGATGTCGTTCGGGTTGGCTGTGGTGAAAGACAGCCCGGCTTCGAGCGCTGTCACATCGCCAATCTCGCCGTCTGCGATCAGCTTACGTGCGACGCGCATCTGCTTGTTCCAGCGCGGCGTGAACGCCTCTACGAGCACGACGTTGTTGGCCTTTGCGGCCGCGGCCATCTCACGGGCCTCCGCCATGGTGGCGGACAGCGGCTTTTCGCACAGGATGTGCTTGCTGGCCTCGGCCGCCTTGATGGTCCACTCGTGGTGCATGGAGTTTGGAAGCGTGTTGATGACGGCGTCGATCTCGCTGCTGTCGATCATCTCCTGGTAGCTGCCGAATGCGAGCGGGATGCCGTGCTCTTTGGCGGCGGCTTCGGCTGAGGAGAGGTTGCGGCTGCTGACTGCGACGATCTCCGAGTTGGGCGATGTCTTCGCTGCGGGGACGTGCGCGGTGAAGCCGATGCGCGCCGTGCTGATGAGTCCGTATCTAACCGTGTCTGGCATGATTTTCTTTGCTTTTTTTGTTGAGAGCCGGTGGCGGCAACCGCCAGTTCTCTGATGACGATCAATCCACCCTCCAACTCCCTCCCTCGTCGAGGACGGAGAAGAAGAGCAGGTTTAATCGTCAAAGAAGTCGGCGTCCTCTTCTCGCAGGTACTTTTTCGCCGCATCGACGTTGAACTTGATGCCCAGTCCCGGCGTGTCCCACACGTCGATATAGCTGTCCTTCACGATCTTGTCCTTCGGCGGCAGTCCCTCGATGATGTCGTACCACCAGTCAGGGTTGCCGGTCGGGTACTCGAACGCGATGTAGTTCTGCGGCAGCGTTGCGCACACCTGCACCAGCGCCGCAAGGCCGATCACGCCGTCGCCGGTGCCGTGCGGCGCCATCTGGATCCCGTGCAGATCCGCGTACTCCGCAATCCACTTCAACTCTGCTATGCCGCCAACGTCCATCGGGTCAGGCCCGACGACCGCGACCGCCCGCTTCTCAATCAGGTCGACAAAGTTCTGCCGCAGATATATCTGCTCTCCCGTGTGAATCGGCGTCGATGTCCTCATCGTCACATCGCGGTACAGGTCAGCCAGGACGTACGGCGTGTAGTCGCCCGTGATCATGTCTTCGAGCCACATCAGGTTCAGGTGCTCGAGGGCTTTCGCCAGCTTGAGCGCGTCCTGCGGGATGACGCCGGGGCCGACGTCCAGCGCAAGCCCGACCTCATCCCCAAGCACGTCCTTCATCGCCTCGACGCACGCGATGGTGTGCTTGAGCCCGCGCTCCGTCATGGGGCCACGGTTCGGGTGCCTGGTCCCGGTCACGACCTCGCCGTAGTAGAAGTCGGGTATCCGAGTGGCCATTTGGCCGTGAAACGCGATGCCCTGCTTGATGATGCTGAACTTCTGCGGCTGGTCTTTCATCCACTTCATATTCGCCGCCATGTCTTCAGGCGAGTAGCTGTCGAGATGTTTTCTGACGCTGCCGTTGTAGACGCGGACTTTGTCACGGACCTTCCCGCCAAGCAGCCGGTAGATGGGCTGGCCGGCCGCTTTTCCTGCGATGTCCCAGAGGGCGACTTCGATTGCGCTGACCGCGGTGCCCCAGGGCTTGAACGCGCCCATGCGCCGCACGCGGTTCATCACGCGCTCGACGTCCCGCGGGTCTTCGCCGAGGATCATGTCCTTGTAGAAGAGGACGTGCGGCTTGAGGTAGGACTTGGCCTCTTCGCCTGCGCCGATGCCGTCGATCCCTTGGTCAGTGGTGATCCTGACGACCGGGTTTTTGCCGATGATGGCGCATTTAAGATCGGTGATTTTCATTTTTCTCTCTCTGTGTCCCTGTTGGCGATGCGTGGGCGTTCTACTTCATCATCACCGGCTGGCGATGGTTTTTGTGCCTGTGTCCCTGTTGGCGATGCGTGGGCGTTCTACTTCATCATCACCGGTTGGCGATGGCTCTTGTGCCTGTGTCCCTGTTGGCGATGCGTGGGCGTTCTACTTCATCATCACCGGTTGGCGATGGTTTTTGTGCGTGTGTCTCGTTTCGCGATGCATGGGTCCTTCGGCTTATCAGTCGCGCGATGTCTTGATCCGCCACCCTGAGCCGGGGGGCCGTTTGCGGGCGCGGGTCAGGGTAGGGTCAGGTCCCCGGTGGCATTTTGTCATTCTGAGCTTGACTCAGAATCTCTCGGCTAACCGGTCTACTGAGAGACGCTGAATCAAGCTCAGAATGACGAGCATCCCAACCGCGCACCCGTCGGCAGGCCCTTGACCCGCAAGCGGATGCCCCGGCTCAAGACGGCGCCCCCTGCGCACTCACCAACCACTTCCCGGTATCGCTCCTGATTCGGGGCCGATTGTAGACCTCGGCGGGCTCTGCTGACATCATCCGTCTCCCATTTCGAGGAAGAGGGGCGATGGTCAGTGATAGGGGCTTCCGTGACTGATCATCCCGGCCGCTGGGCCCCCGCTTGCGGGTCGAGGGATCTTACCGTTCAACCACGGTTAGCCGAGAGATTCTGAGTCTAGCTCAGAATGACAAATTCTCCCTGCTTGAGACCTCTCCTGGCAGGGAGCGAGAGTGCCAACAGAGCGACCTCGGTGTTGAGTTTTGTGGACGCAAATTCCCGGCACACTGGTCCTCATCGAGGCAGTGGCTCAACCGCCTGCCGCCACATGTATATGAACGGCGCCACGCCGCTCGCTCTCTGGTTCGCCACCCGAAAGCCGAACCGCTCATAGAGTCGCTTGCCGCCTTCGGAGTCGGTCTCGAGATAGCACGGTTTCCCGGCGTCGTCTGCGAGGCGGCAGAACTCGCGCAGCAACGCCGATCCAACGCCTCGTCCCTGTAGCTCTGGTGAGACGCCAAGAATCGTGAGGTGACGGTGCGCCCACTTCGGGTGATTGCGGGCGACATCCCGGTAGAGCCCGAGCGTTGTCAGGAACCGCCACCGCATCGTACGGATCGCGTCGACCATTAAGCCTGCGCCTGCGATGCCGTCGGGCTCACAGTGTGGGGAGTCGCCGGAGATGAGCGCGCCGGCCGGCTGGCCATCGATTTCGGCGATAAGACCGCTGGCGCGGCGGTTTCGCACGACGCGCCGGTTGAGAGTCATGAGCCGTTTCCGGGCGTCGCCGCGTCCGAACATCTTCCGGGTGATGGCGTTGTCTGCGAATGCGTCTGCCAGCAGGCGGTCGACCAGTGAGAAGTCGTCCGGCGTCACCGGCCTGACAGAGACGGCTCGCTCTCCAGGCTGGCTTGCCGCGCCCGCGTGTTCGGCAGACGTGTCGCTCATGAGGTTGAGGCCCTGACGCGACCGGTCACACCGGCTTGAGCGCGCTTCCCGTTAACGGGATGTAGTATTGCGTCCCGAATCTGTTCCAACTAGCCTCAGATCAACTTCAGTCCAAAGTCCAACTGGCGTTCGACCTTAATTCGGCAGGCGAGTCCTCGACAACTACTACAAGCACTGGCTACCGCTGGCCAGCATTGGCAAACCTAACATGACAACAACAAGAGAAACACCAGGCGAAGTGGCGGAGAAACTGGCTGCACGGCGCGCCGAAAAGCGTGCGCCAGGGAAGTGGCGCTCATGGGAGACCACCGAAGGCGTTGTGCGCGCGCCGCACCGCTCCATGATGCGGGCGATGGGCCTGAACGACGAAGACATCAACGCTCCATTCGTCGGCGTGGCTTCGACGCATAACGAGGTCACTCCGTGCAACGCCGGCATCAAGCCGCTGGTCGAGCAGATCAAGACAGGCGTGAGGGCCGCAAGCGGCACGCCGTTCGAGTTCGGAACGATCACGGTCTCAGACGCCATCTCGATGGGTACCGAGGGCATGAAGGGCTCACTCGTCTCCCGTGAGATCATCGCAGACTCCATCGAGACGGTCTGTTTCGCTGAGCGCTACGACGGTCTTGTCGCGGTGGCCGGATGTGACAAGTCGCTGCCGGGGGCGATGATGGCGATGGCCAGGCTCGACATCCCGTCCGTGTTCGTCTACGGAGGCTCCATCCTGCCCGGCTCATGGCGCGGAGAGACGCTGCAGATCCAGTCGGTTTTCGAGGCGGTCGGACGCAGGCAGTCTGGCTTGATCGATGACGAGGAGCTCCGCAACATCGAGACGCATGCCTGCCCCGGACCTGGGGCGTGCGGCGGCATGTTCACAGCAAACACGATGTCTTCTATAGGAGAGGCGCTCGGGCTTTCGTTGCCGGGGAGCGCGTCCGAGCCGGCGGTCGACCAGCGCAAGCTGGCCTCATCCCGCGCGGCCGGCCATGCGGTGATGAACCTGCTGCGCAAGGGCATCTACCCTCGCCACATCCTGACGCGGGAGGCGTTCGAAAACGCTGTCACGGTTGTTGTGGCGATGGGCGGCTCGACCAACTCGTCGCTTCACCTGCCTGCGATTGCGCACGAGGCCGGAGTTGACCTGACCCTCGAAGACATCCACGAGATTTCGATGCGCACGCCGTTGCTGGCTGACATGAAGCCGGGCGGCAAGTTCGTGATGTTCGATCTCGACAGGGTCGGCGGCGTTCCTCTCGTAATGAAACGCCTGCTGGAGGCCGGTCTGATACACGGCGACTGCATGACGGTTACGGGCAAGACTATCGCGGAGAACCTGGCTGATGCCGAGGTTGACGAGTCCGACCGCACGGTTGTCCACACTGTGAGCAAGCCGATTTCGAAGACGGGCGGGCTTGTTGTGCTGCACGGGAACCTTGCGCCAGACGGATGCGTGCTGAAGGTCGCGGGCCACCAGTTCGGAAAGCGCTTCTCCGGCAAGGCGAAGGTTTACGATCAGGAAGAGCAACTGATGGAGGCGCTGCAGCGGCGTGAGGTGGAGGCCGGGGACGTGATCATCATCCGCTACGAGGGTCCGAAGGGCGGGCCTGGAATGCGGGAGATGCTGTCTGTGACGGCGGCGCTAGTTGGACAGGGGCTTGGCGAGAAGGTTTACCTGATCACAGATGGACGTTTCTCTGGCGCCTCTCACGGGTCGATGATCGGGCATGTCGGGCCAGAGGCTGCGGTCGGCGGGCCGATTGCCGCTGTCGAGCCGGGCGATGTGGTTGAGATCGACCTTGAGAAGTTCGAGCTGAATGTGAAGATCTCAGACGATGAGATGAAGGCGCGCCTTGCGAAGTGGCAGCCGAAGCCTCCGCCATACACCCGCGGGACGCTGTCGAAGTACATCAAGCTGGTGCAGCCGGCGGCAAAGGGCGCGGTGACTGGTTAGAGGTGAGTCGCACCGGAAAAATTCTGGCGGCGGCTGGCATGCCGTTTCGGCCGGGACCGACCCGGGGCCAACACTGGGCGGCGCGACGGTTTAGAATCTGGCGCATCTACTGGCCGCAGACTGGTGACCGCAAACTGGCCACTGGCTGGCGGCGAGTTCCCGGCGAACTTCCCGCTGTGATAGGCGGCATCAAAGTCGAATCACAACCGGGCCAAGACCTGGCGCAACAACTGGAGCACAGCATGACCTCAATCTCGGACACCATCCCTCCTGCGCCTTCAGCCGCGCCAGAGGCGGTCAGCCGCATGACCGCTGCGGCCAACGCATTCCTCAACACGCTCCGGCCTGAGCAGCGGCAGGTGGCGTCGTTCCCTTTCAAGGGTGATGAGCGCTACGCGTGGGCGTACACGCCGATCGACCGCAACGGGCTGACGCTTGCGGACATGACGCGGGAGCAGCGCGACGCGGCGCTTACGCTGATGGACACCGCGTACAGCGAGAGCGGCCGGAATACGGCGCACAAGATCATCGACCTGGAGACGATCCTTGGCGAGTGGGAGTCGATTCAGAAGGCCAACTCCCAGTGGGACAGGTCTGATGTCCGGTACTGGTTTAGCGTGTTTGGCACGCCGGGCGGCGACGAGCCGTGGGGCTGGCGGGCGGGCGGCCACCACATTGGCCTTGCGACCACGATAGTCGGCGGTGAGCTTGTGGCGTACAACCCGCTCTTCTTCGGGGCGAACCCGGCGAAGGTGATGCACGGCCCTCACAAGGGCATGCGCACGCTCCCTGAGGAGGAGGACTGGGCACGAAGCCTGGTACGTTCGCTCTCTGCCGAACAGAAGAAGATCGCCATCGTTGACGCGGTGGCGCCGGACGACATCCTGACGAAGAACTACCGCGTGGCTGACCCTTCCGCCGCGCCAACCGGCATCTCGTTCTCGGCGCTTTCCGACCCGCAGCGGGAGTCGCTTGTGAAGCTGGTCAGGCACTATGTTGGCCGGGCTGCAGACGACCTTGCGGCAAACTACTGGCGGCACATCGAGTCGGTCGGCATGGACCGCTGGTCTTTTGCGTGGGCCGGCCCCGAGGAGCCCGGCAAGGGCCACTACTACGCAGTGCAGGCGCCGAACTTCGTGGTCGAGTATGACAACACGCAGAACGGCGCGAACCACATTCACTCAGTGCTGCGCGACTACGGGAACGACTGGGGCGAGGACATCCTGGCGGCGCACTACAAACACGCCGGCCATCACGATTAGGTTGCGTCTGGCTTTGCAGGAACCTGTCCCACACGAAACAGGGTGTTCCGCTTGACAGGTGATAGAGCCGGAACGTTGACGCCGTGCAATCTTGTGGGGTCTCAAAGCTAATTGCAGAAGACAGAATCAGGGCACGGCGAGGTTGAGTTAGCGATCTATGCCGCCTTCTTCGGCAACCTGGTAATCGCCATCCTCAAACTCTTCGCGGCCATCGACTCCGGCAGCAGCGGCATGTTCGCCGAGACTGCGCACTCATTCGCGGACTCCGCCTGGCGCTCAGGCCGCGCGACCGCTCGCACCAGTTTGGATACGGCAAAGACCGCTACTTCTGGACATTCATGGCGGCGGTCTCGATGTTCACGGTCGGCGCCACTTTTTCGATATTCCAGGGTGTGCAAGCGCTTAACAGCCATGAAGAGGTCACGCACAGCGGCCTGAACTACATTGTGCTGGGCGTCGCGGCGCTGCTTGAGACGGCCGCACTGGCGCTGGCGCTGCGGGCGACGTGGCCGGAACTGAAACGCAGCGGGCTGTGGCGTGCGGTCAGGGAGACCAAGGACCCGACGCGGTTCATAGTGGTGCTGGAAGACACGGCGGCGCTGATCGGCATTGCGTTGGCAGCGGCCGGGCTGCTACTGGCGCAGATCTTCGGTCTCGCCTTCTTCGATGGCGTCGCGGCAATCCTGATCGGCCTGTTGCTGGGCCTGGTGGCTATCGTCCTTGGCTACGAGTCACGCAGCCTGCTGCTGGGAGAGTCTGTAACCCCTGCGGTCATGCGACAGGTAGTGGCGGCGGTCAACGCGCACCGGCATGTGCAAGAAGTGATCGGCCTGCAGACGATGCACCTTGGGCCAGAGCAGGTGCTGGTTGGGATAGAGGTGCATCTGCGGGATAGGCTGAACACAGATGAGCTCTAGGAAGTGATCAACGAGATTGAGCTTGCGGTGCGAGCGATACTGCCGCAGGCGGACCACCTGTTCGTCGAGGCGAGAGCGCCGGATGAGACACCTGCGTCCGCTCAGACGTCGAGCCGGTAGAAGTCCCTGGCGACTCCGCCGAACACCGCCTCTTTCTCATACGGCCTGAGCGAGGAGAGAAGCTCCCTGGCGGTGGCGGCCACTTTTTCGTAAGTGGCGGCCAGCGTACAGACCGGCCAGTCTGTGCCGAACATGATCCTGTCGTAGCCGAACATGCCCAGGATGTGGTGGACGTAAGGGCGCAGGTCTGCCGCGGTCCAGTTCCGGTGATCAGCCTCGGTGACCATGCCGGACACCTTGCAGCGCATGCCGTTGATCGATGCGATCTTGCGCATGCCGGATAGCCACGGCTCAGTCACGCCGTCCTTGATGAGAGGCTTGCCGATGTGGTCGATCACCGCCCGCAGTCGCGGCACCTCCCTCATGATCTGAGGGACATATGGCAGGTTGGGAGGCCGGACAAGGAAGTCGTAGCAGAGGCCGCGCCTTTCCACCTCCCTCAGGCCGTCCAGTGCGCCTGAGGTTAAGAGCCATGACGGGTCTTCCTCGCCTTCCCATATGTGGCGCACTCCCTTGAAGTAAGGGCTTTTGGCGAGGTCGTCCAGCGTGTCGCCGACCGCGGGGTCTTTGAGGTCCACCCAGCCTACGACGCCTGCGACGAAGTCTGTCTTCTCTGCGGTCTCAAGGAGCCAGCGCGTCTCTTCGACTGAGCTGGCGGCCTGCACGATGACCGTTTTTTCTACCTCGGCCTTCTTGAGCAGCGGCCGCAGTTGGTCAGGGCCGAAGGTGACGGCGAGCGGGCTACCTTCACCCATCCACGGGTAATCGAACTTGTCGAGGTCCCAGAAGTGGTGGTGGCTGTCGATGGCAGGCGGTGCGCTCATGTGGTTTCCGTGGGACTGGTTTGTGGGGGATTATGTGGCGGGTAAGCGGACGCGCTGCAGATTGCAGAGTTGTTGACGAGGTACAGATTATGGCGCAGAACGGTGCAGTTCGGGAAGCGCGGGAGGCAGCGGAAACTTTTGGTGACCTCAGGCGGCGGGGCGTGGCGGCGGCGCGCCAATTTGTCATCCTGAGACACCGGTTGCCTGATCCGCACGGGCAATCGGCCGCGTGGCGGCGCGCTGGACTGGCTACTTCACCAGCCGCCCGATCTCCGGTTTGCCGCGTGTCGCCGTGCCGTGTTTGCCTGCGAAGTTGGCGTCTGCGTACCAGAGCTCGCCGTTCCTGATGGACATGCCGTGTACGAACGCATCAGACGGGCCCATCGTGATCCGGTCAGTCTCGGAGCCTGTCTCGATGTTGTACTTCACGATTACGTTGTCCGTTGTGTGGGCGCACCACACGCCATCGCCGTCGCGGGCGAGTCCGTGCAGCCGTTCAAGCGAGACCGGGAACGTCTTCAGGATGCGCATATCGTCCGCCGGGTCGCAGAGGTGAATCGCCTTGGGAGCGAACGCCGTGACCCACATCAGGCCGTCGTCCCACTCGATGCCGTGGATGCCGCCGCCGTCCGGCGTCCGGTATCGGTCAACCGCCTCGCCGGTTTCGAGATCGAGCTTGTAGATGTAACCGAGATGGGTGTCTGTTGAGCGCGGCGGCCGGGAAACCGACTGGCCGTTTGACGCCGTCCAGAGGTAGCCGCCGCCAACTGTCACTCCCGAGCCGTTTTCGGTGGGCGTATTGATGGTGCGGAGCAGGTCGCCAGACTCATTGATTACCAGCACGTTGTCCGTGAGTTGGTCCATCACGAATAGCTCGTCTCCGGACCACTGGAGGCCGTTTGGCATCTCGCATGGAGAGTCGAAAGTAGATACAGCCTTCATGAAACGCCTCCGGGTTGCTGGGCAGGGCCGCGCATCTCGCCATTCTGTGCCGACATGCCATCCTGTGCCGACATGATGGTATCGGGTGCCCGCCGCGTCAAATCCCGGCCTATCTCCCTGTGCGCAAATCCGCGAGGAGGCCATTGCGGCGAATCGGCCTATCGGCGAACGGGGCCGCCGTGGATGTTAGACACGGTGCTCCCGCTCAAGCCGCGTGAATTTGGTGTAGCGCCCCACTTCGGTCAGTAAAGGGTAGGAGTAGAATGGAGATACGGCGGCGCCAATTAGCGCCCATCATCTGATGACTAAAGCCGAATCTATCAGACGCATCCCGCATATATGAAAAGCGGACAGGCGGATTTCCCGCACCGCACCCCGGGCATGCGTCCAACACAACTGAATAGTTGGAGGCACTATGCCCATAGCCACGACACACCCTTCGTCCCGGCAGGACGAGCGTGTGATGATCTTTATTGACGGCAGCAACCTGTACCACGTCCTGGGCCAGACCTGCGGCCGCCACGATCTCCAGTTTGACAAGTTTGCGCAGAAGCTGGCCAATGGCCGGGATCTGCGCCGCGTCTACTATTACAACATCCGCCAGGAGGCGTTCGAGGACCGCTCAAACGCCGCAGACCAAGACAAGTTCCTAGCCTCGCTTTACGACACTCCTTATCTTGAGGTGAAGCTCGGGATCTGGAAGCAGCGCGGCGCCACGATGGTCGAAAAAGGCGTCGACGTGATGCTCGCGGTCGACCTTGTGACCCACGCCTACGCGGACCACTACGACAGCGCGATCATCGTCTCGGGCGATGCCGATTTCTACCCTGCGCTTCAAGCCGTGAAGAACTTTGGCAAGCACGTCGAGGTCGCCGCGTTCGACCAGAACATCTCTTCCGAGGCTTCCCGCGTTGCCGACCTGCACATCAGACTGACCAAGACCTTCTTTACGGGACTCTGGACGACGAGGACGCAGCAGAGGGAGCGCGGCGAGGCGCTGCGCAGGCCGGAGGTCTCCGACGAGGCGGCGTCACCAAACGGCGAGGATAAGGCGGCGACGAAGGCCGCAACGAGCTCAACAGCACGCCGGTCTACACGGACCGGCCGCACGGGCACGCGGAGGCCGATTTCCAGGACTGGCTCTCGCTCGTCTGCCACTGAGACGGCAAATGGCGCTTCCCCTGAAAAGGTGGCGGCAACGCCGGCGGCAGCGGAGCGGCCAACCGCCCCTGAGAGGCGTGAGCCCGCTCAGTCCGCGCCCGCAACAGCGGCGGCGCCATCAGCTAAAGAAGAGGCAACGGAACGGCCGAACATCCGGCGCACGCCTTCGCGTCGCCGGGTCGGCGGGACCGCCTCTAGCGCGCCTGCGGACGCTGCCAGCAGCTCGTCTGCCAGGCCCAGGCCGCCCGCGCTGCGGACTCCCGCCAATGGCTCATCAAATGGGTCTTCCGGCGGAGGCGAGCCGCAACCGGCCTCATCTGGAGCCAGTGCTGGCGCCGACCGCGCCGAGAGTGACAGCTAGACATATCCCCCCGGTTAGCCGAGCCAGGGCAGCCCTGTGCGGCCCTCGCCTCAGCGCGCTACCAGTCCAGGTCGACGATGTCCGTGCCGTCCGATGTGAGCCGGCGCTGGTTTGAGCCGTCCGGCCGCATCGTAAACAGATCGAAGTCGCCGTCCACATCCGACATGAACGCGATGAGGTTCGTACGGCGCGACCACGAAGGCGCAAGGTCTTCGCTGCGGTTGCTGGTGAGGCGTTTCTCGTTCCGGCCGCTCGGGTCAATCACGTAGATCTCAGGATTGCCGTCGCGGTCTGACACGAAGGCGATGCGGTCCCCGTCAGGCGACCAGACTGGGCTGCCGTTGTTGCCGGCGCCCGGAGTCAGGTTCGTCTCGTCGCCGCCCCCGGACGGCACAACGAAGATGTTCTGCAGACCGTCAACATCCGGAGTAAACGCAATCCACCGCCCGTTGGGAGACCAGCGTGGGTCCTTGCCAACCGTCGCGGTCACCTCGATCTCGTTCACGCCATCTGGATTGCCCTTGTAGATGCCGGAGCGTTCAGTGGAGACAAGCGTATAGACGAGCCAGTCTCCGTCCGGCGACCAGCTGCCCATGTGGGCAGACTCGGCCTGGGAGGTGATTGGCGTGCTCTCTCCCGTCTCCACGCTCCCAACGAATATCTGGCTCAGCCCGCCTTTCCGGACTTCGTATGCGATCCGGCGGGAGTCAGGCGCCCACTCAAAGCGCGTCGCGCCGCCGAGGCTGCTGAAGAGATGGCGCTTATCTTCGCCGGCTGCGTCTGTTATCCAGATGTCGAAACTGCCATTGCGCCGAGACAGAAACGCGATCTGCGAGCGGTTCGGCGACCACTTGGGCAAGAGGTCGTCGTTGCCTGCCGTTGTCAGGCGCGTTGGCGCCTCACCGGTCGAACGGACGATGAATATGTCTGTGCCGCCTGCCGCAGCGATGGCACTCGATGCGGTGTTAGCCGTAAACAGGATGGAGTCTGACTCCGGGACCCCGCTGGAGCAGGCGATGACGGCAGACGCGGCAAGTGCGAGCGCGATTACTGCGCGTAGCGGGCCGGTGCGATGTATGTGAGCGCCACGTGCGAGCGCCAGGTTGATTCCGAGCAATTTGAGACGGCCGGGGTCTGTGTGCTGAGTGGGTTGGAGAGCGAGTTGTGGTTGCGGGACAGGGCCAAAACCGGAGCGGACGCGGACTAATCCTGAGCAATTCCGATGCTATCTGAAGCCAGCGCCGGGGTTGTGTTGGAGGGCCGCACGCCTTTGGCCGGAACCGGGACGAATTCGACCTGTTCGGAGATGAGGCGAAGATCCGAGATTGACCCGCCGGTTGGCCGGTGCTAGCGTCCTGCCGTCGGAGGTCGGCGGAGAGATGTTACGTCCTCTCTCTCTCCTGGATGGGAGAGAGCGGTGCGTCTGTCATTCTGAGCTTGACTCAGAATCTCTCGTTGGCTGGTTTCCTGAGAGATGCTGAATCAAGTTCAGCATGACAGACGTGACCGCCATTCTCAGCCGGTGTGCCCGCTTGAGTGCGCTGGCTGAGCGGAGGAATGCATGATCTGTCATTCTGAGCTTGACTCAGAATCTCTCGGCTAACCGTGATCCAACGATAAGCTCCCTCCGGAAAGGCCGGGATGACAATCTGGCATACGCCCGCTCTCTCCAACTCTCTCCTCCAGTTCCCCAAACAGGGGGAGAGGATTCCGGCAATGACGTCCGCGTTTAATATGACAGGCACACACCCGCACCCGGCCGGCGTCGGCACAGGAACATCCCAAACCACTCGTCTCAAACAGCCCACCAGTCAACAGGACCCAAAACAAAATGAAGTTCTCATTTTTCATGATGCCGCTGCACCTGCCGAGCGAGAACCCGTCCCTGGCGTTCCAGCGCGACATCGACCTGATCAACTACGCGGAAGAGCTCGACTTCGACGAGTTTTATATCGGTGAGCACCACACCGCAGGCTGGGAGACGATTCCTGCGCCAGAGATGGTGCTTGCAAAGGCGTCTGCGACCACACACCGGATCAAGCTCGGCACATCGGTGGTCTCGCTGCCTTTCCACCACCCATTCCATGTCGCAGAGCGGTTCGCCTTCCTCGACCACATGTCTCGCGGAAGAGCGGTGCTCGGCGTCGGACCAAGCGGACTGCCGACAGACACGCAGCTGTTCAACATCCCGCCGCAAGACCTGAACCCGATGATGCGGGAGTCGACGGAGATCATCGTAAAGCTGCTCGAAACGCCGGGACCTGTGACCTACGACGGCAAGTACTGGCAGATCAAGGATATGGCGCTGCAGCTGCGGTCTTACCAGCAGCCGAGGCTCAAGATGGCCACGGCGTCTGTTGGCAGTGAGAGGTCGCTGGACTTCGCCGCACAGTACGAGATGATCCTGTTCTCACTGGCAGGCGGAGGGCCGCCGAACGCGGTGCCGCTGGGAGAGCAGTGGAACGTGGTGGAGAATGCGGGCGTCCGGCACGGTACGAGGCCGGACCGCGACGACTTCAGGGTGGTGACGTATGTTCACCTTGCCGACACTCACGAGCAGGCATGGGCGGAGGTGAAGGCGGGGATCGTCAGGGACGTCCACAGGTACTTCTACACCATCAACACTCCCGCTCAGTGGCTGACGAGGCCGGACCAGGACCCGGACTCGCTGACCGTTGAGGAGATTGTGCGGAAGCGCCGGTGGATCATCGGCACGCCTGACGAGGCGATCGAGCAGGTGCAGTCGCTTTACGACGAGGCGGGAGGGTTCGGCGGGCTGATGATTGCGACGCACGAATGGACGGACCAGGCCAGGATCAAGTATTCACTGGAGCTGTTTGCCCGCTACGTCATGCCGCACTTCCGCGGGCACACCGCGGACCTGCAGCGTGCGTGGCACAAGACGGTTGCCGACAGGAAGGCAGGCGTTATTCCATCTGTTGGCGGGCCGCCTGCTGAGACACCGGCGCTCTATGACCACAAGAGCAACCTGTATGTGAAGCGGTAGGGATTGGTGAAGGGAAGTCTGTCATTCCGGCGAAAAAATCCGGAATCTCTCGTTGGCCGGATTCATGAGAGATGCTGAATCAAGTTGGCTCTGTTGACACCATCCCTGCCTGCGAAAAGAGAGAGCTGGTGGGGGAGGTGTTCTGTCATTTTGAGCTTGACTCAGAATGACAAATTCTCCCTCCTTGAGACCTCTCCTGGCAGGGAGAATGATGTCAACAAGCCAATCAAGTTCAGCATGACAGATTTTGGCAAGCGGAACCCCTGCCAAATGGTTCAGGCAGGCAGCCCGCTCCGGTGGATTGGGGGCGACTCAACGAGGCTACGTCGCGGTAGGCTTTGTGATAGAACAGCGCACATCGCTGACCGGTTTACACAACGGGGAGAGCATATTGGCAACGCTTCAAGACATGCTGGACCAGGTGGACGGCCTGACGCAGGAGATCGTCGAGCTTGAGCAGGACCTGGTGCGCATACCGTCCGTTAATACCGGCTACATGCCAACCGGCGACGAGACGCTCGTCACCAACTACATCGCAAGCTGGCTGGACAAAGAGGGGCTGACCTCAGAAGTCCTCTCCCGTGACCCCGCCCGCGGCAACATCATCTCCGTGTATCCCGGCGAACAGGAGCGTGCCCGGCTCATGCTCATGTCGCACACAGACGTCGTGCCCGTCGAGAATTTCGACAAGTGGCGTTTCGAGCCATTTTCGGCAACCATCGAAGGCGGTCGCGTCTACGGCAGGGGCGCAAGCGACTGCAAGGCGCTGCTCACCAGCCAGCTTATGGCGATGGCGATTCTGAAGCGCAATGACGTGAGGCTCAAGCACAGTCTGCGGCTTGTCAGTGGCGCAGACGAGGAGCACGGCGGCCGCTGGGGCTTTGGCTGGCTGGCGGACGAGCACCCGGAGTCGCTTGAGGCCGACTTCGCCGTAAACGAAGGTGGAGGCACTCCGGTCGAGATCGGCAACTCGCTCTCTTACCTGCTCGGCACCGGCGAGAAGGGCAGGCTCGAAATCAAGATCACGTTCCGCGGGGAGAGCACCCACGCCTCTGTGCCGTGGACAGGCAGGAACGCAAGCTACTCGCTGGCAAAGGCGTTGCAGTCGATAGAGCGTTACGAGCCTGAGCGCGACACGTCGCTGCCGATCTTCGACCATCTTGGCAAGTTCACTATCGAGCAGCGGCCGACGCCGGGGAACATCGACGCCGTGCTGGTCGAGGTCAATGAGAAGAGCCCGCGGCTGGCGTCGCTGCTCAGGGCGCTCTCACGCATGGTGCTGACACCGACGATGATCAACGGCGGGATCAAGTCGAACAGCGTGCCTGAGACCTTCACGCTGGTGTGTGACGTGCGGACGCTGCCGTTCCAGACCGAGGAGTACGTGCGCAAGCAGCTCGACGAGGTGCTTGGCGGCATCGAGGGTGTCGAGTACGAGATCGACTACATGTCTGTGCCGAACTCGTCCGAGTTCGATACGCCGCTGGCAGACGCTATCAAGCGGGCGCAGTCGCTTGCGGTGCAGCGGGACGACATCCAGTGGGTTCCAGCGGTGAGCAACGGCTTCACGGACTCCCGCTTCACCCGGAACCTGGGCATCGTGACGTACGGTTTCGCAGGGGCACACCCGGACGACGACCCGATGCTTTCGATGGCCCACGGGACCAACGAGTCGGTTGGCATCGCGTCACTGATAAGCGCGACGAAGTGCATGATTGCTCTGGCGCACGATATGTGTGGCGGGGAGTGAGTGAGTTCAGGCGGCGTCGCGGTCCTTTTCCGGCCTGTCTGGCCTGGCACGCTTTTCACGGCCGGCCGCGATTTCGCCCCAGTCCAACTTGCCGGTGATGAGCCGGGCGGAGCGGTTGCGTGTGAAGTAGCTGTTTGCCCACTGGACCAGCACGATCACACGGTTCTGGTATCCCACGAGCTTCAGGATGTGGATGAAGAGCCAGAACTGCCACGCGACGTAGCCGCCAAAGCGGACGAATTTGAGATCGGCAACGGCTGATGACCGGCCGATGACTGCCAGTTTTCCGAGGTCCCTGAACTTGAAGGCCTGAGATGACGGTTTGCCCTTGAGCCGCCAGGAGATGACCTTGCCCGCAAACTTGCCCTCTGCCGCTGCAACATCTGCGGTGCCTCGCAGCGGGGCTCCCGTCTAGTGCGAGAAGCTGGAGAGGTCGCCAAGTACGAAGATCTCAGGATGGCCGGGGATCGTTAGATCGGAGTTTACCGGCACCCTTCCGGCGCGGTCCGTCGTGAGTCCGGACGTGGCGTCTTCGGCGATGGCTGATTCGACGAGCATCTTGCCGAGCGGCGACGCCTGAACGCCAGCCGCCCACAGGACCGTCTTCGCTGAAATATCCTCGCTTGACTCGCCGCGCCGAACGGTTATTCCGTTGGTCCGTATATCGGTGACCATCGCCCCTGTCATGACCTCAACTCCGATCTTGCGCAGCGACTTTTCGGCCTTCGGAGACAGGGATTCGGAGTAGGTGGGGAGGACTCGGCCGCCCCCCTCGATGAGCATTACTCGCGCAGAGGACGGGTCGAAGGAGCGGAAGTCCCGCCTGAGGGTCTGGCGGGACAGCTCACCGATTGCGCCTGCCAGTTCGACGCCGGTTGGGCCGCCGCCGATGACGGCGAAGGTGAGCCATGCGGTGCGCTCTTCGTCTGAGGTTGCCTGCTCTGCCGCCTCGAACGCAAGCAGGATCTTTCGCCGGATGGCCGTGGCGTCATCGAGCGATTTGAGGCCGGGCGCGTTTGCAGCCCAGCCGTCGTTGCCGAAATAGGAGTGCGACGCGCCTGTGGCGAGGATTAGCGTGTCGTATTTGACGACGCCGCTGGTCGTCTTCAACTGCTGAGACTTGATGTCAATTCCAGTCACCTCTCCCAGCAGGACGCGGACGTTCTTCTGCTTTGACAGGAGGCCGCGTATGGGCGCCGCGATGTCTGCTGGCGAGAGTCCGCCGGTTGCGACCTGATAGAGGAGCGGCTGGAAAAGGTGGTGGTTGGAGCGGTCGATGAGAGTTATGTCGGCGTCGGTTTTGCGGAGGGCACGCGCCGCGTTCAGGCCGGCGAACCCGCCGCCGACGATGACTACGCGGTATGTGTCCAGTTGCATAGGGCCGATCTGCCTGCTGCGTGTTGAGAACTCTGGACGCCAGTCTGCCTGACGGTATTGTGAATTTTATCACAGCCTCGGGTTGCGGCAGGATGCGGGAGGTGTGGAACTGAGGCGATGTGCGGGCGTGATAGAGTCTGCGCCGTCGATGACTTAGCGCTCACGAGGGTTGTCGCCCCACTTTGGCGGCCCGCCTTGCCGGCCCGCCGCGTCGGACTCTGGCGGAGCGGCACGATTCGACCCGACGCATCTGAAGACCAGCGCTCAACGCACCCAACCCACCAAGTAACAAAAGACATGATCAAGCTCAGCCTCCAGTCGCTCTCTTACCGTGACACCTTCAAAGACGGCAAGATCGACCTCGCCGGCATCATCGAGAAGGCGGCCGAGTACCGCATGGACGGTGTCGACCTGCACTTCACGCACTTCGCCTCAACCGAGCCGGCGTACCTGGAAGAGCTGCGCATGCTCACGCTCAGGCGCGGGCTGCACATCTGCTACATCGGCGTCAGCAACAACTTCGGCAAGACAGGCGATGAGTTGCGGGAGCAGGTCGAGCTCATGAAGCGGTGGATAGACGTTGCGCAGAGGATGGGCGTGCAGATGGTGCGGGCGTTCGGCTCGTGGGTCCCTGAGGGCGAGTCGGCTGAGGATGCCTGGCCGCGGCTTGTGGCATCGACGAAAGAGGTCGCCGAGTATGGCCAGTCGAAGGGTGTCGTGGTCGGGCTGCATAACCACAACCACGGCTGCATCCCGGCCACCGGCGAGCAGGTTGTGCGGCTGCTGCGGGATGTCGGCAACCCTTACTACAGCCACATCCTGGACACAGGACAGTACATCGGCGGGCCGGGAGTCTCACAGGGCGAGCGCGGCAGCAAGGAGCGTGAGGACGAGCTATACGACTCGATAGCGAAGTCTGCTCCGCACGCTGTGCATGTGCGCGGGAAGGTCTACCGCATCGCGTCAGGCACCGAGGCGTGGCTGGACTACGACCGGATTCTGCCTATCATCAAGGGTGTCGGCTTCAACGGCTGGATGTCTGTTGTGTTCGAGGGACAGGACGAGATGCCTGAGCCTGACGCGGTTCCGCTTGCGGTTGAGTTCTTCCGCAAGAAGCTGGCTGAGTACGGGATGTAAGGACGAAACACGTTTGATCAAGCTTCACCTGCAGGCGCTCTCTTACAGCCACGCCCTGGCCGAAGGCAAGCTAAACCTGCGCCAACTCATTGACCTTGCGGCAGACACCGGCTGGGACGGTATCGATCTCGAAGAGCGGTTGATCGAGAGCACCGAGCCTGCGTACACCGAAGATCTGAGGCAGCACGCGTACCGTCGCGGGCTTGGCATCGGATACATCGGCATCCGCGCCGGGTTCGGCTCCGGATACCACGGCTCAGACGAGGACCATCTCGCCCACATGATGCGTTGGACCGATGTGTGCCAGCAGATGGGTGTCCCGCTGCTGCGGATCATCGGCGGAGACGTTCCCGCGGGGCAGACTGAAGAAGAGGCGTGGCCGTGGCTTGCCGGCTACATGCGCCGCATCGTTGACTACGCGAAGACGCGGCGTGTGCAGGTTGGGCTGCACAACCACAACCACGGGATGTTTCCTGCGACCGGCGAGTCGATAGTGCGCATGCTGGACGAGATCGACGATCCGTACTTCGTGCATATCCTGGACACGGGGCAGTACAGGGGTTCGCCGGGCGCGTCAGGTCCGGGCCGCACCAAGGGGGACGCTGACGGCTCGTACGATCTGTATGAGCAGATCGAGACCTCATTGCCGCGGGCGCAGCTGGTGCGGTGCAAGGTGTATAAGATTGCCTCCGGCGCCGAGGAGTGGATCGACTACAACCGGGTCTTCCCGATGCTGAGACAGGCACGTTTCAACGGGATCATGTCTGTGGTGTACGAGGGCTGGGAGTTCATGCCGGATACCGATGCCCTGCCGATGGCGCACCGGTTCTTCCGGGACTTACTGCGCAAGTTCGGGATATAGCCGGCCAGCGGAGCCGACGCGCCTGCGCCAGGCGACACCGGCAGAAACTTAAAAAGCAACAGCAACGGAGAATCCATTTGGGCAAGTTCTACGATGAGTCGATCATTCCTCAGGAGATGCGCAGGGACTTCGATGTCTACGACCGCATCAATAAGCTTGGCATCCCGATGGGGAGCTTCGATGAGGATGTGAAGTCGCTCGCGGGAGCAGGGATCGCAGGGGTGGTGTTCCACGAGAGCGGACTGGTGTACCTGTCTGGCCTGGGGCTCGGACCGGGCAGCATGTATGACGACCCGGAGCGGATCAAAGAGGGCCAGAAGGCGGGGCGCGCGATCACGGACTCGATGATCCGCAGGCTGCACTGGGCGCTGACGTGCGGCGGCGAGGGCGGCGACTTGAACGATGTGCTGTATACGGTGAAGGCGCTCGGCATGGTGGTCTCGACGGATGTTCACTTCAACGGCGCGCCGGCTGTCGTGAACGGTTTCTCGTCGAGGTGGCAGTCGGTGTTCGGCGGCGGCACGGGCGAGTTTTCGAAGGGCGGCGAGGATCAGAACTACGGCGGTGTGCATGCGAGGAGCGCAATAGGCGGCTTCACCGGACGGTTCGCGCTTGAGCCGGAGATCATCGTGGCCGTTTCACCTGAACTGGCAAAGGCGATCATTGTGAACCGCGGCTGGGTGTACCCGCTGCCTCCCGTGCAACTGAACAAGGTCCGGGCGAAGAGGTAGACGCGGCCCGGCTCCGTAGACGTCTCTGCGGACTACCAGCTCCCTGGCCGGGTGGCCGTCCCGAGCTGGGGAACCCGCTCGCGGGTCAAAAGCGCCCGCTTGTGGGTCAAGGGGTGCGTGCCAGCGGATGGGGTCAGGGTGTAGCCAGGTCCTCAGCGAGATGTTTTGTCATTCTGAGCTTGACTCAGATTCTCTCGGTGGCCGGTCTCCCGGGAGACGCTGAATTGAGTTCAGCATGACAAGCCTCCTAGTCGCGCATCCTTCGACAGGCCCTTGACCCGCAGGCGGGTGCCACAGCTCAGGACGCGGCTCAGGATGGCCACTCAAAATCTCTCAGCTAACTGTGGTTGGGCGGCAAGATTCCTCCGGCGGTCGTCATCCTGGGTCGCGTCCTGAGCCTGTCGGAGGGCATGTCTAAGGACGCGGTTGGCGTATCGAGAGACCACTTGGATGGGCTGGCAACCCGCCTCTAACCCCCTCTCAGGGATAGAACATTTGGACAGAGCCAGGCATGCTCAAATTGCTCCCGCCGCCTGGGGAGCGTGCGGCTTTCCTATAAACCAGAAACGTGCTCAATCTGCGCTCGCCGCCGGGTAACAGGCATGCTTGTGCTGAACACTATCTCCCTCTAGCTGAATCTCTCGCAACCAGCGGCGATAAGAAAAATCCCGCACTCGGACGTAGCTCGGACGGCCATATGACGATCAGCGAACACACACAGCAGGCGGCAGTCGAACTTTCGGAGACGGTGCGTGCGGTTGCCGGCTTCAGCGCGTCGGTCACTCTGCTGCAGTCGGAGAACGGCTCGAACCTTGTGCCCGCGGGCCATTCGAGACTGGAAACCGGTGGCTGGAAGCCTGGCGACTCCGAACTGACCGAGCAGGCCACTGGTGACGGCCCCGGGGCGCGAGCGCTGACTCTCGGAGTGACGCTGGTCTTCAGCGAGGGAGACAATCCTGGCCGGAGCCTGCCGGGGTGGGCGACGAGCCGCGGCTTCGCTACGGCGGTCCTGCTCCCGTTGATCAAGCATGGCCGCGCGTTTGGCGTGGTGTACATAGTGCGCCGAGACCCGCAGCGTCCGTCTGCCGGCGAGATCCACATGGCGGAGCTCGCGGTGGTCCACGGCGGACGCACGTTGCCTGTCCTGGTGCGCCGCCAGGACGAGACCGAAGACGAGGACGAGGCGGGATACTCGCCGGGTGCGAAGGTTGCCAGCGAGCCGGTGCGTAACCTGGCGCCACTGTTGTTCGAGGGGCTGCGGCTCGACCCGGTCCGTGAGCAGGCGCGGCTGGGCGGAGTCGATGTCTCTCTGTCTCGCACCGAGTTCCTGATGCTGTACACGCTGGGCAGGCAGGCGAACGAGGTAGTGCCTCACCACGCTCTCCTGGCGGCGTGCTGGGCTGAGGATATCCCGGCGCTCAGCGCAGTGGACGCCACGGTTTACCGGTTGCGGAAAAAGCTTTCGCAAGCGGATAGCGCGGCTGGGAAGCAGATGCTGAAGACGGTGCGGGGCAAGGGTTACCTGCTGGCTGCGGGACCGGACGCCGGCGAATAGCCGTCCGCCTCTACGGCAACCTGCCGTCCTGCGGCACGGTTGTCGACCAGTCGTCACGGGTCAGGCCGTTGCGGTCCCACACCACCTCTCCGCCCTTCACAGTTATCTCTGGCTCGAGCCTCTGCCCTGCCCGCCTCACCCGGTTACCTGACGACCCGTTGTCTGTGAAACCGAAATCGGCCTCTGCCAGCCGCAGCACGGCGACGTCCGCGACTCCGGCAACGCTCAGCGTGCCAAGCTCCGGATGACCGATCTTCTGGGCCGGCCGCCAAGTCGACATCTCGACCACGTCTGCCAGTGGCACGCCGCAGACCAGCATCTTGCTCATCGTCTCCGGCATCGTCGCCTGGTTGATGAGAAAGCTGTGGCGGTGCAGGTCGGTGCTGATGGTGTCCGGCGGAAAGCCCTGGTCGACCGCAGCCTGCGCAATGCGCCACGAGAAGCTGCCCGCGCCGTGTCCAACGTCAAATAGCACGCCGCGCTCGCGAGCCTTGAAGAAGTAGGGCCTCACCTTGTCGTCCGGGCCGGTCATCGGCTTGCTGACAGCGTAGCAGTGGGTGACGATGTCTCCCGACCGCAGGTGCTTGAGAACCATCTCGTCCATTGGCCGTGACGACCGCGGGGACTGATCCACCATGACGAACGTCCCGGTCTCCTTTGCCGCATTGACGCCCCTGTCGAGCGGCTCCCAGCCGGGCCCCGCGTAGTGCGCCACCTTGACGCCGACGATCAGGTCAGGGCGCTGGGCGATCTTTCTCGCGGATAGTTCGGCGCTCATGCCTTCCAGGTCTTGCTCAGGCTCGCCGACCATCCCTTCGCCTGCGATGTTCAGCAGCGCAAAGACCCTGGTCGTGGCGCGGCTGATGATGGTTTCGTTGAAGCGGTCGAATGTGAGGTGACCAGAGCCGCCGGCGTCGACGGCCGTGGTGACGCCGGTCGAGAGGCAATGGGTGTCCGGCTGGAGCGCGCCAAAGTAGCCGAAGAAGTGGCAGTGGAGGTCGATGAGACCTGGGACGACGCACATGCCGGTGACGTCTGCTGAGCGGAGGGCTTTCGCCTGGGAAATGGCCGGCTCGACTGCGGCGATGACGTTGCCGGATATGGCAACGTCCATCTTCTGACCCGATATGCCGTTTGCGGGGTCGTAGACGGTTCCGCCGTGGAGGAGCAGGTCGTAAATGGGACCGTTTTGCTGCGTCATGTTTTCTCCTTGCCGCCTCTGACGTCTGGCCCTGATCGCCCGTGTCTGTGGTCGCAGTGAACGTACGCGCCGGAGTTGACCCCATCCGGCCCTGTCGAGAGATTTGTCATAATTCCTCTTCCCTTCCCCGAACGAACGTCCGCTTGCCGGTCAGGAAGATGGATGGCCGGGTTGTCATTGTGAGCCTGTCGAAGGGTGCCCGCTTGCGGGCGCGGGTCAAGTCTCCGCATTCTGTCACTCTGAGCTCGACTCAGAATCTCCCGGCTGACCGTTATTGAACGGCAAGATCCCTCCGCGAGGGCCGGGAGACAAATCGCGAGCGATCTTCTGGGAGACTCTGAATCAAGTTCAGAGTGACAAATTCTCCCTTCTTCGCCAGGCTCCCTTCTCCACGAGGAGGGAACCAGAGGGCGGTTTGTCCGGAATTCCGGACCGCCACTCTGAACGCGTGTACGCAATAGAACCACTTCGACTCATGCTGAGCGCAGGCACATGCAAGCTGAGGTGGTCCGATAGCAGCACGATCGAGTCTCCGTAGATCGACGACCACGCGATAATTCCGGTCGAAGCCCGGTCGAAACATAGAGCAGCGGTTGAGCTGCCGCTTTGCCGTGCCGGACTAGACCGGAACCGCCGCGTGCGCGTGGCGATAGATCTGGATGCGGTGCCGGCAGCTATCCGCGATGAGAACGAGCCCGTCGGCGCTGGTCTCCACAGCTGACGGGCGCCAGAACCGTTTCTCTTGCTCGAACAGGCCTGCGTTCTCGCGCCAGCTAGCCTGTTCAGGGTTGACGTCCAAAAACTCCTGGCACCACTTAGACAGCGTGGCGTCGCCCGTCAGCGTTTCGATGTGCGCTCCGTCTTCGGAGAACGCCTGGACGCGGTCGTTCCGCCAGTCTGCGACAAACACCTCGCCATCCGCAGACACATGCACCCCGGACGGCCGGTCAAACTGTCCGTTGGCCCGGCCGCTTGAGCCGAGCGTGCTCACGAACTCCCCGGTTTTCGTAAAGCGCTGGATGCGGTCGTTTCGCCAATCGGCGATCCAGATGCCGTCTGCGCGGTCGATGGAGATGCCCCAGGGGAAATTGAACTGGCCTGGAGCTGTGCCGGAGGCGCCAAAAGAGGAGATGAATCCGCCGTCCGGGGTCAGCTTCTGAACACGCGCGTTCAGGTGATCGACAACGTGGATGTTGCCCTCGGAGTCGATGGCGATCCCTGAAGGGCGGTCGAACTGGCCGGGCCCGGTCCCGAACTCGCCCCAGCGGTCGACAAACTGGCCTTCCCGGTTGAACACCGTGACGTTGTGCATGAACTCGTCTGTGGCATAGATGCGGTCGTCCTTGTCGATGGCAATCGCGGTGGGCTGGGTGGTTTGGCCGGGCTCTGTGCCCCAGCGCCCAAACTCGTAGAGGTACTCAGAGTCCAGCGTCTGCGCGCTGATCCTGACATCCTTGTTACCGGCGTTGGAGCGGCTAAGGACGAAGAGAAGGCCCGTGCTGTCCAGCCGCACATCGACCGGGTTCATGAACCCGCGCCCCTGGAAAGACGCGATGCCGATGGTGTGGCTGTACGAGAAGTTCTCGAGGCCCATGTGGAAATTGCTCCTGGCTGTGGCGGCCCGGCTGCGTCAGCTTTTGACTAATTCAAGCTTGCTAAATTTCTGCTTGAGGACGGGCTCAGACTCGACACCGAGCACGTCTTCGAGGAGGGTGGCGTAGACCTGTCTGAAGTCCGTGTTGAAACGTACGTCGCCGTCCAGCTGATCGGACTGCGCCAGCTTCGGATACTCGCCGTAAAGCCCGCTTTTGACGGAGTCGCCGATCATGAAGGCGACGCCGCCTGAGCCATGGTCTGTTCCGGCGCCGTTGTCTGCGATGCGGCGGCCGAACTCCGAGAACATCCAGATAACGGTCTCTTGCCCCTTGCCCTGGCGCTCGACGTCGTCCCAGAAGCACGCCACGGCCGTCGAAACCTGGTCCCAGAGCAGGGCGTGGTTGACCAGCTCGTTGGTATGCGTGTCGAAGCTGCCATGGGCAGCGTAGTAGATGCGGGTGCCCAGGTTGGCGGACATCACCTGCGCGATGCCCTTGAGACTCTGAGCGATGGGGTTGTCCGCCGGGTACTCAATGTCCGAGGTGTACTTCGATGGCGCCTCGCGTAGCAAGTCGGCTCCGTCCAACGCGCCCCTGCCAGTTTCCAGGATCCGCCGGGAAGGGAATCCGCCGTCTGCCATCGGCTGATATATGCGGCTTACCGTGTCCAGCATGGCGTCCCTGTTGCGCGCGCCTGCGAGGCCGGTATAGAGCCCGTACGACTCAAGCGCTCCGACCGAGGCAACGGACACGCCCTGGGAGGCGAGCGCACGGGGCAGGCCGCGCCCGAAGTTCACCGTTGTAACCGGGTTCTTGCCTGCGGGGTCGATGAGCGAGCTGGCTTTGCCGAGCCAGCCTTCGGAGGAGCTGGTGAACGGCTCGGCGGTGTGCCAGATGTCCATGGACCTGAAGTGGGAGCGGTTTGGCTCCGGATATCCGATGCCCATCAGGACGGCCATCTTGTCCCGGTCAAAGAGCCGTTTGAACGGGCCCATGTGCGAGTTAAATGCGATCTTCTCGTCGAGCGGGACCACGTTCTCGCCCTTCAGCCCCATGTTGGGGCGGAAGTCGTAATAGAGTCCGTCTTGATAAGGAACGGTCGTGTTCAGATAGTCGTTGCCACCAGAAAGCTGGATGACAACGAGGTTCTTAGGGTTCTTGTGGCCGTTCTTCTTGTTTGTTGCCATGTCGACGCCTCCTGGCGTTCCGGTTTGCCGCTTTCCTAGCAATACTGGTAGTCGGGGGTGGAGACGATCAACTGGAACATCTCGATCGTGCGCTCGGCGCCGTCCGGCGTGCCGGACAGGACCGGTCCGTCCTGCGCGGCGTGTTCGATAAGCACAGCCTTCGAGCGCTGGCTGAGGTCGATGGCGCCCAGTGCGTCGAGGCACGCCTCTACGAACTCGCCGGGTTGGAGATCACTGCCTGCCGACTCGACCCGCCGGAGCATCCGCGTTACGCCGGGCGAGGTGCGGCGGCCTACCTCGGAGGCGGCGAAGTTGATGCGCTCAAGGAGAGAGCCTGAGTCGACCCACTCTTCGCCCTCGTGCCAGCCCTCAACGCTGGGCGGGTTGAGCAGGTGCTGTCCCATGAAAAGGGCATAGTTCGCCAGCGTGGATGAGTCCATGTCCGGGATCTCAAAACGGTCGGTCAGCCGGGCCGCGCCGAACACCAGTTCGGCAGGACTTTTGACCTTGCGAAACCTCACGGCGGCCGACTTGAAGTGGTCCGAGTTGAAGAGGGAGCGGAGGATGGACCGTATGTCGCCGCCGGTCTCCTGGAAGCAGTCGGCCAGGCGCTCGATCTCACCTTCATCGGGCTCGTCCGAGACAAAAAATAGATAGAGGCGTTTGGCTATGAAGCGGGCGGTGGCGCGTTCACTGACAATGATGTCAATGATGTCTTCGCCGTTGAAGTTTCCGGTCTTGCCAAGGAACGATTTTTCTGCGCCGTCGTGGTCCGACGGGTCGAACCTGAACTCCATGGGGAATGGACCCAGGAAGAACGGCGGCGGCGTCGGCTTCGACGCCCACCCGGTGAACGCCCTGGCAGCGGCCTTGACGTCATCCTCCTTGTAGGCGCCCCCGCCAAGATCATCTATGCCCATGGAGAACAGCTCCAGGAGTTCCCGGCCGTAGTTCTCGTTGGGCGCGTCCTTGTGGCTGTTCTGGTTGTCAAGCCAGTACATCATCCCGGGATTGCGAGAGATCTCGAAAAGAATAGTCCGGAAGCTGCCCAGGCCGGCACGCCGGAACAGGTCGATTTCTGTCAGCATCTCCAGCCCGTGGTCCAGCTTCACGCCACCAACGGCAAACAGGCCGTGCCAGAACAGGGCGATCTTCTCCTCCAGCGGTTTCTCGCTGGTGGCCAGACGCCACGCCCACTGCGGGTCTGCGTGGCCGGGTGAGCGTGCCTCGACCGAAGCAATGAAGTAGCGGTCCATCAGGTCCTGGTCTTCTGGCTCGCCGTACCGTGGGTTCAGGAGCTCCTCGACCGTCGCCTCGTACCCTCTGGCGGCATACTGGTCAATCTGATCTCGCGTCGCGCCGAACCCCGCCCTGCGAAGTAAATGCGCAACGGCGGCCACGTCTTCCTGCTTTGTCGCAACGGTCGTCATGGAGTCCTACTCCTGTGGTGTGCAGATTGGCAGATCTGAGGCATGGACTAATCCAACTCGCCGAATTCTAAGTTCCGGCCAATCAGGGGTCAAACGGCGCCGGTCACTCCAAAGCTGACCATTCGGACAATGCGAGGTCGCGACGATGTCCGGACTCCGGCCCGCTCATCTTGACGCGTCACGACAATTGAGGCGTCGAGATCGCCATAACCCATTGTGCCAGCAGACCCAATTTCACACAGGTGACCGGGTTCGATCCCGGCAACAATCGACTCGAATCCTGCGTCGAGAGTGTGAGCGATGAGTATCGCCGGTCTACGCCCGGAGCGCTCGGCACGTCCGTAGTAGCACGGCCAGATGGACCCGCGAGCTTGAGCTCCAGGCGCCGCGTATGGCGCCGGGTCTTATGGTCGGCGGATTACAAGTAGTTAACGGCAGACCAGTCGCGAACTCGACGATGAGAAACGTCCGGACAACCGCGGTCGCAAGTTCAGGACCGTGATCACAGCCTGACTTTTCCAGCCTGTTCGACTGCGAAGCCGGTGAAACCAGGGGGACCGCAGGCAGAGCTATCGTTGAACGGTCCAGGTCACCCAGCGCGTGCTACGCTGCCAGCGGCTTCGACACATGGAACCTAGACGCAAAGAGAGACGACATGGCACGCAGGATCGGCGTTATTGGCGCGGGGTTTGGGACGATGGTACATGTGCCGGGGTTCCGGTCCGAGGGCTGGGATGTGGTGGCGCTGTTCAGCCGGGACCCGGAGCGGGTCCGGAAGGCGGCGAAAGAGGCCGGCGTGCCGGATGTCCACACCGATGCGATGGAGATGATAAACCGCGATGACCTGGACGCCATCGCTATCGCCACTCCGCCAGGCCAGCACCACGAGCTTGCCATCGCGGCGCTGAAGTCAGGCAAGCACGTCGTGTGCGAGAAGCCGTTCGCCGTGAACGCCATGCAGGCGCGCGAGATGCAGAAGACGGCGGAGGGGAGCGGACTGACGGCAATGGTCGCGCACGAGTTCCGCCACACGCCGCAGCGGGCCTTCATCAAGGAACTGCTCACCGACGGGTATGTCGGCGACTTCAAGCTCTGCGCCATGGAGCTGTTTTTCAACCGCGGCGTGCCGGCTACTCCCCCGGCAATGACGTGGGCGCACCGTAAATCGGAGGGAGGCGGCTTCCTTGGCGCGCTCGGATCGCACTACATAGACGGCCTGCGCTACTGGTTCGGTGACGTGGCGACGGCAAGCGGCAGCCTGATGACTGTGCGGCCCGATGTGACGGACCCGAAGAGCGGCAAGGTCGTGCAGTCCGAGACTGACGACACGTTCTCATTCACTCTCGCATTTAAGAACGGCGGGACGGCGACGATGACCGCGTCTTCGGCGCTGGTCCCATCACGCGGCGCCCGCATCGCGGTGATGGGCACGAAAGGAACGCTGTACGCAGAACAAGGAGGCCCGAATCCGGCGGAGGACGGTGCGACGATGGGCAGCCAGGACGGCGGGCCGTTGAAGGCGCTTGATACGCCTGGACGCCTGACGCCGTTTAAGGACGGCCGCGACCCGCGGCTGATGGCCTTCCGGTTGCTGGTGCGAGACTTCAACCGCGGAATCGAAGAAGGCGGCTCGCCGGCGCCGAGTTTCTCGGACGGCCTGCGCTGCCAGGAGGTCCTGGACGCGATCAGAGAGTCGGCGGCCACCGGGAAGACCGTGTCCGTGGGTTAGATGCTGACGCTCTGGCCGGCGTCCCGAAAACCGGTTCGGTCCGGTAGACGAAATTCCTGAGACCTGACGCTCCCGGTCGACCCGGCCACGACGCACCGCCTGTGCGCCGTCCTCGCAATCGAGTTGTTCGCGGCCACCTCTCGGACGGACACTCGTCACGATGCTCCGGCGCCAGCGGCGTCATGAGCTCGCTGAAGGGCCGCCCCGCACAGCCCGGTCCTGTCATCGCTCCATCCTGACAAGGCCCTGGCAAGGATTGGGGTCTCCAACTCTACCGGAGCAGTTCGTTATCGGCAGAAAGACAGGGTGTCGCATGCCGCAGTGGCACGATAAGACAGGCTCTACCGGGGGGACTCAGAGGCCGTCATGACCTCGGGGCCAGAAAGCGCCATGACGTCGCTGCCAAACTGGCTGCCGAGCGGCTCAAGGCTCACGACTGCGCGCTCGAACTGGCCGATGTTGTCCGGCAGCTTGAAGTCGACCCTGGCCATCCCGGCCTCGTTAACCTGGAAAGTGGCAACCGCCTCCGGAACGCCGTCACGGACGAGCGAGAGCATGTACTGGTAGTTGTCTGGCGCGGGCGGCAGGCCGGAGACCAGGAAAACAGCCTCGTCATCGAAGTTCTTTACCGCGAGTGTGCCGTTTGCCTCCGGCGCCTGAGCGTTGCCTACAAAGTAGTTTGGCACCCGGAACTCACGGTTCTGGGTCACGTATGTCAGCCACTGCATGTTCTTGAGAGCTTCGTTGACGGCGGCGTTGACCGCGGTCAGCCTGGCCACCTCTTCGTCTTGCGATATGAACTGGGCGTTCGTGTCCTCAACCATGGAACGCAACTCAGTCACCTGCGCCAACTCAGTCTGCATGTCGGCCCGGAGTTGACCAACCTCGGAGTCGAGACGAGAGTTTTCGGCGCTGAATATGACAGCGACGCCGAGAACCGCTATGAGCGCCGCGGCGACGCCGGTGTAGGCGATACGGGCCGGATTCAGTACAGACCGGACAGAAATTGATCTGCGCGGGCGAATCGAGCGGGCGTCTTCGCGCGCGACGTCGCTCAGGTGGATGTCGGTGTCTGCCTGCGCCAGGAGCAGTCTCCTGACGCGCTCTGATGGCTCCGCGTGTGTCACCAGATAGCTGAGGTTCTCGGCAGCCTCCAGCAATAACCGAAGCTCGTCGCGCGCCTCGGGGGAGACGGCGAGCAAGTCGTCTACACGCGACCGCTCTTCCGGAGAAAGCGCATTGAGCGCGTATCCCGGCAGGTCACCCCACGGGTCTGGGACCGTGAAATCAAGACTATTTGGGTCGGTCATACAGCTGCACTGATTTCGCTGCTAAGGGCATTTCGCAGCTTCTTCAGGGCAAGGCGCATACGGGTTTTGACAGTGCCGAGCGGCTGCTCGGTCTTTTCAGCTATCTCCGCCTGCGTTAGCCCCTTGAAGTAGGAAAGCTCAACTACCTGTCGCTGCTCTGCGGGGAGGTCAGCCATAGCGTCGCGTACTTTGGCGTACTCAGACTGTGCTACGGCATTTTCGAGCGGGGAGATTTCTGCAGACTCGATGCTCAAATGGTCATCGATGTCGTCGTTCTGGCGATTTCGGTCACGACGGCGCTTGCGCAACTCGTCGATAGTGCGGTTGTGGGCAATGCTGAACAGCCATGTTGTGAACTTACCCTTGGCTGCGCTGTAGCTGCTGCCACGACGCCAGACACTCAGAAAGACGTCCTGTGTGACCTCTTCTGAGCTAACCGGATCGTTGAGTATCCGGGCCGACAGGGCGAAGACTCGCCTGCCGTAGCGGTCATATAACTCCGCCAGGGCGTCTCTATTGCGCCCTGAGATCAACTCAAGCAGGTCAAGGTCAGCCAGCTCCTGATAGTTCGTGGACATCTGACGGTCCTCTGGGTCGTTTTCGGCCTCCGGGGAGCCGCCTTCCGTGCGTGGCATCCGGTTCAATCTGCGTAATCCCGGGCTGGGTAAACCCGGGCCAAACTGGCCGATCGGACAAGATGCCTGCCGATTCCATCTGCGCACCTGTTGCGGTCATCGTATTTTAGTGGATTCCCGTCGCCGCATATGCAGAGAATGTTAAGACGCGTTAACTATCGACCGTAATCGGGGCCGGCGAATCGTACCGAAAATTGGTATCAGGAATTGGCCTTGGCCGCCGCCTGCTTGCGGGCCAACTCCCGCAGTTGGGAAAGAGCGTCCTGTGCCCTCCTGGTGTCCGCACCCTCCGGGGCCCGGTCCAGGAATGCAGACAGGGATTCAACCGCCTGGACGAAGTCTCCAACCTCCGCCTGCAACCGGGCAAGGTCACTCAGGTTGCGCCAGTTCTGAGGGTCGAGCATCTGGATCCGCTCGGCCGCCGCGAGCGACCGTTTGTAGTCCCGCTTTTTGGCGTGCGTTAGCTTGAGATTGGTGAGCAACCGGCGCAGCGTTGAGCGGTTTCCGCAGACCGGGAGCAGGTGCCGGGAGAGTGCCGGCGAGGTCCCTCCAGCCGGTTTCTTGCCCCGCATCGCAAGTGACAGACACTCTTTCCTGGAAAGAAGTCCGCCGCGGTGATAAGGGTCGATAAATATCTCGTCCCCGCCTGAGCCCGTCACAAGCAGAAAGTGACCCGGCATGCCGATGCCGTGCATCTCGATCCCGGTCCTGGCCGCCACTTCACGGTAGATGACGGAAAGTGTGATCGGTATGCCGAGCCCGCGGTCAAGGACCTGGTTCACGTAGCTGTTTCGCGGATCATAAAAGTTGCCGCTATTGCCGCGCAGCCCGGCGACCTCGAAAACGACCTCTCGCAGATTGGCGAGCCTGTCGTAGGTTGATGAAGAGCCGGTGAGACGGTCTTGCACCATCCCCGCAAGCGAGTCGAGCTTTGTGAAGTAGCGGTCCGTTTCGAGGTCCGGATACTCTTCCGCCGCTATGAACAGGCACGCGGCGAAGAGGTCTATCTCCGCGTCTGTGTGCCGCACCGCCTGGGCGAAGCTCTCTCGGGCCTGTTTAGCGTGGGTCTCCATGTTCGGTCTCGCAGCCGGTCAAACAGTTGTGCCTGCGCCGGTTGTTCCTGAGCCGGATGCCGCAGGAAGATTCTTGCTCTTCAGTTTCGGACCTGCTGACAAGCATCCTAGCAACGCCCGGTAGCTGTAGCAATTGGCGTTGACCGTCTGGAGTTGACAGGGTTTCGTCATGTTGCAACACTTCGCGCAATGGCGCCGGGCTGATTTCACATGCCACGCCAGACGGAAAATAGAACACGCGGTGGGGAGCTCGGAACAGCCGGGCTGAGAGGGCGAACGATGATTCGCCGACCCATGAACCTGAACTGGGTAATTCCAGCGGAGGGACTGCGGCACATCAGCAACAATCTGAACCGCCAGTGGCCCCGCCAGGCGGTTTTTTGTTGTCTAACGAAAAGGCGAGTGATTGACAGGCATGACGATGAGCGCAGGCTCTTCACGATCTGCACAGCTGGCACAACTGGCGCGGCTGCTAGTTGACAGGGTCAGCATCGGCTACACGTCCGCCCGGGGCGAACAAGTGCTGGCCGTTCGCGACCTGAGCATTGAAGTCGACGCGGGAGAGTTCGTCGCCATCGTCGGGCCGAGCGGATGCGGCAAGTCCACTCTGCTGAACGCCATCGCAGGGCTCACGGAGCCGTCATCCGGCGCAATCTCTATAGACGGCAACCCGGGGGCGGCACGGCTCGGGAAGGTCGCCTACATGCAGCAGCGAGACCTGCTGTTGCCGTGGCGAACGGTGCTGGGAAATGCACGACTCGGACTGGAGCTTGCCGGCACGGACAGACACATTGCGGACGCCGCGGCGTCGGAGCGAGCGGAGCGGTTTGGACTGGGCGGCGCGCTCGGCTCGTTCCCCTGGCAGCTGTCCGGCGGGATGCGGCAAAGGGTGGCGCTGCTCAGGGCGACCCTGCCTGATAGCGGTGTGCTGCTGCTGGACGAACCCTTCGGCGCGCTGGACGCCATAACGCGGCGCGACCTCCAGCAGTGGCTTGCGGGAGTGCTGGAGCGAGCTGGCCGCGCCGTCCTGCTTGTGACGCACGATGTTGAGGAGGCGCTGCTGCTCGCAGACCGCGTGTACGTCATGTCAACGCCGTCAGGTGACAACAAACCGTCTATTACTGCACGTGTAGATGTGCCGCTCCCCCGGCCGCGGCGCGAAGAGACCGTGACAACTCCGGAGTTTGTTGCGTTGAAGGCGGAGCTGATGTCTGCGCTCTCAGCCACAGCGCCCGGCCCTGTTCCGGCGGAGGCCCCGTGATGGGCGAAGTGCCAGTGACGGGCGGAGCGCCAGTAACGGGCGGAGCAATGGATGGCGGCGCGACAAAGCGGAGCACAGCTAAGAGAGGCGCCGCACAGGTTGTGCGCGCGACGATCGGTGGCTGGACGCCCGCTCTTGCGCTGACGCTGGCGCTCGTCGGACTGTGGGAGCTGCTGGCGCACGCGCTTGACGTGCAGCCGTGGCTGCTGCCTGCGCCGAGCGAGATAGCGCAGGAGCTTTCGGAGTCGTTCTCGCTGCACATGAGGCACGCCCGTATCACGGTGCAAGAGGTTGTTATCGGTTTCTTGCTGGCCGCGCTGCTTGGCGCGGCGCTGGCCGCGGCGATCTCATGGTCGAGGATCATCGAGCGATCGCTCTATCCGATAGTCATCGCGTCGCAGACCATCCCGATCATCACGCTTGCGCCGCTGCTGCTGGTGTGGGTCGGGCCAGAGATGACGTCGAAGGTGATCGTCGTCGTACTGATCTCGTTCTTCCCCGTCGTCGTGAGCATGGTGGACGGGCTGCGGTCTGCGGACACCGAGATGGCAGACATGATGAGGACGCTGGGCGCGAGCCGTGTACAGCTGCTGTTGAAGCTCAGGCTGCCCGCAGCGCTGCCCTACCTGTTCTCCGGCCTCAAGGTGGCCGCGGTGACCTCCGTGATCGGCGCTGTGGTCGGAGAGTGGGTCGGCGGAAGCGGCGGACTCGGCTGGCTGATGAAGGTCTCCGGCCCGCAGTTCAGGACAGAGCGCGTCTTCGCCGCCATTTTCGTGCTGTCGGTCGCCGCCGTCCTGATGTTCATGCTGGTGGTTGCCGCTGAGCGTTGGGCGCTGCGCAATCACGGCCCGAGGGGCCTGAGGGCCGGGGAGGTCTGGAGAGCCCGCAAGTGAGATGACGGAACAGGCGGCGCCTCGATGGGCGCGCCGAAACGGACCGAGCGACGCAAACAGATGCCAGGGAAGGCGAAACAGATGAGCTCAATTAAACCGGTTGGCCGGGACGGCAAGCAGCGGGAACTTCGACCGCAGCGATCAATGTCCCTCTTCGCAGGACTGCTGATCCTAGCAGTCCTGGCGCTCGGCGCGTGCTCGTCGGACTCCGATGACGCAGACCGCTCTCGTGTCAGCGTGTCGCTCGCACTCGACTGGTTCCCGAACTCCAATCACGCCGGCATCTACGCGGCGCTCGAGAACGGTTACTTCGATGACGAGGGGCTGGACGTGAATGTCTACACCCCGGCGGACCCCGCGCTGGTGCTGCAGTCGGTCGGCGCCGGGCGCGATGACTTCGGCATCAGCTACCAGACGGACCTGCTGCAGGCACGCAACGCAGGTGTCCCTGTTGTGTCCATCACGGGCATCGTGCAGCACCCGCTCAACTCGGTGATGGCGCTCAAGAGCTCTGGAATAACCCGGCCGTCTGACCTGCACGGCCTCAAGGTTGGCTACCCTGGCATCCCGTCAAACGAGGGGCTCCTGGCGACGATGCTGGAGAGCGACGGCCTGACGATGGACGACGTTGAGCTAGTCGACATCGGCTTTGCGCTCACGCAGTCGCTGGCAGCCGGCAGCGTCGACGCCATCGTCGGCGCCTACTGGACTCACGAGTCGATAGTGCTGGACCTCGAAGGCCTGCCGGTCAACGTCATGCGCATGGAGGACTGGGGAGTCCCTGACTTCTACGAGCTTGTGCTGGTGGCGAGCGAAGAGACGGTCCAGGGGCGGCCGGAGACGGTTCAGAAACTCGTGCGGGCGCTGAGCCGCGGGTTCGAGTACGCGCTGGCAAACCCGCAGACCTCAATGGATATCCTGGTGGACCGCGGCGGCGAAACGGTGCTGGAGGATGTGGAGCGACAGGGAGTCGAGCTGTTACTGCCGATGTGGGATGACGGGGTTGCGCCGCAGTTCGGCTGGCAGGAGCGCGCTCGCTGGGACAGCTTCGCCGGCTGGATGAAGAGCAAGGGATTGATCGACGCGTCTCTTGATCCGGAGGCGGCGTTCACAAACCGGTTTGTCGAGGGAGCGGTGGAGTAACTGGCGCGCTGGTCAGGAGGACGCTTCCGGCTCTGCAGCGGCTCGCTCCATTGCCCACAGCGGCCGCAACAGCGTTACGCCGACCGCCAGCACGGCGCCGGACATCAGTGTTCCTCCAAGAGTCAGCGCAAACGGCGCTCCGTATAGCTGCGCCAGCGCGCCCATCAGGAGTCCACCGAGGCTCGACGCTCCCCAGGTGAACTGGCTGATGCCCAGTATGCGGCCTCGATACTCTGGCGCTACAAGCGTCTGCACCAGCGTCTGGCTCATGGTCTGGTAGACGGTGCGGGTCGCTCCTACGAACGCCAGCGCAAAGGCCGCCAACACGAGGACGTCTGACCGCGCAAACAGCACGAGCGCGGCGCCGAACGCGCTGCCTGAGACGGTCAGGTAGAGCGCCGGTTTAACGAGCGTGCCAAGAAAGACGATAGCCAGCGTCGCAACCAGTCCTCCGGCGCCCGCGGCAAGGAGCAGGTTCCCGTACGTGTGCTCGCCGCCTGCAAAGATCTCGTCTGCGAACACCGGGATCAGCGTCTGGTACGAGAGGCCGACCAGCCCGCCGAAGATGCCAAGGCCGATCAGACCGGCGATGGTGCGGTTCTCTCGCAGGTGACCGAACCCTTCTGTCAGCCCGCGCCATGCCGAGACACGGCTGCTCTCCATCTTGTGGCCGGCAGGCGACATGAGCATGAGCGAGGCGGTCGTCAAGACGTACGCGGCTGCGATGATGAAGAAGAGACCTTCGAGGCCGAGCGCGCCGACCAGCGGCGCAAAGAGCGCCGGACCTGCGATGGCGGCGACTCCGAAGACGATGGAGTACATGGCGATTGCGCCGGCGAGGTGCTCCTTCGGCACGATGGTCGCGACCATTGCGGAGCGCGATGGGATGTCAAACGAGAGCAGGATGCCGGTTCCGACCGATATGGCGATGAGGTGCCACGGCACAATCACATCCGTCGCCACAAGAACCCCTGTGAGAGCGGCGAGCGCAGCGAACATGAGCCGCGTCACGCGCACGAGCTTGAGCCGGTTGACGCGGTCTGCCAGCACGCCGCCCCACATGGAGAAGATGAGCACAGGGCCGAGGTTGGCGGCAGTCTCCAGGCCGAGCATGAACTCGCTGTCTGTGAGCGTCCGCATGAGCCAGAGCCGGCCGAAGATGAGCGTCCACATGCCAATGTTCGAGAACGCGGCGGCGACCCAGAAGATGCGGTATTCCCGGTAACGGAACGCGGCGAATGCGGTGTTTTCGAAGGTCAGGCGCAAGTGGTGGTCATTGGGAAGCTCTGGAAGGCCGGGGGTTTCGGAGTTGTCAACGCCACACAGCGCGAACGCGCTGGCGCGCGGTATGCGATCTGCGGGTCGCCGGACAGGAAGCGCGTTATGGCAGAGATCGCGTCTGCCGGGTTGTCCTCGAACACATTGTGACCTGCGCCTGGGATATGAAGCCACTCGCCGTCCGGCACGGTCGTCGCGGCCTTCTGCGCGGTCTCGTCAGTAACGAGTCCGCTATCGCCTCCGAGCAGGAACAGCGTCCCGCACCGCCCGCCCCTCAGCGTACTCCAGCGCTCATCAGCGGCCGGCGCCGGATTGCGGTCCCTGTGCTTGAGGATGTCTGGATCCTCCCGCCAGGCGATACGGCCGTCTTGCTCAACCATTCGGGAGTGTAGGCGGCGTGCGACAGCGTCTTCGCTGATGAGCGGCAGCACACCACGCTGCCATTCCCGCGCCTCATCCCAGCCTGCGAAGTCGCGGCCAAGCGCGGCCACTCCCGCCGCAACCTGCTCGCCCGCGGCGTTGCGGAGAGCTATCGACTCGAGCCTGCTACTGCCAAGCAAAACGCGGTGCATGCCGCCGGTAGACTCAGCGGCATGAGCGATGACCTGCCCGTCAGGGTTAAGGACGTCATAGGCGTTGGCACCCTCAATGCCCGTAAACATCTCAAGCCCCTCAACCCGCTGCTCGATGCGCACGGAGTTGACCCGAGTCAGGTCGAGTAGCTGCCGCGTGACAGAGCCTGTTCTACGCATTCCGGGTCACGGTCTCGATCAGCGCCTGGATATAGCCGTTGGCGAACGCCCGTCCACGGTGACCGTACTCGGTGTCGCCAATGGTGACCGGCACATGGTCGTCGATGAACACTCCGTCGAAACCGGCGTCGTGGTAGATCTTCATTGCACGGCGCATGTCGACATACCCGGTGTTGATGAATGCCTCATCGAAAGGCACACCGGGGTTAGAGACGTTCCTGAAATGGACGTACAGCACTTTCTTGCGCTGTGCCATCTCCTCGATCCAGCTGTAAATACCTTGACCCGCCGCGTCCTCGAACTCGGAGAACGTGCCCTGGCAGAACTCAATGGCGTTCGACGGTGAGTCCACTATATCCACGAGCCTCCGGTAGGCGTCGAAGGTGTGGAGCAGACGCGGGATGCCGCCGATGGACCGGACCGGCGGGTCAGGCGGGTGGATGCCGAGCCTGATCCCTTCCTCCTCTGCAACTGGAGTGATGATGCGGATCCAGTCCTCGAGCAGGTCCCCCATCTCAGCCTCGTCATAGACGCGGCCATGCGTTGGCGCAGCGTTTGCAAACTCAGCATGGTCATAGTTGGTGTACTGCACGCCACCGCGGCCGACGCTGTTCGACGAGCCTCGCCAGACATTGGAAGGCATCCAGTTGTAGCCGAAGATCGGGAGGCCGGAGCGGCCCATTGCGGCAACCGTGTGCTTCATGTTCTCGATCTGCCTCGCCCGGTCCGGGCCGCCGAGCATGACCTGGTCGTAGAAGCGGGTCGGCACGTTCTCGATGGCCTCAAGGTTGAGACCGAACGATGCGACATGCTTGCGGAGCGCGATCAGGTCATCGACCTCGAACCGCACGTCGCCAGGGACCAGGTTCTCCCTGTTGTATGAGCCGAGGATCACGTCTGACGCGCCGTACTGCGCTGCGAAGGTTAGTAGATCATCCAGCGGTGTCTCACCGAACGCTGCGGGCGAAAACTTGAAGCCGACTCTCATCGATTGCTCCTGTAGACAGCGTTACTTCCCGAATCCGTGCGTCATGCCGCGGATGAACGCGACCTGACCGGTGTGCTGGCTCTCTTCTACGATGATGTGTCCAACTATCCAGCTGCCGGTTACGACGCCGAAGCGCGGATGTTGATACTCCCGTTCGAGCTCGCCGTCTGTGAGTTTGTCCAGGTAAGCGTTTGTACGGGCGCGGACGGCGTCGAAGTACTCAAGCAGGTCCGGCACCGGTATCTGCGGCATGGACTTCACCTCCTCGATGCTCTGTCCGGCGCCGTTGCTCTCAGGGTCCATGCCGAAGCGCTTGTCCCAACCGCCCGCGTTCCACTCCTCTGCCGTACTCAGCAAAATGCGGTTGACCCAGCGGTCTTCGACGCGTGCCATGTGCCAGACGAGCCAGCCGATGTGGTTGGACTGCGGCGAGGGTTGCGAGTAGACCTCGGAGGTGGTGAGACCATCGACGCCACGCTTGAGTGCGGTGAGGTATTCGTCGAAGGCGCTTTGCAGAGTTGCTGGGAAGCCGTTCATGGCGTTTCCTCCTTGGTGCGGGCAGCAGGTGTGGCGATGCCAGGCGATACCAACCGGGGTGGGACCGGACCGTGCGAGGCTCGAAAATCTTACCCTTCGCGACGGACGTTCAGGGTGCCTGGCGTCCGGCCGCGGCTACTCACGGCACAAACTTCTGGTGCAGCGCGTCGAGGTCGACGCGGCCTGCTGTGTCGTTCAGGACGGCGATGTTGCGGTCGACCTCTTCGCAGGTGCGCATCCCGGCGAGCGCGACATCTACGAGCGGGTTCGACAGGTTGAACTGCAGCAGCGCCGCCGAGTAGTCGAAGCTGTCGTCAGGGCGAATGACTGCCATCCAGCGCTGGAACACGCCGGATGTGAGCGAGCGCATTGTGACGATGCCCATGCCGGCGTCTCGGGCGGCGATCATGCAGCCGAACGGGCGGTCGGGCGAGTACGGGTGCTGAAAGAGCAGGTTGTACTGGACCTGCATCACCTCGAAGCGGCCGGAGCCAATGAAGCGGTAGACGGCGGAGTTCTGGTCTTCGGTCGTGAAGCCGATATGCCTGATCAGGCCGTCGTCGCGGGCCTTTTCGAGCGTCTCAAGCACTCCGCCGGGACGCATGACGGCGTGTTCGTCCGCCTCTGTGTACGAGCCGCCGTGGACCTGGACGAGGTCGACGCTGTCGACCCGCAGGTTGCGGAGCGAGCGCTCGACGGAGCCACGGACATCCGGCTCAGCGTGCGCAACCTTGGTTGCGAGGAAGATGCTGTTTTGTTCCGAACTGTTCTCCGCGGCAGAGGGAGGAGGATTAGCGTGGAGAACGTCTATTGGCCGCGCTACTCTGCCGACCAGCGCCTCACCGAAGATGCGCTCGCTCTCGCCTTTGCCGTAGGCGGCGGCGGTGTCGAAGTAGGTGACGCCGGAGCCGGTGGCGTGTTGAATAGCCGCGATCACCCGCTCTCGCTGATCGGCCTGCTCAGGCGAGTATTTCTCAAGGTAGTTGGCAAGCCCGGCAGGCGCGCCGCCAAAGCCAAGCCGGGAGACGGTGCGGTTGGTTGCGCCGAGGGTTGCTGATTCGAGGATGGTCATTGTTGCTTCCATCAATCTGAACCGCCGTCCGGAGCTGCATCCTGAGCCTGTCGAAGGGTGGCCGCGTTGGCAGAAAAGCGAAACAGCATCGCATTACATCTCCAAGCGGGTGCTCCAGCCCAGGATTAGCGTCATCACCGGCCCAACCCGCCCCCCTACTTCCCAGCCGCCTGCTTCGTCACTGCTTCGATCATTGCCTGGATGTAGCCGTTTGCGAAGGCGCGGCCGCGGTGGCCCCACGCGGTGTCCTGGTGCGTGTGCGGGACATGATCGTCGATGAAGAAGCTCTTGTAGCCGGCGTTGTGGTACGTCTTCATCGCACGGTACATGTCAACGTGGCCCGTGTTGATGAACTCCTCGTGGAACTCGTCCGGGTTCGGCGCAGAGACGTTGCGGAAGTGCACGTACAGCACCTTGTCCCGACGCACCATCTCATCGATGAACTCGTACAGCGCGTCGCCTGCCGAGTCTGCCATCTCGGAGATCGTGCCCTGGCAGAACTCGATGGCGCAGTTCGGCGACTCGTAGATCGAAAGGTAGCGGCGGTAGTTGTCGTATGACCGGAACAGCTGCGGGATGCCGCCGAGCGACTTCGCGGGCGGGTCGCACGGGTGGATGCCGAGACGGACGCCTTCCTCTTCAGCAATGGGCGTGATGATCTTGATCCAGTACTCCAGGTTCGTCCACATCTCCTCATCGGTGTACACACGGTCGTGGGTCAGCGGCATCTTCTCCGCCTCTTTCAGACTGAACGCCGTTGCCACCGCGCCGCCGCGGATCAACTTCGGCGTGGTGCGCCAGACGTGCGAAGGCATCCAGTTGTAGCCGAAGATCGGTATGCCGGCGCGTGCGATGTTCCGGACCGTTGTGATCATGTTCTCGACCTGCTCGTCACGCTTCGGGCCGTTCAGCATGATGTGGTCGTAGAACTGCGTCGGGACGTTCTCCAGCGCAGAGAGCTTCAGGCCGTATCCCTCGACCGTGGTGCGCAGCTTCACGAGGTCGTGCAGCGACCACGTCCCGCCGTAGCTGGGCAGGCTCGGGGTGTTGAGCAGCACGTCCGTTGCGCCGTACTGCGCGGCGTAGCGAAGGAACTCTGGTGTGGCGCTATTGAACTGTCCGAATGCTGGTCGCATTGTGATTTCCTGTTGTACTGTTGCCTGTTGCGAATAATGCGGTCTGCGTCCGGCAGGCATTCGAGGGCGCGGGCCGAACGCTTATGTCGGCGGCAGTCTACACGCATGGAGCGGACAAGTTGAACTGGCTTATCTGGATTAACTGGATGAGCGGATGCGTCAACCGTTACCGACGTGACCCCGTTCAGCACTGTCGTCATCGGCTCGCCGATCTACGGCGGAGCGGTCCGGGACGAGATAATCTCGTTCTGTGAGTTGCACGAGATAGCACTGATCGAAAAGCGTGTTGCGGTGTTCACGGTGGGTGTGCTCCCTGTTTACGACCGGGTGGGCGGCCAGGCGGAGCATGAAGGCGCTATCGAGCGCGTGCAGTTGCGTGCGCCCGGTGTTAACCCTGTGTCGCACGGAATATTCACAGGCGCATACGACCCGGAAAAGGTCAATTTCGTGTCTCGGATGCTGATGCAGAAAAAGTACGCTCCGGCCGGAGATTCCCGGGACCCGAGGGCGATACAGGCTTGGGTTGACGACCTGGCTCAGCAGATAGCGGCTTAGTCCAGCCAGGTCTGCGTGTGACCGAGGATTGCCTAAGACCGGCAGCGCTTGCTCCGGCAGACACCCGGCGCCGTGATCTACTTGATCGCGAACCTTTCCGCGTTTCGCGAATAGACTTGGCTCCGTGCCACGAGTACTCGTCACATACGCCACCAGATACGGCTCCACGCGGGAGGTCGCAGCGGCCATTGCCGAGGAGCTGACCGCGGCCGGAATGGACGTGGACGTTCTTGCCGCCGGTCCGCAGGTGGAGGTTGGAAAGTATGACGCCGTTGTCGCCGGCTCACCTTCATACGGCAGGAACTGGCTCCCGCATGCCTCACTGTTCGTAGTTGGCAACGCGTCAAGGCTCTCTCTGATGCCGGTTGCGCTGTTCACGACAGGGATGCTTGGCGTGAAGAACCCGAAGTCGGCGCTGCGAGAGCACGAGCGGATCATGTCGACGCTGCGGGAGTTTACGCCCGGACTGGCGCCTGTCACGACAGCGCTGTTCCACGGCTCGTTCGATCGGCGCAGGCTTCCTTTCATTCTCCGTCTCCTCGACCGGCTTGCCGGGACGCCCCAGGGCGACCAGAGGGACTGGGAGGCGATCCGGGGATGGGCGCGGCGTGTGGGAGAACGGTTTTCGGAGCGGCTGAGCGGCGACCGCCCCGAAATGCGGGCTGAGAACCCGGATGAGCCCCGGCCGGATGAACCTCAGCAGGATGGCCGGGTTTGAGGCTTCTCGACGTCCACGCACACATCCAGCAGCACGAGCCGGGCGAACTGGAGGGGATGCTCGCCCGGGCGGCCGACGCGGGAGTCGGCGCGATCATCGTGGCCGGAGTGACGGTTGAGGATAGCCGCCGCTGCATCGATCTGGCGGAGCGGCATCCGAGCCTTTTTGCCGGCGTTGGCGTGCATCCGACCGATCTCACGGGCCCTTTGACACAGGCTGATCTCACTGCGCTTGACGAGATGGCGGAGCACCCTCGAGTGGTTGTGATGAGCGAGGCCGGGATCGACCATCAACCTCATGTGCTTGAGAGGAGTCGCGCCGATGGACGGGAGTGGGCCGACATCCAGGAAGAGGCGTTTCGCCAACAGATCGAGGTTGCTCACCGCCACGGACTGCCTGTCGTGTTTCATGTCAGAGAGCCCGGTGACGACCCTGCGGCGGGGTCTGCGTGGCCTGTCGCGTTGAGAGTGCTGCGGGAATCTTCAGCTGGCGATATCGGCGGCGCCGCGCACTACTTCCAGGGGGATTTGAGCACGGCGCGCAAGGTACTCGACGCCGGGTTCATGGTGTCGCTGGCGAGGCCGCTGCTGAGACTGAGCCGGTTGCAGGAGGTTGCTGCGCGACTGCCGATCGACCGCATCGTCATCGAGACCGACTCATACCCGCAGCCGTTCAAGAAGGACCGGGCGAAGTGGACCGAGCCGCGGCACGCGCTGAGTGTGGCAGAGAAGCTGGCGGAGATTCGAGGACTGACGGTGGAAATGGTTGCCGAGAGGACATCGGAGAATGCGCTCTCCATGCTGAGAGGCCGCGGTGAGCAGGTCAGGGCAATGCTGGAGCAGTAGAGCGCGGGCTGTTGTCACGGGTTACGCGGCGGGCCGGTCAAGCCTGCTGTGAATCTTCAGTGACTGCTCTATGACCTGCTTCCAGAGCTCGGGGTGCCTGGACTGGCTCGCGGCCTGAAGCGCTGCCTTGAGTTGCTCTTCACCGGCGGCCCAGTCGCCGTCAGAGGTCTTGAGGGCGGACGCAAAGAACAGGAGGCGGGCCTGATCGGCATTTGAGGTTGTATCGATGTGGATGCCGTAGAGATCGGCTATCGCCGCAGCGTCTGCGATATGTTGCAGTTGTTGAACGCGGTCCGGAGCGCTATCGGAGGAGGATGCGCCTCGCAGCCGGGGCCTGCTTTGCGGAACCCGCTTCGGTCCCCGTTTCAGCCCCCGTTTCAGGCTGGGGCTGGTATTCGGTTTCGCCGGTTCCTGCGAAGCCGGGGATTTCCGGGCGCGCGGTCTGATGCCTTTGGGCTGGCTGAAGGCGGGACGGCGACGGGGCGGGTCCTGCTCCTGTGAGTGCTCGGCAGGACTGGTGTGCCGTTCACTACGTTCGGCAGTTCAGCTACCGGGCTCGGTGACACAGCAGGCTGGTCTTTCGATGCCGTCTTGCCGCGTGGCGTAGATTGCGCGGCAGACGTGTTCGCTACCTGGTCCGCTCGTCCTTCTGTGTCCCGTTTACCGGCAGTGCCGCCGGTACGTTGAACGGACTCAGCTGGCTTGCGCTCCGGCGCGACAGCAGCGGCTTTCCCGGGTCGGGTAGCCCGGGCGAGCTGGCTCCGCTTTTGCAGATGTGACGTCTGTCCGGCAGAGGTGGCCGGATGTTCTGACTCAGTCTTGTTGGTCTTGCGGCGCCGGCGCTGCTTTGTTGCCTCAGCCTCAGGCGGTTGAGTCGTCTGGCTGGCGGATTTCGGCTCAGCAACCGTCTTTGCGGGCGTTTCCTGTCCGGTAACGGCAGGTTGCAGCCTGGTCTGGGGACGCTGGACCACATCGTTCGAGTCGATATTGACTGGATCAGTCGAATCGGTACGGTCCGCTGAACGTCGCGCGGCCTTGGAAGAGGACTTGCCGGACTGCGTCTTCTTCAACAGCCGTCGCCCTGGCGCTGCGGCTACGGTCTTCTCACGCACAGCTGGCGGTGACATCGCCGTTGCCGGCTGAACGAGTTCACTGGCAGCTTCGGCGGGGCGCGGCGTCGACGCGCGGCTTGTTCTCCGCGCCGGCTTTGCCGCGTCGCTCTCAACCTGCTCAGCGCCGCTCGCTGCCTTCGGATCATCGCGGCCTGCCTGTTGATTTTCAGGCTGAGAATCGGCTGATTGTTCCCTGCCTGCCAACGCCTTCGCCGAAACTCTGAGGTTCTGGCGTTTGTTCTGCCTGCCGCCGGCCAGCCTCGGTTCAGAAGAACTCGCACTGGCCAGGTCCGCGCCTCCGAGTTCAGGCAGTGTTTGAGCGACTGGCGAGAGGATGATGGCGGCTTCGTCCTCTTTCGCCTCCTGCCTGGCAGGCTCGACTTTAATTGGCTCAACTGATTGAGGGTCCGGTTTGCGAGCAGCGTTCCATTCTGTCTTGGACTCTTCGCTCTTCAACCGCTCTCGCTTGATTTCAGGCTTTGCTTTTTTCGGCAGTTCACTCTGAATATCCAACTGGACTCCATCGCCTCGCTCCAACTTGAGCGATGCTCTCAACCGCGCCTTCTCCAGGCACCGCTCTTGCCTCCGGTCAGACAGCGTCGTCTCCAGTACGGGTCCGGGAGAACTTGCACCGGAAAGGTCCGCTACTCCACCGTCTGGAGGCGAGTGAGTTACTGACGACTCAGGCAGGGCAGGCTCGTCACTATTCGTGGAGAGTTTCGGAGGCTCGCTTACGACCGGCGGAATCTGCGCGGTCTGCACGAAAGGCAGGCTGTCGCCGGCAGAGCCAATCTCCGGGCCTGTTGCGACGGCTGGCTCTGCGACGAGTCCGGCAACGGTCTCACTGACTGGCTCCTCGACGGGCTCTGGCGCAGGCGTGAACATCCACTCAACCGCAATCTCCTCTTGCACAGGATCATCCCTGTGGCCCGCCTCACCCGGCTCTATCTCTGGCTGCACCACCTCCGGCGCTGCTTCCGCTTGATCCTGTTGCCCTGTTGAGGCATCCGCTGCCGCAACAACCTTTGAGGCCTGTGAGACCTGGCCGGTCTCGCCGTCAGCAAGAGGGTCGCCAGCAGGAGAGCTGTCGTTGGCCTGTCCAGCGTCTTCGGCCAGTGACGGCTCGATCTCCGTGGGTTCTTCGCTCAGCCTTGCCGAAACCGCAAGCAGGTGCATCATCGAGGCCAGCTCTGCCTCGTCAGGGGTTAACTCGTCGTAGTGAAGCGTCGAAGCACGTGGCGGCTGCCACCGATCAGCTTCTGCGTCATAGTCATCGGCTGGTTGCGCATCGTATTCCTTGAACAGGCTGCCGCCGGATTCGGCTGCGTCCATTGGCTGTTTGAGGCGATAGCCGGGCTTACGCGCCTGTCCTGCCGGCGCAGCGGCGGTCTTCGTTGAGTCAGGATGTGAAACTGGCGTGATTGGATCGTCGTATGACGGGGCCCACTTCGCCTCTTCAGCGGTCTGCAGAGGGTGCGACACCACGAACTCAGGACGCGGGCCGGCTGGCTTCAGAAGAGGTTTGGGCGCCTCGCGTTGCCCGGCCTTTTTATCTGCCGGCTCGCTACGCCCTGAGACAAGAAAGGGCCGGATCAACTCGAACACGTCGTCGCGCCACAACCCTTTGGCTGCAAGCTCCTGCTCTATCCAGAGTGCTTTCACCCAGGTCGGAGCGTTGGAGAGCGGCACCATCGAGAGTGCGATTTCGGTAAATGTCCGTGCGTCGAGTCTGCGCATCGAGCGGAACTCCGCTGCGGGAGTCTTGCCACACTCGTCAGACGGCGCCTCGGTGGCATAAAACTCCAATATTCATACTGGCCCTGCAGGCGGCCGGCGGAATCGCGGATGTCACCAATCGCGATATGCTGGATTTCTGGAATGCTTACTCGTTTCGCCCATGTCCTGACGTCCCTGTGAGGATTTTCAGCGGAATCCGCCGTAGCCGATAATCGCGGCGTGCCTTCATGCGCGTAGGCTCGAACTGGACGAGTAGCGTGGTGAGCATCACAATCTGGCTTTGCTGGCCCTGGTTTTGGCGCGCTCCGCGGTTACATTGGGCCGCGGTTACATCAGGACCGCAATCGGCACAACCTTCAGACATCAATAATCGGCACAGGAGTTCACATGGACCAGCTCTCAGAGCGCCAGTTCGCAGAACGAAGAAAGAGGCTGCTGGCGCAGATCACTGACGGCGCGATCATCGTTCCTGCGGGACACCTGTCTGCTCGCAACCATGACGTCGACTTCAAGTTCAGGCAGCAGTCTGCGTTCTGGTATCTAACCGGGTTCGGCGAGCCTGACGCGGTTGCGGTGCTGCGGCCGGGCCATAGCGAGCCATACACGCTCTTCGTGCTGCCGCGCGACCCGAAACTGGAGACCTGGACAGGGCTTCGAACCGGTGTCGACGCGGCGAAGGAGAGGTTCGGCGCTGACGCCGCGTTCTCGACGGCGGAGCTTGAGACCGAGCTCCCGAAGCTGATCGCTGACTATGAGAAGGTGTATTACGCGGTCGGCGCAGACCAGAAACTTGACGCGTTCCTGATCGATCTTGCGGTCAAGCGCCGGAGGACCGCTCCTCGCGGGGATAAGGCGCTGACGGCGCTCATCGACCCGATGCCCGCGATCGACCAGTTGAGGTTGATCAAGTCCGCAGTAGAGATCGAGTGCTTGCAGAAGGCGATAGACGTGACGGTTGCCGGGTTCGATGTGGCGTTCGCGAAGGCGAGGCCGGGAATGTACGAGTTCGAGGTGCAGGCCGACATGGAGGTGGAGTTCCGCCGGGGTGGATCGCCTCGCAACGGCTATCCGTCGATTGTGGCGTCTGGCGAAAACGCCTGCATCTTGCACTACATCAGCAACAGGGACCGCCTAAAAGACGGAGACCTGCTGCTGATCGACGCCGGCGCTGAATACGAGTACTACTCTGCTGACATCACCCGCACGTGGCCGGTGAACGGGAAGTTCACGCCGGAGCAGAAGGACATCTACGAACTGGTGCTTGCGGCGAACGAGGCAGGCATCGACGCGGCAAAGCCGGGCAACGGGGCCACGGACGTCCATGACGTTGCGCTAAGAGTGTTGACACAGGGCCTGGTTGACCTCGGCGTGCTCAAGGGAGAGATCGACACGCTCATCACTGAGCGCGGCTTTCTGCCGTATTACATGCACGGCACATCGCACTGGCTTGGCCTGGATGTGCACGACTCGGGAATCTACCGCACCGGAGGGCGGACCGGCCCTTCAATAAAGCTAGAGCCTGGAATGGTCCTCACCGTTGAGCCGGGGCTTTACTTCGGGCCGTTTGCGGAGGACGCTCCCGAGCGGTTCAAGGGCATCGGCATACGCACAGAGGACGACGTCCTGATCACAGATGACGGCAACAGGGTGATGACGTCCGCAGCGCCAAAGACCGTCGCTGAGATAGAGGCTGCCGCGTCCGGCGGTTAGCGGCCTCAGACGCCGCCTGTGTTAGGACCTTCCTCACCCGTGTCGGGGCCGCGCCTTGCAACATCGTCGAGGAACTTCTCGATCTCTGGCGAAAGTTCCACTGATTCGTCTGGCGATTCTTCTGGCGGACCGTCTGCCGGGGCGTCTGGTTGCGCGTCTGCGTCGCGGTCATAGTCGGCCTCAAACTTGGACACCAGTTCCTGGAGCTGCGGGTTGTTCAGTAACGCGGGCGTCACCTGGCTGTACTGCTGCGCCGCAAGCGCCTTCTCCGGCACATCCGGCGAGAAGCCATAGAGACTTGAGAGAGCTTGCAGGACCCGGTATGCGCCGTTGTAGTCGTCTTCCAGCTTGAGGTAAAGCGGCAGATGGACGATGAGGGAGAGTGTCTCTACGCCAAGATCCGCCCGTGCGCGGTCTGTGAGTTGGCTCGTGATGCTGGTTGGGCCCTGGTAGTTGCTGCGCCCAAGACGGACACCGCCGAAATTTAAGGGTGGCGTCCATCCGCGCGCTGATCCGGTCACCGACAGCGGCCGGGAGTGCGGGACCGAGTCGTACATGCCTCCGATTAGCGTGTAGCGTTCGACGTTCAGCGCACGTAGAAGTTCGAGGACAGAGTCGTTGAAGTCCTCGCCGTTCGAGTGCGGCTCCATCATGTAGAGCAGGACGATATCGTTAGCCGTCCCGCCTCCTGCGTTGGCGTCCGCTCTTCCTGCGAGCACCCTTGTGTTCGGGACCCGGACCGTGCGCCTGCCGTCCTCGAAGCGAATCTCCGGGCGATAGCGCGTGAAGTCGTAGAATATTCCGGGGCGCTGGAGCCCGCCAATCTCCCTGGCGTTGTAGATCCTCGCCAGCCTGCCCAGCACCGTGTGGCCCACGTTGCCCACGTCCACCCAGGGCCGCAGCATCGCGATGCAGTGCGGAGACCTCAGTGGCGGGTCTGGAACCTCGATTTCGAACTGACCGGCTCTCATATGGCCTCGCTTGATCCGTCTGTCGGCGACGGCCCCAGTCTATCTCACCCGCCGTGCGGCGTTGCCGGCCTGCGGATGCTTAGGCGGTTTCGGTCTCTCGACGGTGCTAGAATCCCGGGTCTCGGGCAGCGGTCCCGCCGCACTCTATGCCCACCTCTCCTGGCAGCTATTGTTACCCTCAATCAAACAAAAGGTCACCTGAATGAAGTTCGTATTTGTGCCGCCGCAAAGTGGTCCTGTCAGCGGTTGGGTCAGCCGGCTCCAGGACTCGATACCGGGCGTCGACTTCGTGGCGCCGGAAACGGAAGACGAAGCGGTCAGGGAAATCGCTGACGCGGATGCCGCATTTGGCACCCTTTCGAAGCGCGTCCTTGCCGCCGGCAAGAACCTCAAGTGGATCCAGGCGCCCGCGGCCGCGCCGAACGCCGGCTACTACTACCCTGAGCTGGTCGCCCACAAGGCACAGGTAACCAACTTCCGTGAGATCTACAACGACCACATCTCCTCGCACATCCTTGCAGTGCTGCTGTCGTTCGCAAAGCACCTGAACATCTACCGCGACCAGCAGCGTGAACACAGGTGGGCGCCGCTGGCTCCTCCGGCCCATCACACCAGCTTCCTGCCAGAGAGCACGGTGCTGATCGTCGGCGTTGGTGGCATTGGCGCCGAGACGGCCCGGCTGTGCGCCGCGTTCGGCATGAAGGTGCTGGCGACGGACGCGCGGCGTGAGGAAAAGCCTGACTGGGTGGACGAGATGGGCGGATCGGACGACATGGACAGGTTCTTGCCGCTGGCGGACTACGTGATCCTGACGATTCCGCACACGCCGCAGACTGAAGGGCTGTTCGACCGGTCGAAGTTCAAGCTGATGAAGGATTCGGCGATCTTTATCAACATCGGCCGAGGGATGACGACGAAGCTCGACGACCTGGCAGACGCTCTTTACGCGGGGGACATCGCCGGCGCGGGGCTGGACGTTTACGAGATCGAGCCGCTGCCGGCTAACCACCGGTTGTGGGACGCGCCGAACACGATTCTGACGCCTCACATTGCAGCCCAGGCCGGCGCGCACCTGGAGGAGCGCAGGTACGAGATAATCGCCGAGAACGTGCGTCACCTGTTGAGCGGCGAGCGGCTTCGCAACGTTGTCGACAAGGCGAACTGGTACTAGGCCCGGAGATTGTCCCGGTGAAGCCCTAACCCAGCTTGCGGATGAGCTGGACGTACTGCAGCAGGTGACGGTCGCCAAGGAACTTTTCGATCACACGCGATCTGGCGTTTTGGCCGAGCCGTGCCGCCAGTTGGCCGTCATCAAGGACCGACTGCACGGCGGTGGCGAACTCTTCGGGGTCCCGCGGGTCCTGTAAGAGGAGACCCGACTCGCCGTGAACGATCTGGTTTTGAATGCCGCCGACGGCAGAGGCGACCACCGGCTTGCCTTTCCACATAGCCTCCGTCACGGTCAACCCGAACCCTTCCTCAAGGCTCTTCTGGATCACGAGCGTTGCGTTCGCCTGCAACGCGTTAATTATCGCCGCGTTCTCGTCGATGTCCGTCATGGGGATGCAGATGAGTTGGACCCGGCTCCGCTCGAAGTGCGGGAGTTCGCGCCACGCCTCGGTGCACTCTGTCAGGACCTCTCCGCCTTCGGGGTCGTCTGCAACACCGGTCACGACCGGGCCTGCTAGCACAAGGTGCGAGTCTCTATCGCCGTCTACGTGGACGGCGAAGGCCTCCATGACACCCTGCATGTCCTTAAGCCGGTCCCAGCGAGAGGACCTGTACGGCAAGCCTGCTGTCCGGGCCGGGAGCGGGCCCGGTGCGCACGATGTCAGCCATCCGGTTTACTCGCCCTGTAGAGCCGTCTGCCAGGGTGAACTCAGGTGGAACGTCGGTTGAGTCGTAGTGGATGACTCCGGTGTGGGCCAGGATGGCGAGCGCCGCATCGCGTGACATGGGGCGGTTCTTGGTAGAAAACGGGTCGACGGACGGCGGAATGATGAACAGACGGTTCTCGTCCACCCACTCCGGCGCAAGCTCACTGCGGGAAAATACGAGCGCGTCGACATCTTCCAGATACGGACGCAGGAACTCCCAGGCTGCGGTGTTGAGGTCGCTCTTCCGGTCTGTGCCGACGTGACAGCGCCAGATCACCGTCGCTCCGGCATTCTTCATCTCGGCCGCCAGTCCCGCTGTCTGCGGGTCGTGCAGCATGACGATGTCGCCCGGCGAGACCACGGCGCGAAGCTCCCCTGCGTTCGCAAGTGTGACCTCGCGATATACGTTCCTGTCGTGTGAGTTCATGGGTAACCCGTCGCCTTCATGGCCGTGCAGCATGTTGTGGAGCCGCTTGGTGATCTTGAAGAACTCGGGCGTTCCATCGATGACGTACCAGCTCACATCGACGCCTGCTCCCCTGACGTAGGAGAGCATCCAGTGGAGCATCTCCGCAACACCGCCGCCTTTAGCTGTCGAGTTGACGCTGATGAGTGCCCGCCCGGACAGAGCGGTAGATATCTCATCTGCTGTATCCAGCACCAGGCGTGTTCGCTCAGAGCCGATGACGGGCTCAAGCCGGGCAAGATCAGCAGACTGCAGTGGAACTGAGTTGAGTGGCATTTCGTTGTTCCGCAGAGTGAGGTTGCGACGCATTCCGCATTAGCTGGCCCGCTACGGACACAGGCGCGGCGATACACCCCACTCTACAAACCGCCTCTGGGTAGGGAGGAGTCGAGTCGTGCGAATTGCGTGAAGATAACCGCATGGGGCGGTTTCGAGCCTGCGAGCCAGATGTGGAGTGAGCGCTGTCCCGGCACTGGTCTACGTACTTTTCGGCATCCGGATGAGGGAACGCGCACAGCCCTGTATTGCCGGCCTGCTGGACGTAAATGGCATAATGTTGGATGCCGGTGAGCGATGCTTACGCGAACCGGCCGGTTGTGGGCAGTGGCCCAGGCTGCAAACGATAATGAAAGGAGGTGTTTGCTAAGCATGAATAGTAGTACCGGAGGTGTCCGGCTTTAGCATGGGCGCCCAGTCTTAGCAGGGCACCTCAACGAGAGGGGTCACCCGGTTAGCGGCCAATTGGCTGTTGACCCGGTGGCCCCTCTTGCTTTCTGCCTTTCCCAACTGTAAGGCAGGAAAAGTAGAAGTTGCCGTCGGGGGATGTTTGTCGCCGGATTTGCACGCCTGCGGAACGGATAGCGCGCTGGCGAAGTTACGAGATCGCGAGCCCGCGGAGCTCGGACAGAAACCGGCGTTTTCTACACCTGAAACGCCGATAATCGGCCGAGTGATCAGACGGCGAATTCGAAGAGACGCGCGTACTGCTGGGGCAGCGCCGCACGCAGCGCGTTGAACTCATCCAGTGAGAGTTGCTGCTCAACCACCGATAGCACTGCCCACGCACGTTGGATCGCGACCGGCTTGTCCACGTGGGAGCGTTCGCTGATCCGCTCGAAGAACTCGTGGACCGAGAACTGCTCTGGCTTTAACGGCCGCTTGAGGTACATGGCGGCCTCGCGAGGCAATTTGCCGGCAAGCTGAGTCAGCTGGGGGCCGGGAAGGCACTCTGCCAGCGTTTCAAGAGTAGCCTGAATCGCCCTGGATATGTCATCAGCCTTCTCGATGCGGCCACGCCGTCCGATCAGCTTTGTGAATTCGAGGTAGTTCATTCTCTCAGGCGCGTTTTCCAGCTGGGTGACTGCGGTTTTGATAGAGACCCAACCCAGCATCGTCCTGGCCCGGCTAACCAGTGTAGGCTTTTTTACCCACATTGCACCGTATGGTGGCTCATGTGTGGCGATAGCTCGTCTCACATAACCTCGCCCACGGTGTGATTCAGGTTTGACGCTTTGGGCTCTCAACTGGATGGGCAGACAGCGGCGCTCAGTTCCGCAGGTTCCCCTAGGTTCCCAGAATCAGGAGACAGATGATCCGGCACTTCACATCTACGGGGATAGTGGCAATAGACGGCGCTGCCCTGGTGCACTGGCACGCCAGAGTGCAGGCGTGGCTGGCTCCGGGAGGTCACATCGAGCCCAATGAGGACCCTGTACAGGCGACGATTCGCGAGGTGAAAGAGGAGACAGGGCTGGATGTCCGTATCCTCCCGACCTCTTCACCACCGGAAATTTCCAACCTTGCGCAGATCATCACGCCGTTCACTGTGATGGTGGAGGACGTGACTGACGAGAAACACGGACCGCACCAGCACATCGACTTCATCTACTTCACGACCCCTGTTGGCGAGGCAGGGAAATCCGGCGGTGGCGGCCGCCCGGCGGTGCCGGATGGCTGGCACTGGGTTACTCGTGATGCGCTGGTGAGCGGCAGCCCGCTTATGGCTCCAGACGGGCAGATGGTTGCGCCGCCTGAGGACGTGTTGAAGCTGAGCATCTCGGCGCTTGACCTGCTGGAGAAAGACAGGGCGAGCGGTTAATCAGCCGCGGCCGAACGCCGCCAGCGCAGCTTTGACGGCGCCGACCGCCACTCCGACGACTGCCCCGGCAGCTGCTCCGCCAATCATTACCACCCCGAGCGCCAACGCGCCCGCCACTCCAACCAGAGCAGCTCCCCCAATAGCGCCGATCAGCACCCATTTGCGGAAGACGTATCCGGGGCTGTGGGACTCGCCGGGTGTCCTTAACTCAACGTTCATGCCTGCGCTCCGATTTCGTCCTACCTGAACTTGCCCCTGCCGACGATTGGCGCGACCGTCTCCAGCCTGCCGTCCCTGACGCAGAAGTAGTAGTCGTGAATGTTGATCGTCGTGTCACCGTGCATTGCCCTCAGGCTGACTTTGTCGCCAACTCGCAGGCTCTTCGCGTCACCAGAGAGGCTCACCTTCGTGTGCTCTTCGGAGAGACTGTTGACCTTCAAGCCTTCGACGCTGACTGCGTACGGCAGCCCGCGGTCGACGCTGACCGACTTCAGACCACAGTCCAGGACGGCGCGTTCGCCGGTCTTCGATATGACTGTTGCGAGAACGGTCATCGCAGGCTCGAAGTCGTTGAACACCTCAAGGTAGTCGCCGTCCATGAAGATGTAGCTGCCGGCCTGGAGCTCTGTGATGCCGTCGATCTTGCCGGTGATGTTGTATGTGCCTGATCCTGCGGCAGAGACAATGTTGACCGGGACGCCGGCCTTGCGGACCATGGAAGCCGCGGTCAGCAGGCGGTCGATCGCTCTTCCCGCCTCCGTCTTGCGCTCCTCGAAGTCGCGTATCGAAACCGTATGGCCCTCGTAGCCCATCAGGCCGTCGAAGCGGAGTCCGGGCGCTTTGACCACGGCCTGCGACAGCGCGGATGCCGCGTCCGGCTCGACGCCGCAGCGGTCCATGCCGACGTTGATCTCAATGATCACGCCAAGCTCGACGCCGAACGATGACGCGGCTTCTGACAGGTCGGAGACGTTTGCTTCGCTGTCGACGGCCACGATCGTCTTCGTTGTGCTGGCGACGGACATGAGCCGCCTGATCTTCCGCTCCGTCACGATCTGGTTCGGGATCATGATCTCAGGGATCCCGGCGGCAGCCATCTGTTCCGCCTCGCCGACCTTGGCGCAGCAGATGCCGATGGCGCCCGCGTTCATCTGCTTCCATGCCCAGTAAGGGCTCTTGTTCGTCTTCGTATGCGGTCGCACGCTGACGCCGTTTTCGTTGGCGAACTCCTGCATGCGGCGGATGTTGCTCTCAGCCGCGTCGAGGTCAATGACAATGGACGGTGTGTCCAGCTCTTCGACGGGTGTGCCTGGCAGTGGCAGCCATTCCTGGGTCACCGGTTTCTCCTGATCTGTCTGGCGAAATCTATCTGGCGAATATTTGGCGGCGCTGTATTGTGAGGCGCCGCAAAGGTCTGTGCTTGCAAACGGGTGAAGCTTACCGCACGAAGCGCCCGGCCGCGCCCCCGGATGAACGGGCTGCGGGACGTCCTGGATGTGGAGCCGGTGAGCCTGAGCGTCTGGGCGGTGATGCTTGGCATTTCACTGACCATGCTGGTAGCGGCGGAGCTTTACAAGCGATACCGGAAGCACGACGCGCCCGCGAGGGCGCCGGACGCGAGACAGCCGGCCTGATGGGTCCAGGCCGGCTGCTGATTTGGGGTAGCGAGCAGCACCCAAACCGAAAATTGTCATGCTGAGCTTGATTCAGCATCTCTCAGGAGACCGGTTAGCCGGGAGATTCTGAGTCAAGCTCAGAATGACAGGACGTCTCGTCACGCCCAGACAAAACCCTGCTAGACCTCCCGGAACTCGCCTTCCACGGTGTCTTCGCCTTCGTCCTGGCCGTCCTCGGGCGACGTTTCAGCTCCCGCGGCGCCCGCCGTGTTGTCAGCGGCATACACCTCCTCACCGATCTTCTGGACACTCTTCTGGAGCTCGGTGGTGGCGGCGACCAGCTTCGCGGGGTCTGTGCTTTCGTCCTTCAGCAGCTCCCGCAGCGCGTCGATCTTTCCCTGGACATCGGATTTAACGTCCTCGGAGACCTTGTCGCCGAAATCGGAGAGGGCTTTCTCAGCCTGGAACGCGGCGCTCTCCGCAGTGTTCCGGGACTCGACCCTCTCCTTGCGTTTGCGATCCTCCTCAGCGTGCTCTTCGGCCTCCTTCATCAACCGCTCAACCTCAGTCTCTGCAAGGCCGGAGCGGCCGGTGATGGTGATGTGCTGCTCCCGGTTGGTGCCCTTGTCCTTGGCTGACACCGTCAGAATTCCGTCCGCGTCGAGGTCGAAGGTCACCTCGACCTGCGGCCTGCCGCGTGGAGCAGGCGGGATGCCGTCGAGTGTGAACCTGCCGACGGAGATGTTGTCCGAAGCCATCGGCCGCTCTCCCTGGAGGACGTGGATCTCGACGCTCGTCTGGCCGTCTGCGGCCGTCGTGAAGATCTCTGACTTCGATGCTGGGATGGTCGTGTTTCGCTCGATCAGCGGGGTCTTCACACCGCCCAGGGTCTCGATTCCCCACGTCAGCGGCGTGACGTCCAGCAGCAGCACGTCCTTTACCTCGCCCTGCAGCACTCCGCCCTGGATGGCGGCGCCGATGGCCACAACCTCGTCCGGGTTGATCGACTTGTTCGGCTCTTTGCCGAAGATCTGCTTGACCTTCTCAGACACGGACGGCATTCGCGTCATGCCGCCTACGAGCACAACCTCATCTATGTCAGACGGCTTGATGCCTGCGTCCTTGATCGCGGCCCTGCACGGCGCAACGGTCCGCTCAACCAGGCTGGCGGTCAGGTCTTCGAGCTTGGCGCGTGTAAGCGTCATGTGCAGGTGCTTGGGACCGCTTGCGTCCGCCGAGATGAACGGCAGGTTCACCTCGGTCTGCGCGACAGACGAAAGCTCGATCTTCGCCCGCTCCGCCTCGACTCGCACGCGCTGGTGGGCCGATGGGTCCTGGCGGATATCGATGCCGCTGGTTGCCTTGAATTCGTTTGCGATGTAGTCGACTATCGTCTGGTCGAAGTCGTCTCCGCCCAGGTGAGTGTCGCCATTTGTCGACTTGACCTCAAAGACTCCCTCGCCGATCTGCAGGATCGTGATGTCAAACGTGCCGCCACCGAGGTCATAGACCGCGATCGTCTCGTCTGCCTTCTTGTCCAGTCCGTATGCGAGGGACGCCGCGGTTGGCTCGTTGATGATGCGGAGCACCTCAAGACCGGCAACCTGGCCCGCCACCTTGGTGGCGTCGCGCTGGGCGTCGTTGAAGTAGGCGGGAACGGTGATCACAGCCTGAGTGATCGGCTCACCGAGCTTGGCCTCCGCGTCCTCCTTCAATTTGCGCAGCACCATTGCCGATATCTCGGGCGGAGCGTGGTCCTTGCCGTTGAGGGAGATCCCGGCGTCGCCGTTCTTCAACTTCACCATCTTGAACGACACGCGACTGGCGTCCGTCTTTACATCCGGGTCGTCGAACCGGCGGCCGATGAAGCGCTTTGCGGAGTAGACGGTGTTCTCGGGGTTTGTGATTGACTGGCGGCGCGCCAGCTCGCCGACGAACCGCTCTCCCGTCTTCGGGTTCACGGCAACCACGGATGGCGTCGTGCGGCGTCCCTCTGCGTTTTCGACGATCTCGGGCTCTCCGCCCTGCATCACCGCCATCGCGGAGTTGGTTGTGCCGAGGTCGATTCCCAGTATCTTTGCCATTATTTTTCCTGTCACTGGCTGCCGTCAGGCAGCGGGTTGGTCACCTGGTCAAGTTGATTGCTTCAGATTTGGCCGGCCCGGCCAATCGGGCGGCCGGGTTCACTCACTCACGGCCTGACTCTTCGGCGGCACGCGGCGCAGCTATCTCCACCTGCGCTGGCCTGACCACCTCGCCGTTGCGTGTGTAGCCGGCGGCCAGTTGTCGAATCACTGAGTTTGGCGCGTGATCGGGGCTTGGCGACGACAGCAACGCGTCGTGTCGTCGTGGATCGAACTCCTCGCCGTGCGAGTCGAAGCGCTCGAAGCCCTCTGTCTTCAACACATTGAGCAGGTTCTGGTAGATCGCCTCGACACCCGAGAGCCACTGGCTGTCGACGCCCGCTGCGATCTCAGGCTCGAGAGCTTTCTCCATCTGGTCCGCAACCTCTATGAACCGTGTCGCAACCCGCTGAACGGCGCGTGCCTGCAACAGCTCCTGCTCGCCGCGGACGCGGTTCCGGTAGTTCACAAGGTCGGCCTGCGCACGCTGGGCGAGCCGCTTGAACTGATCCTTCTCGCGCTCCGCCTCGGCAAGCCGCTCGGCCAGGTCATCACTGACGGCGCCATCGGGAAGCGCCGCCTCCGGCCCATCGCCAGGCCGCGGCTCCGTCTCGTCTCTTTGCTCTTCGCTACTCATGTTTCGTTCTCATGTGCTCCCTGGCTTCTCGATGGGCTGTCCCGTTGGGCCTGGCCATATGTGTCCGGCGAACTGTCAGGAGCGGGCGCCCAGGCTGGCGAGAAGGCGTCTGAGCTCACGGGCCGCCACCTCTGCCGTGGCCTTCCCCTCAAGCTCTTCGCTGTTCTCAAGCAGGTTCACCACACCGGTGATCAGGCGGACGAGGTCCATCACGAGCCGGACTCCGTTTAGATTGATTCCGTATCGCTCAGCCAGCGTTCTAACGATCTGCAGCCGCTGCACGTCTGTGTCTGAGTACAGACGCTGCCTGCCTTCAGAGCGAGACGGACTGACGAGCCCTTCTTTGTCGTACTTGCGAAGTGTGTTCGGGTGCATTGCGACGAGACGGGCGGCTACGCTGATCACATACACCGCCTCGTATCTTTCGCCCGCGTAGGTTGCCTTCTGCCGGCCGCCGTCATGGCCTTGCGGACCTTGCGAACCTGGAGGCAGGTCTGGTCTGGGAGCTGGAAGAGCCTGCCGGAATTCGTCGCCAAGGCCTGCTGCTGAGAGTATTTCCCCGAGGATCCGGTCGAACTCAGCGGCCATAACCCAGCCGCCTGCGGAGTCCAGGCGAGCTGATTCGCCACTGTTCGGGTTTTTCCTTGGAAGGCCCTCCATGTATCCGTCCGTCTGCCGTCCGAACTGGACAGGCTGAAATTCACCTTTCAAGAGACACGAGTCGGATTGTAATAGCTCACACAGTTCGTGTAAAGTATCGGATGGCAGGGATACGCACATCCAATGGCCAGTGCGTACACGTAACAAATCCGTTACGAATCCTGTCGAGAATCGGTGGACATTGGCGGAAAGGCTATGTATGCTTCGCCGCCGGTTGGACATGACAAGTTCGGAGAAGCGACCGGAACCGCCGCATCGCGAACGGTTACGTACAGCCGAAAAGCCTCGACTCCCATGGAGCGGGGACAGTTTGAAGATTTTTAGAAATGAGGGTTTGAAGTGATTTACTTGAAGACGTGCCCCAAGTGCTCAGGCGATGTCGAACTGGCCAACGGGCCGGACGGCCGCGTCCTGCAGTGCCTGCAGTGCGCATTCACGATCGACTCCCCGGAGGCTGCGCGCAGAGCTGTAGTCGAACGGGCGAAGAAGACCGTCGCCGCCTGACGCTCGGGCAATAGTTACACGAAAGACGCTCCGCCGGCCGGTCCGGGCCACGGGGCGTCTTTCTTTTTGGCCGGGCGTCGGCCGGCGGGACGGCCGGGACGAGGTCAACTCTCGAACGGGATGATATCTGACTCGACTCCGGTGACAAGCGCTTCGGGTGAGAACTCTTCGATAAAGCGCACGACGCTATCGAGCATCTCCCTGGCGTGGCTTTCACTTGAGCTGACCACGCTCACGCCGATCCCGGCCAGCTGCCACGTCTCCTGGCCGTCAACCTCTGCCACGGCCGCGCCAAACCGGTTTCGAGTACGGTCCATGAGGGAACGCAACACTCGCCGCCGGTCTTTCAACGACTGGCTGGAGGGGATGTGAAGGCTGATTTTTGCGGCCGCCACGTACATTCGGTCTCTTACCACTCTGTTTCCGGGCCGCCGCCGGGCCGCTCCCGGGCTGCGGCGCCGGCCGTGATTGCGGCTGTCTGTTAACGCTCGTGAAAGACGGCTGGAGTCTGGCACACCACCTGAACGTCCTGCGGCCCGGTCCCCCAGGCCCGCAGTCCGCAATCCCAGGCTTTCACTCAATCATGCCCGTCTTCTGGCTAAGTGCCGGACTTTGTGCCAGACTTTGGGATTAATAAAGAGGCTTTTCACATACTTCAGGATCTGTGGAACCGCGTTTGATGCGCTCCGATAATAGCCCGGAACCGATAGACGCTGAAATTGTGCCCGAGGTTGTGGTCCAGCGTCTTCCGCTGTACGTGCGCGCGCTGAGCCAGTTCGCGTCTGCGGGGGTTGAGGTGATCAGCTCCGAGCAGCTCGGCGCCCACCTTCAGATGACCCCCGCGCAGATACGGAAAGACCTTTCGTACTTTGGCAGGTTCGGCAAGCAGGGCCGGGGCTATGACGTTGACAACCTTGCTGAGCGGCTGCGGTCCATCCTTGGGCTGGACTCCCAGTGGAATGCGGCGGTAATCGGCATCGGCAGGTTGGGACGGGCCGTTGTGGCGTACCCTGGCTTCGAGCCCGAGGGGTTCCGCATCGTTGCCACATTCGACGCGGACGAGCGGCTTGTAGGCCACGAGGTTGGCTCGATGCGCGTGCAGTCGTTGAACGAGCTTGCGTCTACCGTCCACGAGCGAAACATCAAGATTGGCATTGTCACCGTCCCTGCGAGCCATGCCCAGGAGGTGATCAACCTGCTGGTGAGGGTGGGCATCAAGGCGATCCTGAACTACGCGCCGATCGCCCCCGTGGTCCCGCCAGACGTGAGAGTCCGAGGCGTCGACCCGGTCCTGTCGTTACAGTCGATGACGTTCTATCTCAAGACCTGAGGCTCATGACCTGAAGGCTCAAGACCTGAGGGCGCTGCCCACTCTCGCGGCGCACAACGAAAGACCCGGCAACAAGCCGGGTCTTTTTGTTTCAACGATGTCTCCGCTTACGTGGATCAGCTTCCCGCCAGCATCTTGCGCAGGCGCTCGATGCCCTCATTAAGGTTCTCTCGCGAGTTGGCGAAAGAGATCCGGATGTAGCCGTTACCGTGCTTGCCGAACGCGGTCCCGGAAAGCAGTGCCACGCCTGCCTCGTTCAGCGCCCGGTCCGCAAACTCCCTGCTTGAGAGGCCAGTGCCTGCAATGCTCGGGAAGGCGTAGAAGGCGCCCTTCGGCGTGCGGCAGGTGACTCCGGGCAGTGAGTTGAGGCCTTCGACGATGAGGTCCCGGCGGGCGGTGAACTCCCGCATCATCGTGCCGACAGACTCCTGCGGACCCTCGAGAGCCGAAATTGCGGCCATCTGGCTGAACACGGAGGTGCAGGAGACGCTGTTCGTCATGAGCCGGGAAACCGGCTCAACCAGCCACTCGGGGAAAATTCCGTAGCCCAGTCGCCATCCGGTCATGGCGTAGCTCTTGGAGAAGCCATCCAGGATCACAGTGCGGTCGATCATGTCAGGGAACTGCGTGATCGAATCATGCTCGCCGCCGTAGTACATGTCCTTGTAGATCTCATCCGACAGGACGACGAGGTCATGCTCGGACGCTATCTCGGCGATCTTGCGCAGGTCGTCTTTCGGGATGATCGAGCCGCAGGGGTTGTTCGGAGAGTTGACAACCAGCAGCTTTGTGCGGCTGGTGACCAGTCCGCGAAGCTCTTCAACATCCAGGCTGAAGTCGAACTCCTCCTTCAGCGGCACAGGCACAGCGGTCCCGCCCATGTACTGGATCATAGACTCGTAGATCGGGAAGCCCGGGTTCGGGTAGATAGCCTCGTCGCCACTCTCGATCAACGCCATCATCAGGAAGAACATGACCGGCTTGCCGCCTGGGGTCACGATCACGCGCTCAGGCGCTATCTCGTAGCCCTGGCGCGCTGACTGATGCCTGGCAATGGCCACCCGCAGCTCCATCTGGCCGGCTGACGGGCCGTAGTGGGTGAAGCCGTTGTCCAGCGCGTCTTTCGCCGCCTGCCGGATATGAACTGGCGTGTCGAAGTCAGGCTCACCGATCTCAAGGTGGATGATGTGCCTGCCCTGGCGTTCCAGAGCCCTCGCTTTGGCGAGTGTCTCGAATGCCGTCTCGGTCCCGAGCCTGGTCTGCCGGGTTGCAAGCTTCGATCTGAGGTCGGTCTTCAGTGTCACGGTCGGTTCTCCGTAAAAGGCTGCGCTTTGCCGGTAGACTCCGGTTTACGGGTAGTCTCCGTTGGGCAGCAAACTGCGACGCAAGAGCGAAGTTTCTGTCTGCGGCAGAACGCTGTCAACTGATTCCGTGGGGCAATATCATTCCCGCGCGACAGCCGGCCCGCGCGACAGCCAGACAGCTGCCACGGCCCGGCAACCGGAAACGAAAGGCGAAATATGCGAGAAAACCGGATGAAGAGCCTGATCGGCGCGGGCAAGCCGGCATTCGGCGTTTCGGTCCAGTTCCCGTCGCCTGAGATCGTCGAGATGGTCGGCCAGCTGGGGTTCGACTGGGTGATGCTGGACGCCGAGCACGGCTCGATCACCCCGGACAATATTGGCCCGCTGGTTATGGCGGCGGAGCTTCATGGCATCACGCCGCTCGTACGGCCAGAGATGAACGATCCTGCCGCCATCAACAAGTACCTGGACCGCGGCGTGATGGGCGTGCAGGCGCCGCATGTGAATACCGCGGCAGAGGCCAGGAAGGTTGTCGAGGCGTGCCTGTTCCACCCCGGCGGCAAACGAGGTCTCGGCGGCGGAAGGATGGCGGATTTCGGGTTCGGCGTCGCGACGGCCGACTATGTGAGGCAGGCGAACGAACAGATGCTTGTCTGTGTGCAGATCGAGGATGTTGAGGCGGTGGCGAACCTCGACGAGATCCTGGCGGTTGACGGGGTTGATGTGTTCTTCATTGGGCCGACAGACCTCGCGCAGTCGATGGGCTATCCCGGCCAGAACGGTCACCCTGAAGTTCAGAAGGTTGTGCGGGAGACGTTTGCGCGAATACACGCGGCAGGCAGGGCGTCCGGGACTCCCGGGGCGGCAGAGCAGGCGAAGAAGAATGCCGACGCGGGCATCCTCTACCACTACACCCACATCCCGACCTTCATGAGCACGTACGGCCGCCAGTTCATGAAGACGGTTGGGCGGCTTTAGCGTGCGGCCCGCGGCACGGATCCGGCGAACTCCCCGATGAACTACTCTGAGTGGGCGGACTGGTACGACCTCTTCTACTCCACCGAATCAGGCGAAGAGGCGGCGTTCTATCTGGAGGAGACGCTGTCTGCCGGCGGGCCCGTGCTCGAGATCGGCGTAGGGACCGGCCGCATCGCCATTCCAGCGGCCAAACAGGGCGCAGAGGTCTTTGGCGTCGATAGCAGCCCTGAGATGCTGGCGGTCGCTGCGTCGAAGGCGAAAGCGGCCGCTCCCCTGCCCGGCGGCCTCACGTTGATAAGGGCGGACATGCGGACCCTCCAGCTGGGGCGTACAGACTTCGCGCTGGTGACTATACCTGCCCGTACGCTGCTGCTCGCCACTTCATACGAAGAGCAGCAGGCGACCCTCTGCTGCGCCGCCCGCCACCTGCGGCCCGGCGGACGCCTGATCTTCAACATCTTCAACCCGACTCCTGAGTTGATCTTTGACAACTCTCCAGAGCCGGTCGAGATAGGAGAGGCGGCGATAGCCGGGACAGAGACAGAGCATGGCCGCCGCTTCAGGCTGTCTGCGGTCAACCGGTTCGACGCCGAGACGCAGATCAACGACGCGACACACGTCGTAGAGGAGATTGGGCGAGACGGGGTTTCCATTGAGCGGGCGCGCCTTAACGTCAGGCTGCGCTACCTCTTCCCGCATGAGGTGTTCTCCATGCTGGAGGAGATCGAAGTGCAGGTCGACGCGCTGTCCGGCTGGTTCGACGGGTCGCCGTTCGATGAAGAGAGTGAGGAGATGGTCTTCGTGGCGTCGCGTCCCGGCTAAACGCGCAATTTTTGAGGACCGGCGCGCCGCATCAACACATAGCGCGTCTTAATGTTCAAGGTCCGGTCCAGGGCAGGGTCAGGATGCGAGCTGACACAGGAGTCCGAACATGAGAGGGGCCGCAAGACTGATATCCGGGGCCGTGTCCGGCCTCACAGCGGCGTTTTCTCAGAGAAACCGCCAGGTTACGGTCGCCGTGCTGCTCGGCGGGGCGACAATCGCGGCGGCGAACTGGTTCGCGATGTCGCGACCAGAGGGCGAGGCCGTCATCGGACTTGGCTCAAACTCGGCCAGCGGAGCGCTGGTCGCCCCGGCATACGGCGGCATCGTAACCGGCGCAATTGCCGGCTTCACCAGGCGTCCGGTCTACGCCGATGGCCGGGCGGGCACGTACGCGGCTTTCACGGGCGTTGTGCTTCTCATGGTGTGGGTGATCTTCACAAGGTTCACCGGCGAGCTGCCGGCTGGCAGCGCTGGATTCGAGAGGTTCGGGCCGCTCAGCACAGCGATGTTCACCCTGATCATCGGCGCGGCAAACGTCTTCGTCACCTTTCCAACAGCGTTCGTGATCATCTTCGCCATCCGCTCTATCGTGCCGAACAACAGGCACAGGTACGGCTGGCTGGCAGACGACGATGACGACCTTGGCCTGGACTATGGCGCCACCGCCGTCAACATTGTCCCGACGAGCTCAGCGGCCAGGGGCGACATCTCCATGCGGAGCACCGCCTTCTCGCGCTTCAACCCCGCGCCTCCTCGCTTCAGCAAGGTCCCGAGCCGCTTTCTCGACGTTGAGCGGGAGTAGAATCCGCCTCGAACGGTTTCAGGAACACTTGAACCGCAGGGGACCGCGCCGCCGGTCTGCAGAGCCTTCACGCGACAAGCGCCAACAAGGGGAGAACGATGTTAGAGCACTTCCACGTACCGCCTGAGGATGAGGTCAGAGTGATGTCGGCCGACCTGAGACGGAGCGTGGACTCGCTGTTCCGCAAGGTGGGCTTGAGCGACGATGACGCCGCCCTGGCGACCGACGCGCTGGTGTCCGCAGACGACCGCGGGACAGACACGCACGGCGTATCGAACATGATGCGCCGGTACGTCGAGATGTTTGCCGAGGGTTTTCTCAACCCGAACCCGGACGTGAAGGTGGTCCGGGAGTCTGCGACAACGGCGAACATCGAATGTGACGCAGGGCTCGGGCTAGTGGTCGTTCCGAAGGCGATGGAGATCGCGATCGAGAAGGCTGAAAAGTACGGCATCGGCGCAGTGACAATGGGCAACGGCAGGCACGCCGGGATGATGGCCTATCACGCCATGAAGGCGCTGCCGCACGACATGATCGGCTACGCCATCACGGCTGGCGGCCAGAACATGGTCCCGACGTTTGGCGCCGAGCCCCGGATGGCCGCAAACCCTCACGCGTGGGCGGTGCCGGCAGGCGACATGCCGCCGTTCGTGCTGGATATCTCGTCTTCATCAGTGGCTGCAAACAAGATCAGCCTGCTGCGCCGCATGAACAAGCCGACGATTCCAGGGCTGCTTGCGGCTGCGGACGGATCGCCGATCATGACGGAGGTCCCGGTCCCGGAGCACACGTGGCTGCTTCCAACCGGAGCGACCCGGGAGATGGGCTCCCACAAGGGCTATGGCATGAGCGTCGTGGCGCAGGTCTTTGGCGGTATCCTCTCGACGGGTGCGTTCGGCGCATACGGCATGGGTCACATGTCCCACTTCGTGGCGGCCTACAAGATCGACGCGTTTACCGATGTGACGCGGTTCAAGTCGTCGATGGACGACTTCCTGACCTACCTGACGGAGACGCCGCCTGCGCCTGGGCATGAGCGCGTCTACTATGCCGGGCTGCCGGAGCACGAAGAGGCGGCTGACCGGGCGGCACGCGGAATTCCGCTCCACAAAGAGGTTATCGAATGGTTTGACTCGATCAGCGCAGAGTTGAACACGGAGCCGCTGGCACGAGGCGCTGTGGCGGGGTGACGGAGGGAACTGAACTCAATTGGACCTGAATAAAACCACATCGGCCTCGACCGGGTGCCCGCTGGCGGGCGCTGGTTAGGGAGAGGGTAGATTGTTTGTCATTCTGAGCTTGACTCAGAATCTCTCGGCTAACCGGTTTCCTGAGAGACGGTGAATCGAGTTCAGCATGACACGCATCGAGACGGGAGACAGGATTTGAACAGAGGCGCCACAACCTCAAATCGCAGGTGAACAATGCTTGACCACTTTCATGTCCCGGAAAAAGACCGCGTGATGGTCATGCCGCAGGACCTGCGGAAGACCACGAAAGAGGTGTTCCTCAAGATGGGGATGCCTGACGAGCATGCGCACCTGGCCATGGACGCGCTTGTGGTCGCCGATGAGCGCGGCTGCGAGACGCACGGCGTTTCGAACATGCTGCGACACTATGTGAGGTCGTTCGGTGAGGGCGGCATCAACCCGGCGCCGAACATCAAGATAGTGCGTGAGTCGCCGGCCACCGCGACCATGAACGCAGACGGCGCGCACGGGCTCGTGGCCTGCCCGCTCGCAATGGAGATCGCAATCGGCAAGGCGAAAGAGTTCGGCATCGGAGCGGTGACAATCTACAACAGCCGTCACCCCGGCATGATGGCCTACCACTCGATGCTTGCGCTCGAGCACGACATGATCGGCTACGCGATCACGGGCGGCGGCGCTGTCACCGTCCCGACCTTCGGCGCGATCCCTCGCGTCGGCGCTGTGCCACACTCGTGGGCGGTGCCGACGAAGAGCATGCCGCCGTTCGTGCTGGACATCTCCTCATCTTCAGTGGCCGCGAACAAGATCGTGCTGCTGCGCCGCACCGGAGCGGGCGTCCTGCCGGGGCTGCTCGCCGATGAAGACGGAACGCCGATCATGTCGGACGGTCCGGTGCCGGAGGTGACGCGGCTCCTCCCGTGGGGAGCGACGCGTGAAATGGGGTCCCACAAGGGCTACGGCATGGCGGTGATCGGCCAGATCTTCGCGGGGATCCTGTCTGCTGGGATCTTCGGCGTGACGGACCCTCCCGGCAACGGGACGCAGTTCGTTGCGGCGTACTCGATCGACGCATTCACGGACACCGATCGATTCAAGCAGTCGATGGACAATTTCCTGACATACCTGACCGAAACGCCGCCTGCGCCGGGCCACGAGCGCGTCTACTATGCGGGGCTGCCGGAGCACGAAGAGGCGCAGAGGCGGACGCGGGACGGGATTCCGCTCCACAGGGAGGTGGTCGAGTGGTTCGACTCCTGCACTGCCGAGCTAGGGCTGGCGCCGCTTGCGCGGTAGTGAGACGGTTGGGCCGGCAACACTGATGCCAGAGATTCTGGCTGGCGCGCATACGTTGACTCCGCAGTTTGCGGAGCGCGCTTGCGGCGAAAGGAAAACATGAAAGTCTTAGTCACAGGTGGCTCCGGCCGCGCCGGCGAGTACATCATGGCCGAGCTTGCGGCGCAGGGCCACACGCTCATCAACGCAGACATGGCGCCGCCAAAGCCAGGCGCCCACGACTCAGGAGCGCTCTTCCAGCGCGTCGACTTCACAGATTACGGCCAGACTGTCGCCGTGATGAAGGGCGTCGACGCCGTCGTCCACATGGCGGCCATTCCTGCGCCCAACATGGACGCAGAGCACACGGTTTTCCGCGTCAACATGCTCTCCAACTGGAACGTGCTTGAGGCGGCGGAACTGTACGGCGTTGAGAAGATCGTCATGGCTTCATCGATCAACGCCGTAGGCGCAGGATGGGGCGCAGACCTCTTCGTGCCAGAGTACTTCCCGGTCGACGAGGCGCACCCGACGCGTGTACAGGACGCGTACTCGCAGTCGAAGTGGCTTGGCGAGCAGATGGCGGACGCATTCTGCCGCCGCAGGAAGGGTCTGCAGATCGCGTCTATGCGTTTCCATGGGCTGTGGAACCCTGAGACCGCTGACCGGCACATGAAGCATGGCAACAAGCACGACACCTCGGGCCGCAATGCGATGGGCTTCTGGTCATGGGTTGGCCGGCACGACGCGGCGAGGGCGTGCAGGCTTGCGCTAGAGAAGGAGTTCGGCGGGCACGAGGCGTTCTTCATCAATGCGAAGGACACTGTGCTGGAGGTCCCGACCGAGGAGGCGATACGACGTGAGTACGGCGATGTGAGCTACCGGCGGCAGTTGCCTGACTTCACGAGCCCGCTCGACATATCGAAGGCGGCGCGTCTCCTGGACTGGGAGCCTGTTGAGTCATGGCGCGAGGGCACGGTGCGAGAGCCTGAGGACGCGGCGCACAGCCGGCCGGACTACGAGGCGCCGTGGACGAGGTAGCCTCTCAGAAGGCGGTCAGCCCGCCGTCAACTGAGTAAGCCTGTCCTGTGACGTATGACGAGGCGTCCGAGCAGAGCCACGCGACAAGTTCCGCCACCTCTTCAGGTCTGCCGTAGCGGCCCATTGGCAAAGCCTTCTCCCTGCGGGCTTTGAGATCGGAATCGTTGGAGTCGACCTGCTCCATCATCACGGTGTCGATCGGGCCGGGGCAGACAGCGTTGACGCGGATGCCGTATTTGACGTAGTCCAGGGCGCAGGTACGTGTCAGCCCGACGATGGCGTGCTTGGCGGCGGTATAGGCGGGGCGGCCTCGCGATCCGCGGATACCCGCAAGCGATGAGTCGTTGACAATAACACCGCCGCCCTGCTCTACCATCACGGCGAGCTCAGCCTTCATGCAGTTCCATGTGCCGCGTACGTTCACGTCCAGCGTCCGGGTCAGCACATCGTCTTCCGCCTCGTGCAGCCTTCCCGTGTCTGCGAACACCCCGGCGTTGTTGAACGCGCAGTCGAGCCGGCCGAACTCATCCACCGCGAACTTCACGAGAGCGTTGACCTGCGACGTGTCCGTTACGTCACACCGCATGAACCTGCATTCGGCCTTGTCTGCGCTGGCTGCGTTGGCCAGGCGCGCCGTCTCCTCGCCCTCCGCGACCCTGCGGCCCGCGACGACCACGTTTGCGCCGAGCGACGCAAACAATATCCCGGTCGCCCGCCCAATTCCCGAGGTCGCACCGGTTATGATTGCGGTCTTGCCCTTGAGCGATGTGTTCCTGTTCATCCGTTGCTGCCTTGCTAACCAGTGTTCGCCCGTGTGCCCGCCGGCGCAGGCCGCAAGTGTAGCTGTCTGAAAGAGAGTCCTGACACGCATGCCGATCGAGTACCGCGTAGTTTCTGAGGCCGAGTTTCCGGAGTGGCGAAAAGCGGTGCGCCGCGGCTTCAACGACCATGTTCATCCGGACGACATCGCTCGACTGCGAAGTGACCGCGCGGAAATGGACCGGCTGTTCGGCGCGTTCGACGGCGACCGGCTGGTCGGCACAGGCGGAGCCGACTCGCACATGCTGACAGTACCCGGCGGAGCGCGGCTGCCGACTGCGGGAATCGCGTACATCGGATCGGCGGCCACTCACCGGCGGCAGGGCGTGCTAACAGGGATGATGCGCGCTCTGCTCGATCAGGCGCGAGAACGCGAGGAGCCGCTCGCCGCACTTTGGGCGTCACAGGCCGGCATCTATTCCCGGTTCGGGTTCGGCCCGGCAACCGTCGGCGAGGACTGGCAGGTCGAGAGTGTGCGCTCGGCGTTCACGCACTCGCCGGATATGCCGGGACGGGTCCGGTTCGTTGAGCATGACGAGGCGCTGCGACTGATGCCACAGGTGTGGGACGTGGCGAGTGCGCGGCGAGCAGGGTTCTTGGACCGGTCAGAACGCAGGTGGCGCTACTTTTTCTTCGATGAGGAGCGGGTCCGCGGCGGGTGGAGCGGGATGTTCCACGTGGTGTATGAGCACAATGGCAGACCGGAGGGCTACGCCGCGTACCGGTTGCGGCACATCGACCCGGAAGACGACCCTATGGACATGAAGGTGATCGAGAGCGTCACCGTTTCAGACGCCGCGCACGCGGCGGTCTGGCGCTTCCTGTTCGATGTCGACCTGGTTCAGACCGTGCGAGCCCACAACCGGCCCCCGGACGACCCAGTCTGGTGGATGCTGGCTGACCCAAGCAGGCTGCGGCGCACCCCGGAAGACGGGTTGTGGGTGAGACTGGCCGACCCCGCGCGGGCGTTGGCGGCACGAGGCTACGGCGCCGAGGGGCGGATAGTGATCCAGGTGGAGGACCGGTTCCGGCCGGACGCAGGTGGAGTGTTCGAGCTGGAAACCTCTGCCAGCGGGGCAACGTGCAGGCGGACGACGGCGTCTCCCGATGTCTCGCTCTCTGCCTCAGAGCTTGGCGCGGCGTATCTCGGCGGCGCCCGGTTGGCGAGTATGGCGAGGGCAGGCCGGGTTGAGGAGCACACGGACGGAGCGTTGCGGCTGCTCGACCGCATGTTTGCCGCGGAGCAGGCGCCGTGGAGCGTCCACTATTTCTAACTACTATTAACCACTGGTAATTACTGGTGGGCCATGGCTGGCTCGTCCGGAACCGCGCTAACCTTGCAGGTTGCGCCAGAGCCACGCAGTGGCGAGTCGATCGCCTTGACAGGCAGGCCAATAGCCAACAACGCAGCGGAGTTGAGGACAGCACGATGAGTATCGAGTACAGAGCCGCCACGAATGACGAGTGGGCCGCGTTCGGGAAATCCGTGGCGCGGGGTTTCGGCGACCATCCCCCGGCCGATCAGCGGTCGCGCGACCGCTGGACGCGTTTCTTCCAGGATGTCAGCTCGGTTGGCGCATTCGAGGGCAAGGAGATCGTCGGGACCTCCGGCTCGTTCATGGCGAACACGACCGTGCCAGGTGGAGCAAAACTGCCTGCGGCGCTGGTGACTATGGTGACGGTGGCCGCGACACACCGCAGGCGCGGCGTCCTGACCAATATGATGCGCGACCTGCTGAAAGGCGCACACGAGCGGGGTGTTCCGATAGCCACGCTCTGGGCGTCCGAGAGCGTAATCTACGGCCGGTTCGGGTTCGGGATGGCAGGCCAGCACTACGAGGCAAAGATCAGATCGGATAACGCTCAGTTTGCGCACATGCCGGACTCGGCCGGTAGCGTGCGTCTTGCGGACAGGCCGCGCATACGAGAGGTTGGCCCGGACATCTGGGCCAGGACGGCAGCCCGGCAGCCGGGAATGCCGGCGCGTAGGGAACTCGACTGGGATGGCCCTCACCCTTTGCCGGAGGACGAGTCCAAGCCTGACAAAAAGCTGTTCTACGCGGTGTATGAGGAAGATGGCAGAGCAGACGGTTACCTTGCTTACAAGACCATCGACAAAGGCATGGACAACGGCCTGAAGGATGTCCGCGTTGTGGAGCTGATCGCAGCGACAGACGCGGCGCAAGCGGCCCTGTACCGCTTCCTGTTCGGGATCGACCTTGTCAACGAGGTCACTTATCCGCTAATGGCGCAGGACGACCCGCTGTGGTGGATGCTGGCAGACCCGAGACAGCTCAGGCGCACGCCATACGACGCCATCTGGCTGCGGATACTGGACGTCGAGCGGACGCTATCTGCGCGCACCTATTCTGGCGAGTGCGACATAGTATTCGAGATCGAGGATGAGTTCTGTCCGTGGGCGGCGGGAACGTATCGGCTCATATCTGACAAACAGGGCAATGCGACGTGCGAGAGAGCGGAGTCGGCGGCCGATATCGCGCTGCCTGCCGCATCGCTGGCAACGTGCTATTTTGGCAACGCGAAGTTCGCAGACCTTGCCCGCGCGGGGCGGGCCGAAGAGAGAACATCCGGGGCGCTCGCGTCGGCAGACCGGGCCTTCGCGGCGGAGCGGGAGCCCTGGTGCCCGATGCAGTACTGACCCGAACGATGCCCGTATTCACTCCAACGCACCTTGGAAAATGGGAGACGCTTTACAGCGATCTGCTGGATGGCGAGACGCTGCCGCTGACAGCAGACGGCACATGGATGCTGGCCGACCGCCCCGGACTGATTGCGGCTTTCGATGATGGCGAGGTTGTGTACATTGGCGCGACCGAAAAGCTGGGGCGGGAGCTTCAGGTTGCGGTGGCAGGCGGCGCTGAGTCTGAGCTTCGGACGCTGGTGGCGGTGATAGAGCTTGGCTCGTCGAAGAAGAGCGCGGCAGCGCGGGCAAAGAGCGGGCCTCTTGCGACGCGTGTGAGCCGCAAGATCTCGAAGATGCGTTATCGCGTTGTTCCTGCAACGCCTTCTCAGATGACGCTGATAGCAGAGGCGTTCGCAGTGGTGGCAGACCCTCGCTACAACGGGCCAACGGCGCGGGCGAACGCGGCGCTGGACACGCTGCCCAAGTAGCGTCTGTCTCCAGAGCTATGTCGAAATGTGGCTGCTCGATCCTCATCGGTACGCCAGACCTGCTCGAACACCCGTACCACACAGCCCGTCATTTGCGATCGCCTCACAACCACCTCACCACGACGCTCTCTCGTCTCACCTCACCCGGACAAAAGAAAAAAACGCCCCGGCGTATTGCCGGGGCGTTTCGATTTCGTTGAGGTCTGCCTCCGTCAGTGGAAACTAATCCCCTGCCAGAGTGGCGTCAGACTCCTCAGACTCCTGGCCGCGGTACATGCCACCGTTACGGTAGCGGCGGCGTGCAGCCGGGTGATGCCTGAGGAAAGGCGGGATCGCCATCAGAGACGGGTCTTCGATCGCCATGCGGGCGATGCGGTCCGCCTCACTCTCGGATTCGCCTGCGACCTTGAAGCCGGTTGCGATCACCGTCATGCGGATCTCGTTATCCATCGAGTGGTCTGTCACCGTGCCGAAGATGATGTTTGCGTCCGGGTGAACGCGGTTGGCGATCACCTCGGAGGCGGCGTGGACCTCGTCGAGCGTCAGGTCTGAGCCGCCTGTGATGTTGAACAGCACTCCGGTGGCGCCATCGATGTCCACCTCGAGGAGCGGGCTGTTGATCGCCTGCTCTGCGGCTTCGATGGCCCGGTTGGGACCCGAGCCCCTGCCGATTGCCATCCATGCCGGGCCTGCGTTTTGCATAACTGCCCGGACGTCCGCAAAGTCCAGGTTGATCTCGCCTGGGACGAGAATTAGCTCAGCGATGGACTGAACACCCTGGCGCAGCACGTTGTCCGCCAGCTTGAACGCGTTGTCCATCGTGAGGTTTTCATCGCTGAGGGCGAGCAGCCGGTCGTTCGGGATAACGATAAGGGTGTCGACGCAGCCCCGAAGCAGCTCAATTCCTTCCAGCGCCTTGCGCCTGCGGTGTGAGCCTTCAAAGCCGAACGGCTTGGTGACGACACCAATGGTCAGCGCGCCAATCTCCTGCGCCACCTCAGCAACCACGGGAGCGCCGCCTGTGCCGGTGCCGCCGCCCATGCCTGCCGCTACGAAGACGAGGTCAGCGCCGGCAAGGGCTTTCTTGATGAGGTCCTTGTCTTCTTCGTGGCACTGTCTGCCCTTGGACGGGTCTCCACCAACGCCGAGACCGCGTGCGGTTGTGTCACCGACTCGCAGCTTCGTCGGGACAGTGGACAGCTCAATAGCCTGTTTGTCTGTATTGACGATGATGTACTCGGCGCCCGGTATCGGGTCCCTGTACATGCGTGAGACGGCGTTTTGTCCGCCGCCGCCAACGCCGACCACTTTTATCGTGGCGGTCCCAATCTTGTCGGGCGAAAACTGGTCGAAATGCTCGGGCATTGATCCGTCCCCCAGGAGATGCAGTTTCACGCCCATTAAACACTACGCAATGTGCGTCAGCGGATCCGGGCGCGGTACGAATGGCAGGTGACGCAAGTCTAGAGTCAGACGCCTGGATAACTCTCCAGAAATCAAATCCGTCTTTTGACAACTTTACGCGAGTCGGTCTGCCGTCCCGGGTAAATTGTGCAGGCAGAAACCGCAAGCGCTGGACTGTGAAGGCCACCAACCTGCGTGTGTGCAGGCCCACCGCGCAAGGCACCGCCGCAAGGTTCTAGCCCGGCCAGAATGGCTAGCCGCCGATGTGCTGACCGAGGACGGTGATGGGTGAGGCAGAGAGGCCGCACGACGCGAGGAAGGTCATGTCTCGCGCGTCTTCTGGTCTGAGCACGGCGTAGATTGAGTCGATCCCGCGTTCGGCGCACTGTGCCTGGAGTTGCTCGACCAGCATGCGGCCGATGCCCTGCCGGCGCTCGTCCGGATGGACGCCTACGGCCACGACCCACATACCGCGCGGGAGCCCGTATTCGCCTGCCTGGACCTCTGCCAGCAGGAACCCGGCAAGCATGTTGTTCCGAAGGGCCACGAAGCAGCCAAGCGAAGGGTGCGGCAGCGCTCCGTAGTCGCTCAACTCGATGAAGCGAGTGACTTGCTGGTCCCATGTGCTCGATCGATCGTCACCGAGTATCAGCTGGTCCAGCCGCCGGACTTCGTCAGCGTCGTCAGACCGCATCGGGCGAATAGTGACCTTTGGCACAACCATTGTTGTTTCCTTACTGACTGGACTCTTCTTAGCCGGGCGCTCTGGGCCGGTCGCCCTGGCGCCGCTGCCAATTTGATGCGCGCGTAAGCCCGGCATACACTGTGGCTCGACCGCTCAGCTGTCACGATTCACCGCCCGGACCGAGGCCCTGCGGGGAGTGGCCCTGTATCGACGAGCGGCTGGCGAGCGGCTGGCCAACATTTCCGGCAGCAGTCTATGGCCTGATCCCCCCCGCAGAAAATACCAACAGGAGACGCAACGAATATGAACGGCTATGACGCCATTGCACAGATGTTGAAGCAGGAGGGGTTCGAGTGGCTCGCCTGTTTCCCCGCAAACCCGCTGATCGAAGCCGTCGCTAAGGCAGGCATCAGACCGATCGTGTTCCGGCAGGAGCGCGGCGGCATCATGGCCGCAGACGGCTACAGCAGGATTATGGCCGCCCGCGGCAAATACGGGGTGTTCGCCTGCCAGGGTGGCCCCGGAATTGAGAATGCGTTTGGCGGCTTCGCACAGGCGTGGGCAGACGGCGTGCCAATCCTGTTCATCCCCGATGGCCCCGGCACCAACAAGGCGGACATCAAGCCATATTTCAGCGGGCCTGCAAACTACGAGCACATCACCAAGTGGGCCGTTTCGATCACTAGCGGGGACCGGATTCCCGCGCTCATGAGACGGGCGATGACGGCGTTGAAGAACGGACGTCCGGGACCGGTGATGCTGGAGATGCACCGCGACGCGATGCAGGGCGAGATTGCCAGCCTGGACGGTTTCACCATTTCCGAGCAGTACCGCACGGTGCCGTCCGTCGGCGACATTCAGGAGGCCGCAAGGCGTCTTGTTGAGGCGAAAAAGCCGGTCATATGGGCCGGACAGGGCGTGCTCTATTCGGGAGCGACCGCGGAGCTGAAGGAGCTTGCCGAGCTCGCCCAGATTCCTGTGATCACAACCATGCCGGGCAAGTCTGCCATTGACGAGCGGCACCCGCTTTCACTTGGAGCGGCGAACCGGACAGCGCCGAAACCGGTATGGACTTGGCTCAAAGAGTCTGACGTTCTCTTCGCCATCGGAGCCAGCCTGACAAAGACCAACTACGGGATCGACATTCCGGCCGGCAAGACGATCATCCACAGTACCAACAACGTCGAGGACGTCGCCAAGGAGTACCCAACGGAGGTCGGCCTGGTGGGAGACTCCAGGGAGACGCTGCGGCTGATGATCGACGCTGTGCGCGATCTTATCGGCGACTCCCGGAGCAAGGACACGGCTGTCAGGGAAGCGGTCGCCCAGGTGCGGAAGGAGTGGCTGGACGAGTGGAAGCCGCTGCTGAACTCCAACATGGAGCCGATCAATCCGTACCGGCTGGTCAACGAGATCAACAAGGCGGTTGACCACGAGAAGACGATCATGACGCATGACGCAGGCCACCCGCGTGACCAGCTCATGCCTTTCTACACGGCTACTCTGCCGCACAGCTACGTTGGCTGGGGCAAGACGACGCACCTTGGCTACGGAATCGGGCTGATGATCGGAGCAAAGATGGCGCATCCGGAAAAGTTCTGCATGAACTTCATGGGTGACGCCGCGTTCGGCATGGCGGGACTGGACATCGAGACGTCCGTCCGCTCAGGCAACCCGATCACCACGATTGTGCTCGACAACGGCACCATGGGCGGCTACAACCGGTCGCTGCCGACCGCCATGGAGCAGTTTGGCGCAGGGAAGATGACTGGCAACTACGCCATGATCGCCGAGGGGCTTGGCGCAACGGGGATCACGGTGGACAAGCCGGAGGGGATCGGCCCGGCTATCAAGCAGGCCCAGCGGCTGAACTCCGAGGGCAAGAGCGCGCTGATCGCCGTAAAGACGCAGCAGGAACTCAAGTTCAGCGTCTACGCTGACTGAGACGCGGGGCGGCAGGTCCAGGCGGAAAAAGAGAGGGCGGCCCGGAAGCGGGCCGCCCTCTCTCAATACCCGAACTTAACCAGAGTCGGCCCTGGGAGCTAACCCTTTTCTGCAGGCGGCGGGATCACCATCACCGGCAGGCCGGAAGACCGGACCACCTTGTCCGCCACGCTGCCCAGCACCCACCGCTTGATCCCGGACTCTCCCCTTGTGCTCATGATGATGAGCGGCCGGGAGAGCGTCTTCACCTCTTCGAGGAGCCTGGAGGCTGGTGAGCCTGTCACAACCAGTGATCGTGCGCTGACGCCCATCGCCTTTGCCTTTTTTATGAGAGGGTCAAGATAGTCCTCGGCTTCCTGGCGCTGGAACGAGATTCCGTAGTCTGTGTGATAGTAGGAGGCGTCTATCGCCGTAACCCCGTAGTACGGGTACTGCACCACCCGGAAGAAGAAGACCTCTGCGCCGGCTGCCTTCGCGACGCCAAGCGCCAGATCGACGACCCCTGCCGACCGCTCCGACCCGTCGAGTGGCACAACGATGGTCTCAGGCTGGCCCTGGCTGCCTGAAAAGGCGCTCAGGCTCTCGGGGTGAACGGCCATCACAGGGATGCCGGCACTGCGCAGCACCCGGTCTGTAACGCTGCCCAGGACGCCACGTGCGATGGCGGACCCGCGATGCGTTGCCATCGCAATGAGGTCGGCGCCGATCTCCTTTGCGTAGCGGATAATCTCCTCTGCAGGGTCGCCAGTGAGCGCCTTGGAAGTGACCTTCACACCCGCGGCGTTCATCTGCTCCGCCTCGCGCTCCACGTACGCAGACGCCTGCTGCATAACCTGGTCGATGACCTGAGTTCCGAAGCCTGGAGCGTGCTGAACTCCGCCGCCGTAACCTGGCGAGACCGTTACACCGCCGGTCATGCCCGAGGCGCCCGCTAATGTACCCGTCGTCTCAATACCTGGCCTGTCATACCGGCCGGGCCGTCCAGGAATCGGGTGTCCGTGCTCAGCGGTTGAATTCGGCAGTTCGATCTTATCCGGGTCGACGACAGTAACAAGCGCCACCTCTGCGTCGAGCGTCACCGCCAGTCCGCTGACTCAGCCCCCGATCTTCTCTGCGTTCTCTGAGCCGTCCAGCGGCACGAGTATCTTTGTGATAGTCAATTGCTCACCTCCTGGTTACATTCGGCGAGGCGCTGGACCGCGCGTTCAACTGGCCCGACGCCTGCAATATCACTCTATCGCTCTGGCAGACGCTAAGTATGAAGCATCGCCTGATGGCCGTGAAGGAGGCATGAGTTTTATGGCCATATGGGGAGATAGACGGTCAGGTCAGAACGGTCACTGCGGTTCGCAGAGACGATCCGGAGTTAGACTTCGTCGCGCGAGCAGCGCAATGAGGCTGTGAGCCCTTACGGAACGACACTGGGGAGTGACGCTGGTGACAGACATCTCGAAGTACAGAGTACCTGCGGAGAAGACGCGTTGGACCATCGACCCTGCGACCCTTCCATTCAGCTGCACGGACGAGATCAAGCCGCCTGGGAACTTTATCGGCCAGGAGAGGGCCGTGCGCGCCATAGAGTTCGGCCTGGGAATGGACGCGCCCGGTTACAACATATTCGTGAGCGGTCTCTCGGGCACCGGCAAGAGCAGCGTAATCAGGAGCCACCTTGAGCAGGCGGTCAAGCGTAGGAGCAGTGAAAACGGGAGCCAGCTGTTCCACGACTGGGTCTATTTCCATAACTTCGAAAGGCCCGATCAGCCCGCCGCGGCCCAGCTCCCGCAGGGGATGGGCGCCGAGCTGGCGAATACAACGGATGAGCTGCTCCAGGTGGTCTTGAAGGACCTGCCGGCGGCGTTGAGCGACGATACGTACGCAGAACGCGTAAGAGAGTTGAATGAGCGCACGGCGAATTCACGTCGTGAGGTGATTTCTGAGGTCGAGCGCTCCGCTGAGCAACGAGGGTTCACGGTGCAGGCTGGACCGGCCGGCATCGTCGTGGTCCCCAAGCTGGACGGGCAGCCGATGACGCAGGAGGCGTACCTTGCGCTCTCGGACGAGCAGCGCCAGAAGCTTGAAGAGGTCAGGAGCGAGATCACCAGGCAGGTCGAGCGGACAATGGACCAGATCCGCCGGACAGACCGCGAGGCGATGGGACAGCTGGTCGAGTTTCAGCGAACGGCGACCGAGTCTGCGATCGGTCCGGCGTTCGACGCGGCGATCAATCGCTTCAAGGAGGCCGGAGCTGATGAGGCGGCGGAGTTCCTGGCCGGTCTGAGAGCCTATTCGCACGACAACGCTATCCACATCATCAGCGGCAGGGCCGGTAACGATGATGGAGGCTCTGGCCCGAACCTCATCGCAGACCCTCGCCTGCCGTTCAGGGTCAATGTCTTCGTCGACAACTCCGGTCGCACCAGCCCTCCGATCATCATGGAGGACAACCCGACGTATAGCCACCTTTTCGGGCATATCGACCGCCGGCCCATCATGGGGACGTACATCACTGACCACACGATGCTCAGGCCAGGCAGCCTGGCGCAGGCGAATGGCGGATACCTGGTGATCGACGCACGGCTCGCGCTCAGCCACGCGGCGGTTTGGCCGGCTTTGAAGAGGGTGCTGAAAGGCGGCGAGGTCAGGCCTGAGGACCCGGAGGACCTGATCCCAGGCTTCATTCCGCCGCAGCCTTTGCGGCCCGAGCCCATTCCGATACATGTGAAGGTGGTGCTAACGGGAGAGCCGGAGATCTACCAGCTACTGGCGGCATACGATCCGGACTTCTGGGAGATCGTGAAGGTCCGTGCAGACCTGAACCACCAGATTGAGATGAGTGACGGGATCTTGCACTCCTTCTCACAGTTCGTCTGCGGCATCTGCAATGAGAGCAAACTGAAGCACTTCTCTGCAGACGGTGTGCTGGCGGTGATCGAACACTCGATGCGGCTCGTCGACCATCAGCAGATGCTCAGCGCCCGCTTCGGGCTGCTGGTCGACCTCGTGCAGGAGGCGGCCTACATTGCCGCACGCGGCGACTCCGAACATACCGGGAGGAGTCATGTCCAGGCGGCTCTCGACGCCCGGAGGTCGAGGTCAGGCCAGGTGTCCGATCTGCTGCAGCAACTGCTCCTGGAAGGGACGCTGAAGGTGGACCTTGAGGGAGCGGAGGTGGGGCAGGTGAACGGGCTGGCAATCTACAGCACTGGCGACGTTGCGTTTGGCAAGCCCGCCCGCATAACGACGCAGGCCTACATGGGCAGTGACGGTTTCATCAACATCGAGCGCGAGGCGGACCTGAGTGGCAAGACTCACGACAAGGGTGTCATGATCCTCGCCGGGTTCCTCGGCAACCGCTTCGCACAGAACTTCCCGCTCTCGGTAAACATCTCGCTTGCCTTTGAGCAGTCGTACGGGCCGGTCGATGGCGACAGTGCGTCTTCGACTGAGCTCTATTCCATCCTGTCGGAGCTTTCAGCCGTGCCCATCAGACAGGACATCGCGGTCACCGGCTCGGTAAACCAGAAAGGCGAGATCCAGTCGATCGGCGGCGTTAACGAGAAGATCGAAGGGTTTTTCGACCTCTGCAAGGCGGCCGGGAAACTTGGTTCCGCGGGTGTGTTGATCCCGCAGTCCAACGAGCGAAACCTGATGCTCAGGCCGGACGTTGTGGAGTCGATCAGGAACGGCGAGTTCCACATCTACTCTGCAAAGACCGTTGCGGACGGCATCGAGGTGCTGACCGGAGTAGAGGCGGGCGAGCCGGATGCGGACGGCAATTACCCGCCAGGATCGGTGAACGGTCTTGCGGCGGCCAGGTTGCGCAGATTCGCAGAGGGATACCGTGACTTTACAAACTCGCCGAAGTAGACCGGCGCCGGAACGCCACGGTGTCCGGGTCAGCCTGATCGAGAGCCGCTCCGAGGATTGCGCCAGGGATTGCGCCGGAGGTTGCGGCCAGGATTGCGCCAGGGATCGCGGCACATGAGCATTGAGATAGATGTTGCAGGAACGACCGATGCGCGGGAGCTTGCCGCGCTTCACTATCTGAGCCACACGACGTCATTCGCACAGTTCGCCTCTCCCGCATGGGTGAAGAGTCGGCGCCTTGATGACTACCTCCGCCAGTGGCAGGAGTTCCTCTCAGACGCAGTCACCGGCCCCGGGGCGCAGGCGTGGAAGGCGACAATCGATGGGGACGGTGTCCTGGCCGGCATGGTGCGGGTCAGCGCGGTAAGCGAGCGGGTGGCGCAGCTATCGAGCATGCACGTCCACCCTGACCGGCATCGACGCGGCATCGGCGCCCTGCTTATGGACGCTGCGGTCAGCTTCATGCGGGATGCAGGGTTCGAGACAGCGACTCTGGGTGTAATCCAGGCGAACACCGCCGCTCGCACACTGTATGAACGCGGCGGATGGCAGGTTTCCGAACTCAGGCCAACCGGAGTTGAGGGCGTGCCGGTTGCGGTTTACAGCCTGTCGCTGAGTATTTAAGCCGCAGGCCGCCTGGTGCATCACCACTCGGCGGCCTGCGGAACGTTGGCTGGCCGGTCCATCCAGGGCACGGCGACCCGGCCAGCCGGAACAGGTAACCGTTGTTAGCTCACGTTGACGGTCACCTTCTTTGGCTTGGAATCCTGCCTCTTCGGCATCGTCACCGTCAGAACGCCATCTGCGTAGGTAGACTCGGCCATTGCGCCGTCCACAGATTCGGGAAGCCGGACCTTCCTGTAGAAAGAGCCTTCACTGCGCTCTTTGAGAAGATAGCCCTTCTTCTTCTCTTCCTTTTCGGAACTGGTCGCGCCCTTGATGGTCAGGACGTCGTCCTCGATCTCGACATCGATCTCCCCGGCCTTCATTCCGGGCACTGATGCCTCGACAACCAGCTTGCCGTCGTCCTCGCGGATGTCCAGCGGGACCGTCCACTCCTCGTTGCCGTCGCCAAAAAAGGGCGGCATGCGGTTCCAGAGCCGGGCCATACGGTTTTCAATCCGTTTCAGGTCTGCAAAGGGTTCCCACCGTTGCATTGTCATAACAGACCTCCTCGCACGAACACGATATGAGTGAAATCGAACACGCTTTGCCAGATGCTGGCGCGGCGCCTGTGCATACACATTGACCCTTCCTGCGTGGCGGCTGCGTGAAGACTGGCCGAAAAGCGTGATATCAGCGTGAGCGTGCCAGAAATGGCGAAGGTTGCTCCGGCAAGAGGGCGACGCTGGCGGACTGGCGGTAACATATGACGCCGGACAGCTACTCTCACGGAACCGGCCGCGTGAGCGAGACAGACCTGTGCCGCGGGCAATCGCCCCGCATGCACCCAGAGCCAGGAGAAAAGCGCAGAACCCCATGAAGACAACCGCATTCCGCACGCTTGCCCTCGGGACCCCGTGGCGCAACCTGAGCTACATCATCATCGAGACCGACGAGGGGATCAGCGGCATTGGCGAGGCCCGCGTGCTGGGCAAGACGCACACCGTCGCCGAGTACCTGAAGGACGTCGAGCGTCACTTCATTGGCCACGACCCGTTCAATATCGAGGCGCTGTATCGCCGGATGACGCTGCTGGACTTCGGAAAGCCGGGCGAAGTGGTCTACACCGGTCTCGCAATGGTTGAGCTGGCGTTCTGGGACATCATCGGCAAGGCGACGGGCCAACCTGTTTACCGTCTGCTCGGCGGGCAGGTCAAGGACCGCGTGCAGGCGTACGCGAACGGCTGGTACACGGTCGAGCGGAAGCCTGCGCAGTTTGCCGCGGCCGCGCAGAAGGTGATGGACCGCGGCTACAGGGCGATGAAGTTCGACCCCTTCGGCAACGGCGACATGGAGCTTGAGCGGGAAGAGTTCTACAGGTCGCTTGACCTGATCGAGGCCGTGTCATCGGTGACCGGGACGCGGGCCCAGATGATGATCGAGATGCACGGCCGGTTCGCGCCGCACCAGGCGAGGGAGATAGCTCGGCACATCGAGCGTTACAACATCGGCTGGATCGAGGAGCCGGTCCGGCCCGGCGACACTCCCGCGCTCGGCAGGCTGCGCAACCACACCTCGCTGCCGATAGCAACGGGCGAGAGGCTGTATGGCGCGCCTGAGTTCAGGGAGATCTGGGCGAGCAACGCGGTCGACATAATCCAGCCAGACATCACGCAGTCTGGTGGGATCCTCGAGTCGAAGAAGATCGCGTCGACCGCCGAGATCTACTCAATCATGGTCGCTCCGCACAACGTCGGCGGGATCGTATCGACGATGGCGGCGCTGCACCTCTGCCTGACGCTGCGCAACGGCAAGATCCTGGAGCACTTCAACGACTTTGCGGACCCGCACGTCAAGAAGGCGGGGACCGGCTATCCGGAGGTGGTGGACGGGTTCTTCCCTGTGCCAGACAAGCCGGGATGGGGCATTGAGCTGGACGAGGATTTCATCCTGTCCCAGCCACCTGCGAAGACGGCATCCGGCGTTGTCGCAGATCCCGGCCTAAACATGTTCGAGAATGCCAACTGGGCGAAGCGCGGGCAGGAAGACTAGAAGGCCGCGGGCGTCAGGTGAGCGCGTTGCGCAGAGGCACAGAGTGCGTGCGCGGCACGTTCTGCGCGCGCCTGCGTTTTGTAACACTTTGTTAAGAGTTGAAAGCTCTGTGTCACATGCTCCCGGTACCTTTGCCGCCACACGACTGTACTTTCAGTCAATTTCGGCAGGAACAGATACGGGAGTTTGAGATGAAGCGACTCAGGATTCTTGCGATCACCATGGCCGCCGCAGCGGCATTCGGCGGGACGGCTCTGGTCTCAGCCAACGGCGCCGGCGGCGTGACGGGCCCCGCCTTCTATGTGGACGGCGAGCTTTACAGGACGGTGGTTACGCCGACCGATTTTTCGGGCACGGGAGCGCCGGACCACTCGTTTGACACGGTCTACGACATTTCAGAGCAGACGAACGTGGCCGAGGCCAAGCCCGGAGACAGGGACTACAACGGCGGCAGGTGGCGCGTGCGCCACGTCTCCTTCGCTGACTACGCAGCGGCCGTCGCGGCGCATGACGCCAACGGGAGCGGAAACTTCGACTCGGCTGAAGAGGTCGAGGCGGCGATAGCCAGCGGAATGGGCTCCGTTAGCGGAGTGGTCGCATCCTTCCTGTGCCCGGTGATCCCGGTTCCGGGACACCAGGCAGGCGGATAGCTGGTAGCAGAAGCGGCCGGCGTGCCCCGAGTATGCCGGCCGCTTTGTATTTCGCCGTGAGTCAAGGCATGCGGCCTCGGGCACGGTGGCGTCACCGCGCAGAGGTCAGTCCGGAATCAGACCTGCCTCGCGCATGGCCACTGTCAGCCGTTCTATCTCGGCCGCAGTCAGAGGCGTTGAAGGCAGTCGCGGCTGCGTGCCCTCGTAACCCATCAGGTTAAGCGCCGCCTTTATTCCGGCGGCGCCTCTGCTCAAGACCTGCCAGTCAGCGTTGTTCAGTCGAAGCTGCAGATCTTGCGCCCTGCCAAGCTCGCCACTCATGACGAGCGTCAGCATCTCGATGCACTCGGCCGGCGCGATGTTCCCGAACATCAGACAAGCTCCGTTTGCGCCGATGGCCGCGCCCGGCAGGAGGAGCACGCCGTTCCCGATCCAGAACTTCTTACTGGCGGGCACACGCATCCGCGTCATCGACTCGAAGCGCAGGTTCCCGCCCGCAATGTATCCGTAGACGTTATCCATCTCGCACACTGCGCCAATCATCTCCGGCGAGCCGGCGGCGAGCGGCAGGCTCTGGCCGAACATCCCCGGCGCGGGCTGGTTTATGAGAATGGCTGGAACGGGCAACCGCGGCACGAGCTGATCGAAGTAGCCGCGTGCGTCGTCTGTGAGCCGTGGAATCCTGATCCGCACCAGCTCGGCCCCGGCCTCCGCCAGCGTGTCTGCGACTCGAAGCGATTCGGTAACGGATGGGTTGTCGATGCCCCCGACGATGAACTTCTGACCGCCTCTGGCGCTGTTCACGGCGCGGATGATATCGAGCCGCTCCTGTTCGCTCAGGAACGACTCCTCGCCGTTCTCAGAGTTGAGCATGAAGCCGGAGAGCGGTGTCATCAGCCATCGCCCAACGTTGCGCTCAACGGCTGCCAGGTCCACGCGGTCGTCAGGCGTGAACGGAGTCGGACTCGGCGCGATGACTATCGGGTCGGTGGCAGGTAACGGCAAGCCGGTGCTCCGGAGGCGGTGATTTGATCGGTCCGTCGGGTTAAAAGCCTACAGCATGCTGGCAACAGCCGTTGCGGTGACCGCGGCATGTCCGGCCTACGGGGACAAACGTGGCCACGAGCGCCATTCTGCCTTGACCTTGAGCGGTGGGGTTGCGCATATCCGCGACACCATGTCGGTTTTACGAATAACGCACTGACGGCCACACCAATGCCGGACTGTCACCAATCAGTGACATTTCTACGTGTGACCGTCAGGTTACCGACCAGTTACTTACGGGCCATCTGCGCATCGGCGCGGGGCTGAAACATATTGGCAGGGCACGGACCAGCCCAGAATCTGCGACAGGAAGCATCATGAACCTCAGTATTCGCGCACAGCTAATTGGCGGTTTCGCCATCATCGTCATTCTGCTCCTCGCCGTGTTCGGAGTCTCCTTCATGGGAATGAACTCCATGGCAAAGGCGACGGACGAGATCGTACACGTTGACCTGCCCGCAGACATCGCGGTGCGTGAGCTCGAAGTGCCCATCCTTGAGCAGCTCACCTTCTACGCCGACTACATCATTACCCGCGATGCGGATGACCTGACAAAAATCGATCACGAGATCGAAGCGGTCGAAGAGCACGTGGCCGCTCTATACGCGCAGTTCGGGAACGACCCGGAGGTTGACGCTCTGATCGATAGGTTCCACGAGGAATATGGAGCCTTCGTTCACACCGGCGATCTCCTCATTGAAGAGGTTGGCCACACTAACGCCGGTGAAGTCACCGCAGCACTTATTGCGGAGCTCCACGAGCTTGAGGCCGAAGAGGCCGAGATGCTGCTGGAACTGGAAGAGCTTGCGCTCGTAGCTGAGGAGAGGGTCGAGCACGCTGCAGGCCAGGCGAAGTCAGCAGAGAACAGCGCTATCCTCATGGCAACCGTGCTGGCAGTCATTGCGGCTGCGGCGTCTGCGGCCATTGCATTGATCCTGATACGTAAGATCACGGGTGGTCTGAGTGCGGTGGAAGCGGTTGCGACCGACATGAGCGAAAACACGCTGCCCAAGTTGGTTAGCAGCATGCAGCGCGCCGCGGCCGGCGACCTGACCGGCATCTTTGACACAGATATGGCGAAGATCGATGAAGGCCAAAACGATGAGATCGGCAAGATCAAGCGGGCTTTCAACCGGATCCTGGATGCTGTGGGGAACACGGGTGAGTCATACAACCAGATGATGACGGAGATATCCGGTCTGGTCGGCAAGGTGCGGGGGATGTCTACTGATCTGACCGGCGCCAGCGGCCAGCTGGCGGACGCCGCCTCACAGGCGGGTGACGCCACACAGGGACTGGCGAACGCATCCCAGCAGGTTGCGTCTGGCGCCCAGGAGCAGGCGACCAACATCCAGAAGGCCTCTGCCGTTGTGGATGATCTGATCCGGAGCGTGGGGCTTATCGGGGATGGCTCAAGGAAGCAGACCGCCGAAATTGACCGTGCGCAGGGCATCGTCAGCCAGGTTGCGAACGCCTCGAAGCAGGTTGCAGAGAACGCACAGGGCGCATCCGAAGGCGCACAGTCTGCCAACCAGACCGCCCAGAAGGGCGTCGAAGTGGTGCAGAAGACGATCGAGGGTATGAACTCGATCAACCAGGCGGTAAAGAACGTCGCTACCGAGGTCTCGAACCTTGGCGAGAGGTCACAGGAGATTGGAAAGATCGTCTCCGTGATCGACGACATCGCCGCCCAGACCAACCTTCTGGCGCTGAACGCAGCCATCGAGGCGGCCCGCGCCGGTGAGCAGGGACGAGGCTTCGCAGTGGTCGCAGACGAGGTGAGACAGCTCGCTGAGCGTGTCAGCCAGGCGACGAGCGAGATCGCAAACCTGATTGAGAGCGTTCAGCAGAGTGTCTCAACATCTGTGCAGGCGACCGAGACCGGCACAAAGCAGGTTGAAGAGGGCACGACCCTCGCAGGCGCCGCAGGTGACGCGCTCGATGAGATCATCAAGGCGGTCGGAACTGTGACCCGCCAGGTCGAGGACATATCGGCCCTTGCCGAAGAGGTGTCCGCATCATCGAACGAGATGGTCGCGGCGATCGATAGCATCAGCGCTGTTGCGACTGAGAACTCAGAGGTTGCTGAGAAAATGAACGTGGCCAGTGGTGAGGTGAAGTCATCTATGGAGACGGTGTCTGCCGTCACCGAAGAGACCAGCGCCGCCGCAGAGGAGACTTCAGCCAGCACGGAGCAGATGAGCGCCCAAGTGGAAGAGGTTGTGGCCTCCGCTCAGTCGCTCGCCGACATGGCAGCTTCTCTTGAGAAGGCTGTCGAGGTGTTCAAGGTGTCGGCTACAGACGTTTCCAGCACAGCCAAGGGTGCGAAGAACTCCGCAGCCGCATCACGAAAAGGACGAAAGATGGCGGACTCCCATGACGTGGAGGCTGACGAAGAAGCCGCCTAGTCCTGGCTTAGTACGGATCAACGACAGGGCCGCGTACACAGGTGCGCGGCCCTGTTCGCGTCTTTGAGTAAGAGTTTTCGTTTCGTATTGAAGAGGCCGCCGGTGGTTGGGCCGGCGGCCTCACGCTAAAGCAAGACGGACTGTAAGCCGGGTTCTGTAGGCGGCTTTCGCCAGCCCGACGACCATCCATCTGGGCGTGCCGTCACCAGCACGCTCTAGCAGCCAACCCGGGAGCGAGCCGGGCCGCTCATTGCTCCCCTATTTGGCCTTGCACCGG
>JAQBUH010000001.1 GCA_027624075.1 Chloroflexota bacterium
GGCGAAGTTCTCTTCGTCGAGGTGACCGGCACCCCGGTACCGATCTTCCCGTAAGGGAAGTGAGGATCAGTTCTAAAAACTGATAATAAGCGCCCCCTTCCGATCTTTCGGGAGGGGGCGCTTCGCGTCTGGGCGCGTCGCTGAGTTATTGACAGGGTGCCTGCAAACTCCACCGCGTCATGACTTGATCTGTACGCCGCACAAGACAACGAACTATTAAAGTGCCTCGTGGACCCTGACGAGAGCTCCGTTTTGCTCTAACCTGTGACTGTGATTCTGCCGGGAGAAAGCTACTATTATTTGATAGACGTATCTCTGGCGACGCGTCGAAGAGAGTGCAAGCTTGTTGCCTCACCCGCGATGTGGTTATAAACCGGTAAGCGTTGAGTAATGAAAATCCCCGGCATGAAAATTCGAGCAGTGGTCGTTGTTGCCGTCGCAGCTGTGCTGGCTTTTGTGGGGACTGGAATCGTTGCGTTTCAGGAGCGCGCAGAGGCACAGGTCGGACTTCCCGAGCTCAGAACAATGATCTTCCAGGGGAACGTGACCATCGCCGGAACGCCATCACCGAACGGCTTCCGGGTCAACGCCAAGATTCGCAACCTGGCCGGTGATATCGTCTACACATCAGCGCCCGCCATCGTGGGGCGGTCATCTGACAGCCGGTATACCGCGTTGGTAGTGGGACCTTTCGCCGAGGGCGAGGGCCGTACCATCGAGTTCTGGCTCGACGACCAGGTTATCTCGACAAACGTCTCGATATTTGCTCCTCTCCTTAGTGGGCGGCCCTGTCTCGGGTGCTCATGGACGCTGCCGATACTCCGCGCTCAAGATCTTGATTTTTCGGTGCTCCCCATCGCGACACCCACTCCGAGTCCGACCCCGACGCCTACCGTAGTGATCTTGCAACCGTCCTTGTATGCGGGACAGATCCTGGCAGGCTCGTCAATTCCGCCGAACGGCACCGCCATCTACGCAAAGGTGGGAGACTATGTTTCGCCGTTTTCAATTATTGAGAACGGCAGGTACCAACTCGTAGTGAACCCGGTACATGAGAGCTATGGAGGAGCGCCGGTTGTTTTCTTTATCGGCGAATTCAGCGCGGTGCAAACTGCGCCGTTTAAAGGCGGCGAGTTCCTGGAGTCGTTCAACCTGATCTTCCCCAGTCTTCCGCCGACACCAACTCCAACGCCGACACCAACTCCAACGCCGGTGCCACCGACGCCTACGCCTACTCCAGAACCGACACGCACCCCCACGCCGACGCCTTCGCCAACGCCTACAGCGACTCCAACCGTGACGCCGACGCCTATCGTCCTGGGCACGCCCACGCTAGTTGCCTCTGCGACACCGGAGCCGGGAGAGTCAGGTGGCGGGTTTTGCAGCGCCAATGCAGGCGGACCTGCGTCTGTTGGGGTTATCGGCCTGCTGGCACTGCCGCTGTGTCTTCTGATCGCTCGTAGACTGAGGTCTGCCGAAGCGCGAAGCTTCGAGGGGCGGCGGGACGAGGACTGACCGCATCCGGCTTAAGCGGATGCCGGGACCTGTGAACGGCACTAGCGTCGTGGCTGTTGCGGCTCAGGCTTGAGGCGCCAGCAATACGGTTGTTCGGGTTTCTGGGAGTGACGACTTCGATAGTGTGATGCGTGGTTGGGCTTCCAGGTTCTTTACGCCTAGCTCCGCCAGCAGACCACCTAATAAGGCCCCGGGCTTACCTGCGGATGTGTCATACCCGGACGGAATCACCATGTCAGGCTCGAAATTGCGTACGATGGCAGCCAGCTCATCCCCTGACATCGGGGACTGCTCTGGATCGAGCAGTAGCACATTCACCTTGCCGAGCTGCTGCATCGAAGTAGTATCCGGCGGATTTCCCAGTCCACCGGTCGAACAGACAAGCACTCCGTCAGCATCGATCACGTAAGCCGTGTTGATCTCATGTGACATGGACGGCTCGTCCGCCGGGGTGGCAACGCCTCGAATGCTCACGCCCCCGATTTCGTATTCTCCGGGGCCCTCAATGAGCTTTGCCACGCCAACAGGAGTCCGGCGGCGTAGCTCTATCCGCTTGCTGAACGCTATGATGGTGTTGGGGTCAGAAAATGGACCCTGCAGAGCGTTGTCAGGCGGGTCGATCAGAACTGTTCCAACCGCCGACTTAACCTCGAATCCGGATCTGCCTAGCGATCGGATCTCCATTTTTTCGTTACCCGCTTAATAGATGCGAACGGTGAGGCGGGAAATGATCAGAAAAATATCGCCCGCAAGGCCAATCTAGCAACGTCCCTGAACGGTCGTCAATGCGTTGACACTCTGGAAACCCGCATGCTACGTTCCAGCAGTGGGAATTGCGTCCGAAGAGTTGCTTCACCCAGGTATGAACTGTCCGGCTCTCAACACGATGCTCACCGAACGAAAAAGCCAGATCCTGAAGATCATCGCAAACGGCTACATCACCACGGCCGTCCCTGTTGCCTCCAGCACCGTTGCGCGCACCCACGGTCTGGGGGTGAGTTCCGCCACCGTGCGAAACGAGATGGTCGCGCTTGAGGAAGACGGATACATTCACCGGCCGCACATATCCGCTGGTGGAGTTCCGTCAGATAAAGGTTACCGGCAGCTTGTGGAGTGGCTGGACCTCACGTCCGGTCCTCAAGAGAACGATGCCAACAGCGTCCGGACCGGGTTGAGTGAGTCGGTAGAGGACGTTGACGAGTGGGCGAACACGGCCGCTAGCATTCTTGCCGCTCTTCTTGACACCGTCGCTTTTGCAACGCCGCTCCGCTCATCGTTGCCGTCAATCAAAGGCATCGAGCTGCTGGAATTGCAAGAGATGCTTGTAATGCTGGTCGTTGTCATGCAGGAGGCCGTCGTATACCGGCAGCTAATCAGCACGAAGCACACAGTCACCTCATCTGACCTCGAGCAAACTCGAAACAGAGTCAACAGCCTCGTGGCCGGGAAGTCTCTGGCTGCATTGCGGGCTAAGAAGAACGAGCCTGAGCGGGAGCTCGACAGGCAGGTTGTGAACTCAACCATGGATGTAGTTCGCCGTCATGAAGGCGAGCGGCTCAAGTCCCGCAAGCTGCAGGGTCTTTCCCGCCTGTTCAGACAGCCAGAGTTTGAGGGCGACGTCAAGCGGGCCCAGATGGCCGTCACCGCTATAGAGAGCGATGACGTCTTTGAAGACCTGATGCTGACCGCCGCTTCCGGTCAGGGCGCAGTTGCGGTGATTGGAACGGAGAACGAACAGAACTCGCTCAAGAAGTTCAGCGTCGTAGTCTGTGACTACGGCGTCGGGAGCGAGGCCACGGGCGTCGTCGGCATTCTCGCTCCGACCCGCCTGCCGTACGAGCGGGCGATTCCACTCGTCACCCACGCCGGCTCCTCTCTGAGCGGAATCGTCGCCCGCGTGTATGGCCGGAGCTAGTCCCGGCCAGTCCCGAGCCGCAAACAACCAGTTCATGGTTACTCGAATACCGTGCTGGCCCGGATTCGAGTACTTCGGGCCGTGAGACTATACTTAGTTGGTTAGCCGCAAGAACGCTGGCACCCACAAGTCGAACTCCCGCTTTGCCTGACCTGATCCCATGACCCAACAGAGAGACTATTACGAGGTTCTGGGCGTGCCCCGGAACGCCTCTCCCGAAGACCTGAAAAAAGCCTTCAGACAGCAGGCTCTCAAGTTCCATCCAGACAGAAACAAAGAGTCTGACGCCTCTGACCGATTCAAAGAGGTCAATTCCGCATACCAGGTGCTGAGCGACCCTGAACGCCGGAATGCCTACGACCGGTTCGGGCACGCCGGCGTCTCCAATGGGGCAGGCGGGCGCGGATTTGATGATCTCCAGAACTTCGGTGGATTCGGCGACATTTTTGACGCCTTCTTCGGCGGGTCCGGCAGACAGGGGCCCAGCCGCGGAGGAGACCTTGAGTTCGAAGCCTCAGTCTCATTCGTAGATGCAGCCTTTGGTATCGAGAGAGAGTTTGAACTGGACCGGCTCGAGTCCTGCGAGCGGTGCGGAGGCAACCGCGCTGAGCCCGGGACCGAGTTGAGCACATGTGCGACCTGCGGCGGCTCAGGAGAGGTGCGACGGGTGCAGCGGATGGTCTTCGGCCAGTTCCAGCAGATCGCCCAGTGCTCAACCTGCAGCGGCACCGGGCAGACGGTCCAGACTCCATGCTCCAACTGCCGTGGCCGAGGGACCGAACGCCGCAGGAGGAAGATTGCGGTAGAGATCCCCGCAGGCATCGAGGACGGCTCACGGATCGTCATGAGAGGCCAGGGCGAAAAGGGTTCGATGAACGGCCCCTCAGGTGACCTGTATGTATATATTCGAGTCCAGCCACACGAGGTATTTGAGCGGCACGGCAACGACGTCCTCACAGAGGTGAGCGTAAACATGGCGCAGGCCGCGCTCGGCACAGAGCTGACGGTCCCTACACTGGACGGGGAACACGAGATCAAGATCCCTGCCGGGACGCAGACCGGAAAGGTGCTCCGCATCCGCAGCGCCGGTATCCCTTACATGGGCCGCTCCAAGCGCCGGGGCGACCAACTGGTGGCTGTCAGGGTCATGACGCCTACCGATCTGTCAGACAGGCAACGGAAGCTGCTTGAGGAGCTCGCTGACAGCCTGGGAACATCCGATGTTGGACACGCCGATGACGGTGGCATTCTGGGGCGCATCAAGGACGCGCTCAGTTAGCGGCAGTTGAACCTCGACCGTCTACATGTGGCCCAATGTATCCAGAGCGGAGCCGAAATGACGTGGATCGAGCTCAGCATCGAGGTGCCCGGCGAGTACGCTGAGCCCGTGAGCCACCTGTTTTCAAGGCACGGCGAAGGCGCTGCGGTCATTGAGACGCCCGGAGGTTTCAACCCTGACGAGGGCGAGGCTCCCCCGGTTGACGCTCCGGTCATCGTCCGGACCTACATCCCTGAAGACGCAACTGCCGCCGGCCGCAGGACAATGATCGATGTGGGTCTGAGGCTGATTGCGTACCTTTGCCCTCTTCCTGACCTCAAAGTACGTCTCGTAGACGATGACGAGTGGAAGAATCAACGGTTTGAGCCGATCCGAATCGGCCGGCGCCTCGTGATCGCGCCACCTGACTCGTTCGTCGGCCTCGGCCCAACTGATATCGCAATTCCGCTGGAGCCTGGCCTTGCCTTCGGCACAGGCCATCACCCGACAACCGCGATGGTCCTCAGCGCCATGGAGGAGGCTGGAGTCGAAGGCGCGACGGTCCTGGACGCAGGGTGCGGCTCCGGGATCCTGTCGATAGCCGCCATCAAGCTGGGCGCGCGGCAGGCCGTCGCGTTCGACGTTGAGGACGACTCCATCCGCTCGACCACACAGAACGCTGAGCGCGCCGGAGTAGCGTCGAAGATCAAGGTCATTCACGGCTCGCTTCCAGACAGCCGCGTCGAGACCGGCGCGTTCGATTTCGTTTTCGCCAACATATCTGCAAACGTGCTGAAACTGCTCTCAGTCCACCTGCTGGCGACTCTGAACGCAAACGGAGTGATCATCGCCTCAGGCGTGCTGGAAGAGCGGTACTCCGAGGTCGAATCGGCATTCAATGACGCTTCCGGCGTGCTCTTCGACAAACAGATCGCCGGGGACTGGACGTGCTTCAAGGTTAGACGGGCGTGAGTTTGCCACGGTTCTATGTCTCAGAGCAGGTTCCTGGCGCCGGATCGACTATTCGGCTTTCTCAGGACACCGGACGGCAGGTCCAGCGTGTCCTCAGGTTGAGACCCGGTGATGAGATTGTGATCTTCGACGGTTCAGGGCCTGAGTGGTCCGCTGAGATCGTATCCTCAGACAGAGCCGGTGTGTCTGTAGCCGTCGGCCGGTCTCATGACCCCGGCGCGGAGCCTGACCTCCGTGTAACGGTGTGCCAGGCGCTCGTTCCATCTGAGCGCATGGAGTTTGTGGTCCAGAAGGGGACAGAGCTTGGCGCCGCACGGTTCGTGCCCATCGTCTCGGAGCGGGTTCAGGCAAAGGATTCCAGGCCGACGGAACATCGCATAGAGAGGTGGAGAAAGATCGCCGTCGAGGCGGCCGAGCAGTCAGGCCGCACGCGGGTTCCAGAAATCCTGCCGGTTGAGTCGTTCGAGAACTGCGTTTCTCGACTTGGAGCCGAGGGACCGCTGGTCCTGTTGTGGGAGGAGGAGCGAGGAATGAGCCTGCGCACAGCGGCGCGTGAGAGCGTTCGCGACGCCTCCAGACATGTGGGAGTGCTTATCGGCCCTGTCGGAGGGCTCTCAGCGGCTGAGGTCCACGTAGCACGCAGTGCCGGCGCTCTGATCGCTGGCGCCGGCCCCAGGATTCTTCGTGCGGAGACAGCGCCTATCGTTGCGCTGTCAGTATTGATGTGTGAGGCGTCCGAGCTGGAGTGACCCGCTCGTGAGACCGCGCCTGTTGCGAACTCAGTACCTGACTTCGGGCTGTGGCTTCCGGGTCATGAGCGCCGCCGCCGCCTGCTCTGGTTTCAGACTGCCCGACAGCACCGCGTGAGTTGCCAGCGCGATTGGCATCTCAACTCCGTAACGCTCCGCAAGTTTCACCGCCGCCTGCGTTGTCGGCACACCCTCGGCAGTCCTACCCAGCCTCGAAAGCGCCGTCTTTAACGACAGGCCCTCGGCGAGCGACTGTCCCAGCCGGTAGTTCCTGCTGAGAGCGCTATAGCAGGTGGCGATCAGGTCTCCCATTCCAGAGAGGCCGGCGAACGTCTCCGGCCTTGCGCCGAGCGAGACGCCAAGCCGCGTGATCTCATGGAGTCCCCGAGTCACGAAGGCGGCCTTCGCGTTTGCGCCCATCCCAACTCCGTCTATGAAGCCTGCGCCTATTGCCACGATGTTCTTGAGCGCGCCGCCGAGCTCAACACCTGTGACGTCCGTGCTTGTGTACAGTCTGAAAAGCTGAGTGTTCAACGCCTCCTGGACCGTTTCTGCGGCGGCGTCGCTCTCAAAAGCGACAGTCGCCGATGCTGCCTTTCCGGCGGCAATCTCCGCCGCCAGGTTAGGACCCGAGATCACGCCGGCTCGTGAGCGGTCGATATTCAACTCTTCACGGATCAGTTCAGACATCCGCTTCCCTGAAGAAACCTCGATGCCTTTCGTAGCGCACACCACGATGGCGTCGGGCGCGGCATTTGCTCGAATTGAGCGAAGGTTCTGGCGCATCGTCACCGATGGGACCGAGACGATGATCACGTCTGCCTTACCGAGCGCCAGGTCGGCGTCCGCGGTCACGGTGAGGTTGGTGGGGAATGCGACGCCAGGAAGCAGGCGGACATTCTCTCGCGCTGACTGGAGCTTGTTGGCCTCCGCGTCCGAACGCGACCACAACACGGTCTCGTTTCCGGCACGAGCCGCCAGAATTGCCAGTGCGGTGCCCCACCCGGTGGTGCCCACTATTCCAATGCGTGACATGAGGAGCCAGCTTAGCTCTCCGCGCTGCGATGCGGAAGAGCCTGAGACCTGTCGAGTATGGTCACAGGCGAGTATATATATGTGCCTGCGCAGGTGCCGGCAGGGTATATATATCGGCAGACGATGAGATTATCGGCCTCGTCTCCGCGGCGCGGCGGCTGTCGCGATCTGGCGCTCCTCACCGCGCACAAGCCGCTCGATGTTTCCCGCGTGCCTGATCGGGATGAAGATCGCAATGGATATGGCGAACACCAGCAAGCCGACTTCGTGGTGTCCGAGAATCACGAGAACGACCATCGTGCCTGTTGCGATGAACGTGCCACTGAGAGACCCGGCGGAAACATAGCGTGTCGCTGCAATCACGAGTAAGCCGACGATCGCCGCTCCCGACGCGAGGGGAGAGAGGATGACGAGCGCGCCGAATGCCGTGGCCACCCCTCGTCCGCCCTCAAACTTCGTGAAAACGGGATAGACGTGGCCGATCACTGCGGCAGAGCCGGCACACGCACGGATGATCTCAACATCCGTTGCCAGCCCTACTATCAGCACCGGTATCACACCTTTGGCGATGTCGACCGAAAGCACGGTGAACGCCGCTGGCTTGCCAAGCGTTCGCATCACATTCGTGAAGCCCGTGCCGCCACTGCCGTATTTGCGGACGTCTATGCCGCGCCACAGCCTGCCGATCAGGTACCCGGTGGGGACTGCCCCGATCAGGTACGCGACGGGTATTGCCAGGGCCCAGGCTAGTGCGTCTGTCATTCGTCCCTCGGCACGAACTGCATACGAATTGGCGAGCCGGCGAAGCTGAAAGCGTCCCTCAAGCGGTTCTCCAGGTACCGGCGGTAAGAGAAGTGTATTAGTTCCGGATGGCGAGAGGAAAATTCGAAGGTCGGTGGAGATGTCCTGGTCTGCTTCACCCTGAAGATACGCGGCCGGACCGTGCCCTGAGTCGGCGGGGGATTGTTGCCAATAGCCTCAAATACCGCCTTGCTCAGCTCATCCCTTCCCAGCTGCTTGCTGAACTGCGCCCAGACATCCAGCACCGCCCTGGGGACCTGCTCAACGCCGTCTCCCGTCAATGCGGAAGTGAAGAGAAGTGGCACACCCGGAAAGAACTTGAAACGGGCGTCGACTCCCGCAGTCACCATCTTCCGGTCGAGCTTGAGCTGCCTCGCCAGATCCCACTTGTTCACCACGATGATTGCCGCACGGGACGCTTCGTTGATATATCCGCCGATGTGCGTGTCTTGTGCCGTGATGAGTTCAGTTGCGTCGAGCAGGAGAACGCAGACGTGAGAACGCTCAATCGCGCCAATCGTCCGGATCACGCTGTATTTTTCGAGCTCTTCATCGGCCTTGCCGCGTCGTCTGAGTCCCGCTGTGTCGAGAAATGTCAGGTCATGCCCTTCGAACTCGAACTGGCTGTCTATTGAATCCCTCGTCGTTCCCGGGATGGGGCTAACGATCGCGCGCTCCTCGCCTGTTAGCGCGTTGAACAACGCGGACTTCCCTACGTTCGGCCTGCCAATCAGCGCGACTCTTATTGATCCGGAAGGGTCTTCGCCTCCCGGCTCAACAGGCAACAGCTGAAACAGTCGCTCCATCAGGTCGTAGATGCCGCGGTCGTGATACGCGCTTATGGATATCGGATCACCCGCGCCCAGTTGATAGAACTCTGTTGCGGCGATCTCCCTCATTGGGTTATCGCCCTTGTTAGCCGCGAGCACATACGGTTTTCCGGCCCGGCGGACTAGATCGGCGGCCTCGCTATCTCCTGGTGATATCCCGGCGGCGGCGTCGACTACCAGGATCACGGCATCGGCGTCAGCGAGTGCCCTGGCTGTCTGGGCCCGGACATCCTGCCACAGCAGGTCTCCAGGGCGGTCCTCGATGCCACCCGTATCCACCAGCAGGAACCGTATCCCGTTCCATTCAGCGTCCATCGACACCCGGTCGCGAGTCGTCCCGGGAATGTCTGAGACGATCGCCATCCTCCGGCCAGCGAGCCGGTTGTACAGCGTGGATTTGCCGACGTTCGGCCGCCCCACTATGGCGATGACGGGTAGATGGGAATTCAAATGCAGGCTACTCCAGAGTTGGACAGACCTAATCATCGCTCACAGCGGTGCTACCCGCCAGCGAAAGACAGGCAACGCGAAAACATTCCAGCCTTAGAGGCCCGCAGTCCGAGGCCCGAGGCAGGTTGCCTCAGAGCAGTCTCTCTACCAGCGCTGCCTGCGCCCAGAGCCGGTTCTCCGCCTGGTCAAACGCTATGGATGACGGGTGATCGAGCATTCCCTCGGAGACCTCTTCGCCAGGATGAGCCGGCATATCGTGCATGAACTTTGCGCCATCGCCGGCCAGTGCCATCAACTCAGGGTTGACCTGGTAGCCGGCGAACGCGGCTTTGCGGGAGTCTGCCTCGGCTTCCTGGCCCATGCTCGCCCACACGTCTGTATACACAATATCAGCACCCTTTACGGCATCCTGCGGAGAGCGGAGCTGATCTACTGTCCCGCGCATCTCCGCTCCGTAGTTCGACGCACCCGCCAGGCTATCTCGGTCGAGCTCAAAGCCGGCCGGAGAAGCGATGACAAGGTGACCGCCTGAGCCGGCCACGGCATAGGCCAGCGAGCGGGCGACGTTGTTGCCATCGCCGATATACGCGACCCGCACGCCCGCCAGTTTTCCGCAGTGCTCGTAGATCGTCTGCAGGTCAGCGAGGGCCTGGCATGGGTGCTCGAAGTCCGACAGCGCGTTTACTACCGGAATTGTGCCTGCCGCGGCAAACTCGTCTAGCACAGCCTGCGCGAATGTGCGGATGATCACGATTTCGGCCATCCGAGAAACCACTCGCGCAACGTCCGCAACCGGCTCACGCTTGCCAAGTCCAACCTCATCGGGACCGAAATAGACGGGTTTACCTCCCAGCTTTTCGATCCCGACCCAGAAGCTCAGTTTCGTGCGGAGAGATGGCTTCTCGAACAGGAGGACCGCTGCCTTGCCTGCGAGAGACTTTCCGTGGTTGCCGGACTTTATCTCGATGGCACGCTGAATGGTGGGCTTAATGTCAGTGGGAGATATGTCTGAAAAGCGGAGAAAATTGCTGGGCATCACTAATACTCTTCTTCCCATATTGGGAAAGATTGGGCAGATCGGCAAGCCGCAGTGTCGACTCGTCTTCGTGAACGGCCTACATGGCCTGCCGGGAAGGTGGCCAACGATCAGGACAGGAACGTCCGCGCAATCTCGTCCAGCTGGGTCCGACTGCGCGGACTACGTTCGCTGGCGGCAGGCGGCGGCTATCGAATGGTCGAACATGTGGCTCTCATCGATCACTGCGGTGAGGTAATCCGGGACCTGTACCGGTCGTGAGCGTAGTTGGACAGGCGACCGTTTTCGCTTCCGTGACTGCTTACTCGACTGGCCGAAACTTCGGGAGCGCAACGTCATCGGTCACCTGATCGAATACTACCTGCAGCGGCATCCCGATGCGTAACTGATCGGGATCAGGCTCGATACCGATTACTTGTGACGGCATCCTCACACCCTCTTCGAGTTCAACGATCGCCGTGACGTACGGGACGTCGCCCCTGAAGCCGGGATGGGGTGGAACGTGGACGATTGCAAAGGTGAACAGGGTCGCCCGGCCACTCGACTCAATCCATTCGATTGACCGGCTGCCGCAGTGGATGCACATGACACGCGGGTAGAACTGTGCCTCGCCGCAGTCTGAGCACCTCTGCAAGACGAGCTTCCCGTTTGCCGCCTGTTCCCAGTAGTGGTCGGACTCCGGCTGTGCGACGGGAAGCGGTTTTGTGTGGTCAGTCGCCATGGTTCATGACCTCCCGAGCACGACCGTGCCTGTTGATGAAAGCAGTCCGCCTGTGCCGTGCGCAAGAGCGAGGTCGCAAGTCTCGAGTTGCCGCTCGCCTGCCTCGCCCCTTAGCTGCCTCGTCGCCTCGACAACCGTGAAGATGCCGTACATGCCGGGATGGGTGTAGGAGAGCCCGCCGCCGTTCGTATTCAGAGGGAATGGTCCTCCCGGCGCAGTTACCTGGCTTGCCACGAAATCTGGTCCTTCGCCGGGGCCGCAGAACCCGAGGTTCTCCAGGCTGACCAGCACCGTGTAGGTGAACGAGTCATAGATCATCGCCAGGTCCAGGTCCTTGTGACCAACGCCTGCCATCTGCAGAGCCTGCGGCCCGGTGTTTCGGCCGAAAGCGCGCGTCAGGTCGGGCATCTGCGAGATCATGGAATGGTCGTGCCCCTCACCGGCGCCCAGCACCGGGACCCCGCCCTTGCGAGCGTCACGCGCCCGCTCAGGCGTGGTCACCACTATCGCGGCGCCGGCGTCTGTGACAAGACAGCAATCGACAAGGTGAAACGGCCACGCCACCCAGCGTGAGTCGTGGTACTCGTCGAACGACAGAGGCGTGTCGTGGAAGTACGCCTTCGGGTTGAGGTTGGCCCACCTGCGGGTCGAAACGGCGATCTCCGCCATAGCCTGCCTCGTGCGGTCCTCACCATACTCGTGCATGTACCTTCGGCAGGCCATGGCGTATGAGACCGGAGGGCCGATGATGCCATACGGGTACTCGTACTGTGCCATCGGCGCTCCAGGGTTGCGTGGAATCGGCGCTCGATCGGAGCGGCCGGACTGGCCATGCGTTATCAGGGCCACCTCACAGTAGCCTGCCGCAATCGCGGCCATGGCGTGAGCAACGTGGATGACGAATGACGATCCGCCTACAGACGTGCTATCAGTAAAACGCGGTTGAATCCCCAGGTATTCAGCCACGTCCAGCGTTGACCAGCCTGCGGTGAATAGCGCATCGACGTCAGACAGGGCGAACCCTGCGTCGTCGAGCGCGTTCAGCGCCGCCTCCGAGTGCAGCGCGAGCGGCGATTTCTCGGGAACTTTGCCAAGCGAGTCTGACTCCGCCACTCCCACGATCGACGCGCTGCCGGACAGGTTCTTGAGCCGCTTGACGTTGGGCATTCTGACTACTCGATTCGCCGTTTTTTCGTGCCGCCGTTCGCTGGCACGCCAGACAGTAACACGGCTTGGCACGCCACTCCAAGCAGCGCAGACGCAGACGCGGACGGCTAGATCGATCCGGGCGCAGGCACTCTCGGCTTCAGATATCCCGCCATGAAGAAGCAGGCCATCGAGACGGTAAGAAACGCGCATGTCACCAGAAACGCGTCGTCGTACCTGCCGCTGCGGTCGAACACCTGACCGGCCAGCACGGGTCCGGCCACCGTTGGGACGATCACAGCGAAGCTCATCAGTCCCATGATGCTGCCGAGATTTCTCAACCCGAACGTCTCGACGACCGCAAGAGGTCCAAGCGCGCCAACTCCGCCCATGCCGAGACCGAACGTCATCAGCCCGATCCACACCACAGGCTGGTTGCCGGCGAAGATGATTACGAGCAGCCCGACAATCTGGAACGCGATGATGATGACATACGAGTACAGCGCGGTGATGCTTTCGCTCAGCCGTCCAAAGATTATCTTGCTCGACATCGCAAAGAACGCGACGCCGGAGACGGCTGTCGCGGCGGCGCCGGTGCTGAAGCCGTCTTGCTCCAGGTGCGGAATGAGTTGAGTCGCCACGGCGGTCCGCGCAAACTGCTGGAGCGCCATGCCGGTCATGATTAGCCAGAACGTGTAAAGCCGCGTCGCCTGGCGTGTTGTCAGGCCTTCCTGTGTCGCACGCGCTGACTCAATGGTTGCGCCTGAAGGGGTCCAGCGCTTACCGAGCTCTTTCTCCACGTCGCCTGGCCGGTCTCGCACGACAACGATGGCCAGCACCATGATCAGCGCCATGCCGGCTCCGATGTAGGCAAATCCGGTCCGCCATCCCGACGCGGCGATGAGAGCCGCAACCAGCGGCACCGAGACCATCGCGCCGAAGTTGTTTCCGGCTGTCACGAACCCCATCATCCGGCCGCGGGTCTTCGCAAACCAGAGCGTCACAAGCCGCCCTGCCGGCAGGTTCGTCACGCCGGCGGTGCCTGCGGCTATGACGGCGCTGAACAGATAGAACTGCCAGAGTTCGTTCATGCTCGCGCGTAACAAAAATCCGATTGAGACAACACACAGCCCGACAGCCATCACCCACCGGGCGCCGAACCGGTCCATCGACCTTCCTGCGATGGGGCCGACGAGACCGGTCAAGATGCCGAGAGACAGAGATACGTTGATCTGCGTTCGAGTCCAGCCGAACTCCTCCTCGAGTGGGAGGATGAACGCGCCGAACGCAAATTGGGCGGTGCCAAGTACGGCGCCAAGTGCGACAAATGTCACAGCGGCGATCGGCCACCCGCGGTATATGCCTCCCCCCGGTATCTCAGGGGGGACCAGGTCTCGCTCTTCCAACTAAGAGCCGGGTTCCAGGGTATTTTCCATTAACTAGCGCGAGCAAACTGGCCGGTTACCAGTTGCCGTTCCGTTGCGGCAGCCTCGAAGCAGCCGGGCATTGTCGAGAACTTCCAGTCGTTTGCCGGACGGCCGGCAGACTCTTCGATCACACCGGCGCAAGAGGCATAAAGGGTCCGGGCGGCTTTTCAACGACTATCGGGTCCCCCGGTTTGACGTCTCCACTGTGCGTGACGACCGCCATGATCCCCGCCTTGCGCACGAGGTTGCCTTCGCTGTCCTGCGTCAGAACGGCGGCCATCAGCCCTTGCTGAATGCCGTCCAGCTGGGCGCACGGATTGCGCAGTCCGGTCACCCTCACAACGGCGTCGGCTCCAATATGCAACTGCGTCCCGGTGGGAAGGCCGAGAAGATCGACACCCTGCGTCGTTATGTTCTCGCCCATCTGTCCGGCCTCCAACTCGAACCCTGACCTGCGCAGCTCTTCGTGCAACTCGCTGTGGACCAGGTGGACCTGGCGCAGGTTCGGCTGAGTCGGGTCCTGCCGGACGCGGGAGCGGTGCCTCACGGTCTGACCGCTGTGCGCGTCGCCCTCGACGCCCAGACCTTCGAGCAGCCTGATATGAGTCCGGCCCGTTTTCGACATCGTGTGGCCCGGGCTCGAACAGACTGCGAGAACAGTACCCTCAGCCGGTCCTGTATTGCTCATCTGACCCTCACTGGATCGGCGAGTACGCGGTTGGCACGAGCATCTGGTTGCGGACGTTCTTCACGATGATTCCGTTGCGGTGGGACTCCTCGACGACCTTGTGCCACGCAGGGTCGGCACGGAAGCTTTTCCACGCCTCCATCCGGTGGTTCGCGTCGCGGAAACCGAGGATATAGGTGAGTTCGTTGCTGGCCGGTCCCACGTCGGTCGTCCAGTAGCCAACGTTGACAATTCCGTACTTCTCGAACAGCTTCATCGTGTGCTCGGCGAAGCGCTTGTTGAGGTCCGGCAGCTTCCCGGCGAAGCACTCATATATTCGCAGCTCGTAGATCATGTCTCACTCCGTTTCAGGCTGATAGCGCGGCTTGCGGCAAAAACCCTGATCAAAGCGGTGATTCTGTGCGTGCGGCGGCGAGGCGTCAAGCAGCGGTCACCGGATCGCGGAGTCGATGGCAGCGGCGATCCTGCCGAGCAGTGGGGCGTCGCGCTTCTCGTCTGCAGGCCACGCCATAGAGTTGAGGGAGACGAATCCCGCTCGAAGCGCGGCAACGTCGCAGTCTTCAGGCAGGCTGGCGAAGTCAACGCCTTCGACCAGTTCCCTGTAGATCCAGTAGAAGCGATCCTCGCCGCTCACGTCCGGGCGCGTCTTGTCTTCGAGAATCCGAGGCGCGGGATAGGTGATCCGCGCTCCTTTCAACGGCCAGTCATCTGCCCACGGGAAGTTGAGGTTGACCAGGGCAGGTCCGGTGTGTTCCAGGAGCGTTTCTGTCGCAGCCCGGATGGCCCGTCGCAGCACAGGCTCAGCGGGGTCGACACGGTGGCCAACGGACACAGCCATCGCGGGAACGCCGTTGAGGTGGCCCGCGTAGGCCGCGCCCAGCGTTCCGGAGACCAGCACGTTAGTAGTGACATTGTTGCCGGGATTGATGCCTGTGATCACCGCGTCCACAGGCCCTCCGGCCAGCTCTCGAAGGCCGACAACCACAGCGTCTCCCGGCATTCCCTGGACGGCGAACGCGCGGACGCCTTCCACGAGGGGCTGTACCTCGCTGGCCCGCACCGGGTTGTGGAGAGTCATCGCCGTGCCGACGCCGCTGCAGTTGCGATCGGGAGCCGAGACGATCACTTCGCCAAGACCGGAGATCGCCCTGACCAGCTCCCACAGCGCTGGGTGGTTGATGCCGTCATCGTTGGAGACCAGGATTCTTTTGGAGGCAGCCATTTCGTTGTGTTTCCTAACGGGGCAGATTGGCGAAGTCAAACGGACCCCGGCCGCAGCGGCGGGCCCGGATCACCGCGTCGCTGTTTCGATGTCGGTCAGTGTCAACTCGAAGTGTGCTGCGGACAGTGCGACAGGCAGTGAGCTACCTTCCCGTTCGAGCAGGCTTAGATACGGCCGTCCTGCCATGAAAAGCAATTGTTGGCCGTTTAACCGGGCGAAAGAAGGCTCGCCGTTTCCTGTCCATAGCACTGCGCCGAACTCGGCCGGATACTCCAGCGGCCTGAGGCGGCCTTTTAAAAACAACACATAAGTTGGGCCGTCGTGAAACTCCTGCAAATCGCCACGCCCGTCCACCAACTCGCCCGCCTTGCCAGGCTCGAACGCAATCCAGATCAGGTCCTCACGCTCAGAAGTGCCTTTATATATATTTACGACCTCAAACTGCCGAAACAGCACGTCTATCTTGCCAGCAGGCACGCCGGCGATGGAAGCTGCCTGTTGAATGGTCTCCAGGCGCGAGTCTATGAACCTTGCGGTGATGATCCGGTCTGAAGTGCTGATGAGGTCATCGGAACGCGTCCAGTCTTTATCCTGCCTGTCTGCGGCGGGAGGAGTGCATCCGACTGCCAGGATCGCAAGAAACGCAACTGCCAGCGCGCCGGCAGAAGCCAGCCGTTTCCTGGAGCCGAGAGTTTTCAAAGTGGTCATGTGACGTGCGCTGGGCCGGGGACTTAATAGAAGGCCTGGGCAAGAGTACCGGCATAGCGTGTCCGGCGCTCGGTCCGGGGTTGCTCGAAAGCAAAGCGGCGCCGGTCATCTATAAGCCTCAGGCTTCGCCGCCGGCTCCGGTGCGCTAAGATTGCGCTTGCCATGGCCCGCCAGATGTCACGGCCCAATTTCGCCGCGAGCCAGCCGAGAGTAAGACATGCCAACAAGAATCAACCGCGCCATCGAACTTCTTGCACGGGACCAGCCGATCTACTACGACGGAGGTCACACCGGTCATGTTCTCACTTACGAGCAGGGGAAGACGGATGCGAAGACCTGGGCAGACTACATCAACGTGGGAATGGAGCACGGCTCGTTCAACATGGCCGGGCTCGACGAGTACATGCGAGGGCTGATCGACGGCGGGCCGACCAACTCAGGTCACCGCACGCCACCTGTGATCGTGGAGACGCCGGTCGAAGGGTCGTCTGAAGAGTACATCCGCTACAACGCGTGGCAGTTCCGCCAGGTCCTTGCAAGAGGAGTCCACGGAATACTGCTTTGCCAGGCCGAAACTCCGGATGCGGTCAGAGCGTTCGTCGAATCCTGCCGCTACCCGATCAACATGCGCGGCGTCGGGAAAGGTCTCGGCCGGGGGACACGCGGGACCGGCTCCCAGCCCACATCGGCGCCTGTCTGGGGCGTCGACGCAAACGAGTACGTCGACCGCTGCGATCCGTGGCCTGTAAACCCGGATGGCGAGTTGCTGCTTGGCGTGAAGATAGAGACGGTGCGAGCTCTGTCAAACGTCGAGCAGACGCTTACCGTGCCCGGTATCGGTTTCGCCGAGTGGGGTCCCGGCGATCTCCATATGTCGTTTGGTATCAGGAGAGTGCCAGGACAACCACTCGATCCCCGTCTTATCGAGGCGCGTGAGCGGGTGCGTGACGCATGCAAGGCAAACGGTATTCCGTTCCTCGATAGCTGCACACCAGACGATGTTGCCGCGAAGATCGACGAAGGCGTGCGCGTGATCGCAGGTCACCGGGAAGACACTGCGCAGGCAGGACGTGCGTACACGAAGCGGACGATGCCTGTCTGAGACCCGGGACCGGCTGATCAGACGCCGGCCGTTACTCGCCGTCTCTGCGAAGACTCAGGCGTGACCACTCCCGTCTCATAGGAGTACACCACGACCTGCGCTCGATCTCGAAGTTCTAGCTTTGAGAGGATGCGTTTGACGTGTGTTTTCACCGTCCCCTGGCTGATGAAACAGGTCTCAGCGATCTCTGCGTTGGTCAGTCCCCTGGCGATCAGCAGCACAACCTCACGCTCTCGCTGCGTGAGGCTGCCGTACTTGCCGTCCGGTCCGGGGCGCAGGACCGGCGGATGCCTGGCAGCGGCCAGACCGTCGTCTCCCCTCAGAGGTATCTTCGCGTGTCTCATCGGCAGATGCCGCCCGCTTGAGGATGATGAGGTTAGTCCGCACGACCCCCTGCGATCACGGTGGCAGGACGTCCCTGAATAGCCGGGTCATGTTACCGCCGAGAAGCTTGTCTATCTCCGGCGGTGTAAATCCGCCTCGCTCAAGGGCGCGCGCCGGTGATCAGGGCCAGCTTGACTAACAACGGGCGAGACATCAACATCGATGGCTCTATCGCCGGGACAATTTCTCTGGCCAATCGATCTGCTCCTTACGCCAGCATGACCTTCTTCCAGTCACTCGCGGCCATTCTCGTCGTGGCCGCGGTCGCAAGTTACATCAACGCCCGGTATCTCAAGTGGCCACCCACCGTTGGCCTGCTCGTCATATCGCTTGCCGGCTCGCTGATTGTCATCCTGCTTGGCGAATTGGAAATCATCTCGCTTACCGACGCAGAGCGAATTGTGAAGACGATCAACTTCGAGGAGGTCGTCCTCAACGGGATGCTCGCCTTCCTGCTATTCGCAGGCGCGTTACACGTCGATCTCGAGCGCCTGCGGCGGCAAAAGGTGCCCATCACGATCATGGCCACCGCTGGAGTGGCCGGGGCCACCTTCATCACCGGCACGCTCTTCTGGCTGGCCGCCGATCTCGTTGGGTTCGATCTGCCGTATCCGTGGGCGTTGCTATTTGGCGCCCTCATCGCTCCGACCGACCCGATCGCCGTGCTTGGAATCTTAAAAGGCGTAAAGGCGCCGAAGAGCCTGGAGACCAAGATCGCAGGCGAGTCTCTGTTCAACGACGGAATCGCCATCGTCGTATTCCTCACGATACTGGAGACCGTCAGCAGCCACACCGACCCGACTCCCGGCAGCGTGTCGCTGTTCTTGCTGGAGGAAGCGGTTGGCGGCGCCGCGCTCGGCCTTGTGCTGGGCTTTGCCGCTTTCTACCTGATGCGTTCATTGGACGACTACGCGACCGAGTTGCTGCTTACGCTGGCGCTGGTCACAGGCGGATACGCGCTGGCGGTTGCAATTCACGTGTCGGGGCCGATAGCGGTAGTCGTTGCGGGAATCGTGATCGGAAACCACGCCAGGCAACTTGCCATGTCCACTCTCACAAGGGAGCATCTCGATACGTTCTGGGAGCTTGTCGACTCCGTACTTAACGCGGCGCTATTCATCCTGATAGGGCTCGAGGTCATCATCATCAGCGTGACCTCTTCGGCAGTCCGGCTCGGGCTGCTGGCCATTCCGATAATGCTGGTCGCGCGGTTTATCAGCGTTTCGATACCGATCTCGCTGATTCGGCTGACCTCGAGCCGGGTCTTCAGCGACGGCGCAATACGGATCATGACGTGGGGCGGGCTCCGCGGCGGCATCTCAATCGCCCTCGCGCTGTCTCTGCCGCAATCTGAGTTCCGCGACGTGCTGGTCACCGCAACGTACATCGTCGTGGTCTTCTCGATAGTGGTCCAGGGGCTCACGTTCGGCCGGCTGGTGATATCGCTTCACCCACAGCCAGACGTTGAGCTCGATACCGACTTCGACGTAGAGCCTCTGTCGAACGCGCCGTGAAGTGACCGCTACGGGTAACGCGATCAGGACCTCCGCGCATGCGTCAGTCTTCGAGCTCAATCAGCCTGACCAGCCCGTTGTGCCAGTTGTAGCCGTGCGGGGTCCTGGCAGCGTTGATCGCCGGGTTGCTCCAGTAGTAGAGGACCAGCGACCTGGCTTCGGCGTGGAACTCTTCGATCACATTGCCAAAGTAGTCTGTCAACCTGCCCAGCAACTGGCCCTGCTCCACAACGTCGCCCTCCCTGATCGCGGGATGCCAGACGCCGCTCTCCGAGGCGTTGATCTGCTTGCCTCGACCACGCAGTACGGTCTGCGCTGGGCGTGCGGGCGGGCCATCGAGCATGCCCACCGTGCGAAGCGCAGCCAGGTATCCGTTCAAGTGGATGCGAATGTCCTTCTCTGCCGGAACGCCCTGCTGGCCACACTCCACCCAGACGTTTGCGACTCCCGCCTCAATCAGTGCCAGGCAGAACGCAGGCACCGTCGCCGGGTCGTAGCGCGGTTCGATGTACGGGACATCGAACCCGAGCGCAAGGTTGTACGAGCTCTCCCGCAAGACCGGAGGGCCGATCATCGGGACCGGTACCCAGGGAAGCAGAGCCTGCGCCATCTCGCCGGCATGGGAATCGATCAGGTAGCTCGCTCCTGACACGATCCCGAACAGCGTGTCAGCCAGGCACTCCGAGTATGTTCCATCGGGGTTGCCGGGGCGCTGGAAGTGGAGCTCCTTCTCATCGACGGGGTTGAGCTGCATGTTGCGGTCCATGAAGGCCCGAGTCGATATCACGGGGATCACGATCAACCGCCCCTTGATATCTTCCGGCCGGACAGAGCGGACCAGGCGCTGCGCCGCGAGGACCCCGGAGTACTCACCGGCGTGCATGCCTGACATGACGACGAACGTTGGGCCGGGCTCAGGACCGGTGACGCAGGCGACGGGAATCTCGATCATCTCGCCCGACTTATGACGCCGGGTGACGATGAGTTCCTGATGTCCCGGCGCGTCTCCCAGGTCCAGGCTCTCAAATGGGACACGCATGTTCATGCCCGCAGATTAAGCGCCGAAACCGTAAGACGCCATTACCTAGAAGCCTGCGGCAAGCTATGCTTCCCGGCAAATTGCGTGGCAGACAGACCGTAAGATGCGCAGGCTGTCACCTTGAACCCTGAGCAGGTACTTGAACATGAAGATCACGAAGATCGAGACCATCCACGTCGATGAGTTCTGGCATGTCATGTGGGTCAGGGTGCATACAGACAACGGGCTAATCGGGCTGGGCGAGACGTGGTATCTGCCGCGTGCTGTGTCAGCGGTGATCCATGAGATATACGCGCCCTGCATCATTGGCCAGGACCCGATGAACAGGGAGGGGATCTGGTCTCAACTGTTCAGCATGGCTGAAGGCTTCGGCTATGCGGGCGCAGAGTTCCGAGCTCTGTCAGCGCTCGACATCGCGCTGTGGGATATCGCCGGGCAGGAGGCGCGGCAGCCCATCTACAACATGCTTGGCGGCAAGGTGCGAGACAAGGTCCGCATCTACAACACAATCGGCAGCTACGGCGATATCCAGGACGACGAGTTCGAGCGTCGAGACCCGGTCGGACTCGCCCAGAGCCTCATCGACGAAGGCATCACCGTGATGAAGGCGTACTACCTCGCTGAGACAGGTCAGGAGACAGGCGGCAACTTCGTTAGCTCGAAACAGATTCGAGAGGCGCTCAAGCCGCTGGCACAGCAGCGGAAGGCGCTGGGTGACCAGATCGAGATTGCGCACGATGGCGGCGGCCTGTGGCAGCTGGCCCCGGCGATGCGGATAGTCCGGGCGATGGAGGAGTACGACATCTTCTGGCAGGAAGAGATGATCCGGCCGGTGAACGTGGAGACTCACCTGAAGCTTGCCGCTGAGACCAGCACGCCGATCTGCGCCGCCGAACGGCTGATCTCCAAGTGGCACTTCCGTGAGTTCATCGAGAGGGGCGCTGCGGAGATCGTCATGCCAGACCTGATCTGGACCGGCGGGATCACCGAGACGAAGAAGATCGCAGCGCTTGCCGAGACCTATCAGACGCCGGTCGCCCCGCATGACTGGACCGGTCCGGTGAACGTCTTCGCCTGCTCACACATCTCGATGTCGTGCCCGAACATCATCGTTCAGGAGACGAACCGCGCGTACTACCGCGGCTGGTACGACAAGTTCGTTGAGCCGAGCCTGGACATCAGGGACGGCTACCTGTACGCCACCGAGGAGCCGGGGTTGGGGACGAGGCTGAAGGCCGAGGTTTTAGACCGGTCCGATGTCCATGTGCAGGTTACCGACGAGGCGCGGGACTGGAACTGGGCCGGGTTCATAGACCCCGGCCAGAAGATGGCCCACTACTATCAGCCAAACGTGCCGGGAAGCGCGTGAAGGGAAGGCCGCAGCTAAGGTGCGTGCGCAGCGGCTCATCTCCGGGCTTGCCGACCGGGTACGTCCAACGTGGCAAGGTCCGACCGATCACCAGACGAAAAAAGGCGTCGCCATTGGCAAGCAAAATTGAAACCGGAAGTAAAGCGGATGCCGCTCCGGAGACCGCAGTGCCGGTGAAACTCGGGAGCGCGATCTCGCGGCTGTTCTGGCGCGTCTTCGGGTTCTCGAAAGCCGCCGCCTGCGCCCTCGGACGGTCAATCAAGTAGTCTGGCGCCGTGGCAGGCCGACCAACTCCAAAGCCTCGGGCCAATGGCACTCGCCAGCCGCCTCTTGGCGTAATCGCCGTTCAACGGGCCTGCACACCGGGCTACAGCGGCAGGCTGACCCTCTCGCCGGACTGCCATGCCATCTGGACAGCGTCCGTGAACTCCATGTACTTCAGACCGTCTGTGAAGTTCGTCCGGGTTACAGGCTCGATGCCGCGGATGGCGTTGATGAACTCCTCTTCAACACGCCAGCCGCCAACCTTCTCAGCGGGCACAACGATCTCGCTCATCTCCGAGTCACCACGCTTGCCACCGGTCACCCGCAGTTGAGGCGCCCCCGGTTTTGTGAAGTCAGGAGTGTCGATATGGAACGTCCCATGATCGCCGAAAATCCACAGGTCGAACGGCGGCTGGAACGTGCCGATGGCCGTTGCGACAGACATGTTTACCGTCCCGCCGCCAGCAAGTGAGTACAGGATGTCCAGTTGGTCCGGAATCGTCATCTCGGTCCGGATACCGTCTGCGTTCTTGCGGTGCTTCACCGTAGTTTGCGCCTGCGCCTGAACACTTGACGCCCGGCCCACAAGCCGCATCAGGTTCTCGTACCAGATACCCATCGTCATCACGTTGTTGCCGGACAGGTCGCGGTCATGCCGCCAGTGGACAGGCGTATCCGTGTCTGGCCACTTCCTCTCATTGAAAACCCGGATATTCACATGAAGAACATCGCCGATATAGCCGTCAGAGATGAGGTCTATCAGGTGCCGCTCAACCGGCATCGTGTGAGGTGGCGGCACGATCTGCGCAATCAGGTCTGGACTGGCGTTCGAAGCGTCCAGCATCTCTCTGGCCTCTGCTGAATCCATCGCCATTCGAGCCTCGCACAGGACATGCTTCCCAGCGTCCAACGCCGCCAGGGTCAGCGTCCGGTGCATGTACGGCCATGTGCCGATGCAGATCGCGTCGATGTCATCATCGTCGATCAGGTCGACCCAGTCTTCGTAGGCTTTCGGTATCTCGTATTCGTCACACACTCGCTGACTCGATGCGAGCGAGCGGTTTGCGACACCTGCGAGCTCAACGCCGGGCTGAGCGCGCAGTCCGGGTATGTGCCGTAGCCCGGTGTTTGCGCCCGCGCCAATGAACCCGACCCTGATGGTGTCTTCCGCCATTTCTATCTCCTGGAACGCGTAGGTGTGAAGAGGACTGGACCTGTGCATGTTGAGCGAAAGAGTATCGGAGAATCCTGTGTGCCGCCACGCGTCCCGGCATCTGCCGCAGGGTGACACGCGTCACCTGCTACCTCACAATGTTGAGTCGCACACTTTGATTGGGGTCACAGATGCCAGAACAGGTTGCAATCACGTCTCAGGACGTGCAGTTTACCGGCGAGGGAGTTCAGATCAGGTGGTCTGACGGCAGGACATGCACGTTTCCATACCGGTACCTGCGGCTGCAGTGCGCCTGCGCTGCGTGCATTGAGGAGATGACGGGAAGAAAACTTCTCAAGGTGACGGCCGTCCCCGAAGACATTATTGCCGTGGACTACATCGCCGTTGGCCGATATGCGCTCCAGTTTCTGTGGTCCGACGGTCATGAGACCGGAATCTACCCGTTCAGAATGCTGTTGAGGCTGGCAGAGCACGACGCGGCGGTCGTGTGTACCGATTGAACTGACTCGTAATTTGCGGCGCCGAACGTGCCGGTTCGAGAGTCCTGATTCGCGTATAAAGTGTGCGCCGGCGCCGCTGTGGCGCTCTCATTTCTGGATTGACAAGGTGAGTGTGCTCCCGCCACGCCGGTTACTGCTATCGAGGTTGCCATATGACAGACAAGACAGACGGACCGAAGATCACTTTGTTCCTCAACGACCTTGAGGACGCCACGATGCGCCGGATCAGGCAACTGGGCGTTACGTATATCTGCATGTCAGACAATGCTTTGCCGTGGACCGAGGCAGCCCTGAAGGCGAAGATGGACCGCCTTGCGACGCATGGGTTGACCCTGTTCAACCAGATGTTCGCGGGCTTTCCGAACGCCATCTACAACAGACCTGGTCGCGACGAAGACATCGAAAAGGTCATGCAGTCGATCCGTGTCGCAGGCAAGCTTGGCCTTCCGGTGATGGAGTACAACTTCTACGCGCACCGCATCGTCGAGGGCTACTACGAGGCGCCGGGACGCGGAGGCTCGGGCTACACCGCATTCGACTACGAGCGGATAAAAGACCTGCCGCCGCTGCCCGAAGAAGGCGCTCACTCCATGGATGAGATGTGGGCGAACGTCACCTACTTTCTGAAGGCCGTTGTCCCGGTTGCGGAAGAGGCCGGCGTCCGGCTCGCGCTCCACCCGAACGACCCGCCCGCGCCCATCAGCCGCGGCTCAGAGCAGATCATGGGCAGCATCGAAGGCTGGAAGAGGCTCGTAGACATCGTGCCAAGTCCGCACAACGGCATTACGTTCGACTGCGGGGTCACACGCGAGCTGGGCGGCGATCCGGTTGAAGTCTGCCGCTACTTCGGTGAGCGAGACCAGATCAACCACATGCATTACCGGAACGTGATCACGGACATCCCGGGACAGAAGTACACGGAGGTGTTCCTGGATGAGGGTGAGGTGGACATGTTCGCCGTGATGCGAGAGCTGGTGCGTCAGAAATATCCGCGCCTCGTCTACCCGGAGCACCCTCCGCTGATCGACGCCGACCGTGAGAATCCATTTGACGGGATCTCGTCGACTCACTACACAGGGTTTGCATACACAACCGGATATGCCAGGGCGATGTTGCAGGCGGCGCAGGCTGCTGGCTGATCGAGTGTCGACCGTGCAGCCTTTTTGGGAGTGACGGTCTTACCGGAGTGCCAACCTGTTTTGGGTTCCGCTGACCCTGGCTATAACCTCTGCCCGGTTGAACAATCCGACAGGGCAGGACAATGGTCACGACTCCTCAGAAAAAGGTTCTTGCAACAGGCCCTTCTGGCCCGGCGATACGCGACTTTCCCGCCGAGGAGCGTCCTCGTGAGAGGCTCCGCACCCACGGCGCCGGCAATCTCTCCAACTCTGAGCTGATGGCGATACTGCTTCGCACCGGCCTCGAAGGGGAGAACGTCGTGGCTATGTCCGTGAGGCTGCTGGCGACGGTGGATGGCCTGCAAGGGCTCTCGCGGGTCAACTACGAGGAGCTCTGTGAACTTAAGGGGATTTCGGACGCTAAGGCGTGCCAGTTGCTGGCCGGGATAGAGCTTGGCAGACGGGTTTCCGGGCTTGAGCCGAATGACGCGCCGCGCGTCGGCTCGCCTGCAGACATCGCAAAGCTGTACATGCCTGAGATGTCTGCCTACGACAGGGAGCATATGCGGGTGGTTCTGCTCAACACCAAGAACCAGGTGGTTGGGGCAGACGATCTCTATGTTGGGAGCGTGAACGCCGCGCTTGTCAGGCCGGCCGAGGTGTTCGCCGCGGCCGTTCGCCGTAACCTTCCAGCGGTGATGGTGGTGCACAACCACCCGTCAGGGGACCCGACACCCAGTCCGGAGGATATCCGTCTCACAGCGCAGCTGGTCGAGGCCGGGCGGATCCTTGATGTTGAGGTTATAGATCACGTGGTGATCGGGCAGGGGCGATACGTGAGTATGCGAGAGAGAAAGCTGGGGTTCTAGCCGGGCTGTTGTTTGCCGGACGCCCTGACTTGCGGGATCAGTTTGCAAGCCACGCGAACCGCGTGACAGGTCCGTCGCCTTCACGCATCCTGCCGCCCCGCATAGTCCCTGCGACAGGGAAGCCGTAGTCGTTCAGCAACTCGCCGATGTTGATCGGATCGACCCGCTTCGCCTTGCTGCCGTAGTGGCCCACTATCAGCCGGCCACCTGGCTTCACGTAGCGGTCAAGAAGGCGGGCTACGTACGAAGGCAGGAAGCTCTCAGGGACGCAGTCAGCGGTCGTGTACACAAAGTCCATCTTTTCAGGTGGGCAGAACTCCCACGCGTCGGCCACCCAGAAGTGGTCTGCGATCCCTGACCAGCGAGCCATCGCCTCGACCACCAGTCCCGGGTTGATATCTACACCGTACGGGATCAAGTGCCACCGCTTTTCAAGCGTGGACCATGCGCCGAGCGACTCAAGCAGAAAGCCGTTGGCACAGCCCACATCCATGAACGTGCCGTCGCGGTCTATCGCCTTGATAATCGGGCCGCGCTCCTCTTTCCAGCGTGCGGCGCCTCCGTCGAACCCGGACTGCATCATCGGGTCGTTCGTCTTCAGATACTCCGCCTCAAGCGCCTTGATCCTGTCGACGAAATCAAGCGGGAGTTTTTCGGTTCCGTAGCCTGTGGTCATGTTGGTTATAGTAGTCCGGCCTGGTCAGAGCCGCCGTTGCCACCGTGGCGGGTGCTGCAGGTGAGAGCGGTTCTCGCATATGCTAGTGTTCGGCGCTGCTTACAGCCCAGTGACTGCCACACGAGAATGGTAGTGATCGTTACATCTCAGCAGGATTGCCTGGAGAATGAGTTCAAAACCGGCCGGCGTGATCGACTTCAATGCCGATATCGGCGAGTCTTTTGCCGGGTACAAGCTCGGGTTCGACGAAGAGATCGTCAAGTTCATCACCTCGGCCAACATCGCCACCGGATTTCACGCCGGCGACCCTGACTGGATGGCTCGCACAGTCGCACTGGCAGAACGGCACGGGGTCGGCGTTGGCGCTCATCCCGCGTACCCTGACCTGGGCGGTTTTGGCAGACGGGAGATGGCTCTCACTCCGGAAGAGATACATAACATAGTTAAGTATCAGGTCGGCGCGCTCTCCGCGTTTACCGCCGGCCATCGCTTACAACACGTCAAGCCGCATGGCGCGTTGTACAACCGGGCGGTGCGAGACGAGCCGGTTGCGCGGGCAATCGTCCAGGCGGTGAAGTCGATAGACAGGGACCTGATACACGTCGTTCTTGCAGGCTCTATATGGGAGCAGGTCGCACGGCACGAAGGGGTCCGGGTGGCGCGGGAATGTTACGCGGACCGCGCTGTGACGAGGGACGGAACGCTTGTGCCTCGCTCACAGCCCGGCGCTGTGGTGCATGACGAAGCTGAAGTGGTCGAACGGTCAAGGAAGCTGGCGACCGAGGGCCGCGTCATCGCAATAGACGGGACCGAGATCGACTTCAGCGCCGACTCGATATGTCTTCACGGCGACACCGCCGGCGCAGTAGAGCTGGCACGCGCCGTCCGCAGCGAGTTGGAAGGCGCCGGAGTTGAGATCAGGCGAATGTCTGAGATCGTCTAGCGCCTGGTTATGCGGCAATGACTCAGAGACACGTCGATAGCTACGAACCGCCCGTGATCCTGCCATCCGGCGATCAGGCAATATCGGTTGAGTTTGCCGCAGAGATCAGTGAGCGGGTGAACGGCCAGGTCTACGCTCTGGCCGACGCGCTTACGGCCTCGCCGCCTGCGTGGATGAATGAGCTCGTGCCCGCGTATCGCTCACTGCTGGTTCAGTACGACGCGTTTCAGGTCGACTTCGATGTGGTTGCGGCGGAGCTTCGTGAGCGAGTCGCAGCCGTCTACCCGGCGACAGGAGCACGAGACCACAGGCAGCGGACTGTCTATGAGCTTCCGGTGGCATACGGCGGAGAAAATGGCCCCGACCTGGAGGCCGTCGCAAGTCAAGCACGTCTCTCTCCGGAAGACGTTGTGCGCATCCACTCCGGCGTCAATTACCGTGTCTACATGATCGGTTTCTCCCCCGGATTCCCGTACCTGGGCGGGATGGACGAGAGAATCGCCTGCCCGAGACTCGCCACTCCAAGGACCCGCGTGCCAGCGGGGTCAGTCGGGATCGCGGAGTCGCAGACCGGCGTCTACCCGAACGCGTCACCGGGCGGATGGCAACTGATCGGGCGAACGCCTGTCAGACTGTTCGATCAATCTGAAAATCCGCCGTCTGTGCTTCAACCCGGTCACTATGTTCGCTTTCTGCCGGTCGACTCGGACGAAATGTCCCGCATTGAAGAACTGGTCGCTGGCGGCGAGTACGTGATCAAGTCCACGGCGCTGTCAGCGTGAGCCGCTCAGTAACTGTCATCAATCCCGGTGCGCTGTCACTTATCCAGGACTCTGGCAGACAGGGATACCAGCGCTATGGCGTGCCGGTAAGCGGAGCGATCGACCCTGAAGCGCTGCTCATCGGCAACCTCCTTGTCGGCAACGGCCATTCCGCCGCTGCGATAGAGGTGATGTTTGGGGGAGCAGAGTTCTTGTTTAGCGCCGAAGCCGTTGCGGCAGTCACCGGTTGTGACCTTGAGATTTCGCTGGACGGCACGCGGCTATCGACGTGGCAGAGCTTTGTGGCGCCAGCAGGCGCTGTGCTCCGGCTAGGCCCGCCCGTTGCCGGTCTGCGCGCGTACGTAACCGTTGACGGCGGAATAGACATAAAACCGGTGCTTGGCTCGAGGTCTACGCACGTTGCGTCAGGTATCGGTGGACTGGATGGCCGGCCCCTGGCAGCCGGAGACGAGTTGCCGCTCGGCGCCCCAAACGCCAGTTCCTCGCCAGGAGCGAAGTTCCCCGGCCAATTGAGGAAAGTAATTTCCAACGAACTGACGGTCCGTGTTGTGCAGGGACCGCAGCGGTCTTCCTTCACCAGCCAGGGTGTACGTAGCCTCTTCTCATCCACGTACACCGTAACCGACCGCTCAGACAGGCAGGGCCTGAGACTGGACGGGCCGGTGATCGAAGCGGTCGATGGCCGGTACGACATCATTTCCGATGCTGTTGTCTCAGGGGCCGTGCAGGTCCCGGGGGACGGCAGGCCAATCATCCTGCTTGCCGACCGGCAGACCACCGGCGGCTACGCCAAGATTGCCGTCGTTGCCACCGTCGACTTGCCACTCCTGGCGCAGGCAGTACCCGGAACCGCACTGCGCTTTGTAGAAATTACAGTCGCAGAGGCGCAGCAGTTGATGCGAGAGCGACACGCGTCGGTCCTGAGTGCCGATCTTACCTTTGACCTTGAGACTCACAGGAGCGTCATCGCAATTGACGGTGAGACGCGTGAGATCAACCTGGATTATCGGCGTGACGAGTTGCGAAAACCTGGCGGCGGCGCCGTCTCGGTCTCAATTGAAGGAGTCCGCTCAACGGTCCGTGTCGAGGAGATGCCGCGATAGCGTTCACGCTGATCGCGAAACGCAGTTCCGGGAGACGCAATTCCGGTTGTTCGGCCAGCGAGCGGCCGAAGACCTCGCTGGTATAATCTCGCCCGGCAAACAATGATTTCGCGGCCACGGCATTGGTAACGGTCCCGTGGCCGTTGTGCGACAGGGGCGACGCCACGTTCAACGAAGATCTGCTGCTGGACGGACTGGAACTCAGCCTGATTGGCATGGGCGTCGTGTTCGTTGTGCTCTCTGTGCTTGCCATCTCCATCAAGGTGTTCGACAGAATTGACGCGATGCTCCCGGCCAGCGCGCCGGCAGCCGGCGCGTCCGCCACAGCCAGAATGCCTGTCTCAGCGACGTCTGCGCGCGCGGACGCGGCCATTGCGACTATTTCTGAACCGGACGACGCTCAGACCGCGGCAGTCATCGGGATCGCGCTTGCACTCGCAGATGCTGAGCGTGGCGTTGCCGCTCGCGCCATATCATCCCCCGTGCGCCAGCCTGGAGCCGGCAGCTGGGTTTCAACCGGACGCTCGCGTGAGATGTCGAGACGAACGACCGGCATGCCGCGCAGAGGCCGCACAGACTCATGAAGAGCTACCGCATCACGATTAAGGGCCGGCAGTACGAAGTTGCGGTCGGCGATCTAAGTCAAAGCCCCGTCAGTGTCACGGTTGACGGAGTGGACTACCAGGTTGAGCTTCCTGATCGAGGCGCTCCAACGCCCCGAACTGCCGCTGCTCGACCGGCGGTGGCGCCTCAGCCAGCCCTGCCTGCTTCACCGTCCGGGCCTGCCAGCGCCCCGAGGCCCGCTGTCCCGGCTTCGGGAGGCGACGGCACGGTTCGCGCGCTCATGCCGGGCCGGATCATCAGCGTCAGCGTGTCTGTGGGCCAGAGCGTCACAGCCGGCCAGACCGTACTCGTCATGGAGTCGATGAAGATGGAAAACACGATCTCCGCCACCAGGGACGGCACTGTGACGGCGGTCCTGGTGGGTGAAGGCGACTCAGTCCAGCACGGTCAGACCCTCATCGAGATCGAAGCGCGATGAGCCAACATTCTTCTGTTCGAGGCTTCAACCGGCTTAAACCGCACAGCCGTCAAAGCGCAGGCAACCGTGGATAACGGCAGCGGACTCAGCGAGGTCTGGAAGGGCTTCACCGCCATCGGGGATGACCCGCGCATTGTGTTGATGTGGGTAATCGCCGCCGGTCTTTTCTACATGGGGATCGCCCGTAAAAAGGAGCCACTGCTCCTGATCCCCATCTCAATGGGGATACTGCTCGCCAACATGCCGCTCGGTGTGCTGATCAGCGACGGAGGCGATGGCGCTCCTGTCGGGTTCCTGAAGCTGTTGCAGGACACCGGCCTCAACACCGATCTGCTTCCTCTGCTGATCTTTCTTGGCCTCGGCGCCGCGGTGGACTTCGAGCCGATGCTCTCCAACCCCAAAACCCTCTTGCTTGGCGCGGGGGCGCAGGTCGGCGTATTTGTCGCACTGCTCGGCGCCATCCTGCTGGGGATGCTGGATGTGTTCGACTTCGATCTGACAGACGCGGCGGCGATCGGGATCATCGGCGGAGCGGATGGGCCGACAACCATCTTCATCGGAACTCGCATGCACCAGATTGCACAGGAGTTCATCAGTCCCTCAGCGGTCAGCATCGTCGGCGCAACAGCCGTCGCCGCATACTCGTACATGGCCCTTGTGCCCATCATCCAGCCACCAATCATCAAGCTTTTCACCACCCGGAAAGAACGCCGCATCCGCATGGAATACTCGACGCGGCCGGTCTCCAAGCGCACGAAGGTGATCTTCCCGATACTGACCACCATAGTTGTCGGCGTCGTGGCCTTCGATGCCATCGGACTTGTCGGCATGCTGATGCTCGGCAACTTGATCAAGGAGTCCGGAGTTGTTCCGCGCCTTGTCTCGGGCGCCGACAACCTCATGAACATCGTGATCGTGCTGTTAGGTCTCGCCGTCGGCGCCACGATGCCTGCAGCCGTGTTCCTGCAACCTGAGACGTTGGCCGTATTCTTTCTCGGGCTGTTCGCGTTCATCACGGCGACGATCAGCGGCATACTTCTTGCCAAACTCATGAATCTTGTGACAAAAACGCCGGTGAACCCTATGATCGGCGCTGCCGGCGTTTCGGCTGTGCCAATGGCAGCGCGGGTGGTCCAGGAGATGGGGCGTAAAGAGGACCCGCAGAACTTCTTACTTATGCACGCAATGGGTCCGAATGTCGCAGGGGTGATCGGCACGGCCACCGTTGCCGGAGTGCTGGTAGCAATAATTCCCACGCTGCTTTGAGCGGGCCGCTTACCGGAGCTTCTGAGCCAGGTGGCTCCGGGCTCTGCGCCATAGTTGACCTAAAGGACAACCAAAATGCCTGATCGCACGATGGCCGGTGTCTACCCGATCCTGTCTACGCCGTTCGACTCTAAAGGCCGAATCGTGATGGACGACCTGAGACGGCAGGTTGACTGGATGGTCGATTGCGGCGTGCACGGCATCGGAATCGCGGTCGCCAGTGAGGTGTACAAGTTCACCGAGAGTGAGCGCGACGAGGTACTGAGGGCCGTCGTCGATCAGGCCGCCGGCCGGATCAAAGTCGTCATGAACACCGGCGCCGAAGGCACCGACCTCGCTATCCACTATTCGAGGCGAGCGGAAGAGCTGGGCGCCGACGCGCTGATGATCCGGCCCACCTCGTTTATCCCGACGGTTGCCGAGGAGAACATCGATTACTTCGAGCGTATTGCAAACGCGGTTAGCATCCCGATTTTTCTGCAAGACCAGGGTTCAGCCACGGTTGGTCCGGCAATGGCGGTTGCCTGCGCGAGGCGGCACGAGAACCTCTGCTACATAAAAGTTGAAACGCCTCCCACAGTGCCGCGCATGGCGGAGACGCATCGCCTTGCAGAGGGGACGGGCCTCATCCTGTTCGGCGGCGCCGGCGGAGCGTTCGTTCTCGAGGAGTTTCGACGGGGTTCTGTCGGAACGATGCCAGGGTCGACCCTGCCCGATGTGTTCGTGCGGGTCTGGGATCTCTGGAAGTCGGGCGATGAAAAAGGCGCAGAGGCTGAGTTCTCACGCTACGCAACGATCATCCGGACGCTGTCCCAGGGCCAGGGACTGTCCAACTGGATCTACAAGCACATCATGGTCCGCCGCGGGATCTTCGAGCCAGAGTCTGCATATGCCCGCCACCCTTCGCTGAAGCCCGATGATCTCCACCTCAAGGAGATCGACATGCAGCTTGACGAAGTCGGCCTGCTGTGGAACTAGGACAACGGCGAGCGACGGGCTACCGGCTCAGAGCCTGACACATGGCTAAAGAGAAGACCATCACAACCAGCACCCGGGCTTCGGCCGGTGAAATATCTGCGACAGACGACTGTCCCTGTTGTTGTACGAACACCCGCGGGAAAAGTTCGCAGCGATCAATCTTGATCTGGCTGCGTGACGAGAGACCCGCGGGCAGCCCTGCGTCCAGGCAGGGGAGAACGCTCAGGCAGGGAGTCCTGGCGGCGTGAGTGAAGCGCCACTATTCGCTGTTGCCTTCGCCTCAGGCGCCACAGGTGACGAGCTGTCAGTCCTGACCCTCGTTGGCCTGGGAGTGATGTCGCTGGCGGTTGGCCTGGTTGGCGGACTCGTCGGAATAGCTCTCGGCGTCATACGGCTCCCTGCGATGACGCTGCTGGGAGTCGACCCGCTGGTCGCCGCGGGGACCAACCTCTTCGTCAGCGCGGTCAGCTCAGTCGCCGGCTCATGGCCAGCCGTTCTTGAGAACCGGGTGGCGTTTCGCGTCGTCATAGTGCTCGGTATCCCCGCGTTCATCGGCTCTTTGATCGGCGGGCTGTATGCAGACGTCGCTCCCGTCTGGCTCCTCCTCGGCGCCGTTTCCGTCTTCCTCGTCTGGTCCTCGATATCGCTGATCGTGCAGGCCTACACCGAGCTGAAGATTGAGAAGTCGGAGCGTCACCGGATGGCGACCTATGACGGCACGCTCACGACAAGGACTATCGTGCGCGAAGGCGTGGTGGGCATGATCATCGGTCTTGTAGGCGGCGCCATCGGACTCGCCCTGGGTGTGCTGCGGATGCCGGCGCTTGTGCAGGTGTTAAAGATGGACCCCGCAATGGCGGCGGGCACGAACCTCATCATCACCGTTTTTGTAAGCATCTCCGGCTTTACCGGCCACCTGATAAGCGGCCGGAACGACTGGACCTTGATCTTAGTAGTCGGCACAACAGGGTCGGTTGGCATGTTCATCGGCTCAAAGCTGACCTACCGGATTGAGGCGGCCAAGCTCAGACTGCTCGTTGGAGTCGTCTTGCTTCTGGTTGCCCCGGTAGTCCTGTGGGACGCCCTCACGCGCTAATTCCGCTCCCGTGTAAACTGCTGGCTTACCTTATGCGGCCGGGTCAAGCGGCCCGCCGCCCGTCAACCGGCGCACGCGGGTCGCAACGATGCCCAGGCTTCCAGGCGAACTGTTCAGACAGGCACTCACCGAAGAGCGGCCTCTCCAGTTGATCGGCGTCATCAATGCCTACGCCGCGGTGATGGCGGAGGCGGCCGGTTTCCGGGCCGTCTATCTCTCCGGAAGCGGCGTGGCGACTGCCTCATACGGACTTCCGGACCTCGGCATGACGACACTCGACAACGTCGCGGAAGATGTCCGGCGAATAACCGCGGCCACAGACCTGCCGTTGCTTGTCGATGCGGATACCGGCTGGGGCGCCGCCTTCATGATCGCCCGGACCGTAAGAGAGCTTTCTAAAGCCGGCGCTGCAGGGGTCCACATCGAGGACCAGGTCCAGGCGAAGCGGTGCGGCCACCGTCCGGGCAAGCAGGTGGTTTCGACACAGGAGATGTGCGACAGGATCAAGGCCGCGGTCGACGCCAAGCCGTATGCGGAGTTCGTCGTGATGGCCCGGACAGACGCCATCGCCGCCGAAGGCGTAGACGCCGGGATTGAGAGGGCGGTGGCTTACCGTGACGCTGGCGCCGATATGATCTTCGCCGAAGCCGTGACCGATCCGGCCGACTACACGCGGTTTCGCGACGCCACCGGGGTCCCGGTACTGGCGAACCTGACGGAGTTTGGCAAGACGCCGATGCTCACGCGTGAGGAGCTGCAGAAAGCGGGAGTTGATATCGCGCTCTACCCGCTTTCGGCGTTCCGGGCGATGAGCCGTGCGGCGGAGCAGGTGTTCAGAGAGATCCGGCGCAGCGGCACGCAGCGGGCGGCCATCGACTTGATGCAGACACGGGACGAACTGTACGAGTATCTTGACTACCACAGCTATGAGAAGAAGCTCGACGACATGTTCGGCAACGCCGAAGAGGAGCGAGAGTGATGACCAGCGCAGGCCTTGAAGGCATCATCGCAGGAAAAACTGGCATCGCGACGGTTGGTAAGCAGGGCGCCGGCCTCACATATCGCGGATACCGGATCGAGGACCTTGCCGAGCATGCGACGTTCGAAGAGGTCGCATACCTGCTGATCTACAACCGTCTGCCAGACGCAAAACAACTGGCCGCCTACAAGAAGCGATTGGCCGGCCTCCAGGGCCTGCCGGACGAGCTTAAGGCGGTACTCGAGCATATACCGGCAACCGCTCACCCGATGGACGTCCTGCGCACCGGCTGTTCGATGTTGGGAACGATTGAGCCGGAGGGCGAAGGCGGGCGAACGCCAGCGTCGATTGCTGACCGGCTGATCGCCTCGCTCGGGTCGATGCTCCTCTACTGGTACAGGTTCAAGAACCGTGGCGAGCGGATCGAGACCGTGTCAGGTGAAGACACGGTCGCCGGACACTTCCTGCGCCTTTTGACGGGCGCGGAGCCCGATCCGCTGAAACGGCGTGCGCTGGATGTGAGCCTGATCCTGTACGCCGAGCACGAGTTCAACGCATCGACGTTCACGGCTCGTGTCGTCACCAGCACGCTGGCAGATATCTACTCGGCCATTACCGCGGCAATTGGGGCGTTACGCGGGCCCCTCCACGGCGGCGCAAACGAGGCCGCCATGGAGCTGGTGTCGCAGTTCGACTCGCCTGCCGTCGCCGAGAAGGGCATCATGCAGATGCTGGCCGCCAGGCGGCTCATCATGGGGTTCGGTCACCGTGTGTACAAGAACGGCGACCCACGCTCGGCAATCGTCAAAGACTGGGCGAAGAGACTGTCGGACGCAGCCGGTGACACGAGCCTGTTCGATATCTCGGAGCGCGTCGAACAGGTGATCATGCGTGAAAAGCGTTTGCACCCCAACCTGGATTTCTTCGCGGCGACCACATATCACCTCTGCGGCGTGCCAACGCCAATGTTCACTCCTGTTTTTGTGATCGCCCGAACATCTGGCTGGGCCGCTCACGTCATTGAACAGAAGAGCGACAACCGGCTGATCAGACCACTGGGAGAGTACACGGGACCTGAGCCCGGGGCATTTGTCGCACTTGCAGAACGCTAGGCTCCTTATTCCCGGCGCGCGGGCATACTGGCGCGCTGGCGGAGAGGCTTACTCCCCGTTGAGCCAGTTGAGCCAGCGACGCAAGGGGCAACCGCAGACAGGTGGACGCTCGCCGGTCGCAGTCGGACATGAACAGGAGCGGCGGTAAGAAAATGCCTTTCGACCACGTGATAGAAGCCATCGCTGAGTACGCCATTGAGCCGTTCACACCTGACGACGAGGCGCTTACCACTGCCCGGCACACGCTGGTCGACTCGCTAGGATGCGCTCTCCTGGCGCTCAACTATCCGGCCTGCGCCAGGCTTCTCGGCCCCAACGTGCCGGGAACCACTGTGCCTTCCGGCTCTCGCGTCCCTGGGACCGGCTACGTCCTCGACCCGGTCAAAGCAGCCTTCGATATTGGCGCGACCATCCGGTGGCTGGACTTTAACGACACCTGGCTTGCCTCAGAGTGGGGACACCCTTCTGACAACTACGGCGCAATCCTGGCCGTCGCAGACCACCTCAGCCGTGCCGCCAGAGGCGCCGGACGGCAACCGCTGACAGTTCGTGACGTCCTGACGGCTGCGGTCAAGGCGTACGAAATCCAGGGTGTGCTGGCGCTGGACAACAGCTTTAACCGGGTCGGCATCGACCATGTGCTACTCGTAAAACTGGCGTCAACGGCCGTCACGTCTGTCATGCTGGGCGCAACAAGGGAGCAGGTTGCAAACGCCGTCTCGAACGCATGGATCGAGGCGACACTCCGGACGTACAGGCACTCGCCAAACACCGGCTCTCGCAAGTCATGGGCCGCGGGTGACGCCTGCGCCCGCGCAGTCCAACTGGCTTTGATGGCGGTCCGCGGCGAGATGGGCTACGCCACCGCTCTCTCTGCGCCTTCGTGGGGTTTTCAGGATGTCTGGTTCAGCGGCAGAGAGATCACCCTGGCACAGCCGTTTAAGTCATACGTCATGGAGAACATCCTCTTCAAGATATCGTTCCCGGCCGAGTTCCACGCACAGACGGCGGTCGAGGCGGCGGTCAAACTGCATCCGCTGGTCTCAGGGCGGCTCGATGAAGTCAACAAGATCACCATCACCACCCAGGAGCCGGCGATGCGGATAATCGACAAGATCGGCCCCCTGACCAATCCGGCAGACCGGGACCACTGCATTCAGTACATGACCGCTGTGCCGCTGTTGAAAGGGACGCTCACTGCGGACGACTACGAAGACGAGGCGGCGGCCGATCCGCGTATTGACGCTCTACGTACGAAAATGGTGGTTGTGGAGGACCAGAGGTATACGCGGGAGTACCTGGAGCCAGACAAGCGCTCTATCGCAAACGCGGTGGAAGTTACCTTCAACGACGGAACCTCAACCGGGAAGGTCGAGGTCGAGTACCCGATTGGCCACCGGCGGCGGCGTAAAGAGGGCATTCCGTTGCTGATGAGCAAGTTCGGCTCGAACATCCGGACTCGCCTCAGTGAACAGAGCGCGACCAGCATCCTTGAGACGGTCTCTCAGACGGACAGCCTGTATGAGATGGCGGTCGACGATTTTCTGACGCTGTTCGTTCCCGAATAGCTGTGGCGCCGTTCGGTCAAGGCTCGACTGAAGCATGCCCCGGCCAGAGGTCGTTTGCACCGCGAGGCGCGTCAGTTGCTTACGTAAGCAGCGATCATGTCTCCGACCTTGACCGTTGGCAAAGCGGGTGTGCCGGCATCTGCGATATCTGCTGTCCGGTAGCCTTCTGCGAGGAAGCCCTCAACCGCGCCCTCAACCGCGTTCGCCTCGTCATGCAGGCCGAACGACCACCGGAGCATCATGGCAGCGCTCAGTATCGATGCCAGCGGGTTCGCAATGCCGCGGCCCGCAATGTCCGGCGCCGAACCGTGAATCGGCTCGTACAGCGCAGGCTTGCCGCCCCGGCGTCTCCTGCCATTAAGTTTGGGGATGCTCGACAGGCTGGCCGATGGGAGCATGCCCATGGATCCGCCGATTACCGCCGCCTCATCGGACAGAATGTCGCCAAACGTGTTTTCGGTGACAATCACGTCGAAAATAATCGGGTTGGTGACGATCTGCATGGCCGCGTTGTCAGCCAACATGTGGATGAGCTCAACATCAGGGTATTCGTGACCGACCTCGGTCGCGACTTCCCGCCACAGCCGAGACGTTTCCATCACATTCATCTTGTCCAGCGAGTGGAGCCGCTTGCGACGCATCCTCGCCAACTCGAAGCCGACGCGGACCACGCGCTGGATCTCTTTTTCGGTATATGACAGCGTGTCAACCGCTCTGCGCCCCCGCGTATTCTCCCAACGGCGCTTCGGCTTGCCGAAGTAGAGGCCTCCGGTCAGCTCACGGATGATGACGAAGTCCACTCCCTTCAGGCGTTCCGGACGGAGAGGACTGGAGTCGATCAGTTGAGGGTAGACCTTCACGGGCCTGAGGTTTGCGAAGAGGCCCAGGGTCTTCCGCAGCTTGAGTATGCCGTCCTCAGGCCGGATGCGAGCAAGCGGGTTATCCCACTTCGGCCCTCCGACGGCGCCGAACAGCACGGCGTCTGCGCCGAGGACGAGGTTCAGCGTGTCGTTATCGATGGCAGTGCCACGCTCGTCAATCGAGCGGCCTCCGACGATGCCGGGCACCCAATCGAAACGGTGGCCATAGCGCCGGCCAACCGCGTCGATAACCTTCATCGACTCGGCCGTGACTTCAGGGCCGATGCCGTCTCCGCCGAGTACTGTTATCCGTGCTTCCATGCCGTGAATAACGCCCCTTCAGGCTGCGATGGAACGAGGCTATTCCGTACCGGGCCAGCCACCGCTATTCCGAACTGATTGCGAGATCACGGAGTCTACCAGCAACGTGTTCAGGCGGCTACCCCGGACTCAGGTGGCCGTACAAGGTACAGTCAGTCTTTCCGCGTTCCGGCGCCGACTGGCCTCAACTGCGACAGCCAGATGCGGCAAGCAGACGATCACAGGCCGCACTAACTGCCGGCCGCGTGCGATGTCTCATATCTCGTGATTTCGCCTTCCAGTTCAAGCGAAAGGCCGATGTCGTCCAGCCCCTTGAGAAGACTGTTACGCCGGAAAGGATCGATCTCGAAACTCGCCTTAAACCCGTCGTCGTCCTTCACTGTCTGCGACTCGAGGTCGATCGTGATCTGGTAACCGGTCCGCTGGATCGCCTTGCCCATGACTGTGTCGACCTGCTCCTGCTTGAGGACGACCGGGACCATCCCGTTCTGCATGCAGTTGCTGCGGAAGATGTCGGCGAAACTTGGAGCGATTATCGCCCTGAAACCCATCTCGTTCAGCGCCCACGGCGCGTGCTCTCGCGATGAGCCAGAGCCAAAGTTACGGCCCGAGACAAGAATTGTCGCCGAGCGGTACTTTGGCTGATTCAGCACGAAGTCCGGGTTCTCGACCCCATCTTCAAGGTATCTCCAGTCAAAGAACGCGAACTTGCCAAACCCGGTCCGCTCAATTCTCTTGAGAAACTGCTTCGGGATGATCTGGTCTGTGTCTACATTTACTCTATCGAGAGGAGCAACCAGACCTGTGAGCTTGGTGAACGCCTGCATTTACCTACGCCTCCTTTTAGAATCTTGGTCTTTGTCTCCGGCCGCCTGCCGGTCACGCCTGCGCACACCCTCCTCCAGCGCCTTCTCCAGGGGATCGCGAGGCCGTGGCGGGGTCACCGTGACCGTGCCGTACCTCGCAGCCCGCGTGTCTTGCCAGCGCGACAGCGTGTTCGACATGAGTATCGCCAATACTCCCACGACAATGATGAGAAGGTCCGCTGCGATAAGACCGCTGGTGGTAGATGACACGTCAGCCAGGTCTGCCCTCTCCCTGAAAAAGAACCTCGCCACAGTGATCGGGTTGAAGATGACTACGGCGCCCCAGGCTAATCCCCACAGAACAGCTACTGGAGAGACTCCGCCCTTCTTCTTCCACGCTGTGCCGTCATCGCCTGACACCCTCGGGTCACTGGCCTTAAAAAGCTCGACGAACATGAACAGCGGTTTGTAGATATTCACAATCGGGATGAAGAAGCGGATAACCGTGCCGTCAGGAGAGTGCTTCTGTCCCTCAGACTTAAGGGTCCTGAGGTTCCGGCTCGAACGGTGTGCGAACGACGAGAAAGGGAAGGCGACTATCAGCAAGAGCAGCACTACGATGATGCTCATTATGTTGCTACGGTTGGTCAGGTCTTCAAACCGGGTTGATAGATCGACAATGCGGTCACAACCGGGCGCTGCCACCTGAGTCTCGCTCACCACACTGGCCAGGTCTTCCAGAGTCGTGCAGTCTAGCCCCTCGCTGGCCGCGTACTCAAAGACACGGTCGATGCTGCGGCAGCCCTGGGCAAAGACCGAACTGCTCTCCAACTCGGCCTCATTGCAGAGCAGTTCGTCCGGGTCCCTGAGCTCAAGGTCCGCAATCAGTGCGCCCTGCGCCACTTGCTCGGGTCCGATCGGGACCTCCGTCAGTCCCTCCGAACGCCACTCGTTTGTTTGTCCGCGGAACCCCACGTCAGTAATCACCGCGAAAGCGCCGGCGATCGTGAAGGCGATCAAGCCCAGGAACACCCACCTCAGGAGCGGTCGCGTTGACTGGTATTCGTACGGTTGAAACCGTTCCTGGAGCGCGTCATCGAGGCCCTGTCTGCCCATCACGCGACCGAACACTGAGCCGCGGGCGCGTTCCCGCCTGATCGCGCGGTGTTCCACTTCGCTCCTGTCGCCGGCGCGAGTGCGAGGTGGCGGCGTCCTGGAGCCGGGCGGCGGCGTTCTCCGCCTCTCTTGCCGTTCCGGCGGGTCCACTGAGGGACCGTCACCATCGCCCGTTGACATCAGTTGAAGTCCCAGTCCCGCACATCGACAAAGTGGCCCGCAATGGCCGCCGCTGCCGCCATCTCCGGGCTGACGAGATGCGTCCTGCCGCCTTTACCCTGCCTGCCCTCAAAGTTCCGGTTAGAGGTCGACGCGCATCGCTCGCCTGGCGCGAGTATGTCCGGGTTCATGCCGAGGCACATCGAGCACCCGGACTCCCGCCACTCGAACCCGGCTTCCTGGAAAATCTCGTTCAGGCCTTCGGCCTCCGCCTGGATTTTCGTGAGTGTCGATCCCGGCATCACCTGCGCACGGACACCGCGGGCTACTCTGTGGCCCTTGATGATCGAGGCCGCTGCCCGGAGGTCCTCAAGGCGGGCATTTGTGCAGGAGCCGATGAAAACGCGTTCCAGCGCGATATCCTCGATGCGCGTGTTCGGCTTCAGGCCCATGTATTCCAGGGCTGACACCGCCGAGGCGCGGTCAGCCGGGTCTGCGAAGTCATCAGGGTCTGGAACGCGGCTCGTGATCTTGGTGACCTGTCCTGGGTTTGTGCCCCAGGATACATACGGCTCAAGTTGAGAGCAGTCCACCTCAACCAGGGTGTCGTACTCCGCTCCCTCATCGGTCGGCAACGTCTTCCAGTCAGCGACGGCGGCGTCCCATGCCTCGCCGTGCGGGACGAAACGCCGGCCCTTCATCCATTTGAATGTTGTCCCGTCAGGAGCGACCATCCCGGCCCTTGCGCCGCCCTCGATGGTCATGTTGCAGATAGTCATCCGGCCTTCCATGCTCAGGTCGCGGATGGCTTCACCCGTGTACTCAATTACGTGCCCCGTGCCTCCGGCGGTTCCGATCTGGCCGATAGTCGCCAGGATCATGTCCTTCGCGGTCACACCGGTGGGTAATGGCCCGTTGAACCGGACCTCCATCGTCTTCGGCTTGCGCTGCCTGAGGGTCTGAGTTGCCAGCACATGCTCAACCTCAGAAGTGCCGATGCCAAACGCGAGCGCGCCGAACGCGCCGTGCGTCGACGTGTGCGAGTCACCGCAGACGATGGTCATACCCGGCTGCGTGTAGCCCTGTTCCGGACCGATGACGTGCACGATCCCCTGCGCTTTGCTGTCCACGTCGTAGAGCGTGACGCCGAACTCTTTGCAGTTCTTGCGAAGCGCCTCGACCTGCTGGCGTGCGATCGGGTCCTTGATCTCCAGCAGACGCGTTTCGTCTGTCGGGACGTTGTGGTCGACCGTTGATATCGTCAGCTCCGGCCTGCGCACCTTTCGCCCTGCGAGCCTCAGCCCCTCAAAAGCCTGGGGCGACGTCACCTCATGCACGAGGTGCAGGTCGATGTAGACGAGCGCTGGCTGGTCCTCTGGCTCCGCCACAATGTGACGCTCCCAGATCTTTTCAAACATCGTCTTCGGCATTTTTTCTCCAGCCATCCTGGTGTTACTTCTTACTGTTAAAAACTCGACTCAAAACTCGGTTAAACGGTCTCTGCGGGAGTGGTCGCGGTAGTGCCGGCGTCCTGTACGCCGATCATGAGCAGACGGTTTATCGCGTTCACGTATGCCTTGGCAGAAGCTACCACGATGTCTGTGTCAGCGCCTCTGCCGGAATAGACGCTCCCGCCCTTCTCAATGCGGATGGTAACGTCGCCAAGCGCGTCGATGCCTTCGGTGACCGCATTGACAGAAAACTCCGTCAACTCGACATCCATGTCAAGTATCGAGTCGATCGCCTTGCAAACCGCGTCAACGGGGCCGGTTCCAAGTTGAGTTGCAGAGCGCTTTTCGCCGTCCGGGCACAGCAACGTGACGCTGGCCTCCGGCTCGGTGTCGTTGCCGCAGACCACATGGACCTTTTCGACCTGGTACGTCCGTTCAGTGTCTGCCACACGGTGCTGCTCAGACATCAGTGCGTGCAGATCACGGTCGTCCACCTCGCTCTTGTTGTCCGCAAGGTCCTTGAAAGCGGTGAAGACGTTGGTCAGCTCCTCGTCCTTGAGCCGGTATCCGAGTTCGGCCAATCTCGCCCTCAGTCCGGCCCGGCCTGACAGCTTCGTCAGGACCAGAGACTCGCCGCGCCAGCCGACCGACTCTGGCTCCATGATCTCGAACGTGCTGTGGTCCTTCAGGTATGCGTCCTGGTGGATGCCGGACGAGTGCCGGAACGCGTTGCGGCCGATGATCGCCTTGTTGTACTGGACAGGGAACCCGAAGATGCTGGCGATCATCCGGCTCGTGTTGCCGATCTCCTTTGTCCTGATGTTTGTCTTTGCCCTGTAGTGGTCAGGCCTTGTCTCCAACGCCATGATCACTTCTTCCAACGCCGCGTTGCCAGCACGCTCACCCAGGCCATTCACGCAACCCTCAACCTGGCGCGCGCCGTTCTCAACGGCGGCAAGGCTGTTCGCGCCGGCCATGCCGAGGTCGTTGTGGCAGTGGACGGAGACGACTGCCTCGCCGATGTTCGGAACGTTCTCGAAGACGCCCTTGATCAGCGCTCCAAACTCCTCAGGCGTGGCATAACCGACGGTGTCAGGGATGTTGACCGTCGTCGCTCCCGCCTTGATGACCGCCTCCAGCATCGCGTACAGGTAGACAGGGTCGGTCCGTGAGGCGTCCATCGGAGAGAACTCGACATCGTCCGTGTACTGCCTGGCCCGTTTCACCGCCTCGACCGCCATGTTCATGATGGCCTCGCGGTCCTTCCTCATCTGGTGCATCAGGTGGATGTCTGACGAGGAGATAAACGTGTGGATCCGCGCCTTTTCGACGCCTTCCAGCGCTTTGCCTGCCGCATCGATGTCACCCGGGACGGCGCGCGCCAGCGTGCAGATTATCGGCCCTTTGACCTCCTGCGCGATCCGGCGGACGGCCTCGAAGTCGCCGGGAGAGCTGGCGGCGAAACCGGCCTCTATGACGTCGACGCCGAGAGCCGCAAGCTGGTGAGCGATCCGAAGCTTCTCTTCGACCGTCAGCCCCGCGCCAGCGCTCTGCTCGCCGTCGCGCAGCGTTGTGTCGAAGATTATTACTCTGTCTTCGGTGCCGCTCTTCTTTGCCATCTCACGCCTCCTGTGGCGCCATGTCCGTTGTGCCCTCGATGGGCGAAGTGGCGGTAATAGATACCGTCCACCGGGTAGCCGGTCGCTAGGTCGTGGCCTCAAGCCACGGCATCATGTCCCGCAGCTCCTTGCCAACCCTCTCGATGTCGTGCTCCTCGTCCGCCTTCCGCATCGCCTTGAACTTGTGGAGCCCCTCATCGTTTTCGGCGATCCACTCCCTTGCGAACTCACCGGACTGGATCTGCTTGAGCACCTTGCGCATGTTGTCCTTGACCCGCTCATCGATCACGACAGGGCCGCGTGTGTAGTCGCCGTACTCAGCGGTATCGCTAATCGAGTACCGCATCCCGCCGAGGCCGCCCTGGTAAATCAGGTCGACGATCAGCTTCAACTCGTGGAGCACCTCGAAGTACGCTGACTCCGGCTCGTAGCCTGCTTCTGTCAGAACCTCGTACCCGGCCTTGACGAGCGCCGTGACGCCGCCGCAAAGCACCGCCTGCTCGCCGAAAAGGTCGGTCTCCGTCTCCTCTTTGAAGGTCGTCCTCAGGATTCCCGCGCGCCCGCCGCCGACACCTTTGCCATATGCCAGCGCGATCTCGAAAGCGTTGCCGGTCGCATCATGGTCGACAGCGATCAAACACGGCACGCCGAGGCCGCGCTCGAACACTGCTCTCACCCTGTGCCCCGGCGCCTTAGGGGCGATCATCACGACGTTGACCGATTCCGGCGGGACGATCTGCTTGTAGAAAATTGTGAAGCCGTGGGCGAATAGCAGGGTCTTGCCGTTGGTCAGGTGCGGAGCGATCTCCTCGGTGTAGACCCGGCGCTGGGTTGTGTCTGGCAGGCAAAAGGCAATCAGGTCCGCCTCCTGCGCCGCCTCAGAGTTTGAAACGACCCTGAAGCCGTCTGCCTCAGCCTTCGCTTTGGAGCGGCTGCCTTCGTAGAGCCCGACAATGACGTTGAAGCCGCTGTCCTTCAGGTTCTGGGCGTGGGCATGGCCCTGCGAGCCATAGCCGATGACCGCAATGGTCTTGTCTCGCAGCACTGAATCGTCAATGTCCTTGTCGTAGTAAAGGGTCGCCATTCTCGCTCTCTTTCACCTCGTCTCCGCCGGGTGGCGGCCTGTTTATGCCTCAAATATCGCTGACCGCTCTTGCTGAGAGCGGTCATCTACACGCTTCCTGAATCCCCTGCGGTCGGAGTGTAGAAATGTTGGACGCTATCCTGCGGCGTGTGAGCGCCATCCTCCTGGCCTTCGACCAGCGCTCCGCGTAGAGTGGCGACCCGGCCGGTCCTGATCACCTCACGGATACCGAACCGCCTGAGGAGCTCAATCAGGCTGTTGATCTTGTTGCGGCCGCCGGTGATCTCCATCGTGAGCGTCTTCGCTCCAATATCTATCACGTTGACTCTGAACACTCCGGCAAGCTCGAGTATCTCGCCGCGGTGCTCTGTCGGGGCGTTCACCTTAATCAACGCCAGCTCCCGCCAGACGATGTTCTTGTCCGAAATGTCCTGCACCTCGACCACTTCCACAAGGCGGTCAAGTTGTGCGGCCACGTGTTGAACGACGTGGGATGGTCCTTCAACGACAAACGTCATTCGCGACAGGCCGGGAATCTCTGATCTGCCAACCGCAAGGCTTGCGATGTTGAACCCGCGCCGCCGGAACAGGCCTGAGATGCGCGCCAGCACGCCGGGCCGGTCCTGCACGAGTGCGATGATGGTCCGCTGGGTGAAGCCGCTCGTGCCATTGCCGTTATTCGAGGTTGTCACAGGGGTTCCTCTATCAGTTCTTGCACGCTTTGACCCGCCGGGATCATCGGGTAGACGTTGTCCACCTTCTTAATAACAAAATCGACGATCACAGGTCCGGGGTGTGCATTCGCCTCGCGTATAGCGCTCTCCAACTCCTCTTGCCTCGTCACCCGGATACCCTTCATCCCGTAGGCGTCCGCCAGCTTCACAAAGTCGGGGTTCCCAGAATAGGTTTCGGCCTGGAAGTCGCTTTTGTAGAACATGCCCTGCCACTGAGTGATCATGCCGAGGTGGTTGTTGTTCAGAATGGCGTACTTGACCGGCAACCTGTTTTCAACTGCGGTCGCCAGCTCCATTGAAGTCATCTGGAATCCGCCGTCCCCGCAGATGGACCAGACGAGCCGGCCAGGGTTTCCGATCTGTGCGCCGATGGCAGACGGGACCTCGTAACCCATCGTGCCGAGTCCTCCCGAGCTGAACCACGAGTTCGGCTTTGTGAACCTGTAGTGCTGGGCCGCCCACATCTGGTGCTGGCCAACGCCCGTGCAGATGATGGCGTCGCCTTTTGTCACGTCCGAGAGAGCTCGTATGACGTGCTGCCCGAGCAGGTCGTCCGTCTCTCGAATCCTGAGCGATGGATGGGCGGCCTTCAGGTGCTCGACCCTTTGCAGCCACTCCGGGTGCTTTACGCCAACCACCTTCGGGTTTATCTGGCGCAGAACATCCTTTACGTTGCCGATGACAGGCGCGTCTGCAATGAGCGTCTTGTTGATCTCGGCCGGATCGATGTCGATCTGTATCTTCTTCGATCTTGTCGCGAACCGCTTCGGGTCGCCAACGATCCGGTCATCAAACCTGCTGCCAATTGCGATGATCAGGTCTGCCTCATCGAGCGTGAGGCTTGCGTATGCGACGCCGTGCATGCCCGGAAACCCTACGAACAGCCGGTGGTCTTCCGGGAACCCGCTGATCCCGAGCAACGTCGTCACAACCGGAATTTCGGCCTTTTCAGCCAGCTCTCGCAGTTCATCGAAGGCCCGCGAGATGATCACGCCGTGGCCAGCCATGATCACTGGCCTCTTGGCCGCGTTAATCAGCTCAACGGCCAGCGCAATCTGTGCCTCATCAGCCGTAGTCGGCACCCTGTAGCCGGGCAGGTTTATCTTGCGGTCACGCTCGAAGTCGTAATCCGCCTCTTCCTGGAACACGTCCTTGGGAATATCGATCAGCACAGGTCCGGGGCGGCCCGTCCGGGCGATGTGGAACGCCTCGTGAATCGTCGGCCCAATATCCTGCGCCCGCATCACCAGGTAGTTGTGCTTCGTGACAGGGAGCGTCGCTCCGGTGATGTCAGTCTCCTGGAATGCGTCTGTGCCGATGGCCGCGCGGCCGACCTGGCCGGTGATGGCGACGACCGGCGCTGAGTCCATCATCGCTGTCGCAAGGCCGGTGATCAGGTTTGTTGCGCCGGGTCCGGACGTGGCGCACGCAACGCCAACCTTGCCGGTCGACCGGGCATAGCCGTCTGCCGCGTGGGCTGCGCCCTGTTCGTGACGGACGAGCACGTGGCGCAGCTTCGGGTACTTGGAGAACTCGCCATAGAGCGGCAGGATGGCGCCGCCAGGCAAGCCGAATATGACGTCTACGCCCTCATTCAGCAGGGCTTCGCAGACGATCTGGCCTCCCGTCAGTCTTTTTGCAACCATTTTCCTGTTCCTGAACGTCCAGTCCGCCATTCAAATCGCCGGGACCGCCATATTTTCCACTACCCGCCGGGACACAAAAAATCCCGTCCTAACCAAAGGACGGGATTCCCCGCGGTACCACCTTTGTTGCTCACGTCCGCCTGTCCTCCGAAGCCCGGTAGGATGGCGGATGTGAGCCGCTCTTAAGCCGTAACGTGGCCAGACGTCTCCGCTTAATTGCCCTTTCGGCGTTCAGCGAAACCGCTCCCGGGCGAGTTCCCGTTGTCACGCGCCGGTTCACACCTGCCACCGGCTCTCTCTTGCGCGACGCCTCCGGTATTACTCCCGTTCATAGCGTTGTGCTGTGTGTGGAGAACAGGTTAAACCGTCCATGCCAGCACACATATAGCAGTATATAGCCAAAATGTAACTGATGCCCGAGCCGATGCGCCTGACGCTGAACTCAGAGTGGCAAGAAATGACCACGCGGCCGTTCGGACATCTGTAAGAATTAGGCGTCACATCCCGCGCACATGAACAGGAGAGCCAGTTTGCAATCCAAGCGCACGACGGTCCGCCGGCTGCCAGATCGGGGCGCATACGACAGCGAGACGGTGCACCAGATCCTGGACTCCAACTTCCTGTGCCACGTCGGGTTCAACGCCGAGCACGGGCCCGTCGTCCTACCGACCCTTTACGGAAGAGATGGCGACACGATGTACCTGCACGGCTCTTCGGGGGCGCACATGCTGCGGAGCATGCGGACCGGGATACCAGTGAGCGTGGCGGTCACGACAGTCGATGGGATCGTTGCGGCCCGTTCGCTGTTCCACCACTCGATCAACTACCGGTCTGTCGTCGTCTTCGGCACTGCGACTGAGGTTACCGATGTCCAGGAGAAGCTCCACGGGCTGGAGATAGTGACCAATCATGTGCTGCCTGGACGGTGGGACGAAGCCCGCCATCCCAACACGGCCGAGTTCACTCAGACGCTGGTTTTGAAGCTGGGGCTGGAGGAGGCTTCGGCAAAGGTCCGTGTCGGGCCACCCCACGATGAGCCTGCGGACCTTGAGATGGACGTGTGGGCGGGGGTCATTCCGCTGTCGACGCATGCGGGTGAGCCGGTGAGCGACCCGGACCTGGACCCGGCCACCGCTCTGTCGCCGTCTGTGAGCGCTGCGCTCGAACGCTGGGGTCCGTGACCGGGCGCCGGAGTGTCTCTACGTTCAGGTGGCCTGACTCGATCCACATATCCCTGCTAGACTCCCGCATCGTCCATTGATCGTCTGCGGCGAGTCCGCCAGAACAGCCATTAGCAGCGCGGAGGCCGAGTGCCAGGAAAAACCGACAGTTCGACGACAGGTTTTGAATGGCGGCTGCTGCCCGAGTTCTCGGACCTGCTAAACCGTCTCGGCCCCCACGGGTTTCGCGTTTGGCCTGCGGTCCCCGCAGAACTGCAGTTGCAACTCGAGGTCCTGCGGGTCGACCCTGAGCAAGAGATTGTCCTGATCTGGAGTGATAACAGGCTCTGCGGATATGCGATTTTGCTTCACGAGCGTGACATTGACCGGACCGTCTCGGCGGTAGCCGTGACCTCCGGCTGCACAGATCGGGCGGGGCCGCTTGTTGACTGGGTGATTGAACGTGCCGCCAGCAAGAATGTCTCACGCATCCACATTGCCCTCCGCAACACTCCCGTCGAGCCAATCAAGTCGCTGAAAGAGCGGGGCTTCAAGAGAGTCACGGCCAGTCTTGAGCTAACACTGGACAGGGCAGACGCGGCGGGCCTCACCGACTTCCCGTTGCCAGACGGTTTCTCGATCAGGACGATGCGTTCGTCAGCAGAGACACTGCTCTTAACACGCATGCAGAACACCATCTTCAGCAAGCACTGGGGATTCTCGAAGAACACCCCGGAAGAGATACAGGCGAGATTGGACCTGCCAGAATCAGGCCCGGAGCACGTCTTGTTCGTGGAGTCGCCCGATGGAAGCGTCGCCGCTTACATTTGGACAGCGCTGGAGTGGCGGGACCAGCACACCGGCGGGAAGATCTGGATGACGGGCGTCATGCCGGATTTCCGGAGGTCAGGTATCGGCAGCTCGATCGTTAGCGCTGGTGTCAGGCACCTCCTCGCCGAAGGCGTGGCTCAAGTTCACCTCGAGGCTGTGGCGCATAACGCGGCTGCCGTTCGCATCTACACGCAGATGGGGTTCAAGGAAGCGGGCCGGGTGGAGTGGTACGAACTGGAGTTGTGATCGAGAAGAGGCGAGCTTCTATTTGCTCTCGTCACCCTCAGCTGCGCCAACTTCAGGTGTTTCGACCTTAGGCGCAACCACTTCCTCAACCACACGCGGTGGCTGGATCCAGGCGACGCGAGCATCCGGGTCGCTCTCAAGCGTTACACCGGCAGGGAGAACAAGGTCCCCGGCCTTGATTTCAGCCTCGAGGTCGACAAGCACCATACAGTCGACCTCGATGTGGCTCGGGATATCGAATGGCCTTGCCAGCACCGATATCTCGTAGATTGCCTGTGTGACGACACCTGCGCCGCCTTTTGTGCCGGGCGCCTCTTCCTCATTGAGGAGGGTTACTGGCACAATTGCCTGGACTTCAGACGCAACGTCAACACGCATGAAGTCCACGTGCAGCAGTGCGCCGCTGACCGGGTGCACTGCAATCTCACGGACCAGGGTCACAGACTCATCTCCGCCGTCCACCTTTATGGTGACAGGCGTCGTTGCGCCCGCCGCTCGCATCGTGCTCCGCAACTCTGCGGAAGCCACCTGGAGCGAAAGAGGCTCTTTGCCCTCACCGTAAACGTGGACCGGGATGAGCCCGGCACGTCTGAGCGCCCTGTTTTTCTTGCCGAAGGCGGTGCGGGACTGTAATGAAATGGAAATAATGTCTGCCATAAGAGTTCTACGCGGGGTGCACGGAGCTTCTGCCTAATTGGCCGGGTTCTAACGGGCTGATGGTGGCGAGAGCGCTGGACTTTGCCAGATTGTGTTCCCGCCGCGGGCCTGATAACGGCCCAACCTTTCGATTTTATCACGCATTGATGCGTTCGCGGGCAACCTGTCCACACAACGGGTCCCGGCTACTCGCCCGGAGGCTGAGGCAGACCGCCATTTGTAGACCTCTGCGGTCAGGAATTGACGTTCAGGTGTATACTCGGATCAGTTGCGTTGCAACTTAACGCCTGAATGCTTTCGGGCGCTTTGACAGTCGCGTCTATTGATTTCGGTGGGCTGACATGCTGATCCCAATGAAAGTTGACTACGGGGTCCGGACGCTCGTTTACCTGGCCCGGCGGCCTGAAGGCTCGTACACCTCCACCGCTGAGATATCCTCTGCCCGCCATGTTCCAGAGCCATACCTGCTGCACATCTGCTCTGAACTCCAGAAGGCAGGCATGATCGAATCACGCCGCGGGCCGCAGGGCGGACACAGGCTCGCCAGGGCGCCCGAACAGATCACGGTCACCGATGTCGTCAAATCGCTGGACTACTCGCTGGCTCCGCTAGATTGCGTAGACGACGCAGATGAGTGTCAACTCTCTGGCACCTGTGCCCAGCGGGATATGTGGGGCGAAGTCGAACAGTTGTTGCTCAGGCACCTGGATTCGGTGAATATCGCCGATCTGGCGGCGAAAGAAGAACTGCCGGCAATGGCGCCGGTCAAAGCAGACTTCTCAGCCAGAGTGTGACCTGAATCCGGAGCGGCTGATCAATCATCTAAGTGGACGCATACTTGTAGGACGAGCGTTTATTGCGCGTCAAGAGGAACGTCCGTAAGCACCCGAAGATAACGGTTCCCGGCCCGGCGGCGTCGATAACGCGGGGTTAGAATCGAACGGCAGATATACAGACCATTGAGGACCTGGGGCAGATGACAGAAAAGAAGACACTGACTCCACTTTCGCCAGATCAGGTGCGACGCTACAGCCGCCACCTGATCATGCCGAACGTGGGTAGCGTTGGACAGCGCAAACTGCTGGACGGCAAGGTACTGATTATCGGGGCTGGCGGACTCGGGTCTCCCATTGCCCTGTACCTGGCGCTCGCAGGCGTGGGCAAGATTGGCATCGTGGACTTCGATGTCGTCGATGTGAGCAACCTGCAGCGTCAGATTCTTCACACCTATGCCGATGTTGGCAGGCGCAAGGTGGACTCAGCCAAAGAGACGCTCCTGGCGCACAACCCGGACATTGACGTGCAGCTCCACGAAGAGCCGATCAATTCCAGCAACGCGATGAGGATCATCTCTGGCTACGACATCGTCGTAAACGGCGCTGATAATTTCTCAACCCGATACCTTGTGAATGACGCCGCATACCTTTCGGGTAAGCCGTTGGTAGATGGCGCAATCCTGGTGTTCGACGGCCGGGCAACCACTTACCTCCCCGGCAAGGGCTGCTACCGGTGCATGTACCCGGAGCCGCCGCCTCCTGGAGAGGTGCCGAACTGCTCGGAGGCAGGCGTCATCGGCGCATTGCCGGGCCTTGTCGGCTCTATCCAGGCTCTCGAAGTGATCAAGCTGCTGCTCGGCGTCGGCGAGACACTCACCAGCAGGCTGCTGATGATCGACGCCCTGAGCATGGAGTTCACAGAGTTGAAGGTGAGGAAGGACCCTCATTGCAAGCTCTGCGGAGACAACCCTGAGGTCACCGAACTGATCGACTATGACGTTTTCTGCGGAATCGCAACACCTCAGACGATCGAGGAACGGGACCAGCAGCCAATAATGGCTGATGACTAGGATTCGCTGCTAAATTGAACAGGCCCCGGGCGCACAGGCGGCGGGGCCTGTTTGCTGCCAGCGGATAAGCGCTCTAAGAGAAAGACGGTTGCTGTGAGCCTTGAGGCCGCAACGATACGCACGGGCCTTAAGGCCGACATCATCGACGCTATCGGCAACACGCCGCTTATCGAACTGACGCGCCTCAGTCCGGACCCTGCGATCCGCATATTCGCCAAGATCGAGTCCGGCAACCCGACCGGCAGCGTGAAGGACCGGACGGCAAAGTATCTGATCGAGGACGCGGAGCGCCGCGGACTGCTAAAGCCCGGCGGCACAATCCTCGAGCCTACGTCAGGCAACACAGGGCTGGGGCTCGCCATGATCGCCAGCGTGCGCGGCTACAAAATGATTGCAGTGATGCCGGCAAGCGTGCCGCGCGAACGGGTCGACCTGCTGAAAGCCTACGGAGCGAAGATCGAGTTTTCGGATGCCGACAAAGGCACGAACGAGTCGATCATCCTGGCAAAGAAGCTGGCGGACGAAAACCCTGGCTACTACATGCCGTACCAGTACGGCAACGAGGCGAACCCGCGTGCTCACTACGAGACCACTGGCCCGGAGATCATCCGCGACCTGCCTGATGTTGACGTTTTCGTCGCTGGTCTTGGCACAGGCGGGACGCTCATGGGCGTCGGCAAGGCGCTAAAAGAGCACAACCCGAACGTGAAGATCGTCGCCGCCGCGCCGCACCCTGACGACAAGGTGCAGGGTCTGCGCTCGATCGAGCACGGCTTCATTCCGCCAATACTTGATCTCGACGCGCTCGATGGGCGCATCATGGTCGAGGGTGAAGAGGCGTTTTACTGGACGCGGCGGCTACTCACCGAGGCAGGCGTGTTCGTTGGCGTTTCTTCAGGGGCGACATTCGGCACTGCGCACAAGCTTGCGTCACGCATGAGCAAGAACGGCGAGAGCGGCAAGATCGTGGCCATGTTTGCGGACGGCGGCTGGAAGTACCTCTCAACCGGCATCTACAACCGGGACTTCAAGTTCGACCAGAAAGAGATCGAAGGCAAGACCTGGTGGTAGTTGCGCTGGCACAACCCTGGCCAATCGCCCGTAACCGGTAGCGTAAGCGTCCGATGAGCCGGGATGTGTGGCGCGCGCTACCTGCTTGTGTAGCCCGGCCCTCGGCCCGGCGCCCAGACGTGGGCCCTCGCCACCTCTTCGTCCAGGTCCACGCCCCATCCTGGCTTCATCGGGATACCTATCACACCGCCCTTGATGTCGAGCGCGCCGCCGGTAAGGTCGTCCTTCCAGGGGACATCGTCGATATCAATCTCCATAATGCGAACGTTCGGCAGCGTGGCGCACAGGTTCAGCGAGATCATCGTCGAGAGGTGCGAGTAGTAGTTATGCGGGGCGATATTCAGCTCGTAACTCTCCGCCGCCATCGCAACGTCTCTTGATCTCGCAAACCCGTTCCACGGGATATCGATCTTCACCGTGTCCATTGCGCGAGCTTCGAAATACGGCCTGTAATCCCGCAGGCCGAACAGGTTCTCACCGGAGGTGATCGGCACACTGGTGGAGTTCTTCACCTCAGCCAGACCGTCTGGCTCGTACATGTCGATCTCAACCCACATCATGTCGAACTGCTCTACAACGTCGCAGATCTGGCGGGCGGCAAGCGGCTTGAAGTTGAAGTTGAGGTCAAGCGCGATCTCTACGTCCGGCCCTGCGCCGTCCTTGAACGTGCCGATGTACTCTTCAATGTGCCTCAGGAGCTGTGGCGAGACGTTCTGATCGGTCGTGCCTGCGCCGCCGCCAAATCCGGCGAAGTACACTGATGCGGGATCACCCGGAAAGACGATGTTCGTCTTGAGCGCGTTGAAACCCTTTTCCCGGACCTCCTGACCGAGGTCGCGGACGTCACCCATCGACCTGATCGGCGGCGTGCCAATCAGTTTGTAGTCGCGGGCGCGGGATGTTCCGCAGTGTGACCAGTACACCTGCTGTGAATCACGCGTTGGGCCGCCGAACAGTGAGTGGACAGGCAGGCCTACAGCCTTGCCCTTGATGTCCCACAGCGCAAGCTCAAGTCCGGCAATCGCCTTTGCCGCGATGCCGCCGGGGCTCTGACGAGCCAGGCGGTACATGTCCCAGTAGCGCTGTTCCACAGGCAGCGGGTCCCGGCCGATGAGGATAGGCTCGAAATCCGTGACCGCGCCGGTGACGCCATACGGGTTGCGGCCGTCCGACATCTCGCCGTAACCGGTAATGCCGTCGTCGGTACGCACAGCGACAAACTGCCACGGCCGCCAGCCCGCGTCGACCACAAACGTCTCGATTTCAGTGATCTTCATTTCAGTGGTTCCGTGGTTCCGTGGTTATGGGGTTGATACGTGGAGATGACGACGCGTCCGGCCACATTTGCTGGCGGGTGTACGCGGACAGGGGCAGACTGGCCCCTCGCCGGAATCGTAGCACGAGGAACTCAAAACGTCCGGGCGGATTGAAGATTTGACGCCGGAAGCTAGCCTCGGTACCGGTTGGCGATCGGGAGACGGCGGTCTCTACCGAACGCAAGCGGCGTGATCTTTACGCCGGGCGGCGCCTGTCGCCGCTTGTACTCGTTGATGTCGATCAGGCGAGTCAGTCGCCGGACAGTCGCCTCGTCAGCGCCAGCCGCTCCAAGAGCCTGCTCGGCGGCAACGATCTCGTCCGAGGACAGCAACTCGACAACGTACTGGTCGAGGATCCTGTCGAGTATCTCGTACGGCGGCAGACTGTCCTGGTCCAACTGTCCCGGCCTCAGCTCTGCGCTGGGCGGCTTCTCAATCACAGACTGCGGAATCGGCGAGCCTGGACCGACTTCGTTCCGGTAGCCGCACAACTCGTAAACCAGGGTTTTCGGCACATCCTTGATCACCGCAAACGCGCCCGCCATGTCTCCGTAGATCGTCGCGTATCCGGTCGCCATCTCCGACTTATTCCCGGTCGTCAGCACCAGCCAGTTGAACTTGTTCGCAATCGCCATCATCGTCGTGCCGCGAATTCGAGACTGTATGTTCTCCTCAGCCAGACCGGGCTCCGTCTCCTTGAAGACCGGGTCGAGAAGCTCCTCGAATCCACGGTGCGCCGCCTCGATTGGCAGGTTCCACAGCGTGATTCCGAGGCGACGCGCCAGCTCTTCCGCATCGTCCACACTACCTTCCGATGAGTAGCGGGAGGGCAATGCGACGCCTGTGACGTTCTCGGAGCCGAGCGCGTCGACGGCGATCACAGCGACGATGGTGGAGTCGATGCCCCCGGATAAAGCGATTGCGACCTTCTTAAATCCTGTCTTGTGAATGTAGTCCCGAGTGCCAGTTACAAGCGCTTTGTAGGCTCTCTCAAGCTTCGAAGACCGGTGCATCGGCGGCGGAGAGAGTCCTGGCAGTTGGGGTCCGGCGTCCGGGACATCTACAGCCAGCTCACGGATTGGGCCAAGCTGAGCCAGTTGCGCTGGCGCAGGAACAGGGGGCGCGCCGGACGACCTGGCGCGGGCTACGAAACCGGTGTCAAGGTCGATAGCGAAGACCGTCTCCTCGAACGACGGGCCCAGGGCGATCAACTCGCCGGCCGGCCCGGCCACCATGCTCGCTCCATCAAAGACGAGCTCGTCCTGTCCACCGACCTGGTTCACATACACCGCGTATGCCCGGTTCCGCCGCGCGTACTCGGACACAAGCGCTATCCGGGTTTCGAGCTTCCCCATCTCGTACGGCGATCCGTTGAGACTCACCAGAATCTCTGCGCCTCCCTCGGAGCTTTGAACTTCGCCTGGCCCGGCAGGTTCCCAGATGTCTTGGCAGACGTTGATCCCGACACGGACGCCGGCCACCGTTAAAACCGGACATCCTGACCCTGGAGTGAAGTAGCGCCGCTCGTCGAACACCCCGTAGTTGGGCAGGTGGATCTTGTGGTAGATGTCGATGACGCGGCCTTCGGCGATGGTGGCGGCGGCGTTGTAGAGCCGGCCGTTGGCGCCTGCGTGCACGAAGCCAACTACCGCCACGATGCCACGGGTCGAACCGGCAAGCTCGTACAACTGCCGCTCGTTCCGCTCGACGAAACTCGGCCACAGCACCAGGTCTTCCGGCGGGTAACCGGTGATGGTCAGTTCCGGTAACACGACCAGGTGTGCGCCAAGGTCTCTGGCCTGATTGATTGCCGCTGCCGCGGCGGCGCGGTTGCCCTCAAGGTCTCCGACCGTTGTGTTGATCTGTGCGAGAGCTACCCGGAAGATTGCCATTGAGTTATTGACGCTGGACTGAAGACAAGAGGCTGAATGTTCCGGACCTTACGACTCTTACGGACTATCGCAGACTAGCGTTGGAGTGCGTTGGCCGGCCTGGCATAGCCGCGTACCGTTGGCAGGTTGGAATCACCCATCAAGAACAGGTCGATCGCGCGAGCACACGTCCGGCCGCTGGCTATCGCATGCACGATCAGCGACTGGCCTCGCTGGATGTCTCCGCATGCGAACACTTTGCCGATGTTGCTCTTAAGCATCACGTCGGTCTTAACGTTGCCCCGGGAGTCGTACTCGACTCCAAGGCTGTCGAGCAGACCGTCGTGCTGCGGATGGAGGAACCCCATCGCGAGCAAGACGAGATCGGCATCGATGGAGAACTCGCTGCCCGGCACCTCCCGCATGTCCGGGCGGCCTCCGCCTTCCGCGGGAACCCATTCGATGCGGACGCAGTCCAACCTGACGACGTTGCCTTTGCCATCATCAACGAAACGCTTAGTCAGTACATTGTAGTCGCGGTCCCCGCCCTCTTCGTGAGCCGAAGATGTGCGGAAAGTCATCGGCCACTGTGGCCACGGGTTTACGTCGGTCCGGCGCTCGGGTGGCCGCGGCATGATCTCGACCTGCACAACGTTCTTCGCCAGTTGCCGGTGGGAGGTGCCAAGGCAGTCGGCGCCGGTATCTCCGCCTCCGATGATCACAACATTCTTGCCCAGTGCGCTGATCGTCTCTTCCGGCGAGAACTCGCGGCCTTTCAACCGGCGGTTCTGCTGCGTCAGAAAATCCATTGCGTAGTGGATTCCGCTCAGGTCGCGCCCTGGGATCGGCAGGTCTCTTGGCACTGTGGACCCGCCTGCCAGGCATATCGCGTCGAACTGCGCCAGCAACTCATCATGCGAAATATCGACGCCAACGTTTGTCGACGGGCGGAAGATCACGCCCTCAGCCTCGATCTGGGCAAGCCGGCGCTCGACAACCGCTTTCTCCAGCTTGAATTCTGGAATTCCAAGTACAAGCAGTCCGCCCATGCGCTCGCTGCGTTCGAAAATTGTCACGGTGTGACCGGCGCGATTTAGTTGCTGCGCGGCAGCCAGACCGGCCGGCCCTGAGCCGACGACCGCCACCTTTTTGCCGGTGCGAGTCCGGGGCGGCTCCGGTTTTATCCAGCCTTCCCGCCAGGCGCGGTCTGATATCGCCTTTTCGATCATCTCGATGGTCACCGAGTCGCCGTTGACCGCCAGCGTGCAGGCGCCTTCGCACGGAGCGGGGCAGATGCGGCCAGTGAACTCTGGAAAGTTGTTCGTTGCGTGAAGACGGTCTATCGCCTCTTGCCAGTCGCCGTGATAGACGAGGTCGTTCCATTCGGGGATCAGGTTTCCAAGCGGGCAACCGCTGTTGCAGAACGGGACTCCGCAGTCCATGCAACGGCTGGCCTGTGCCCGAGCCTGTTGGTCCGGCCACCCACTGTAAATTTCCTGCCAATCTTCGACGCGGGACGAGACATCTCGACGCCGCGGCGTGATCCTGCCAAGCTCCTTGAACCCGGTGATCTTACCCACGTGCGCCCACTCCGCTGGCAGTTGTCACAGCGTGGCTCGCCGCCCCGTTAGCGGAGACTGAGCTTGTGGCGGCAAGCGCCTCTTCCCGCAGCACCCTCGCGTAGTCCTTCGGGAAGACCTTTCGGAACTTCGTGACCGAGTCACTCCAGCCTTCGAGCATTTTCTTAGCGACGTTGCTGCCGGTGTAGTCGTGATGAGTGGAGATCAGAGTTTTTAGTTCAGCCTCGTCGGTAGATCCGGGCTCTACATCAAACAGGTCTGCAAGTTCCGGGTTAAAGCGGCCCACGAATGTCCGGTCCGGGTCCCAAACGTACGCGATGCCTCCGCTCATCCCTGCGCCGAAGTTGCGTCCTGTTGTGCCCAGGACAACGACGCGTCCGCCCGTCATGTACTCACAGCCGTGGTCGCCGATGCCTTCGATCACTGCGTGCGCGTCTGAGTTCCGGACGCAGAACCGCTCCCCGCCGCGGCCCCGGATGTAAGCCTCTCCGCCGGTGGCGCCGTAAAGCGCGACGTTCCCAATGATGATGTTCTCTTCAGGCACATAGCTTGATCCCTGCGGCGGAACGACCACGATTCGCCCGCCAGAGAGGCCCTTACCGAGATAGTCGTTCGCGTCGCCTTCCAGCCTGAAGGTCACGCCGCGCACAGCGAACGCGCCAAAGCTCTGTCCGCCGGAGCCTCGCATGGTGAAGTCAATCGTCCCGTCAGGAAGACCTTTTTCTCCGTACTTCTTTGCGATCTTGCCGGAGAGCATCGCCCCGACGGTGCGGTTGCGGTTCTTTACGTCGAGCGTCGCGCTGACCTTTTCGCCGCGTTCGATCGCACCCTCGGACAGTCTGATCAACTCGTGGTCCAGCGCATGCTCAAGATCGTGGTCCTGCAGCGTGCACTGGTAAGGGTGATCGCTGGCCAGACCCTTCGGTCTCGTCAGCAAGCGAGAGAGGTCCAGCTTCTTCGCTTTCCAGTGCGTGACGCCGCGCTGTTTGAGCGCGTCCGTGCGGCCGATCATCTCGTTCACAGTCCTGAAACCCAGTTGCGCCATAAGTTCCCGAACGCCATCTGCCAGCATCAAGAAATAGTTCACGACGGCCTCCGGCGTTCCGGCGAAGCGTGCTCGAAGCTCAGGGTCCTGAGTTGCGACGCCGACCGAACAGGTGTTGAGGTGGCACTTGCGGAGCATGATGCAACCCACCGTGATCAGGCTCGCGGTGGCGACTCCCCACTCGTCTGCGCCCAGCAGGGCCGCGATGACCACGTCCCGGCTCGTCTTTATCTGGCCATCGGTCTGGACGACAATGCGGTCGCGCAGTCCATTTTCAACAAGCACCTGCTGTGTCTCAGCCAGGCCCAACTCCCACGGGATGCCGCCGTGGCGGATAGATGAGAGCGGTGACGCGCCAGTTCCTCCGGAGTCGCCGGAGATAAGCACGACGTCCGCCTTACCCTTTGCGACACCGGCCGCTATGATCCCGACACCCGCCACAGCCACCAGCTTCACGTGTATCCGGGACTCCGGGTTAACGTTTTTCAAGTCATGGATAAGCTGCGCCAGGTCTTCGATCGAATAGATGTCGTGATGCGGCGGGGGAGAGATCAACTCGACCCCGCGTGTCGTCTTCCGTATGAACGCTATGTAGTCCGAAACCTTCCAGCCGGGCAGCTCGCCGCCTTCGCCAGGCTTTGCTCCCTGCGCCATCTTGATCTGCAGGTCCGTACAGTTGACCAGGTAGTTTGTGTTGACGCCAAAACGGCCCGAGGCAACCTGCTTGACAGCACTGATGCGGCGGTCTCCGTTGGCGTCTGGCACGTAGCGTGCAGGGTCCTCTCCGCCCTCGCCTGTGTTCGACCGCGCGCCGATGCGGTTCATCGCAATGGCGAGAGTCTCGTGAGCCTCGCGCGAGATCGAGCCAAGAGAGATGGCTCCAGTGGCGAACCGCTTGACGATCTCGACGGCAGGCTCAACCTCATCGATCGGGACGGCGGTCCTGTCATCCGCAAACTCCAGCATGTTGCGGATCGTAATGTGCTCGCTGCCCTCTCTGTCTGAAGCCTCTTCAAACTGCTTGAAAACAGCTCTGTCATTCCGGGTGGCGGCATCCTGCAACAACGAGATCGTGTCGGGGTTCCACATGTGACGCTCGCCTGTGCCGCGCCACAGGTAAAGGCCCCCCAGGTCAAGCCTCAGGCTCCCAGGGATGTCCTCTTCTGGATAGGCGCGGGCGTGGTTGGCGAGCACGTCGGCCGCAAGCTCTTCCAGGTCAATCCCGCCGATCCTCGACTCCGTCCAGCGGAAGTACTCATCGGTGACCTTAGCGGAAAGGCCGAGGGCCTCGAACGCCTGGGCGCCGATGTAACCCTGCAAAGTCGAGATGCCCATCTTTGACATCGTCTTGAGCACGCCAGACTCTACGGCGTAGCGGAAATTCTGCTCTGCCTTCGCCTGCGGTGGGAGCGGACGCTCCGCGGTCGGCTGTGCGCGCATTCCGGAGATCGACTCAAATGCGAGGTACGGATTTATCGCAGACGCCCCGTAGCCGAAAAGCGCCGCGAAGTGGTGGACCTCGCGCGGCTCTCCGGACTCGACGATGATGTCGGCGTGCGTCCGTGTCTGTTCCCGGATCAGGTGGTGATGCACCGCGCCTGTGGCAAGTAGAGAAGGAATGAACGCGTGGTCTGCGTCCACGCCGCGGTCAGACAGTATGAGGATTGTGTAGCCGTCATCGATCGCGCTCGACGCCTCTGCCCTGATCCGCTCTATTGCGTTCTCAAGGCCGCCGGCGCCATCTGAAACCGGGAACAGTGTGGAGATCGTCTTTGCCTTCACTGCATCCAGGTCAGCCGCCTTGATGCGGGCGAGGTCGCTGTTGAAGAGCAACGGGTTGTCGATGCGAAGAACGCGCGCGTGCTCCGCTGACTCGTCCAGCAGGTTCGGTCTGCGGCCGACCGGCACCGCCATCTGCGTGACAAGTTTCTCCCTGATCGGGTCGAGCGGCGGGTTCGACACCTGGGCGAACTTCTGCTTGAAGTAACTGAAGAGGGTCTGCGGACGGTCCGAAAGCACCGCCAGAGGCGCGTCGTTACCCATCGACCCGTTCGGCTGGGCCCCCTGGGTCGCCATTGGGCCGATAAGCCATTTCAGGTCTTCCTGGGAGTATCCGAAGACCATCTGCCGTGTGACAAGCGTCTCCATGTCTACGCCGGGCACAGCGTCAGCATCCGGCAGGTCTTCAAATGTGAGCCGGTTTTCTTCAAGCCACTCCGCGTAAGGCCGACTCGACGCCAGATCGCTAATCACCTCGTCTGGCGGGACGATCCGCTTCTGGTCAAAGTCGACCAGGAACAACCGTCCGGGCTCCAGCCTGTTACGGTAGGCAATCTCGTCTGGCGGAATGTCCAGCACACCGGCCTCAGACGCCATCACCAGCAGGTTGCTCTTGGTGACCCAGTACCGGAACGGGCGCAGTCCGTTGCGGTCAAGCACAGCGCCTAACGAGTTCCCGTCCGTGAAGGTGATCATCGCCGGACCGTCCCACGGCTCCATCATCCCGCCGTGGTACTCGTAGAAAGACTTCACCTCATCGGACATAGACTCGTTGCCGTACCACGCCGCGGGCAACATCATTGCGGCCACATGCTCAAGTGACCTGCCGCCCATGCGCAGGAACTCGAAGCCGTTATCGAGAGACGCCGTGTCGCTCGGATCATCCGCCTCGCACACCGGCGTGATGTCCTCGATGTGATCACCGAAGTAATCCGACCTGAGGTCCTTTTCGCGGGCCGTCATCCAGTTACGGTTGCCGCGCACCGTGTTGATCTCACCGTTGTGAGCCAGCATGCGGTACGGGTGCGCCAGTCTCCATGAGCCGAGCGTGTTGGTGCTGAACCGGGAGTGGACCATGCCAAACGCCGTGACCATATCCTCGTCGTTCAGGTCAAGGTAGAACTTCTTCATCTGGTCAGCGAAGATAAGACCTTTGTAGACAATGGTCCGGGCAGAAAACGAGCAAACGTAGAAGTACTCGACGATCTTCTTCGCGTCGGCTCCCGAAACCTGCTTCTTGATGGCGCGTTCGGCGGACTTCCGCGACGCGTAGAGCTTGCGCTCAAGGTCGTCCTCGATCACGTTCGCGGGCGCCTCGACGAAAAACTGCCTGATCCGCGGCATCACGGCGAGTGCCATCTCACCGATGGCAGACTCGTCAAGCGGAACATCACGCCATCCGAGAAACTTCAGTCCGTGGGCCACCGAGGCCTCGGTGATGGCAGACTCACACAGCTGCCGCAGCCGTTCATCCCTGGGGAGAAATGTCATTCCGGCGGCGTACCGGCCGGGCGGAGGAAGCTGAATCCCTGTCCCTGCCGCAACCTTACGCATGAAGGCGTCCGGCATCTGTAGCAGAATTCCGGCTCCGTCACCGGTTCGCGGGTCACAACCACACGCCCCACGGTGGCCCAGGTTGATTAAGACCTCAAGGGCCTGGTCGACTATCTGGTGGTTGCGTGTGCCATCGATGTTGGCAACAACGCCAACGCCGCAAGAGTCGTGCTCATTTGCAGGGTTGTAGAGACCGTGCGTTGCTATGTGGTCCAGGTCGGGGACCTGGACTGTCTGCGGCTCTGCGCTGTGCTCTCTATCGGTCATATATCCCACTATCAGGCTGCAAATGTTTCAGTTGTGTTTCGTTTCGCCTGCGATGTGACAGGTTTAACGGTCAGGCGGGGTAGTCACCCTCAGAGAAGCTTCAGATACCGTGATATCTCGTAGTCCGTCACGGTACGGGAGTACTCCGCCCATTCGATTCTCTTGTTCCGTATGAAGCTATCCATGACCGCAGTTCCGAGCGCCTTCCGCAACAGCTTGCTCTCGCTTGCGATCTTAAGCGCTGAGTCCAGTGTGGCCGGCAGGTCAACAACCCCGTGCTTTCGGCGCTCTGCTTCGCTCATTATGGAGGGATCGCTGGTTATCAACTCCGGAAGTTTGTACTCCTGCTCGATACCTTCCAATCCTGCGGTAAGGATTGCCGCGAACGCCAGGTACGGGTTGCAGGCCGAGTCAGGGGCACGGTACTCAATGCGGAGACTGTCTTCCTTGCCCACGCGGTAGGAGGGAACGCGAACCAGGTCTGCGATGTTGCCAGACGTGTAGTTGGCGTAAACCGGCGCCTCAACCCCCGGCACCAGCCGCTTATACGAGTTGACCCACTGATTTGTGATCGCAGTGATCTCGGGCGAGTGCCGGATCAGCCCCGCCATGAACTGCCTTGCCTTAACCGAGAGACTCTGGGGCGCGTCCGGGTCATAAAAGACGTTGGTGTCACCGTCGAACAGCGACATGTGGGTGTGCATCCCGCTGCCGTTGGACTTTGCGAACGGACGCGGCATGAACGTCGCGTAGCCGCCGGACTGCGCGGCGATCTCTTTTACAACCACCTTGAACGTTACGATCGAGTCCGCCATCGTCAGCGCGTTCGTGTGGCGGAGGTCGATTTCGTGCTGGCCGTCCGAGACCTCGTGGTGAGAGTGCTTGACCGGTATACCCATCTCTTCCAGCGCAAGCACAGTCTGGCGCCTGAGGTCAGCCCCTGCGCTGTCTGACGACTGGTCAAAATAGCCGCCGGAATCATGGGGGCGTGGGTCGTCTGATGACCGCAGGTGGTAGTACTCAATCTCCGGCGCGACGTAGTAGGTCAGCCCCATCTCTCCGGCCCTTCGCAGAGCACGCCGCAGCACCTCGCGGTTATCGGTCTCGGCGGGTTCGCCAGAAGCTGTCTTGATGTCGCAGAACAGCCTCGCCACCGCGTTCTCGCGCGGGCGCCAGGGAAGAATCTGCCACGTCGATGGGTCCGGCATGGCAACCATGTCGGCCTCGCCCTCGCGCGCGATTCCTTCTATCGACGCTCCGTCGAAGCTCGCCCCGGAGCGCAAGACACCTTCCAACTCGTCGATGGTGATGGCGAACCCTTTAAGAGTCCCCAGGATGTCCGTGAACCAGAGACGGATGAACCGCACGTCGTGTTCGTGCGCCGAGAAGAGGGCGAAGCGGATCGCCTCTTCACTGATGTCGCGCTGCTTTGTGTCGTGAAGCTGTGTCATGCCCGTGATAAACGGCTTCGGCTTGTGGGGCTGCCTTCTGGCGGCGCTTGATCTGAGTAAGTGAGGAAGTATTGGAGATTGTGAAACTTTTGTCAAACTCACCGGCAACTTAGAAACCGCCACAATTGATATCACCTCTGAGCGTGAGACGGCGGGGCCTTTCCGCACAGTTATGGACGGCGGGACCTAGCCGTCATTCGGCTCGCCTGTTGACCTGAACCGGTACCCGACGTTCCAGACCGTCTCGATGAACTGATACCGCAGGTCGTTGATCTTCGACCTCAGGCGCCGCACATGCACGTCTACGGTGCGTGTGCCACCAAAGTAGTCGTAGTCCCAGACGGCTCTGAGCAGCGCCTCGCGGCTGAAGACCCTGCCCGGTCGTGCGGCAATGTACCTCAGGAGCTCATACTCCTTAAAGGTCAGTTCAACGGCACGGCCGGCCAACCGGACCTCGTAACGGTCAGGGTCGATGACAAGGTCCCCGTGGGTGATCAGGTTTCCCTCCCGCGGCCCGCGCGCCCTGGCAAGGACGAGCTCTGTCCGGGCGAGCGCCTCAGCAGAGCTGGTTGGAGCAAACGAGAGCTCGACATGACCGCCGCTGAAATCGATTCGCGGTGGCACAGAGTCATGCAGCAGGGCAACCGTTGGCAGTCCGTTGGCAACCGACTGCGCAATCAGGGAGCCTGCCTCTTCAACCGACCGCGGGCACCAAATGAGCGCCACCGACGAGTGTTTATCGCCAGGTTGCGGAGGCTCTCCCGGCGAGTCGGGAATGTTGCGGAAGTCATGCTCCCGCGACCGCGCCTTCATCTCTTCGAGGAGACGCATCGAGTCGGGATGGCCGAAACCGATGAGAAAAACTGTCGCCAATGTCCGTTGTCCAATACGCCTGTGCGTGGCCCGGTCAAGTTTCGGCCAGCAGCCGCCTGCCTGAGCCTGTGAATCAGAAGGTGCGAGGATAGACTATTCAGGCTGGCGGCAGTTTGGTCAAAGGCGCGTAAATGCCGAGATGGGAAGCTCGTGGATATTCGTTGACGCAAAGGTGTCCACGTTCGTATACTGTCTGTTCGTGGCTCTGACATGCCGGCTCCGGCATTGTGTTCCGCCCCATCTTTCAGGTGAGTTAATGCCGACCATCAATCAACTTGTCCGCCGTCCGCGCAAGCAGACACGGACCAAGCCGAAGACACCTGCTCTGCTCTTCACGTTCAACTCGTTTGACAAGAGCCTGAAGCAGCGGCCGAAGGGCAACCCGCAGAAGCGCGGAGTCTGTCTTCAGGTGCGGACCGTCACTCCGAAGAAGCCGAACTCGGCGTTGAGGAAGGTTGCTCGTGTGAGGCTGACCAACGGCATTGAGGTCACAGCCTACATACCCGGTGAGGGACACAATTTGCAGGAGCACTCTGTGGTGCTTATCAGGGGCGGCCGAGTTCCTGATCTACCAGGAGTCCGCTACCACATTGTTCGCGGTGCTCTGGACACCTCCGGTGTCGCTGACCGCAAGCAAGGCCGAAGTAAATACGGGCAACAGCGGGGCTGACCTGCACGGTGATATCGGAAATCTGAGCCGCTTGTTCAGGCATCTGGCACTGGGCAGGCGGCTATGTTTGCCCGGCGAACGCGCCGGCGTTATGGATAGATAGAGACAACTAGATGGCACGAAGACGACCAGCAGAACCCAGGCCTGTGGCGCCCGACCCGATGCACGGTAGCGTCGACCTGGCGAAGTTTATTAACCGCCTGATGATGGGCGGCAAGAAGTCGACTGCCCGTCGAGCCATGTACGACGCGCTCGATATGCTGGAAAAAGAAGCCAACAGGCCAGGTATCGAGGTATTTGAGCAGGCGTTGCGGAACTCCATGCCTGCGCTGGAAGTAAAACCGAGGCGGGTTGGCGGCGCAACTTACCAGGTGCCGATTGAAGTCAGGCCTGAGCGGCGCAGCGCCCTTGCTCAGCGATGGCTGATCGAGGCAGCTCGCGCTCGGACCGGGCGGCCTGTTGCGGAGCGCCTCTACCAGGAACTGCTGGAAGCCTCTCGTGGAGGCGGCGCAGCGGTGCGCCGGCGTGAAGACGCCCACAGGATGGCAGAGGCGAACAGGGCGTTTGTTCACTTCCGCTGGTAAGACAGCGCAACTCGACTTAACGACACATTGCGGGCCTGTAGCCCGCCCGACAGACGGCGACCGAAATGACCACAACAGCTGTAAAGAAATCAGACCTCGCGAAGGTCCGGAACATCGGATTCATCGCGCATATTGACGCTGGCAAGACCACCGTCACCGAACGCGTTCTGTTCTTTACAGGTGAGACCTACAAGATCGGCGACATCGACGAAGGCACCACGGTGATGGACTTCATGTCGCTGGAGCGGGAGCGGGGCATCACCATCGGCTCGGCCGCCACGAACGCAACGTGGGACGGTCACCAGGTAAATATTATCGACACCCCCGGCCACGTCGACTTCACAGCCGAAGTCGAGCGCAGTCTCCGGGTCCTGGACGGTGGCGTGGTCGTCCTCGAGTCGGTCTCCGGTGTGCAGCCGCAGTCTGAGACGGTCTGGCGCCAGGCAGACCGCTACAAAGTGCCGCGGATGGTGTTCGTCAATAAGATGGACCGCCTTGGCGCAGACTTTGACTACGCCGTCGGCACCCTCCACTCACGCCTCGGCGCAAACGCCGTCCCCATTCAGATCCCGATCGGCGCAGAGTCCGAGTTCCGGGGCATGATCGATCTCGTAAAGCAGTGCGCATATGTGTACGACTCTGGTGACGCAGTCGCTCACTCGGTTGTAGAAATCCCTGCCGACATGATCGAGCAGGCGCATGAGGCTCGTCAGCATCTGATCGAAAAGGTCGCCGAAACAGACGACGGCCTGATGGAGAAGTACCTCGAAGAGCAGGAGATCTCAGAGGCGGAACTCAGAGCTGCCCTCCGGCGGGCCACCATCTCCATGAAGATCTTCCCCGTGCTCGCCGGATCGGCGCTTCGTCATCGCGGCATCCATCCTCTCCTCGACGCGGTCATCGATTATCTGCCGTCACCGCTCGACGTCCCGCCCATTCTTGGCTTCGACCCATCTGATGAGGAAAAGAAGCTTGAGCGGCACCCTGACCCTGATGAGCCGCTAAGCGCGCTCGCATTTAAGGTGGTCACAGACCAGCACGTTGGTCGGCTCGTCTACGTCCGCGTCTACTCCGGCATGCTTGAGACCGGAACTCCTGTCTACAACCCGTCGACGCGGGCCCGTGAGCGCGTCGGCCGCCTGCTCAAGATGCACGCAGACTCTCGCGAAGAGGTGAAGTTTGCGGGTCCGGGAGAGATCGTCGCCGCAATTGGCCTGAGGGGCGCGGTAACCGGCCACACGCTGTGTGACCAGGCGAACCCGATCGTTCTAGAGGCCATTAAGTTCCCAGACCCCGTCATCTCCGTCGCTGTTGAGCCAAAGACGCGGACCGACCAGGAGAAGATGACTGAGGCGCTGGTGAGACTGGTCGATGAGGACCCGACTCTACAGACCTACACAGACCCAGAGAGCGGCCAGACCGTTCTTGCCGGCATGGGTGAGTTGCACCTCGACGTGATCATCGAGAGGATGCGGCGGGAGTTCAACGTTGAAGCCACTCAGGGTCAGCCTCGAGTCGCTTACCGCGAGACTCTTACAAAGATATCGGAGCGGCAAGGGAAGTTTATCCGTCAGACCGGCGGTCATGGACAGTACGGTGATTGCACGCTCCGGCTCGAGCCACTTCCGATGGGCAGCGGCATCCAGTTTGAGTCTGAAATCACAGGGGCAACCCTGCCGCGCGAGTACCACGGCCCGATCGAAGCAGGTTTCCGGGAGGCAGCGCGGACCGGTATCCTCGCCGGATACCCGGTTGTCGACATCAAGGCAGTCCTGACGGACGGCTCATTTCACGACGTTGACTCTTCAGAGATGGCGTTCAAGATCGCCGCCTCAATGGCCTTCAAGTCCGCCATGGAGCACGCAGCCCCGGTACTGATGGAGCCGGTGATGCGCATAGAGGTCATTACACCTGCTGAGTACCTTGGCGATGTGATCGGGGACTTGAACTCCCGCCGCGCGCAGATCCAGTCAATGGACCAGCGTGGCGAAGTGCAGGAGGTCAAGGCGTTCATACCGCTGGCAGAGACCTTCCAGTACGCAACGCAGTTGCGGTCACTGTCGACCGGCCGGGCGAGCTTCGCCATGGAGTTGGACCACTACGAGCCTGTGCCGCAACATGTGGCGCAAGCTATCATCGGGAAGAAGTAGCCGACATGCCCGGTCAAAAGATACGAATTATTCTCAAGGGTTTCGACCACCGTCTGCTCGACATCTCGTCGCAGCAGATTCTCGAGACCGCAGAGCGGACCGGCGCAAACGTTGCCGGGCCCGTTCCGCTGCCGACCTCAAAGCGGATGTTTACGGTGATCAGGTCACCGCACGTCGATAAAGACTCCAGGGAGCATTTCGAGTTGCGCGTTCACAAGCGCCTCATCGACATCCTCGAGCCAAGTTCAAAGACGATCGACTCACTGACGCGACTCAACGTTCCAGCCGGCGTGGACATCGCCATCAAGCTGTAGGGATATGGACGAACAAGAACGACCAGACAACTCCGAGCAGGAAGAAGCCGGAGAAAAAACCCCTGAGACAGTGGCCCCAGAAGCGTCTACAGGAGATGCCTCAACGGGAGACGCGCCTGTTGCCCGGGCGGACGCGGGGCCCGGACTTCCGTCCGGCAGCGATGCTCCCGGCGAGACTCCTGTTGAGATCGCCGCTGCGCCAAATATTTCAGGTCTGATCGGCCGTAAGGTCGGCATGACAACCTTCTTCACCGATGACGGGCGCGCTCTGCCTGTCACGGCGATCGAGGTCGGGCCGTGCGTAGTGACGCAGGTCAAGACCGCCGCACGGAACGGATACGAGGCGGTCCAGGTCGGGTTCATGACGGCGAAGAGCCTGAACAAACCTCTCGCCGGGCACCTTGAGCGCTCAGGCGGGCGATTCCGGCATCTCCAGGAGTTCAGCGTCAAGGACCTCACCGAATTTGAAGTGGGCCAGGCGATCCTCGCCAACCTGTTCGAGACCGGCGACAGGGTAAAGGTCTCTGGCGTGTCGAAAGGCCGAGGTTTTTCTGGCGCTGTCAGACGCCACGGCTTTGCCGGTGGGCCAAAGACACATGGTCAGTCGGACAGGCATCGCGCTCCGGGATCAATCGGCGCAGGCAGCTCGCCAGGCAGAGTCTGGCCTGGAACCAAGATGGCAGGGCATTACGGCGCCGCAAATGTGACGCAACTCGGGCTGCGAATCGTTCTTGCAGACCCGTTGCGCAACCTGGTTCTGGTAAGTGGCGCCGTGCCCGGACACATAAACAGCATCGTGCGCATTGAGAAACGGGCATAGTTTCGATGGAACTGCAGGTTAAGGACATATCCGGAAAGGTCGTCGGGAACGTGGAAGCCGACGATACCGTCTGGGGCGCCGATCAAAATAAGGCGCTCCTGCACCAGGCCGTCGTCGCCCAGCAGGCGAACCGGCGGCAGGGCACGCAGGATACTCAGACCCGCGCCGAAGTGAGCTACTCGACGCGTAAGCTGCGTGCTCAAAAGGGCGGCGGACGCGCCCGGCTCGGAAGCCGGAAGTCGCCAAATCTACGCGGCGGTGGAGTAGCGCACGGGCCACACCCACGAAGCTATCGGCAGAAGTTCCCAAAGAAGATGCGCAGGCAGGCGCTGCGGGTGGCGCTCGCCGATCATGTTCGTGGCGAAACTCTGATCGTGTTGGACGCGTTGCCGTTTGACCCGCCAAAGACCCGGTCAATCATAGACATGGTCGCGGCGCTTGAGCTTCGCGGCCGGACGCTGATAGTCACCGCGGGGAAAGACAAGAACGTGCTGATCTCATGTGCCAACGTGCAAAAAGTTGCCGCGGTTGAGGCGCGCAACCTGAGCGTGCTGCAAACAGTCTCTGTCCCCAATCTCGTTATCACCCGGGACGCGGTTAAAGAAGTGGACACCCTCTGGGGCAAGGGAGCTGCGTCATGAATCTGACACGCGTGCTTAAGGCCCCTGTGGTCACCGAAAAATCGACACTCCTGCAAGAGCAGGGCAAGTATGTGTTTAAGGTGGACTTAAAGGCATCGAAACACGACATCAGCCGGGCCATCGAGGCGGCGTTTGACGTGCATGTCCGGTCTGTGAACACCTTGCGCACCCACGGCAAGATGAAGACGTACGGGCGGAACCGTACCAAGCAGCCGGACACGAAGAAGGCCATCGTGACCCTTGCCAGTGGTGAAACTATTCAGCTGTTTGAGGGTGCATAGACAATGGGTCTGAAGAAATACAACCCAACATCGCCGGGACGCCGCGACACGATCGCGGATGACTTCAGCGACATCACGAAGTCGAAGCCAGAGAAGTCTCTTCTGGGGGTAATCAAGAGGACGGGCGGACGCAACCACCACGGCCGCGTCACAACGCGCCACCGGGGCGGTGGACACAAGCGCCGTTATCGAATAATCGACTTCAAGCGGGACAAGACCGGGGGCGCAATCGTTCTGTCGATTGAGTACGACCCAAACCGCACGGCACGAATCGCACTGGTCCGGTATGAAGATGGGATTAAGCGGTACATTGTTGCGCCGGATGGTCTTTCAGTCGGCAATGTGATCCAGAGCCAGGAAACTAGCGCGATACAGACCGGCAACGCTCTGAAGCTCAAGAACCTGCCTGCGGGCACGACTGTCCACAACCTTGAGACGTCTCCGGGGCGCGGCGGCCAGCTTGTCAAGAGCGCTGGTGTTTCGGCCCAGGTGATGGCCCATGAAGATGATTACACGCTGGTGCGGCTGCCTTCGGGTGAGATGAGACGGCTCCACGGCGAATGCATGGCTACCGTTGGCCAGGTGTCTAACTCGGATCACAAGAACATCAAACTGGGCAAGGCCGGCCGGATTCGCCACAAGGGCCGGAGACCACAGGTCAGAGGTTCTGCAATGTACCCGGCCGCGCACCCACACGGTGGTGGTGAAGGCAGAGCGCCGATAGGCATGCCCGGGCCGAAGACTCCATGGGGCAAGCCGGCGCTTGGCCACAGGACGCGTAACAACAAGCGGACTGACAAGTTCATCCTCCGCCGCAGGTACCAGCGTTAACGAGAGATATATATGAGCAGGTCGATCAAAAAGGGCCCCTGGGTCCACCCAAAATTGATGAAGAAGGTCCTCGCCGCGCAGGGTTCAGGCGGCCGTCAGGTCATTCAGACCTGGTCGCGATCGTCGATGATCATGCCGGAGATGGTCAACCTGACAATTGCGGTGCACAACGGAAAGCTGCACATTCCAGTTCTTGTGACTGAAAACATGGTTGGGCACCGTCTCGGCGAGTTCGCCGCGACACGAATATTCCGCGGTCATCGATCAGACAGGTCAAGCTCGGTCCGGTAACACTGATATGACATTCGCACGCTCCAAAAACATAGGCATTTCAACGTACAAAATGCGGCTGGTAATTGACCAGGTCCGCGGCCAGACTGTCGCTGAGGCGGAGAGACGGTTGATGTACATGATCAACCCCGCCTCTCAGGTCGTGTTGCGCACGGTCCGGGCTGCAGCCGCCAATGCCGAGAACAACGATTTCCTGAACAGGGATGACCTGAAGATCGTGCGGATAACAGCGGACCAGGGACCTGTGTTGAAGCGCTATCAGCCTCGAGCACGAGGCCGGGCAGGCGCGAAGGACCGTCCGTCCTGTCACCTGACGATCGAAGTCACCGAGGCGAGGAGCAACTAATGGGACAGAAGACTCACCCAATAGGTTTTCGCCTGGGCGGCGTGATGGACTGGCAAGGACACTGGTTTGCCAACAAGGGCAGCGATTACCGGAAACTAACGGCCGAGGATCACTCGATCAGGAAGTTGATTTTCTCAAGGTTCGGAGAGAGCGGCGCGATATCAAAGGTCGAGATCGAGCGAGGTCCTCAAGAGCTAGTCGTCACTATCAACACGGCCCGGCCTGGAATCATCATCGGGCGCGGCGGACAGCGCGTTGACGAGTTGCGTGCAGAGCTGGAGAAGATGACGGAGAAGCGGGCCCGCCTGAACATTCAGGAGGTCCGCCAGCCCGAACTCGACGCAACGCTTGTAGGCCAGAGCATCGCCGAGCAGATTGTGCGCCGCGTCGCGTACAGGCGAGCTGTCCGCCTGGCAATTCAGCGCACCATGCAGTCGGGCGCACTCGGGGTCAAGGTTGTCGTCTCTGGACGACTCGGTGGCGCCGACATAGCACGCACAGACAAGCAAATGGAGGGCCGGGTCCCACTCCACACGCTGCGTGCAGAGATTGATTTTGCTGTATCCGAGGCGCACACGACGTTTGGCACAGTTGGAGTCAAGGTGTGGGTATACAGGGGTGATGTGGTCCCGACCGCGGAGAATCTGCGTGCCAGGTCTATGGCCCGCCTGTCTCTGGGCACCGCCCCTGAACAACAGCGTGGCGGTGGGTCCGGGTCTGGCGGCGGTGGCGGCACAGAAGGCTCTGGCCAAAGGCGCGGTCGAGGTGGTCGCGGCGGCGGCGGTGGCGCGTCCAGAGGGCGGTCACGCGGACCTGCGGCGCCGGCAACTCCGGCAACTCCGGCAACACCGTCAGCTCCACCAGCTGGCGCAGGGCCGGCCGCGTCGGCAACAACCGGCGCCGAGAACGCCTCTCCGGAGAGTCAATAATGCTGCAGCCACGAAGAACAAAATTCAGGAAGCAACACAGGGGCCGCATGGGCGGCGCCAGGACGGTGGGTTCGACACTTGCCTTTGGAGACTACGGCCTGAAGGCGATTGGACCCGGCTGGGTGACCGCCCGGCAGATAGAGTCGGCAAGGCGCGCTGCGACCGGGTACGTAAAGCGCGGCGGCAAGATATGGATCCGGGTCTACCCGGACAAGCCCGTGTCTGGGCGGCCTGCCGAGACGCGCATGGGCGGCGGTAAAGGCGCAGTCGACCACTGGGTTGCGGTTGTACACAGTGGACGAATGATGTACGAGATGTCTGATGTTCCAGAAGATGTGGCTCGCGAGGCACTCCGCCGCGCAGCCCGCAAGCTGCCCGTGCCGACGAAGATCGTCAGCCGGCAGGATGTACTGTGATTCTTAATGCAGATAATTGAAGTTAGAGAACTGAAAAACGACGAACTGGCAAAGGAACTCCAGAACCATGAGCGGGCTCTGATGAACCTGCGGTTCCGTGGGGCAACGATGCAGCTATCGGATTTCACAGAGATCCGAAAGACGCGCAGGACCATTGCGCGGATCAACACCGTGCTCCGCGAGCGAGAGATCGTGGCGGAGATGGCCGGCTCAGCCGGCGCAGCCAGTTTAGAAGGACAGGTGGAGTAGGTTGGCAGGCACTCGAAGGCAGCAACAGGGAACGGTAGTGGGCGACAAGAATGATCAGACGATCGTCGTCGGCGTTTCTTGGATGCAACGGCACCGGATCTACAAGAAAAGTCGCCGGCGCCTCACACGCCTGGTCGCCCACGACCCTATGAACCAGGCGTCGATAGGTGACCGCGTCCTGATAGAGGAGTCACGGCCGCTTTCTCGCACGAAGCGGTGGCGGCTGATTGAGATACTCCAGAAGATTGACGTTGCCGAAGTTCAGCCGGCCCAGATTGACCGAATGCCTGGCGAGTTGCTGGGCGAAAGCAGCGAAACGGAAGCGGAGTAGGCCTGCGGGGCCCAGTCAAAGATGATCCAAAGAGAATCAAGACTTAAGGTTGCGGATAATTCCGGCGCGAAAGAGGTGCTTTGCATCAACATCGTCGGTGGAAGCGCGCGCAAGTCCGCGTCGCTGGGTGATGTCATCACCTGCTCCGTCAAGGACGCGTTGCCTGGCGGCACAGTGCGGATGCACCAGGTGGTCAAAGCGGTGATAGTCCGGACATCAAAAGAGATCCGCCGGCCGGACGGCTCACATATCAGGTTCGATGACAACGCCTGCGTCATCATCGGGGACGACAACAACCCGCGCGGGACCCGCATATTCGGCCCGGTGGCACGAGAGCTTCGTGACCGGGAGTTCATGCGAATCATCTCACTGGCTCCGGAGGTGCTATAGCCAATGGCACAGCGAATCAAAAAGGGCGACACAGTCCTGGTCATCTCTGGAAAGGACCGCGGGGTGCGCGGAGAAGTGATCCGGGTCGAGCCTAAAAAGGGCCTTGCGGTCGTCGAAGGCGCGAATGTGGCAACCCGCCACATCAAGCAGCAGCAAGGTGTTACCCAGACGGGCATCATCCACGGCGAGGCTGCGATCAGGTTGTCGAAGCTGATGCTGGTCGACAACGACACACAGCTCGCCGGAAGAGCACAGTTCAAATTTCTGGAAGACGGACGGAAGGTCCGGGTGGTGAAGCGTGGCAAACGCTCCTAAAAATAAAATAGAAAAAAGCGAATCTACTGACGCGAAGTCGGCTAAGCCTGTGCGCAGTAATGCGAGTGCGGCGCGGGCGAAGAAGCCTGTTGCCAGCGGTCCAGCCACCGGCGGCAACGGGACCACACCTCGCCTGCTTGAAAGCTACCGGACTGAGATCCGGCCTGTCCTCATCAGGGAGTTTGGGTACGACAACCCAATGCGGGCGCCGGAGCTTGAGAAAGTGGTGGTCAACATTGGACTCGGTGAGGCACTGACCTCTTCCAGCGCGCTTGGTGCGGCGTTGGGAGACCTGTCAATCATCACCGGTCAGAAGGCCAGAGAGAACAAAGCACGGAAGTCCATTGCCGCGTTCAAACTGCGAGAAGGTCAGACGATCGGCGCCTCTGTCACGATGCGTGGCACGCGTATGTGGCAGTTCTTCGACCGGCTGGTCAACATCGCGCTCCCTCGTGTAAGGGACTTCCGTGGCGTCCCACGGCAGTCGTTTGATGGCCGCGGGAACTACACGATGGGCCTGAGCGATCAAGCCGTGTTTCCTGAGATTGACTACAATCTAATAGACAGGTTGCGGGGCCTTCAGGTTGTGCTGGTCACATCTGCCCGCACTGATGAGGAAGGGCGAAGACTCCTTGAGCTTCTCGGAGTGCCGTTCGCACGTATCGATGACCCCCGCCTCGCCCGAGTATAGGTTCAAATATGGCTAAAAAATCGTCTATTGAAAAGAACGAACGCAAGAAGCGGACTGTCGCAAAGTACGCCGTGGAGCGGAGAGAGTTGAAGACCATCGCAGAAGACATGTCGCGTTCAGTTGAGCAGCGAATGCAGGCCCGCCAGAAGCTGGCAATGCTGCCGCTCGACTCCAGTCCTGTGCGAGTGCGCAACCGATGCGAGATCACGGGTCGCCCACGCGGATACATGCGTTTCTTTGGCCTTTCACGAATTGCCATGCGTGACCTGGCGCTCAAAGGTCAACTCCCTGGCATACGCAAGGGCAACCACTGAGCCACCCTGTTTCCGGAGATTGAATTGCCAGTAACTGATCCGATATCTGACATGCTGACTCGAATTCGCAACGCCGTGCAGGTGCGCCACGAGTCGGTAAACGTCCCCGCGTCCCGAATGCGTGGCGAACTGTTGAAGCTGATGCAGAGCGAAGGCTTCATCAAGGGATTTGAGCCCGTGGAAAAGACCCCGAAGGCGCCTGAGTCGTTCCGCGTCAAGCTGAACTATTTCGAAGATAGCGAGCCCGTGATCCAGGGTCTCAAGCGAGTCAGCACGCCAGGGTTGCGAGTTTACGTCGGCAAGAACGAGATACCCCGCTACTTTGGCGGAATCGGCGTCTCTTTTATGTCGACTCCCAACGGCGTCATGACCGGACGGCAGGCCCGCCGGGTCGGCGTCGGCGGCGAGCTCCTGTTCTATATCTGGTAAGGCAGCGAAAGAAGAGACATGTCAAGAATAGGACTCGCCCCGATTACGGTTCCGTCCGGGGTTGAGGTGAAGATTGGGCCAGAGAGCGTTTCGGTCAAAGGCAAGCTCGGCGAGTTGAATCGCGCTATCGCTTTGACGATAGACGTCAAGCTCGCCGACGGCGTGATCACTGTGTCCCGGCGAAATGACGAGCCAAAGAGCCGGTCTCTTCACGGCCTGACGCGCAGCCTGGTCAACAATATGGTGGTTGGTGTCAGCGACGGTTTTGAGAAGAGGCTGAGGCTGGTAGGCACCGGCTACCGGGTCCAACAGAGAGGCAAGGGCCTTGAGATGAGCCTGGGCTTTTCTCATCCGGTTTTGGTCGACCCTCTTGGAACCAACAGACTCACGGCGGACGGCCAGACGACTGTGGTCATCGCAGGTCCGGACAAAGAGCTTGTTGGAGAGCAGGCGGCCCGTATCAGAAAGATACGAAAGCCAAACGCCTACTCCGGCAAAGGTGTTATTTACGAGAACGAAGTCGTCAGGCGCAAAGCTGGTAAAGCGGCTGGCGGTAAGGGAGCTTAGCTAGATGGCAAGCCGCAGATTTGAACCTGGCCGGCGGTCAATCCGCCACCGCCGCGTACGGAAGCGGGTGGCAGGCACGGCCGCGCGTCCCCGGCTCTCCGTGTTTCGCTCTAACAAGCAGATCTATGTTCAGTTGATTGACGATCTCAGCGGGAAGACGCTCGCCGCCGCATCCTCTGTTGACGCTGGCACAACTGGCGCCACTGGCGCATCGGACGGCAAGACGGCCGCTGCGGTTGCCGTCGGTGAGGCCATTGCGAAGAAGGCGACCGAATCGGGTATCAAGCAGGTCGTGTTTGACCGTGCCGGGTACAAGTATCATGGCCGTGTTAAGGCGCTGGCAGACGGCGCACGCTCCGGGGGGCTTGATTTCTAAATGGTGACCAACGCAAGACAGTCAGACCGGCGCGGCGGGTCCAGGCGACGCGATGACAGTGAAGACTCCGCCTTCATAGAGCAGGTTGTGAAGATTCGCCGCGTGTCGAAGACGGTCAAGGGCGGCCGTAACCTGACGTTCAACGCGATGGTCGTGGTCGGCGATGGCGCTGGTAGCGTCGGTATCGCGCTTGGCAAGGCTGGCGCGGTTCCTGACGCAGTACGCCAGGGAACGGCAAACGCTCGTAAGAGCATGGTGTCTGTGACGCTCCGTGACACCACCATCCCGCACGCGGTGACGTATCGTTTCAGCGGCTCATCGGTGCTCCTGAAGCCGGCGGCGCCCGGCACAGGCGTCATCGCGGGTGGCGGAGTTCGCGCAGTCCTTGAGGCGGCGGGCGTAAAAGATGTTTTGACGAAGACGTTCGGATCGACAAACTCGATCAACGTCGTCAAGGCGACGCTAGAGGCGTTGAAGCAACTTCGAGATCCTCAAACTGTAATCGCAAGACGGAAGGCCGCCACGGTCCACGCATAGTAGGACCAGCGGAACTGCTGATGGCAAAACTTCGTATTACCCAGCTTAAAAGCGCTATCGGCACCCAGCCGAGGCAGCGCGCCACACTTAAGGCGCTTGGACTGCGGCGCATCCGTCACCAGGTTGTGCAGGAAGACTCGCCGGTCATCGTTGGCATGTTGAAGAAGGTCAGCCATCTCGTTGAGGTTAGTGAAGAGAAATAACTGGACTGCGGGCTGACTCGCCCGGCCAGTAAAGCTTCGGCAAGAAAAATATGACAGGACTACACGAACTACAGCCCGCAGCAGGAACAAAGCGCAACCGAAAACGCGTCGGTCGCGGCGATGCGAGCGGGACCGGTAAAACTGCCGGCAAGGGCAACAAGGGTCAGAACGCGCGCAGCGGAGCGCCGTACCTGTTCGAGGGCGGACAGTTGCCGCTTATCAAGCGGTTGCCGTATATGCGCGGCTTCAACAACCGTAATCGAGTCGAATACTCGCCAGTCAACCTGACGCAGCTAGAATTGCTGTTCGAGACCGGCGCAGATGTAACTCCAAAAATTCTGCTTGAGCGTCGCGTTTTGCGGCGAAAGCAGGACCTTGTGAAGGTGCTTGGGGGAGGGGACTTCTCAAAGAAGTTGAATGTCTCCGCGCACGCCTTCAGCAAGACTGCACGGGAAAAGATCGAAAAAGCCGGCGGTACCGTGACAGTTGTTGAGGCTGCGAAAGGCGGTTGATCTGAGCCATGATGAGGCAGGCACAGGCCCAGCGGGCTGAGGGCTCCGGAAGGCCGGCGCTGCTCCAGGCGATGATTGACGCAATGCGGATACCGGACCTCCGGTACCGCATCTTGTTCACGCTGGCTATTCTCGTTCTATTTCGATTCATCGCTCATGTTCCTGTCCCTGGCGTGGACAGGGCAGCGCTCGACGCCGCGTTCGATGCCAATCCGTTTCTCGGCATCCTCGACCTCTTCAGCGGTGGCGCGCTTCGTAATCTCAGCGTCGCCGCGCTGGGCGTGTACCCCTACATCACAGCGTCGATCATCCTGCAGATCCTGACTCCGATCATCCCGAGCCTGAAGGCGCTCTCTCAGGAGGGCGAGGCCGGACGGAAGACGATCAACCGGTACACGCACTACATGACGGTGCCGCTGGCGCTGCTGCAGGGCTACGGGCAGATCAACCTGTTCTCCGGGTCATTCGGAGACGGTGCGATCTCGGGCATCGGTTTTACTGGAGACGACCTCCTCAACACGGTGTCGATCCTGGTGGCGATGACAGCCGGGACGATGTTCCTGGTCTGGCTTGGCGAGCTCGTGACTGAGAAGGGCATAGGCAACGGCCTGTCTTTGATCATCTTCGCCGGAATAGTCTCAACCTTGCCTCAGGTGGTAGGCCAGTTATGGTTGCTGCGTGACCAGCCGTTCCAGGTGATGATGCTGCTCGGCATTGGACTGGTTATCGTCTACTTGATCGTCTACTTCAATGAGGCACAGCGCCGTGTGCCTGTTCAGTACGGGCGGTCGGTGTTTCGAGGCGGCCGGATGTACCGGCAGTCAGGCGCCTCACATCTGCCGTTGCGAGTGAACGCGGCAGGAATGATCCCGCTGATCTTCGCCTTCTCACTGATCACTCTTCCGACAGTCCTTGCCAGTTTCTTCCTGGACCCACGCTCAGACAGCCTGTTAGCGCAAACAGCTCAGTGGTTCACCAGCAACCTCGGGCCGACCAGCACTCCCTACTGGGTCGCCATCTTCTTGATGGTGGTCGTGTTTACATTCTTCTACACGCTTGTGACCCACTCGCAGCAGAACCTGGCTGAGAACCTGCAGAAGAACGGCGGCTTCATTCCGGGGATAAGACCTGGACAGCCGACTCGTGACTACCTGATGCGTGTGGTGCTGCGAATCACCTGGGGCGGAGCGCTGTTCCTTGGAATGATCGCCATCATGCCGTGGATCGCGGGCCTCATCACCAACCTTGACGCCGCTACGAGTATCGTCCAGAGCACCAGCCTGTTGATCATGGTAGGCGTCGCTCTCGACACCATGCGGCAGCTTGAAGCCCAGTTGCTCATGCGTAACTATGAAGGCTTCATCAGATAGACGCCGGGGATACTGAACTCAATGCGCATCGTCTTGTTCGGCCCTCCCGGAGCAGGGAAGGGCACCCAGGGATTGCGGCTTGCCGGGAAGCTGAGGATCGTCCACCTGGCGACCGGTGACATGCTGCGTGCCGAGGTGGCCGCCGCCTCTGATCTGGGCCGTAAAGCCAGGGATTACATGGACCGTGGCGATCTCGTGCCCGATGACGTAATCATCGGCATGATCAAATCCAGGCTGAAAGATGTTGACGGCATGGTTCTCGACGGGTTTCCTCGCACTCTCGCACAGGCTGAGGCGCTCGATGCTGTGCTGGACGATGCAGGACTCCCGTTGGACAGGGCGGTCTTGTTCAGGGTTGCTCAGGAAGAGCTGGTTAAGCGTCTTGTGAGCCGGGCAGTTGAGCAGGGCCGCTCAGACGACACACCGGAGACGGTTTCACGGCGAATGGATGTGTACAGGGAACAAACAGCTCCTGTCATTGACTACTACCGGTCATCCGGCCGCGTCGTTGAGATCGATGGGACTGGCTCTCCAGACGAAGTGTTCGATCGCCTGGAGTCGGCGGTTACCGGTCAGGTCGCCTCCTGAAGCCGGATGAAATTTCTGTATCCCTGGATACATATCTGTGCCGAATTGAGCTATAATCGTATTTCGCCCAATTTGTAGGGAAACGCATAGCCCGGTTTCGTGGTTCGAGAAATCCTATGCGCCGGCCGGAATATGAAGGTCAGGCGCACTGGAGAAACGGGACGCGAGACAGGGCGGATTGTCGCGTCTGCCGGACGCAGGATGGCGCGAGCGGTGTCCCGGGCTGACAAAGCCAGAGTCGCCGGAATAGAAAGCAGGTCTGCATAAACAGGCGTGCTTCCGGCGATTGGAGATAGATGGCAAAAAAAGAGGCAATCGAAGTCGAAGGACTCGTGGACGAGGCGCTCCCTAACGCGGTTTTCCGTGTTGAGTTGCCGAACAAGCACGAGGTGCTTGCTCACGCCTCTGGGAAGATCCGGAAGAACTTTATCCGAATACTCCCTGGAGACCGGGTTCTCGTAGAGTTGTCACCGTATGACCTCACGCGTGGCCGGATCACTTACCGGTTCAAGTAGGCCGGTTCAAGCAGGCTGACTCGCTGTGAAGTACGGTGAAGGGGGAATGGTGAGATGAAGGTCCGGGCTTCGGTCAAACGGATGTGTCCAAAGTGCAAGGTGGTTCGGCGTCACAGGACGCTGCGCGTCCTGTGCATTAACGTTAAACACAAACAGGCGCAGGGCTAACGGGTAGAAAAATGGCGATCATCTCCGGGGTGAACATCCCAGACAAAGACCGACTCGAGTTTGCTCTCACCAAGATTCACGGGATCGGGTCTACCACTTCAAAGAAACTGGTGCAGGAAGTGGGCCTTGCCGAAAATCCCAGGGTCCGCGACCTCACCGAAGAAGACATGGCCCGGATCCGAAGCGCAATCGACCGTAGCGGGCTGGCGATCGAGGGTGACCTGCGCCGAGAGACTCAGATGAACATTCGGCGCCTGACAGATATTCAGTCGTACAGGGGCATTCGGCACCGCAAGAGATTGCCTGCCCGCGGTCAGCGCACCAAGACCAACGCTCGCACACAGCGAGGCCGCAGGCAGACCGTTGCCGGCAAGAAGAAGACCGCCGCCCGTTAAATACCGGATGATGTTTTGCGGCGCCACTTAGCCGCTGACCAGATTCATTAGCCCACAGCCAGAGAAGGCCAGAGACCTGTAGATGCCACGAAAGCCCCGTACCCGTCGACGTGAGAAGAAGTTTGTGCCGCAAGGCAAGGCCTACGTCAACGCAACGTTCAACAACACGCTTATTACACTGACGGACCCTCAGGGCAACGTCATTTCACACAACAGCGCTGGCGGCATGGGCTTCCGCGGCTCGCGAAAGTCGACCGCATTCGCTGCGCAACGTGCTGGCGACACCGCTGCCCGCGCCGCGATGGAACATGGGCTGCGGACCGTTGACGTCCTGGTGAAGGGCCCCGGCGCAGGTAGAGAAAGCGCTATCCGTGCGTTACAAGCGGCTGGCATCCGTGTAGTCAGCATCAAAGACGTTACGCCGATACCGCACAACGGTTGCCGGCCGCCGAAGAAGCGGAGAGTCTAGCCAGGTTTAGCCTTTCATTTCCGCGGTGAACGCGGGGCGTTTGTCTGTTCAATACATTTGCCCGCCCGCCCTGTCTAAGGTGCGAGGCGGAGCGAACAGGGAGTCCGATGGCACGGTATACCGGCCCGCTAAAAAAGAAATTGAAGTCCCTTGGCATGCTCGCTCAGGAGCGTACCAGGGGCAGGGGACCGCAGGAGCGCGCGCCGAGGCGCAGGCAGTCTCAGTACGGGCTTCAGTTGCAGGAGAAGCAGAAGGCCAAGCTCCTGTACGGCGTTCTGGAACGGCAGTTCAGCAACTATTACCGCGAGGCCGCACGCCGGACCGGGGTTACTGGTGACAACTTGATCCAGTTGCTTGAGGGTCGGCTTGACAACGTGGTCTACAGGCTCGGGTTCGCGTCAACGCGTCGCCAGGCCAGGCAGATGGTTAACCACGGCCACATCCAGATCAACGCAAAGAAGGTAGACATCCCTTCTTACCAGGTGCGACCGGGCCAGAAGATCACCTGGAGAGAGAGATCTCGCGGCAGCGGACTATTTGAAGTCATCACCGCAAACACCGGCATGGGTAAAACCAGTCAGGTCCCTAGCTGGCTGCGAGTGACCCCGGACGACGCGGCGGGCGAGATGGCCGCCCTTCCGAATCCAATGGAGGGTGAGGTTATTATCGACACCCGGCAGATAGTTGAATACTACTCAAGGAGGTAACTCTGTGCTAGAGCGCATGTATGGCCTCACTCCGCGTGAGGAACTGCCACCTCTCCAGGTAGAGGTGCCGGCTCTCGGTGTAAAGATCCTGGAAGCTGATGATGAGTTCGGCCGGTTTGTCGCCGAGCCGCTTGAGCGCGGTTGGGGGGTGACCCTGGGCAACCCGCTCCGGCGCTCACTGCTCAGCTCGCTTCCCGGCACGGCGATCACCTGGGTAAAGATCGACGGCGTCCTGCATGAGTACTCAACGGTAGACCACATGCGGGAAGAGGTCGGCGAGTTCTTGCTCAATGTCAAAGGCATCCGCCTCCGCTCTCTTGCCGACAGGCCGGGAAGACTTCGCCTCGAAATCGACGGTGAGGGCGAGGTCCGCGCCGGAGATATCATGGCGACGGCCGACTTCGAGATCGTGAACCCGGAACACCACCTGGCCACGCTCGACTCGTCAAAGGCCACGCTTTCCGTTGAGTTCAATGTTGAGCAGGACGTGGGATACCGGCCGGCGGCGCACGATGAGGGCCTGCCGATTGGCATACTTCCGGTCGACGCCGTGTTCACTCCCGTGCGTAAAGCCAACTTCCGGGTCGAGGCTACACGCGTCGGACAGCGTGACGACTTTGAGCGGCTGATTGTCGAGGTCTGGACGGACCGCACCATCACTCCGCTTGAGGCTGTTCAGACCGCGTCCAACCGTTTGATGGAACGTTTCTACCTCTTTTCTACGCTCGATAAAGAGCCGGTCGAAGAGGCGGGTCCTGCCGCGGGGCTGGGGATCTCACCAGAGATCTACAACACGCTTATTGAGACGCTCGACCTTTCGGCGCGCACTCTTAACTGCTTGAAGCGCGCAGGCATCAACCGGGTCGGTGAAGTCCTTTCAATGCCGAAGTCGGAGTTGCTGAAGATCCGGAACTTCGGTCAGAAGTCCCTGGACGAACTCTACGAGAAGCTGTCTGAGAAGGACCTCCTGCCAGAAGGCGTTTCGAGCGACACAAAGCGCCTCGGCGATGAAGAAATAGACGGCGCCGATGAGGACTCTGGAGAAGATGAGGAATGAGACACCAAGTCTCAGGCAGGCGGTTCGACAGGGCGAGCGGCCACCGCATGATGATGTACCGGACCCTGGTCACGGATCTTCTGAAGCACGGGTATGTCCGCACGACTGCCGCAAAGGCGCGTGAGGTCAAGCCGATGGCAGAGAAGATGGTCACACTTGGCAAGGCCGGCTCACTTCACGCCCGGCGTCAGGCGGCCGCGTTCATCACCGAGCCTGCCGTCGTCAGATCTGTATTCGATGATCTGGCGGGCCGTTACAAGGACCGGCCGGGCGGCTACACGCGCCTGATTAAACTCGGCCCGCGCAAAGGTGACGCTTCGGAGATGGCGCTGCTCCAACTGGTCTAGCTCAAACGATTCTCGAAAGCTGACGCAGCATGCGCTACGCTCTGCTGGTCGAGTATGACGGCACCGCGTTTCACGGGTCCCAGGTGCAAAAGGGCGTGCGTACCGTTCAGGGCGAGCTTGAAGGCGCTCTCGAACGGATATACGAATCGCCTGTTCGGTTGAGGTTGGGGAGCCGCACTGACGCTGGAGTCCATGCGACTGGCCAGGTGGCGGTGTTCGATGGAGAACAGCGCCACGAGACTGCGACTCTAAGGGACGCACTGAACTTTTATGTGCCGAAAGATGTTGCCGTGCGGGATGTTGAGAGCGTTGCAGACGAGTTCGATCCGAGACGGTGCGCGTTACAACGGAAGTATGTGTTTACGCTGAACGACGGAGCGGCGCCGTCACCGATCAATCGTTGGACAGAGGTGAGGACAAGGCGGCATCTTGCGATAGACGAGATGAATCTGGCAGGCGCCAGATTCATCGGCAGCCATGACTTTGCCTCTTTCGCCGGACCGGCCACCCCTCCGGACGCGGTTACGGTGCGGAATGTCAGCTATGTGAACGTCGAGCGGGGCGAAGACGCAAAGGTGCGGGTGAAGATCAATGGCAACGCATTTATTCACCAGCAGGTAAGAAGGATGGCCGGCGCGCTGGTGCGGGTCGGCACAGGGAAGTTGAGCCATCTGGAACTGGCAACTCTCGTAGATCAGCCTCGTCGTGGCGCCGCAGGTTGGCCGCTCGGGCCGCAAGGCTTGTGCCTGACGAGAATCGAATACGGGAAAGACGGGCCATTCCAGGGCGAAACTGAGTACAATTAACGGGTTGTTCGAATAGTCACCCGGCCTCCGGGCCTCAGGCGGGTTCAAAAACAGATGGTTACAAAGCTAAAGCCCTACAACCCAAGCGCCAGTGAACTGGTGTCCGACTGGCACGTTATGGATGCCCGCGGCAAGGTGCTTGGCAGGCTTGCCACCGAGGCGGCTATGCTCCTCATGGGCAAGCACCGCCCCGAATACGTGCCTCACATGATCTCCGGAGACTTTGTGATTGTCACCAACGCCGCAGAGGTGACGGTGACCGGCAACAAGGAAGACCAGATCGTCTACAAGAGGCACAGCCAGAAGCCGGGGAAGCTGAAAGAGATACCTTACAAGAAGGTCCGGGCAGCCTTCCCTGAGCGGATCATTGAACATGCAGTGCGCGGAATGCTCCCCAAGAACAAGCTGGGCGAACGCATGATTCGCAGGCTCAAGGTCTACGCTGGCGAAGAGCACCCTCATGTTTCCCAAATAGCCTGGTCCGCAGGACGGCCGGAGCGAGACGTCATAGCTGCAGAGAAGGCGGAAGAAGAGGCGAAGAAGCGAACGGAAAATAGACTGAACACCGTTGCTCGCAGAGAGATTGCCGCCAGCGCCGCCGCAAAGTCCGTGACTCCGGAACCTGAGACAGCAGAGCCAAAGAGCGGTCGCCGGCCGGCCTCGGCGAAGGCCGTAGACGTTCCAGAGCAGGTTGTCGCAGTAGCGCCGGTCGAGTCTGAAGTCGCTGACTCTGTCACCGCTGAAGACGAGGCGCCTCTGGTTAAAGAACCTGCCGCGAAACGCGCCTCAACCTCGAAAGCCTCTGCGGCAAAATCGCCCGGCACTGCCGCCGCAGCTCCAAAGAAATCTGGCAGCGGTCCGTCCAGGGCGCCGGCATCAAAGACGTCGGCCGCGAAGTTCGGCGCCTCAACCAGCCGCAAGACTCCGACGGCCCGGAAATCACCGGCCGCCAAGAAACCCGACGACAAGTAGTCTGGAGATTCATATTTGACGCAGCAGCAGTACTACTACGGCACCGGCCGTCGCAAGACATCCGTCGCTCGAGTACGTGTCTACAACACGCCGGGCGGGGTGACCATCAACGGAAAGCCGCTTGAGGAAGCGATACCTCAACAGGCGTGGGCACAGATGGCGGTGGCGCCGCTGGCAGTGACCAGGCTGGGGAACGATGTCACGGTGACCGTGAAGGCACACGGCGGCGGTGTTGGGTCACAGGCGGGAGCGGTCGCACACGGCCTCGCACGGGCCCTGACAGTGATGAACGAGGATCTGAAGAAGCCGCTCCGCGACGCCGGACTCCTGACACGGGACGCGCGAATGAAGGAAAGCAAGAAGTACGGCCTGAAACGCGCTCGAAAGGCCCCGCAGTACACGAAGCGCTAATTCGCGCCTGCAGGTCTGCTCATTGAGAAGCACATCCGGATAAAGGGTGTGCTTTTTCTTTGCGAGGCAACTAGTGAGGAAGTTCGATCAGCAGGCAGCGCTCAAGACCGGCAAGATCGGTGAGTACCGACACGGACGCCTCTGGCAGTCTGCTTTTCGCCTCTGCCAGGCACTGTTCGGTTACCGGTGGATCGATCTCGATGAACGCCGCCCCGCCAGGCGCAATGATGCTGTCGAGACCGCCCAGCAACGGACGGTAAACCGCCATTCCGTCGCGTCCACCGTCAAGCGCAGTGCGCGGCTCGAATCCCAGTTCTGGCTGGATGTCCGGCCCGGACAGGAAGTCAGTTAACACGTACGGCGGGTTGCAGACAACGATCTCGAACGTCCCGCTGACACCGGCAGCCAGCGAGCAATGAACGAACTCGATTCGCCCGGCGACCGCCAGTAACTGTGCATTCTCCTTCGCAACCGCCAGTGCCTCAAGTGAGATATCCGTGGCCACGACTGTTGACGCCGGGAGTTCGGTTGCCAGTGTCACGGCGATTACGCCGCTGCCGGTCCCGATATCAAGGACCCGCGGGGCCGGGAAGTTCTGCTCCCCGGCAAACGCCAGCGCCTGTTCGATCAACAGCTCTGTCTCCGGCCTCGGGATCAGCACGCGCGAGTCGACTTTGAAACTGCGCCCGTAGAACTCAACCTGGCCGATGACGTACTGGAGCGGCTCTCTGCTGAGTCGCCTGCGAACCATAGTCTCAAGCGCCAGCCGCTCGTCATTCGTGAGCGTTCGGTCCGGGTCGGTCAGCAGAGCCTCCCTGGTAACGCCGGCTGCCGCCATAACCAGCTGTCTCGCCTCGAAGCCAGCGTCTGGTATGCCCGCGCTGCCAATGACCTTCCTGACCTGTGCAAGGGCGTAGCCCAGTCGCTGGTCTTCAAGGCGCAGAGCCGGAGGGACTGCGGGTGGTTTCACCGTGGCTGCATGTTCCATCCGATGCCGGAGTTCCAGTTAACGGCTCGTCACAGAAGCCATCTTGCGTGCCTGCTCTTCCGAGAGCAACGCGTCGACAAACTCATCGATGTTGCCTTCAAGCACGCGGTCAAGCTGGTGGCTCGTGAAGTTAATTCTGTGGTCCGTCACCCGGCTCTGCGGGAAGTTATATGTGCGGATCTTCTCTGATCGGTCTCCTGTCCCGACCTGCGCCTTCCGGTCGGCGGCGATCTCGCTTTGCTGCTGCCGTCTCTGCTCATCCCAGAGCCGGGCGCGCAGGATCTCCATCGCCTTTTGCCTGTTTTGCAGTTGGGACCGCTCGTTCTGGCAGGTCACGACGATGCCTGTCGGGATATGGGTGAGGCGTATTGCAGTCGCCACTTTGTTCACGTTCTGGCCGCCGGCGCCGCCGGAGTGATACACGTCCGTGCGGATGTCGATGTCGTTGATCTCAAGGTCAACTTCCTCGACCTTTGGCAGGACAGCGACCGTCGCTGTCGAGGTGTGGATACGCCCCTGCGACTCTGTGCTGGGCACGCGCTGGACACGGTGAACACCGCTTTCCAGCTTCAGGCGGCGGAACGCGCCGTCGCCAGACACCTCGAAGACAACCTCTTTGACCCCACCGACTCCCGTCTCGCTGCTATCGAGCACGCCCAGCTTCCAGCCCCTCGTCTCTGCGTAGCGTTGGTACATTCGCAGGAGGTCCGCCGCAAACAGAGCCGCCTCATCTCCACCGGCCCCGGCGCGAATCTCGATCACCGCGTCTGCGTGTTCGGTTGCGTCCTTGGGGATTAACGCGCCCTGGATACCTTCGATCAGCGGCGCAATCCGGGCCTCCATCTCGCTCGCTTCGGCCCCCGCCATGTCCAGCATCTCGGGGTCCGTCTCTTCAGCGATCAGGTTCCGCGCCTCGTCAAGCGCTTTGCTTGCCGACTCGTATTCATGCCAGAGGTCGACAACGCGTTGCAGATCGCTGTACTCCTGACCGAGCCTGCGCATTGCCCCGGCGTCCTGTGCCGTCTCGGGTAGCGAAAGGAGACGTTCGACTTCTGCGTGGCGATCGGAGATCTCGCCGAGACGTGCCAACATGGATTCCTGCATCATTCGAGAATATCACGAGGCCCAGTACGGGGCTTTAGCCAGTTCGATGCGAAGACCAGCGCGCGCGGCAAGGCGGTAACTCTGACTAACCGGCTGCCAACGTGGCGGCTGCTTTATCCAGCGGAACCTCGACCTGCGGCGTGTCTGACCGCAGTGACTTTAATGCGGCTACGCCGGCTTCAAGCTCTCGCTCACCAAGGATCACGGCGTTTACGGCGCCGGATTGATTCGCATACCGCATCTGCGCCTTGAATGAGCGGGCAGGCGCAAGAACGGTCGCGATTCCGTGCGAGCGAAGCTCTGCGGCAAGCCTCGATGCGGCGTTGCGCGCCGGTCCAACGCTCACGATGACAGCTTTAAGCTCGTCTGGCTGTGGCACTGGCACTTCCTGGGCCTTGAGCTCAAGGATGATGCGTTCGATACCCGAGCCGAAGCCGATGCCAGGGGTCGGCGGGCCGCCCAGGATCTCGATCAGCGGGTCGTACCGTCCCCCGGCGATCATCGTTCCCTGGCCACCGGCATTCTGCGGCTCAAACTCGAACACGGTCCGGTTGTAGTAGTCGAGGCCGCGGACGAGCCTGTGGTCGGTCTGGTACTCGAACGATGGGTAGGTTTCTTTCAGGTCTTCCAGGAGACCGGTCAATTCCTCCCAGTGCAACCTCGACTGATCGCCGAGGTAATCCAGAGCGCGCGGCGCGTCTTCGCCGATCTTCCTGGTTGCCTCTTCCTTCGAGTCCAGCAATCTCAAAGGCGCTCGTTCGAGGCGTGCAAGATCGACCTTCGGCAGGTCTCCGCTATACCGTGAGAAGTAGTCGTGGAGCATGGCGAGGTACGGTTTGCGCTCTTCGGGGTCCGCCAGGGAGTTCAGCCGGAGCGTGAAGTGGCTCAGGCCAAGCTGACTGAGATAGCGGAAACCGAGTTCGATGATCTCAGCGTCCACGGTGGCTGACGCGTCGCCGATCGCCTCAACTCCGAACTGGTGGTGCTGCCGCACCCGGCCTGCCTGCGGCCGCTCATACCTGAACATCGGCGCCACATAGTACTGACGGACAGGCTGCGGCAGGTTCTGCATGCCATGCTCGATGTAGGCGCGGCAGACGGAGGCCGTGCCCTCGGGCCTCAAGGTCAGGGAATCTCCGCCATTGTCCTCGAAGCTGTACATCTCCTTCTGGACAATGTCGGTCTCATCGCCGACACCGCGCTGGAAAAGGCTCGTCGCCTCGAACATCGGCGTATCGATGCGGCCGTAGCCGAACTCGAATGCGACCCTGGCCGCGGTCTTCCTGACGTAGTCCCAGTACGGCTGTTCGGCGGGCAGTATGTCCTGTGTGCCGCGGGGAGTCTTGAACATGGTGTTTGTGGACAGTCTGAATCCCGCCGGGCGAATTTACCAGCCGCGCTCGTGGTGTTTACGGGTCGTCAGCTCTGTCCGTTCCGGCCGGTGGATCGGTCCGGCGTTTCCTAGCTGCCCAGCCCTGCCATCTGGTAGATCTTGCCCTCTGTCTTGATCGCCGGCGCATAGACCATACGGGCGTTGTGCATCTCTCTGACCGTCTCAGCGCCCACGTAGCCCATGCAAACCCTGAGAGCGCCGACCAGGTTCTCCGTGCCATCGGTCTTTGAAGACGGTCCGAATAAAAGCTGGTGAAGCGAGTAGTGCGTTCCGACCGATAGCCTGGTGCCGCGTGGCAGAGAGGCGTGAGGCGTAGCCATACCCCAGTGAGTGCCGTGCGCAGGCGCCTCCCTTGTCTTCGCCAGCGGAGAGCCAATCATCACCGAGTCGGCCCCCGACGCAAAAGACTTGCACACGTCTCCGCCAGTCCGGATTCCGCCGTCTGTGATTATCGGGACGTAACGGCCGGTCTCCTTGAAGTAGTCGTCCCTGGCGGCGGCGCACTCGATCGTCGCCGAGACCTGCGGGACGCCGATGCCAAGCACTTCGCGGCTTGTGCAGGCGGCGCCGGGGCCAACTCCCACCAGCACGCCATGGATGCCCTGGGCCATCATCTCCTTGACCACGTCGTAACTCACCGTGTTGCCGACCAGGATTGGCACCTTGAGCTGCTCAACAAGTTTGGAAAGGACCAGACCTTCGAGAGACCGGGAGTTGTGCCGGACTGTGACCACGGTTCCCTGGACGACAACGACATCCGCACCTGCCTCAACCGCAATCGGGGCCAGCGTCTTCGTGCTCGCAGGGACGAACGAGACGGCGGCGCGACCACCGCCCCTCTTGATGTCCTCGACCCGTTTGCCGACCAGCTCAGGTCTGGTTGGCTGCGAGTAGATCTTCTGCATCAACGCTGTGACAGCTTCACGAGGCGTCTCCGCAATCTCCTGGTATATCGGCTCAGGGTCTTCGTACCGGCCGTGGATACCGTCCATGTTCATGACGGCCAGTCCGCCGGCCTTGCTCATCGCGATTGCGAAATTCGTATCGACAACCGAGTCCATGGCAGACGCCATGAAGGGAATCTCCAGCTTGACGCCATCGAAACTGGTCGAGATATCGACCATCTCGGGGTTCAGGGTGATATTTCCGGGGACGATCGCAACGTCGTCAAAGCCATACGCGGGACGAAGTTCTTTGAATTCTCGGGTCAACTTGAGTCACACCCCTCTCCGGCCTTCGGCGCAGGCCGTCTCGTGCGTACCGTGCAGTGTACAGTCCGCAGGTTGGCGGTCACCCGACAGCGGCCCTGGGAAAAGACCATTACACACTACGAAATCCGCACATGAAAAATTCAGAAAAGTATACGCCCGCCGTCAAGTAATGTGGAGTTTTTCACAAACTTCACCACTCCCGCAGAGCATAAGTTGGCACAAGGCTGTTCAAGGCCGTTCGCTGATGCATAATCCGGATGATCGCTCTCCCGGCCTCGATCAAGCGCCGTCCGGCTGCTGGAGCAGAAATTCTCTGGCCCGGGCACATGGAGTACACCGGTTGGCAGGACTCACCAGGTACAGCGGCTCAATCACAGACGTTCACGGCATCTCCGTTGGACACTACACCGATGTCGAAAACGGGACCGGGTGCACCGTCGTCCTCAGTGAGAAACCGGCGACGGCAGGAATCGAGGTCCGTGGAGCGGCGCCAGGCAGCCGGGAAACGGAGCTTCTCCACCCACTCGCCGCAGCCCAGTGGGTCAACGGGGTGGCGCTCACAGGCGGCAGCGTATTCGGGCTCGACTCTCCCGGTGGCGTAATCCGGTATCTCGAGGAGCGCGGGACCGGACTGCAGTTCGGGAGGGTCCGCATTCCGCTGGTCCCGGCTGCCGTGGTGTTCGATCTCTCATTCATCAATCCCTATGTCAGGCCAACCGCAGACAACGGCTACACGGCAGCGGCGAACGCTGGACCACAGTTTGTAAGAGGCAGCGTAGGAGCCGGAACCGGTTGCACGGTCGGCAAAATCCTTGGCTCAACCCGCTCTGTGAAGGGAGGCATCGGCACGGCGTCTGTCAGGTTGAGCGATGGCACGACGGTCGGCGCGCTGATCGCCGTAAATGCCATCGGCGACGTCGTTGACCCTGTGGATGGGGAGCCAGTCGCCGCCCCGGTAAACGATGCGGGAGACGGCTACGCCAGCACAGTTGAGGTCCTGCTAAAGTCACCGCCGCGACAACGCAGCTTTTTCAGGAACACCGTGATCGGCGTGATAGCGACGGACGCCAAACTCGACAAGATCGGCGCAACCAGACTGGCCATCGCAGCGCAGGACGGGATCGCCGTGTCGGTCCGGCCGGCGCACACACAGAGCGATGGCGACACGGTGTTTGCGCTGGCGACTGGCAATGGCAAAGCGGACGTGAGCCCCGACGCACTCCACGCCGCAGCGCTCATGGCGACTACCGGCGCCGTCCTCGACGCCGTGCTGAGCGCAACGTCACTCGGCGGAGTGCTGGCGGTCAGGGACCTGCCAGGCGGCTCAAAACTCATGGAGCGCTGGAATGGTTGACCCAGCGCGCCCCGCGCCCCCCGCGCCTATTGGGCACACCGGTCTGTCCCGGGAGTCTGCAGTCGGCTTCATAGGCGCTGGAAGGCTTGGGTCAAGCCTCGCAGTCGCAATGGCACGCTCCGGCTATCGAGTCGTGGCAGTCTCAAGCCGCCGGGCCTCACACCGGAAGTGGCTCTCTGACCGGCTCGCCGAAGCGAAAGTGGTCGCCGAGCCCCAGGAGGTCGCAGACGCGGCAGAGGTAATCTTCATCACCACCTCAGACGGAGCCATTTCTCTTGTCTCTGACTCAGTGACCTGGCGAACGGGCCAGGCCGTCCTCCACTGCTCAGGGGCGGCTTCCCTCGACCTGCTCAATTCTCCGGCACTTGCTGGAGCGGCCACCGGCGGCATTCATCCGATGCAGACCTTTCCGGCTCCTGACGCATCCGACTCCTTCGCCGGCGTCACCTTTGGAATCGAGTCTGAGTCGCCATGGCTACAAACATGGCTGGAAGCACTCGCAAAGGCGCTTGGCGGAAGGCCCATCCAGATCACCGCTGAGCAACGCCCGGCCTACCATGCCGCCGCTGTAATGGCCTGTGGCTTGCTAGCCGGATTGACAGGCCTTGCGGCAGAGGTCTGGGCGTCTTCTGGCGGCGTTTCCCGTGCCGAGGCGATCAGTTCTCTGGCTCCGCTTGTGAAAACAACCGCGAATTCAATACAGGAAAAGGGCCTTCCCGAAGCGCTCACGGGCCCGTACGTTAGAGGAGACCTCACAACGGTCCGTGCGCATATCGAGGCAAGTTCGGCGGTCTCAGCGGAGCACGGGGCGGCGTACGCAGCCCTCGCTCTGGCGGCGCTGCATCTCGCAAGAGAGCAGGGAGCGCTGAGTGCAGACGCCGAGGCAGGCATCAGGGAGATGCTGAAATCTGCCCTGCTGGCCAGATGTGAGACAATCGAGAGAGCGTGAACAGTAAGTCCGGCGGCGAGCCCCAGGGCAACCGATCGGCAGGAGGTTTTCATGCGGTCAGGAAGGATCACCACACACAAGATCCAGGCGATGAAGGCTCGAGGCGAGCGGATCCCGATGGTCACCGCCTACGACTACACACAGGCCCGGATCGTTGAAACGGCCGGAATCCCGATAATTCTCGTCGGCGATAGCCTCGGCAACGTTGTCCTCGGCTACGATTCCACCATTCCGGTTACCGTCGACGACATGGTCCGCCACTGCGCGGCGGTGGTTCGAGGCGCCCACATACCGTTGGTCGTCGTGGATATGCCCTTCATGAGCTACCAGGTGGACGCAGAGACGGCGCTCAGGAACGCCGGGCGTCTGCTTCAAGAAGGCGGCGCACAGGCCGTCAAACTTGAAGGTGGCAAGCCTATCGCACCCATCATCAGGCGGCTTGTGGATGCCGGAGTAGCGGTAATGGGGCACATCGGGTTGACTCCGCAGTCGGTCCACAAACTCGGTGGATACCGTGTGCAGGGGAAGACCAGCCGTTCAGCGGACGTGCTGATTGAGGACGCCATGGCCGTTCAAGAGGCCGGCGCATTCGCCATCGTCCTCGAACTCATCCCCGTCGAACTTGCCGCAGAGATCACAAAGCAACTCGACATTCCGACCATTGGCATCGGCGCCGGCGTGCACACGGACGGCCAGGTGCAGGTCCTGTATGACATGCTCGGGCTCGGGCTGGATTTCAAGCCAAAGCACGCCGGAAACTACGCCAGCCTTGGCGAGACTGCGGTGGACGCTCTCGAGCGATACTCAGCAGACGTCAAGTCAGGGGCGTTCCCGACCGCTGCCAACTCGTTCTACACAGATCGGGATGAGGCTGCGAAAGACGAGCCGAAACAGCCTGCGGCGGCCGGGCGCTCGGCTCGTCGCGGTAGCTGAGCGATCCCCGGATGAACAAGACCGCACTGCAGACGCGCGTGATTGGCACTGCCACGGCCGGGCAGGCCGGATCTGACCAGCGCTCTTTTTCTCTCCAACAGGCGGCTCTTTCATGCAGGTGATAGAGACCGTCAGGGAGATGCAGGAGTTCCGGCGGCGTGTCACCGGAAGAGTTGCAATGGTGGCGACGCTGGGAGGGATGCACGCCGGGCATGAGGCGCACCTCGTCAAGGCGATGGAGGTGGCTGACGTCACCATTGGCTCCCTCTTTCTCAATCCAACCCAGTTTGCGCCGGAAGAGGACCTCGCCAAGTATCCCGGCAACCGGCAGCAAGATCTCGCGATCTTCGAGAGGCATGGCACGAAGGCCGTGTTCGCTCCCTCTGTCGCAGAGATGTATCCGCCATGGGACAGTTTTCGAGTTGATCCTGGCAGAATCGCAACAATCCTTGAGGGAGCGTACAGGCCTGGCCATTTTGTGGGCGTCGCAACGGTCGTGACCAAGCTGTTCAACGCGATTCGCCCGGATGTGGCGACATTCGGTGAAAAAGACGCTCAGCAGCTTCGGATCATCGAGAAGTTAAACCTGGAGCTGAGGTTCGGGATCGACATCGTCCGCATTCCAACCGTCCGGGAGCCGGATGGCCTGGCCATCAGCACGAGGAACCAGTATCTGAACGATGCGCAGCGTGCCGCCGCGCCCGTGCTCTACCGCTCACTCACAGCCGGTCGTGAGCTCTGGGAGTCGGGCGAGCGCGATGCAGGCGCAATACGGTTAGCGGTTCAGGAAGTGCTACGGACGCAGTCGCTGGCACAGCCTGATTACGTGAGCGTTGCCGACTCCCTCACCCTTGAGGAACTTAGCGGCGACGTGCAGGGCGGCGCGCTTCTGTCTCTCGCCGCCCGGGTCGGATCAGCCCGTCTCATCGATAACATTCGCCTGGTCGACTGAGACCTTCTCAGCGGGAAATATTAGTACTCGCAGTCAACCACTCGACACATTCGCGAAATCTGCGCGTTACACCTTCGACACATCACCGCAACACCTGTGCAACGGTGCTGAAACATTACGGTCCTAGCTTCATTTCTGGTAGATCGACGTTGCGGCGCGTCGTTCGTCTGCGCAACCGGACCGCGCCCACATGGCTCGGCAAGCAATCGTAGTGATCGTAGTGAGAGGTGAGAGGTCACGGAGTTCAATCTCACGAAGGCATGTTCGCTTGCTTCATGTTCCAGACTCTTGTTGCCGCCACCGCGGCCACGATTGTCTCGAGGGTGACAGCTCTTGCCGTGGCGATAGTTGTCCGGACCAGGATCCGACGGCTTACTGGCAGCGGCAACCCCCGAGCGGTTCCCTGCCACCGCTTTACGCAGGCGACGCCATAGGGACGAGTTGGTGACTGAGGTAGCGAAAGAACGATCACCTGTGACGCTCCTTCAACTCCCGCGCTTGCGCCGGCCAGTGGTGGCCTGTCTGGTAATGCTGCGCCGACGCTGGCCTCACGGGATCGTCACGTTCAATCAGCGCTCTTCACAAGGGTTTACCTATGCTGAAGTCAGGGAATTTCCGGGACATGGAGCCGTTGCTGATCGACCAGCATCTGTTCGAGGTCTGGGTTGCCGGTGAGCGGATTGATCTGACAGCGACAGAGTATGATCTGTTGATCTTGCTCCACAGAGAACGTGATCGAGTGGTGGCTCGATCGGAGCTTCTGGAAGGAGTGTGGGGACAAGATGGTCCAGGGTTGCGGGTCGTCGACACATATGTATCCCGGCTGAGAACAAAGCTTAAGGCCGCCGGCCATCCGGGAGTTCTATCGGTGCGTAAGCGCGGATACCGTCTGGCCGGGACGGCGGGTAGCGAAAAGTGACGTCGCCCCTGTGACCGGGGAGCAGACTGGAGCAAAGCAGAATGAAAGAGATCACCGCGATCATTTAACCGATTCGGCTGGGTCCGGTGCGGGACGCCCTGACTGCCGCCGGAGTACTTGGAATGACTGTCGTTGACGCGCGAGGATTCGGCGCCCAGGGTGGCTCAACAGACACGTACCGTGGAATCGAGTACCGGGTTGAATATGTGCCGAAGACCAGGATAGACGTTGTCGTTACAGACGATCTGGCTGACAAGGCGATAGAGGCCATCATGGGCGCCGCCCAGACAGGTCACGTTGGCGACGGGAAGATCTGGGTCAAGGAAGTCTCGGCCGTCTACCGCATCAGGACCGGTGAGAGGGACGAGGTGGCGCTCTCCTAGATGCAGCGCTGCGCCGTCCATGCAGACAGCGTCAGTGGCGGTAGTCAGACTGTGACATCCGGTTACAGCTCGCTGATTGCCACCTCGCGATGCTCGACTGCGCTCCGGGCCGCCGCCAGGCTGATAGCCAGCGTGTGCGCCGCCTCCCTCGCGTCAAGTTGAGGTTGGGTTCCGTTGGCGATCCCGTCCGTGAACTCGTGACCCGCTCTCCTGAAACTGTCTCCCCAATCGGTCTCCAGATCGCTGTAGCCGTGAGTCTGGCCGTCCCTGAACATCACAAGTGGCGGCATGTCCACCATTCTTGCCGTACAACGTGTAAGCCACAGGATGCCGCGCGTCCCGGTTATCTCCACCCACTCATCGACCGGGTAGTACTTCGTATCGATGATGAACCTGTCGGGATCGGTCATGTCCCAGGTTCCGAACACCTCCGCTCCAGCCTGTTTCCAGGTGATGACGGAGCGGGAGCCGGTGAACCTGTCCGCGCCGGCAGAAAGATCGGCCATCGCGTGGACCTTCTCCACATCTCCGAGGAAAAACGGGATAATCGAAGTGATGTGCGCGCCGTAGTCATGCAGCGAGTTTGCGCCGCCTGCCTGTGAGGCGTCCGCTCGCCACACCATGGCGCTGGCAGGTATCTCCCATCCGCCGCGTCCTGCGCCGTGGACCGTCTTCACCCTCATTCCGATCGGGTCGCCGATCTCACCCGCCTCAAGCATCTCCTTAGCCCGCATGTATGGCTCATACGTGCGGTAGTTTTCGACCATGCGGAACGTTGTGCTGGCGCTATCGGCCGCTTCGATGATCTGTCTAGCCTCGTCCATGTCGAGGCACATAGGTTTCTGCAGCGAAACGTGTTTCCCTGCCTCCAGCGCCTCGCGCGTTACCTGAAGATGCAGGTTGTGGGGCAAGAGAATTTCGACGGCGTCGATCTCAGGCGACGCCAGCATCTCGCGATAGTCGCCGTAGCTGGACGCCGCTCCCCATCTCTCAGCCTGGTGTTTCGCCAGCTCCCGGTCACGGTCCGCCACCGCGACCAGCTCGCCCGTCGGGTTGTCTTCGTATGCCATTGCGTGAACCGTGGAGATTCGGCCTGCGCCAATGAAACCGACCCTGACTTTGCTCATCATGTGCCCTCGTTCACTGGCCTGTAGAATTATGCGGTCGTATCGATATACCAGCGTGCCGGTGAGATTATGCTCCGGCGTTGCACGGCACGGAAGAAGAAGCCATGTTCGGAACTATCGGCCACACGTTCGAGTTGATAAAGATGAGTTGGGCTGTCCTGATGAAGGACAAGGAGCTGTTGTGGTTCCCTGTCTTCTCAGCGATGGGCGTAGGAGTGGTCATCGGGCTCTTCTTCGCCATTGGAAGCGCAACTGGCGCCATAGACCGGCTCTCTGAGACGTCAACAGACGCGAACGGTCAGGCGACATCAGCCATTCAGGGCGGCGACATCGTCCTGGCAGTCATCGCATTCTTCCTCGTGTACTTCGTGACCATCTTCTTTAGCGCAGCGCTCGTGTCTGCCGCACTGGAGCGGCTGCGTGGCGGGGACCCGGACGTGCGGTCAGGCTTGAGACATGCGTTTGCCCACATTTTCCCGATTCTTGGCTGGGCTATTATCACAGCGAGCGTGAGCCTCATACTGCAGATTGCCAAGGCCAACCAGAAAAACGCATTTGGCCGGATCGTGCTAGACATTGTCGGTGGTATCTGGGAGTTCCTCACCTTCTTCGTCGTGCCTGTCCTTGTTTCTGAAAGCGTCGGTCCCTTCGGCGCCATCAAGCGGTCCACAGAGTTGGTGCGAAAGACATGGGGCCGTCAGATCACGGCGAGCTTCGGTTTCTTTATTGTCTACATCATTGCAATAGGCATAGCCGTGATTCCCGCAGTGTTGCTGGGCCTCATCATTCCTATCGCCGGCATCGTGACAGGGCTAGTCACCGTTGCCCTTGCGTTGGCGATCGTGCAGTCACTTGAGGGCATCTTCAAGGCTGCGCTCTACGAGTACGCAATGGGCGAGCGGCCACAGGAGTTCGATCTCAGGACCCTGCAGACGGCCTACAGAGCGGTCCCCGAAGGGCAGTAATGAATTCGGTTTGTGATACTGGCCATCACTAATTCAACACGTCCGCCTGCGACTTCGAGATAGTTCCAGTCGTACTCTTTCAGGCAATGGCTAGCCTCACCAGCCGGAAACAACTGCCAAACGACAGAACGGCGCGCACTGTTCCAGTGAGGCGCGCGCGTTCCCTCGCTCCGTTAGTGAGCGTCCTGACCCTCATCGCGTTGCTCGTGATCGTCACCGGTCCCTCGCTGTCCAGTGCCTTCGTGGAGTCCTCGCCCTACCATTCCCACATCTATCTGGCTGGCGGAGAGTCGCTCCAGGGCCGTCCTGAGACCACTCAGAGCCACGGGCACGGCATGGGAGAGCAGGAAGTCGTGAGCGTGTTCGACCACTCGGGCGGCTCAAGCTTCTCTTCTTTTCACATCTTTGCCGCCCCTGACAGATTCGAGCCGGCGCGGCTTGCGGCTCGAATCCAGATGCAGTTGCCCGAAACTCCTCGTGCAGACGCGCCATCGCAACCTACCGAGCGGCCGCCTCGCCGGGCCTGAATGATCGATCCAGCCGACGCTCCGGTGATCGGCGTTCGCATGCGCGATATCTATTCAGGAGTTGACGATGATTAAAAGGACGATTGCCACACTGGTGGCCGCTGTGGTTGTCTCAGCACTCGCCGCTCCGGCGGCATTGCTGGCACACGAGGGACGAAAGGTTGACACATTCGAGGTTGAGGTCGGTTTTCTTCACGAGCCAGCCTTCGAGGGGCAGGCGAATGGGGCGTTCATCCGGATACATAAACCAGGAGTAGACCTGGAGAGCCACGGAGCCCTGTTCGCGTCGGGTACTGTCGGGCCCGGAGGCAACTTCCAGTTCGAGTTCGGGGAAGACCTGGAAGGCCTGGTTGTACAGTTTCACGACCATCTGACGGCAAATGGCGGCGCTGTGGCAGTCGCGCATGATGCCGAGATGTCCGGCACAGTCATGGTCCAGTTCACCGCAGCAGGGTTCTCTCCCTCAGAGTTGAATGTCCAACCGGGCACGACGGTCATGTTCATGAACATGTCAGGCGATAGTGTCATGACCGTACTGAGCGGGCCGCATGACGCCGCGGACGACCATTTACATGATGACGCGACGGCACACTCAGCGATGGTCCCGGTGCTCAACGCGGCGGCGTCGCTGCAGGTTGAGGTCACTCATGTGCCGTCTGGCGCCGTCAGGACGATGGACCTGCGCCCGGTCTTTGGACAGGACGGCTCATACGTCGCAGACTTTGTGCCGACAGCTCCGGGCGGGTACAGCTTCCGGTTCTTTGGCGAGATAGAAGGTGAGCCGTTCGACCAGTCGTTCAGTTCTGGGCCGGGCACCTTCGATGAGATCGAGCCAGCCCGCAACGTCCAGTTCCCTGTCGAGCTACGTGAGGTACGCGAGCTTCAGGGCGCCGTTGAAGGGTTACAGAGTGAGCTGGCACTGGCCGGTGACACAGCCGCAGACGCAGACAGCGCCGCCTCGACAGCCCTGGTTTTTGGAATCGTCGGCCTCCTCACGGGGATAGTTGGAGCAGGAGTTGGTGGATACGGTCTGCTAGTCTCCAGGCGGAAAGCGTGAGGCCACCGAGATGACTCAATCGATCGCCGTCAGGCTGGTGAGACTGGTCAAACAGCCCGCCGGGCACGCAGGACAACTCGCGCGTGCCGCACCCGCTGCGCTGCCCCTTTTCCTGCTGCACGGTGAAGGCGGCTCCCGGTTCGATGAGCTCTTCATCTTTGGCGGGTTCGGACTGGTGATCGTCAGTCTTGTCTTCCTGTCCTGGCGCGCCGGAAGGCAGCGGCAGGGCAAAAAGTCCAGGCGGAGACGCAAGCGGTGACCGTCCCATCGTCTCTTCGGCACAGGTGGCGAACGCTTCTCACCGCACTCGCACTCGCACTCGCGGCGGTGGTGTTCGCCCTGTCAACGCCGGAGCAAGCCGGGGCGCACGCCAACGCCATTCGCTCGTCGCCATCACCGGACTCGGAACTTGAGGAGTCGCCAACTCGTGTGATCGTCTGGTTTTCGGAAGAGATCGAGGCCAGCCTCAGCGAAGTGCGAGTCCTCGATAAGTTCGCCCGCGAAGTCGACAACGGCGACAGCGCCATCTCGCCGACCGAGCCGACAGCCCTGATAGCGACCCTGCCGCAGCTTGATGACGGAACGTACACGGTGGTCTGGCGCAACCTCTCAACCGTGGACGGTCACCGTGTCGTCGGGTCGTTCAGGTTCGCGGTGGGAGAGCCACTGGGCACAGGCGAAGGTATCTCAGTCGAAAGCCAGCCACTGATCCAGTCCGGCGCAGACCCCTGGCTGCGCTGGCTCTTTTTCGTTGGCGCGCTGGGGTTGGTCGGCACGCTGACATTTGACCTGCTGGTGGTGAGACCGATGCTCGGGTCGGCTGGCGCCGCGCGCCTGACTCCTGAGCTTCTCAGGAGTTTGCAGAGCGTCATGTTCAAGCTGATGTTCGTCTCTGTAGGTCTGATGGCTGCGGGCATGGTGGCTCTGCTCATACAGCAAGCAGCGATCACGTTTGGAACGTCTCCGTTCGGGGTTATTGGCGACCCGCTCCGGTCAGTCCTGGATAGTGAGTGGGGCCGGCAGTGGGTCTGGCGGGCTCTTGCCGTAGTTGCGACGGGAGCGCCTGTCAGTAGTTGCATGGCGGTCCGTTTCCGGCCATCAGCTGTCGCCGGATGCTGAAGATGGGACTTCGACCGGCCAGGAGGAGCAAAGAGACCGGGCAGACGGCCAGGACGCCGAGGACGAGGATGACCCCGGCATTGCAATCACGGAGTCGGTCTTCGGAGGACTCCCCCTGGTCGGCGGTCTCGCCGTCCTCGCGCTGACCAGTCTGTCGAGCCACAACGCGGCAGTCCCGGTGGAGCTACGGACCGCTGCGACGGTCTCGGACTTCCTGCACCTGCTTGGCGCGTCGGTATGGGTCGGAGGCCTGTTTCTGATCGCCATCGTCACGCCAGTCTTTCTGATGACCGGCGCCTCGAATGCGCGGCCGGGGGAGTTGGCGACACTGCTTAAGCGCTTCAGCCCACTGGCGTTCGCCAGCGCGGGGACTCTCATAGTGACCGGCATCTTCTCCGGCTACATGCAGGTCACCATTCCAGCCGCGACGAACACGCCTTACGGATGGACGCTGGTCACGAAGCTGATACTGCTTGTGCCGTTGTTCGGTCTGGCGGCCGCCAACTCCTACCTGGTGAGCAGAGAGTTGCTGCGCTCCGGGGCAACCTCACTCAAGCGGTTCGTGCGCATCGAAGCTCTGGCCGCGCTGCTCGTGCTGGCAGCCGTCGGATGGCTCGCTGGCCTCGAGCCGGCGCGCCAGTTTGCGGCGCGAAACGGGATCGGAGTGGAGGAAGAGGTCACGTTTTCCGAGTTCGCAGAAGGCGCCAACATCGATACGGCGATAGCTCCCGGTGACGTTGGCGCGAACTCCGTCACCGTCACGCTCACCGACCGGCGCGATGTGCCCATCACCAACGCCATCGACGTGCGAGTCCGCCTGAAGTTCCTCGAAGACGACCTCGGCGAGCCGCTCATCTCCCTGGTTGACACCGGCAACGGCGTATGGACCGGTGACGAGTTCAAGATCACGATTGGCGGGGTCTACCAGGCTGAAGTGAGAGTCATCCGCCCCGATGCCTTCGACGCACGCACATCGTTCAGGTTCGATGCCGCGCCGACAGCCGGGGCGGCCGACGCGATCCGGCCGACCCGGACTGTCACCTGGACCCTGTTCGCAATTGAGCTGCTGGCGATCGGGCTGATCTTTATCGCAGTTGGCACGCCCGTCCTGAAGAGGCTCGTTCCTTCCCTGCGGCCGATGATTCTGCCGGGAGCCGCATTTTCCGTAATTGGCGTGGCTCTTCTCCTAAACGCGCAGGTGTTCCGGTCAGGGTTCCCTGAGGAGAGGTTCAATCCGTTCCCTGTCAACTCGGCCTCTATTGCGGAAGGAAGCGTGGCATATGCCGCCACATGCTCGGCCTGTCATGGGGTGACCGGACGCGGGGAGGGGCCGCAGGCAGGTGAGCTTTCGTCGCCGCCGGCGGACCTGTCAGTGCACGTCCCCTTACACTCAGACTCCAGCCTGTTCGGGTTTATCAGGGACGGCATTCCCGGAACTGCGATGCCTGCTCAACTGGGGCTATTGAGCGAAGATGAGATGTGGCATCTCGTTAACTTCCTGCGGACATTCGAGCAGTGACCTCGTTGAGCACGGGTAGCTGGAGTGCGTTCAGGCCTCGCTAACCGTCCTGCACAAAAGCGACGCTCCCGGTCTCTCTCGCTTTCATAATACTGGCCCGCAGGTCAGGCAGCACCGGATGAGGAGCCTCGCCGGATAGCGGGACCCACTCGACGGCCACCTGGCACGGATCGGGAGTCGCCGGGAGCCGGGGTTGTCGGCCTGGTCTCAGGGTGGCCTCGTAAAAGAGGCCCAGCTTGTGATAGGGGCCGAGCCGCCCGTCCACTTTGAACGGCGGATACTCGGTGACGACCAGCAACCTGCCACATCGACCAGCGCCGCCGTCTCCTCCTCCGTCTCCCTGACGACAGTTTCGGTCAGCGTCTCACCCGGCTCATGGCCGCCGCCTGGGAAGTTGTAGTGCGGGCCGTATTCGTCATCGAAGCGCACCATGAGCACATGGTCCGAGTCAACGACCACCGAATATGCGCCGACGCGGATCAGTCCGGTCTTCAGGTGCAGTTCGTTGTGGCTCACGCGCCCTTCCTCTGGTGGTCGAACTACCTGTCATCGGGTTCCGGCACCGGTCGTTTCAACGCCTCAAGCCGGGCGTCAGGCTGGTCCGGCGGCGCCTGAACTTATCAGCGAGTCAATCTCGTCCTCGCTGTACCCCGTCTGGCTCAGGACCTCGCGAGTGTGCTGACCCAGCAACGGCGCCGGCCCGTAGATCTTTCCGGGTGTGCTGTAGAGCTTTGCGGCGAGCCCGATGTTTCGCACTGTGCCGGCGGTAGGGTGTTCAAGTGGGGCATCCATTCCCCTCGCGGTCACCTGCGGGTCGGCCCAGACCTCGGCCATGTCCAGGATTGGCCCCGCCGGGACGCCCGCCTCTTCCAGTACCACAAGCCAGTGGGCGCGGGTCTGCTTAGTCATCGTCTCTTCCAGGTCCTTCTCGAGCTTTTCCCTGTTAGCCAGCCGGTTGGCGTTGTCCCTGTACTCTTCTCTCTCGATCAGCTCGTCACGGCCGAGCGCCCTGCAGAGCCGCTCGAAGTTCGACTGGTTCGGCGCGCCGATGTTGATGAAGCCGTCGCTGGTCCTGAGTGCCTGGTACGGGGCGGAAAGCCTGTGGGCAGAGCCGAGTGGGCCAGGAATAGCTCCCGTCGCAAAGTAGCTGCTCGACTCCCATACGGTGTACGCAAGAGCCGCCTCAAGCAAAGAGACCTCGATGTACTGGCCTTTTCCCGTCTTCAGGCGGTTGATGTACGCCGTCAGGATGCCGTATGTGGCGAACATCCCGGCGTTCATGTCTGCGACAGGCACTCCAACCTTGACCGGCGGCGAGCCAGGCATCCCGGTGAAGCTCATCAAGCCGCTCATGCCCTGTGCGACGAGGTCGAAACCGGCGCGGCTAGCATAAGGGCCGGTGCGGCCGAAGCCCGAGATCGAGCAGTAGACGAGTGCCGGGTTGATCTCCGAGAGAACGTCGTAACCAAGCCCGAGACGCTCCATGACACCGGACCGGTAGTTCTCTATAAGGACATCTGCGTCTTTGACGAGCCTCTTCAGCGCCGCGACGCCGTCCGGCTCCTTGAAATTGAGGACCACACTGCGTTTGTTCCGGTTCATTGCTAGGAACGCGGCAGACTCACCTTCGATAAAAGGCGGCCCCATGCGCCGGGTGTCATCGCCGCCAGTCGGCTTCTCAACCTTGATGACGTCAGCGCCCATGTCCGCAAGCAGCATGCTGCAGAACGGTCCGGCAAGGATCTGGCTGCAGTCAAGCACCCTCATTCCGCTAAGGGCTTCAGGCATTCCGGGCGCGATCGGTAGCACCATGTTCTACTCTGTTGGTCTCTGGGGAGAGCGTTTCACCCTCACCCTCTTGTGGTTTTGTTGTTGCATTCTAGGCGACAAGCCTGTCATGGGATGAAGTTCTGCGACAATCCGGCCACGTACGGGTCTATTCTTGTGCGGATCGATTAACCGACGCCCGGTGATGCCCAGTCAGGGAGCCAGCAATGACCGAAAACAGTCTGTTCGATCTCAGCGGTAGAGTGGCGCTTGTCACCGGCGGCAACGGCGGCATCGGCCTCGGAATGGCGAAGGCGTTTATTGAGCATGGCGCGTCTGCCGCCATCATAGGCCGGAGCCAGGCCAAACTGGATGCCGCGGAAACTGAGCTAAGCAAGATTGCCGGGTCGGACAGCGTGCTCGCCGCCCAGTGTGATGTGACCGACCGCGACTCCGTCTCGTCAGTCCTCGAAACTCTGGTGGGGAGATTCGGAGGGCTCGACATCCTGGTCAATAACGCAGGCGTCAATCGCAGAGCGGACGAGCCGCACCTGCTTTCTGCTGAAGACTGGGAGTACGTGATCGATGTCAACCTGACCAGTATTCACACCGTAACTTCACTGGCGTTTCCGTACATGAAAGAGCGACGCCGGGGGAAGATCATAAACATCGGGTCGATGATGTCCATCTTCGGAACCGCATACGCGCCCGCATATGCCGCCAGCAAGGGCGGCGTTATCCAGTACACGAAGAGCTGCGCAGTCGCATGGGCGAAGGACAATGTGCAGGTGAACGCCATCCTGCCGGGATGGATCGTGACCGAGATGACGAACCAGTTCAAAGAGCTTTTTCCTGACCGCCACGCCATGATCGTTGGCCGGACGCCTGCCGGCCGATGGGGACAACCCGCGGACCTCGGCGGGACAGCTGTGTTCCTGGCCAGTAGCGCCTCCGACTTCGTGACCGGGACATCGATCCCGGTTGACGGCGGGTACAGCGTCTGGTGATCCGGCCGGCGCGGGAGACGGACTGTCCGCTGCAAAAATGACATCTCAGACATGTGTCGGTTGCGTGTGCCGCGCCTGCAACCATGTCTGGCCCGTCCTCGCGCTTTTCACATGCGGTAAGTGCCCTGCCCGCCGGCTTTCTTCCTAACCTGATCGTAGTTCGGTGCGACCCGGTTGCGAGGAGTGAGTTCGATATGGAACAGTTCAACTACGGCAAGAAGATTAAGGTGCCGCTTGAATTCGATTCGGCGGTTGAGCGTATCGTCGCTGAGCTTAAGGCAAACGGATTCGGAATCCTGACGGAGATAGATGTCAAAGAGACGCTGAAAGTGAAGATCGGTGAGGACTTCAAGCGGTACGTGATTCTTGGCGCGTGCAACCCGAAACTGGCCTTCAAGGCGCTTTCGGCGGAAGAGGACATTGGCCTGCTGCTGCCATGCAATATCGTGGTCTATGAACAAGACGGCGGTTCAGTGATCGGGGTGTTGGACCCTGGGATGATGTCGTCACTGACCAACAATCCTGTTGTGGCTGAAGTTGCAGCCGAGGCAGGAAAGCACCTTGACACAGCCCTCGGAGCAGTGGCCTCAACTGAGGCGCGTGAGGTTGGCTAAGCTAACCAGCCGGCAGGGCTGAACTCCGGGGACGTTTCGTTGAATGCGGCGGCGTAGCCGGACGCTCCGTGACACCTGTGCCGTGGAGCGAACACGCTTTATCTCACGGCACGAACACCGTGTCGCTCGTGATCGAAGCGGTCGCGGTGGACAGGGAACGGCGCCACCTTCAGGACAGAACGTTTGCCGATGGCGACGCACGAGCCGTAGCCGAATCCCGTCCGGTAATCGCTGCCAAGCTTTTTCCGCGCCAACGCCGCCAATTCTGGCGTCAACCCTGCCTCATCGATTGGCGGCCCATCATAGCCACCGATGCGTGTCCGCCACGGGTTGTGCAGCATCCTGAAAGGTCCGTTCGGGAAGAGGCGCTAGCCGGCTGGCTTGAAAGCCCTGACCGTGATGCTGCGGAGTGAATCTCGCCACTGGTCGTCTGTCTGGTCCGAGACGAACTTCTCCTCGGTCAGCACCTCAGTCCTCTCGAACCCGGTCTCCGTGATGCGGTCTATATACCTTGACATCAAGTCAGCCCCGCCAATGCACGCGGCCCATTCGGCCATGTCCGCACGCGCCTTCTCAGGAAGTTCAGACGTCGAGACGATATCCGAGACGACCAACCGGCCTCCGGGCTTCAGCAAGCGGAAGATCTCGTCAAACACCAGCCGCTTGTCCGGCGCCAGTGCTATGACGCAGTTTGAGATGACAAGGTCGACTATTGCGTCAGGAAGCGGCACCGCCTCGATCTTGCCAAGCAGGAACGTCACATTCTGGGCGTCCAGCGTCGCCGCGTTATCCCTGGCGAGCTTCAACATCGCTGGAGTCATGTCGACGCCGTAGACATGGCCCTCTGGACCTGCCGCCCGCGCCGCCAGAAAACAGTCGATACCGCCGCCGCTGCCAAGGTCAAGCACCTTCTCGCCAGACCGCACTTCGGCGATGCCAACAGGGTTTCCACACCCGGCCGAGGCGCCTGCAGCCTGCGGCGTGATCGACTCCAACTCGGTTTCTGAGTACAGGGCGGTAGCGTTACCGCAGCATGAGGCGTCGACAGTCGTGTTATTCGCCCCACGCTCAGCGACCTTGCCGTAGAGGTTCTGAATCGCCTCATCGAGGTCCGGCTTTTCCAGCGGTCCGCCCTTGCCGCATGCACAGCCTCCGTCTCCGCACCCTGCCTGGACGACCTCAATGCTTTGCAGCAGTTTCATCTCGTGACCTCCTGGAGTGCGATCTCCTGGACCCGGTTTTCATCGGCGCAACAGACCGTTACGCCGGCAGCGTGAACAGCCGATTCGATCTGCGGCATCGCCTGGGACCATGCGCGTGCCGCCGCACGGTAGGCATCCATTCCCTTTTCTGTCAGGGTGCAGACATTTCTTTTGCGTGCTCCAGTAGCCTCGACCTCGCAGGCGATGTAGCCATTGGTCTCCAACTCCTTCAGAGTCGGGTAGATCATTGCGTCGGTCGGGCGCACGCCATCGCAGCAGACCGAGACGGCATCGGCCAGCTCGTAGCCATGCATGGGCCGCTTGGCGAGTGCGGCGAACAGGAAAAAGCGCAAAAGGCTCTTCCTGTTGAGCGATTGCCAGTATGCGGTCTGGGTCAGATGATGAGTAGTCAGGACCATACAGTTACCTCTGTGGCCAATATATCGGACTGCTAGGTATAAGGTCAAGTCTGAGATGACCTCAGGCTCCGCAGTTATAATCCGCCGAACACCGCGTAACCAACGAAAGTGTCGTCTCGAACATGCCTGCGAAGATAGAAAAGAAACCGCTGCTGCTGGTAATGGACGGCCACTCCATGGTCTTCCGCTCCTGGTTCGCAATCCCGGAGCGCCTCAGCACGTCCTCAGGCCTGGACACGCGTGGCGCGTACGGCTGGCTGACAACCTTCTTACGAACCCTCAGGGAGCGCAAGCCGACGCATGTCGTCCTGACATTCGACACGAGTGCGCCCACGTTCCGTGATCAGCTATTTGACGCCTACAAGGCGCACAGGCCACCGACTGACCCGGAGTTGCATGAGCAGGTGCCGATCGTCGAAGAGATATGCGCCGCATTCGGGATCCCGGTCTTCAAGATGGACGGCTTCGAGGCGGACGACCTCGTCGGAACGATCACGAAAGAGGCCGAGGAGGCGGGTGCTGAGTGCCTGATCCTTACCGGGGACGCTGACCAGCTGCAGCTTGTCTCCGATCACACCAGCCTGCTGATGTACTCAGGTTTCGGTGATGTCAGAGTGTATGACCGCGCCGCTGTCGAGGAACGCTACGACGGACTGGGACCCGAGTTCATTGCAGAGATCAAGGCGCTTGAGGGCGACCCATCGGACAATATTCCAGGCGTTCCAAAGGTCGGCCCCAAAGCGGCGCGCACCGTCCTGAAAAAGTTCGGCCACCTCGAAGATGTCTACGCCAACATCGAACGTGTCTTAGAGATTCCAAAGGACGAGCTACGCGGCGCCATGAGCGTTCAAACGAGGCTCATGGAAAACCGGCAAGCTGCGTTCGACGGTCTGAAGCTGACGACGATCGTCCGTGACGTTCCGATCGCCTTCAATCTCGCAGACACAGAGTTTGCGACCTATGACCGTAAGGACGTTGTGGCGGTCCTGGGCAAGTTTGAGTTCAGATCGATCATCCGCCAGATACCCGACCCGCAAACTGAAGATCCCTGGGCTCCACCTGCTCCGGGTTCCCAGCTTAGTCTTGGCGTAGTGGTCCAGGAAAACGAAGATTCAAAGGCTGACAGCAACGGACGCCACGATGGCTCCGGCGCGTCTGGTAACGGCGAACAGGTCGAATACAGGACCATCACCGGTCTCGAAGAGTTGAGGGAGATGCTGAAGATCATCTCCACACCGGACGGTTTCGCATTCGACACCGAGACCACCGGAACTGACCCCATGCGGGCGGCGCTCGTCGGTATGTCGTTCTCTAATAAAGAAGGTGTCGCGTGGTACGTCCCGGTAGGGCACAACAAAGGCGATCAGGTCCCGTTCGAGCAGGCTCTCGCCGCAGTCCGTCCCGTCTTTGAGGACATGAAAATACCCAAAACCGCTCATAACGCCAACTACGACATGATGGTCCTGACTGAGGCCGGGATCACCCCGCGTGGCATCACGTTCGACTCCATGATTGCGGCGGCCCTCTGCGGCAAGCGGGCTATCGGCCTGAAACAACTCGCGGTGGACTGTTTCCACATTGAGATGATGCCAATCACCGGCCTGATTGGCGTCGGCCGCAAGCAGATAACGATGGCCGAAGTGCCCATCGAAAAGGCCGCGCCATACGCCTGCGCAGACGCCGATATCGCCTGGCGGCTGCGCGGATACTTCGAGCCGCTGCTTGCCGAGCATGGCGCGCTCAGCGTCAACACCGATATCGAGATACCGCTGCTGCCCGTGATCGTCTCCATGCAGCGCAACGGCTTCACCGTCGACACCTCTGTGCTCGCCGAGATGTCCGAGGAGCTGGGCTCAGAACTCGCAAACATTCAGCAGGCCGCAACTACGGTCCTTGGCGGAAGAGAGCTGAACCTCAATGCGAACCAGCAGATTGCCACGATCCTCATTGACGAGTTGGGAGCGCCAAAGACCAGGCGCACCAAGACCGGCTGGTCAATGGACGCAAACGCGCTCGAAGGGATCCTGGAGACGCCGAACCTGGACGACAGGGTTTACGAGCTTTCGTCCGCAGTCCTGAGGTACCGGGAACTGACCAAGCTGAAATCCACATACGTCGACGCGCTGCCATTGCTGGTCAACCCGCGTACCGGGCGAGTCCACACCAGCTTCAACCAGGTCGGCTCTGCGACAGGCCGTCTCTCCAGCACCGACCCGAATGTGCAGAACATCCCAGTGCGCACAGCGCTTGGCCGCCGGGTGCGGTCGGCGTTTACGGCGGACGCCAAGAAGGGATGGATTCTGCTTGCGGCGGACTACTCACAGATTGAGCTGCGCATCCTGGCGCATGTGTCGAAAGAGCCGGGGCTTCTGAGCGCGTTCCTGCGGGGCGAGGACATCCACAGCGCGACGGCAAGGGCTATGTACGGCGATGAAAAGGTCACCCCGGACCAGCGCCGCATCGCAAAGATCCTGAACTTCGGCGTTATCTACGGCCTTGGCCCGCACGGAGTCGCCAGGCAGACCGACCTGACCCGCCAGCAGGGCCAGGAGTTCATCGACCTCTATTTCGGGAAATATCCGGGGCTTCGAGACTACATCGAGGCGACCAAGGAACTGGCACGTGAGCGCGGGTATTCGGAGACGCTGAGCGGCCGCAGGCGCTACTTGCCAGAGATCACCTCGCGCAACGGCATGCACCGCTCGGCGGCTGAGCGTATCGCCGTGAATATGCCGATCCAGGGAACGGCAGCCGATATCGTGAAGTTCGCCATGATCAACATCGACGCCGAGATGACTAAAGAGAAGATGAAGTCCCGGATGCTGATACAGGTGCATGACGAGCTGATCTTTGAAGCGGCCCCGGGTGAGCTGATGGAGCTGCAGGCGATGGTGGTCGAGAAGATGCCGGCCGCCATGAAGCTCGACGTTCCCCTGAATGTCGAGACAAAGACCGGTGTCCGCTGGGGCGATATGGAGTGAGGCTTTTGATTGCCCGAACTGCCTGAGGTTGAGTCGCTGCGCCTCTATCTCATCAGCCAGGGCGTCGTGGGGCGCACGATCACGGATGCCGCCGCTGACTGGCCGGGCATCGAGAGCACCGAAGACGGCATGGGCGGACTCTCACAGCTCCGCGGCCGTGTCATCGCAGGAATCGGCCGTGTCGGGAAGAACCTGCTTGTCACGCTTGATCGCGGCGTGCTGTGGCTCCACATGGGCATGACGGGCCGTCTTGCGGTGATGCGCCCGGATGACGAGCCGCTACGATATGCCCGGACCACCTTCTACCTCGACGATGAACGGCGCATCGAGCTTGACGACCCGAGGCGGTGGGCAGGCGTCAGGCTGCTCGAATCGAAGTCAGAGGTCCTGGCAGGGATTGGGCCGGACGCGCTCGGCGCATCTCTCACGGAGGAGGAGTTCATCCGGCGGGTGAAGACGCGGCGCTCTCCGGTGAAGTCTGTGTTGATGGATCAGTCCGTGCTCGCCGGGGTTGGAAACATCTACGCCGACGAGGCGCTGCACAGGGCAGGGATCCGTCCTTCACGCCGGGCAGACCGGATCTCTGACTCCCGGCTTGCCGATCTGCGCCGCGCCGTCCGGACCTGCCTTCTCCAGGCACTTCGCTACATAGTCGATCACCCTGACGAGCGCGGACGACCGTTTGTGGTAGACGCGTACGACGATCGAATGAGGCTAGAACGGAAGAAGAACGCGGTCTGCCCGGACTGTTCGGCCCCACTTCGCACGCAGAAGATCGGTGGAAGGGCCTCGTACTTTTGCCCACGGTGCCAGACCTGAGAGCCTGTTTACTTCCCTGTGCCGGACGGCCGGAATGCCCGTGACACCTCCGGCAGCTTTAGCAGTTCGGTCTTGGCCCAGCCCGCTCCAAGGCCGGCGTGACTCTCCACCGCATTAGCCACATGCGGCGCGGCTGACATCGTCGCCTCTGCATTCAGGAAGAGAGCCCGTGTGCGGCGGGCGAGGACGTCTTCCAGCGTCTGGGCCATTTCTTCACGCACGCCATATACAGCGTGAGACAACCTGTATGGCAGCCCTTCGGCAAGCGGCGAACTCAGTTCCGGCCAGCGCTTCTCCAGTTCCCTGATGGCGTTTATCCCGGTTCCGTAAAGCAAGTCAGGGTCATCTACGGGTGATCGCCTGTTCGCCTGCTCGCTGACCGATCGCTCCGAACCCTCCAGTTTCAACCTGTCAGTTGAGCTCCCTGAGTGAGGCAGCCCGGCGACCAGCGCAGCCCTGGCAACCGTCTGCTCGGCCATCAGGCGGGCGGTGGTCCACTTGCCCCCGGTGACGGTCACCAGTCCGGAGTCTGAGACGAGTATCCGGTGGGAGCGCGAGATGCCCGCCGTGGCCGATGAAGGATTGTTTGAGACCAACGGCCGGATTCCCGTGAATGCCGAGAGGATTCTTGCCCGTCCGGCTTCAGGCAGATAACTCCTTAGCTCATTAACGAGAAATTCGACGTCCTCCTGAGGCGGCTCCGCATCGGCGTCCGGCGAATCCACGCTCACGTCTGTTGTCCCGACGACGGTGCCGCCAAGCCATGGCAACGCATAGATTAACCTTCCATCACTGGTCTCCGGCACCACCAGCCCGTGACCTTCGTCCAGGAGCGAGCCAGCCAGAACAACGTGTGTGCCGCGACTCCAACGCATCAGTCTGGTGCTGTCTTCAGGATCCATGCCCATCATAGTGTCGGTATGGATCCCGGTTGCGTTGATCACCACTTTTGCGTCGATTCGAATTGTCTCGCCCGTCTGGACGTCTTCGGCCTCGACTCCGCAGACGCGCCCTCGGTTGATCAGGAGAGCCCTGACGTCCGCGTAGTTGATAATCACCGCTCCATGCGCCGCAGCGGTCTTTGCGATGGCAAGTGCCAGCCTTGCGTCGTCGGTCTGCCCGTCAAGATAGACGACGCCACCGCGAAGGCCTTCGGTCTGAATGCCCGGAGCGGCCTCGACCATTGCGCCTGCGCTCAACCGGCGCGCCCTGCCAAGCCCGTCGCCGCGCGCGATGGTGCTGTATGTCATCAGACCTGTCGTGTACTTCAGGAGCTGCCACTGGGAGTAGGCAGGGACGACGATCGGCAGCGCATGCACCAGGTGCGGCGCGTTCCGCATCAGAAGTCTTCGCTCGCGCAGCGACTCACGGACCAGCCCCAGCCGGCCCTGGCGCATATACCTGATTCCGCCGTGGATCAGCTTGGTGCTGCGGCTTGACGTGCCGCTTGCGAAGTCGCCCCTCTCCAGGAGTGCGGTCCTGTAACCCCTCGACGCCGAGTCGAGCGCGACGGAGACTCCGGTGGCGCCGCCACCGATGACCGCCACATCGAACGGCTCGTCAACTGCGTCGATGTAGTCGAGCATTACGGGGCGGCGGAACTTCAGCGGCTGTATGTTTGACATTGCATTTGAAGCCTACAGAACGCAGTTGCCGTCCGGCCTGCTCGCTGGTCTCCGGTAGACGCCGATTTGGGTTTTCACGGCCCTGGCGGAGCTGCGGTGGCATACTTCGCACCGTGCGCCGTGCGCCGTGCGCCGGGCCGGACAGGTCTCGCATGCAAGTTCCGCCAGACCGGCCAGATCAGAACATCGGCACAGGACAATCTCCCAATCTATGTCAGAGCCGCAACAACCATTCATTCTCGCCGTGGACATCGGCACTTCCTCCGTAAAGGCCGGTCTCTACGACGGCGCCGCCAACTCGGTCAAAGGCACACTCGTTTCTGTCGCCCATGAACAGACACTCGGCTCAGACGGCACGGTCGAGGAGCCGGTCGAGCGGATAGAGGTTGCGGTCGAGGCGGCAATCGACAGAGTGCTGTCCATTGCGGCGGAACTCAACATCGAGATCGCCGCGGTCGGGATGGACTCGATGGCATCGACCATCCTCGCCGTCGATTCGGACGGATCGCCCCTCACGCCCGTTTACACCTATGCGGACACGCGCACGGCAGAGGACGTGGAGCGTCTGCGGACAGAGCTCGACATCGACGCCGTTCACGACCGCACAGGCGCAATGCAGCACACCTCTTACGTCCCCGGCAGAGTCAGGTGGCTCGAACGCACGCAGCCCGGAGTGGCGGCGCTGGTCGCCAGGTGGCTGGACGTCCCGACCTATCTGTTCACGCGCTGGTTCGGGACCCAGGACGTCGCCGCAAGCTACTCGATCTCTGCATGGAGCGGCATGCTCAACCGGAGGGAGCTGCAGTGGGACAGGCAGCTGCTCAACCATATCGGCCTGCGAACAGGGAACCTGCCGCGCCTCGCGCCGTATACCGAGCCGCACAGCGGGCTGTGCCCGGCCTTTGCCAGCCGGTGGCCGAAGCTTGCAAACACGCCGTTTTTTCCAGCGGTTGGCGACGGAGCGGCTGTCAATGTCGGCACCGGTTGCGCAAGCCCGGAGCGGGTCGCACTATCCGTGGGCACGACCAGCGCGATGCGCGTGCTCGTCGAAGGAGATTCGCCTCAGGTGCCGAGAGGGCTCTGGGCATACCGGCTCGGCAGGAGTGCGACGCTGCTGGGAGGCGCATTCAGCGAAGGCGGCCTGCTGGTTGAGTGGGCGCAGAACGTGCTCCGTTTGCCACCGCTCGAAAAACTGGACTCTGAGCTAGCCGGCCGTTCCGCAGACGCCCACGGCCTGACCGTCCTGCCGTTCCTGGCGGGCGAGCGGGCGACCGGTTGGTCCACCCGCGCCACCGGGGTTTTTGAAGGGCTCCGAACATCAACATCAGGTCTCGACATGGTGCAGGCCATGATGGAGTCGGTAAGCCTGCGGTTCGCGCTGGTGGCGGACCTGTTGCTGCCACAGCGCATGCCGGGCCTGCGGTTCGTCGCATCCGGCGGGGCCGTGCGCAGCTCGGCCTGGTGGTTGCAGACGATGGCAGACGCCCTGGACGCGCCGGTGGTAGTGAACGTAGAAGAACAGGGAACCAGCCGCGGCGCCGCGATTCTTGCGCTGCACGCGCTCGGGAAGATCGATTCGTTGCACGACCTCCAACCGCAGGTCAGTGCCACCTACCAGCCCCGGCCCGCTGTCACCGCTGTCCTGCGAGCCGCCGGGGCACGACAGCGGCGGCTGTACGACCGCGTTCTGGCCTGAGTCGACTTAATCCACCCGCTTCATCTCGCAGTGAGCCAATCGCACCATCACGGTTGTGACCTGTCGTGTCGCCGCCTGTAACCCGGCGTCGCAGTCACAGTCCGTGCCGCCTCCTACCATGTGCCCCGTCCGTGCTGGCTGCATGACCGCAGACATGATCAGCCGGGTGCAACACGGACACCATTTGTGATCTCCAGCGCTCACCACGACGGTGTAGTCAGGGAACAGGCCAGGACAGAATCGATGCAGTTTCTTAGCAGCGTTGAGCACATCATGAACGCACACTCTCCGGTGATACACAAAGACGAGTCAATCGCCAGCGCGCGGGCAGTGATCGACGCGAACAACGGCAACCCTGTTGCTGTCGTTGGTCCAGACGGCGCCCTCGTTGGAATGCTGTCGTCTGACGCTCTGCTGAGGGATGGCCCGGCGACAGCGGGTCAGCTCGCCTCCCGCGCACGCATGACCGTGGCGCCGCACGAGTCGGCATTCTCGGTGGTTTCACGGATGTTGTCCCGCCGCATCGACTGGGTGCCGGTGATTAAGCAGGGCAAAGTGGTCGGAACGATATCTCGATCTTGCGTTAAGTCCGCTTTCGGCGAGACACACACCGCCTAACCGCCTCGGAAACCCGTCTCGTCTGAGTGCCTCTCCCTGCGTTCCTCAAGGAGCAGGTTCGCCGCGTCTCTGACCGCCTGGACCGCTTTTTGCGTGGCGATAACAGACTCGGGCGACGCATCTGCCATGTGGAGCCAGTCGAACAGTTGCTCCAGGCTCCTCTGCAACTCCGACGCGGTCATCATATGAGGCGCCATGGAAGCCACATCCGGCGGGTCTGGCAGCGGGTCTGGAGCTGTGGTGTCGCTCACGTCTACTTAACCTCGTGGTGGTGCCAGACCCGCGGCGCGCCAAGGAACTCATCGGCTGCTCCAGGGCCTGACGAACCCTTCTCATATGAGTAGAGTTGTGACTTTAGAGAGTTGTGCCATGACTCGACAAACGGGTCGATGATCTGCCATGACATCTCGATCTCATCGCTACGGGTGAACAGGGACTGATCGCCTTCCACTGCGTCCAGCAGCAGCCTTTCATAGGAGTCCCGGATCAACTGTGGCGGAAAGTGATACTCAAGTATCTCCGGAGCGGTGCCCATTCGAGTGCCGGGCTTCTTGTTCTCGAAGGTCAGGTGGACACCTTCGTGAGGCTGGATAGAGATCTGCAGCAGGTTTGGCGTCACATCCCGCCCGTGAGTGTCGAAGATCGTGTGCGGTGGCGGCCTGAACTGAACTGCGATCTCCGAGGTCTTCGCAGAGAGCGCCTTGCCGGACCTGAGATAGAACGGCACACCTTGCCAGCGCCAGTTGTCTATATGGAGCCGGATCGCTCCGAACGTGGCGGTGCCAGATGAGGGCGCGACACCCTCTTCGCCACGATAACCCGCGTACTGGCCTCTTACCGAGTTGGCCGCGGCCTGATCGATGTCGTACTTGCGCACAGACTGCAACACCTTCGCCTTCTCATTCCTGAGCGCGTTCGCCCCAGACGTCGCCGGGGGCTCCATAGCCACAAGAGACAGAAGTTGAAGCAGATGACTCTGCATCATGTCTCGAAGCACGCCGGCGCCATCGTAATAACCGGCTCGGCCCTCAGTGTCCAGGCTCTCGAGAACTGAGACCTGCACATGGTCCACGTAGTTGCGGTTCCACAGCGGCTCGAAGATGGTGTTGGCAAAGCGGAACACGAGCAGGTTCTGGACCGTCTCCTTGCCCAGGTAGTGATCGATCCTGAACACCTGCGACTCGTTCAAGACCGAGTGAACCGTTTCGTTTAGCGCCTGCGCCGACTTCAAATCGGCGCCAAACGGTTTCTCAATCACCACGCGCCGGAATCCGCCGCTTTCGTTGAGCATTCCGCACCTGCCGAGGGCAAGCAGCGTGCCGGCATAGAGCGACGGCCCAAGAGCCAAGTAGTAGATGCGGTTGTCTGCGCTTCCATCGGAGCAGAACGAAGAAACGGCGGCGTCAATCTTTTTTAGCGAGGCGTCGTCTGTCGAGCTGCCGCGGATGTAGCTCACCTTCCCCGCAAAATCGTCCCATGCCTCGCGCTCAGGAGGCGACATCTCGCCCATACCTTCTGCGAGTTTGGCGCGGAACGACTCATCGTCCAACTCCGACCGCGCGACGCCAACGAACCGACACATCTGGTGGAGCGCGCCAGAACTCTGCAAGTGAAAAAGGGCAGGCGCCAGCTTGCGTTGCGTCAGGTCACCGGATGCCCCGAAGATGACGATGGTCAGCCGCTCATTTTTGACAGAGCTATCAGCCATCACTCTTCCTCACTGAGTGGCCGCCGAACGCGTTGCGCATCGCCGCCAGCGCACGCCCGCCAAGAGGGTTGTCCTGTCGTGATCTGAAACGCATCTGCAACGCCAGCGTAATCACCGGCGCCGGCACCGCGAGTTCAACGGATGCGTCAACCGTCCAGCGTCCCTCGCCAGAGTCTTCCACATAAGAGGTCAGCCGCTCAAGGCCGGGATCGTCTGCGAACTCGTCCGCCGTGAGGTCAAGCAGCCACGACCGGATCACCGATCCGTAGCGCCAGTTTTGCGCAATGGCGCCGAGGTCCAGCCCGAACTCTTCCTTTGCGGCCAGCAGCTCGAAACCTTCAGCGTAAGCCTGCATCAGGCCGTACTCGACGCCGTTGTGGACCATCTTGACGTAGTGGCCTGAGCCGGAAGGTCCCACGTACAGACCTCCATCGTTCTCCGCTGGCGCAAGCGTCTTGAAGATCGGCCGGTTTCGCTCGTACGCCGCCTTATCTCCGCCAATCGTCAGGCAATAGCCATTGTCCAGTCCCCACACGCCTCCGCTGGTCCCGCAATCGAGATAGTCGATACCACGCTCGGCCAACATCTCCGACCGCCTGATCGACTCTTTGTAGTTCGAGTTGCCGCCGTCGATCACCGTGTCACCGCGGTCGAGAAGCTCTGCGAGTTGTGTGACAGTCTCTTCCGTGATCTTTCCAGCCGGGACCATCACCCACACGGTGCGAGGCGCAGACAGCTTCCCTCTCAGGTCATCCAGCGACCGTGTTCCCGTCGCTCCTTGATTCTCGAGTTCTACCACGGCATCGGGATTGGGATCGAACACCGTGACGTGATGACCGCCACGCAGGAGGCGTCTGGCCATGTTGCCGCCCATGCGGCCCAGTCCAACCATACCGACTTGCATGCTGCGTTCTCCTGTTGGCGCCCAGGGCCCTGCGAACCGGTTGACAGCGCATTAGATGCGCGACGGACAGCGAGGCGCGTCTGCCAGCGCATGCTACGGTCAATTCACCGGTGTTGCCTGCCAGACGTTGCGGTCTATGGAGATTAACAGTCTCAGCTTGAGATGCGGCGCGCAACGGCGTCGATCAGGTCCGCCGGGTCCCGTACGATCCAGTTGACGTCGAGTTCCGGGTCGGCACTCAGAGCTTCTGCTGAAAACGGCGTTGCGACGCAAAGCCAGCGGGCGCCAGAGTTGGCTGCGGCCCGTGTCCCCCGGGGCGAGTCCTCGATGATTAGCGTCTCTTCGGGCTTAACGCGTAGCCGCTGCATCGCGACTATGAACGCATCCGGCGCCGGCTTCGGGTTGGCGACATGGTCGACGCCAACAACTGTCCGTACCACGCCGGTGAGTCCTATCGCCGCCAGAACACGCTTCGCCTCGTCCGAATATGACATCGTGGCAACCGCGACCGGAACACCTTCGCTGTGCGCCAGGTGAGCGAGTGCCACGTTGTGCGGGTAGGCCAGCGCAGACAGCTTCGCGGCAGTTCCGTAACTTTCCCTGTAAACCGCCATCCGTCGCCTGTGCAACGCCTGGCGCGGCTCCTCGCCAGGGTCCGTCACAAGGCGGGGAAGAAGGTCGAAGCGATGAATCATGGCGTCGCACGCGGCAAGGTCAGTCGCGCCGACAATTGACTTGTATAGCTCAATGGCGGCCGGCTCCGGCGATCCGCGTCCGGTCATGTGGCCGATCAACTCAGCGTACGCCTCTGCCTTGAGATGCTCGGTCTCAACCAGGGTGCCGTCAAGATCGAAGATGAGAGCCCGGATCTTGCCGGATTCAAACATCAGGCTGACCGTTGCGGCTGGCGCTGGCTACTTCAACCACCTGTTTGCCCAGTCCAGGCCCGCCAGTGTCCCGTCCATGGGCGCGTACTCGCATCCGACCCAGCCGCGGTAGCCGATCTCGTCCAGGTATGGCAGGAGGAAGTTGTAGTTGATCTCACCGGTTCCAGGCTCGTGCCGGCCAGGTGTGTCTGCGATCTGAATATGAGCGATCAGGTCGAGGTTCTCCCGCACGGTAGGCGCAAGATCCCCTTCCATGATCTGCATGTGGTAGAAGTCGTACTGGATGAACAGGTTGGCGTGCCCGGCCTCAGCGATCAGCCCGCGAGTCTGTGCGGTCGTGTGGATCAGGAAGCCTGGCTGATCGCGCGTGTTGATCGCCTCGATGAGCGCCTTCACTCCAACGCTTTCGAGTTGAGCGGCGGCATAGCGGAGGTTTGCGACCAGGGTCGCCCGCGCCTCTTCGGCAGTCACGTTTTCGGGAAGCGGTCCGACGCCTACGTTTACGCCTATGCAGCCCAGCGCTCTGGCGTATTCGACTCCCTGTGCGACGCGTTCCTTGTAAAGGTCCGTCCTGTCAGGGCGCAGGGGAATGTTGCCCAGTCCTGTGTCAGGGTCAGACATCGGCATGTTGATGATGATGTGCCGCAGCCCGTTGCGCTCAAGGCGTTCGACTATCTGCTCGGCCGGTATCGAGTAAGGGCTCTGTAGCTCAACGCCCTTGAACCCTGCTTTTGCAGCCGCTTCGTACCTGTCGAGCACGTCGAACTCGTTGAACATGAACTGCAGGTTGGCTTCTAGTCTTGGCATTCTGGGGTGCTGTAATTCGCCTCATGTCCGCGCGTGGGACTCTTGAGAGGCTGGATTACGAGGCGCGTGCGAAGGGCAGGTCACGCGTCGATCTGGGAGATGGCGACGAGCACCAGCACGATAGAGATGACGAACGAGAGAATCACCGCTGCGGTGACCATCTGTTGCTCCTTGAAACCATTTGGAAAACGCTGATTATTTGTACTGCGCGTGAAGAGTCTGCTGTGCGCTTCGCTCTTCGGGGGGCCTGACAACCTCGAAAGGATACCCTGCCGCCGCGTCAGATGCGACATATTGCGTGATGATGTGCCAGAGCCGCTGTTGAGGCGTATGGCCCGTCTCACGGAGAGACGTAGTCCTTTGCCCAGCTGAGGCCTGATACGGTGTCACCTGCCGGCCTGTACTCGCATCCAACCCAGCCATCGTAGCCTGACTCATCTATGTGCCGTAGCAGATTGACGTAGTTGATCTCACCGGTCCCCGGCTCGTGCCGTCCCGGATTGTCCGCAATCTGGAAATGGCCGATCATCTCCCGGTTTGCGTCGATAGTCCGGGTCAGATCGCCCTCCATGATCTGCATGTGGTAGACGTCATACTGTAGCTTCAGGTTCGGTGGAGACCCGGCGGCGGAGATCACCGAGAGGGCGTGGTTCGTCCGGAAGAGGAAGAACCCTGGAGTGTCCACGGTGTTGAGCGGCTCCAGTAACACGGTAATGCCGTGTGGCGCCGCCTCACTGGCGGCGAACTTGACGTTCTCTATCAGCGTCTCCTGCATTTCGCTCGCCGCCGTGCCCTGCGGGGCGAGGCCGGCAAGCACGGTCAATCGCTTGCAATTGAGAGACTTTGCGTACTCCAGCGCCTGTCCCACACCATCCTGGAACTCGCTCTTGCGGTCTGGTTGAATGGCGATTCCGCGTTCACCCGCCGCAAAATCACCGGCCGGGAAGTCGAACAGGACCTGCTGAAGATCGTGCCTGTCGAGTTGCTCGCCGATCTCGTCTGCGGGGAACTCGTAAGGAAAGAGGTACTCGACTCCCTTAAACCCGGCCTTAGCGGCGATTCCGAACCGGTCCATGAACCCCACTTCGTTGAACATCATCGACAGATTTGCTGCGAGTTTTGGCATTGGTTGTCCTGGTCCTTCAAATAGTGCCCGGAGGCTCTGGAAACGACGGTGTGGCTACGTCTTGAAGGGTACCGAACCCCGAGCCGCAATCGCAGAGCATTATCGGCTGCGCATGCGGCAGTTGTTGGGCCGGTTATCTATTGTGACAGAACAGACGGCCGGGTCCGGCCGAACTGCGTCGCAGACTCGAACGCCTTTGCCATCTGCAACACGGAGAAATCCTGTCTGTACCCTCCGACGATCTGGAGTCCCACGGGCAGGCCTTCATCTGTGAACCCGGCGGGCGCCGAGATCGCCGGATGGTCGGTGACCGTGATGGCGTAGCAGGTTGCCATCCACTGGATGTAGTTGTCGAGCTTCCTGCCGTTGACCTCGGTCACGTACTCCTGCTCAATCGGGAACGGCGGGACGCTGGTAACCGGGCAGAGAAGGAAATCGTACTTTCCGAAGAACTCGGCAACCCGTCCGTGGAGTTGCGTCCGTTTGATCTCAGCGTCCGCCAGGTCCATCGCCGTAAGCGCCAATCCCTGCTCAATGTTCCATACAACGGTTTGCTTCAGCTTCTCAGGATGCTCTTCGAGGTGCCTCCTGTAGTCCGAGGCGAACTTATAGGCCCGGAAGACGTGAAAAATCTCGTCAGCGTCGCTCAGGTCAGGACTTGCCTCTTCCACAATGCAGCCGAGGTCCGTGAACACCTCTCTCTGCTTCTCGAGAGCCCTGGTTATCTGCACATCGACCGGATAACCACCGAGGTCCGGGCTCCATGCCACGCGGACGCCTTTGAAAGACCGGTTGAGATCAGCGGCGAACGTCTTCCCCGGCTCTGGGAGACAGCCCGGCACACGAGCGTCAGGCCCTGCGAGCACAGAGAGTTGCAGCGCCACGTCATCGACTGTCCGCCCCATTGGGCCTTGAACTGAAAACGAGTTGTACCCAAGCGAGTTTGGATAGGACGGCACGCGGCCGATGGAGGTCCGGAACCCAACGATGTTGCACCAGGCGGCCGGGTTGCGGAGCGAGCCGCCGAGGTCGGACCCCGTCGCCAGCGGAACCATGCCGCACGCAAGTGCCACTGCCGAGCCGCCACTGCTGCCCCCACACGTCTTCGTGACGTCATACGGGTTCAGGGTTGGTCCGAACACAGGATTGAACGTCTGGGAGCCTGCCCCGAACTCCGGTGTGTTCGTCTTACCGATAACAACCGCGCCCGCCTTCTTGAGCCTCTCAACTGGCAAAGAGTCGTAGTCCGGGACCCAGTTCTCAAATATCGGCGATCCGAACGTGGTGCGTATGCCCATGGTCGGAGAGAGGTCCTTGATCCCAACGGGAACGCCGTGGAGCGGTCCGGAGACAGGGCCGTCGTCGAGTTTTCGAGCCGTCTCCATCGCCTGGTCTGCGGCGAGTGTGCAGATTGCGTTCACGCTAGGGTTGACCCGCTCGATCTGCTCGAGGTGGGCCTTCAATACTTCGACAGCCGAAATATCCCGGCTCTGCAGCCTGGCGGCAAGGTTTGTGGCGTCTTCAAAGATCGGATCAACAGGCATGGAGTGCTCCGCGTCTGGTAGGCCGTTAGTGTGGAAGATGTTTGCGGACCGGCCGTGGAAGATTAGCAGCCAATCTTGACGCACACCTTGAGTGGCTCATCGTAGGACCTTTATCCCATGTTGATGAACTCACATCGAACAGACGGAAAGCAAACGACGTGCGAAATATGGATGCAGAAAGCCGTGCCTAACCAACCGGTGAGCACACCCTGGAGCAATCATGAACAGACGACGTATAGTCAGGCGTAAGAGCCGAAACACCACCGCATCGCCCATGCAGCAAAGCTTTGCGGTCCCGATGACTCCTGAATCGCTCGGTCTGAAGCCCGACGCAGAGTGCAAGATCCTCATCGTCGGGGGCTCTAAATACTGCTCCTTCACAATCGCGAGGTTGGGCCGACTGGGTATCTCGGACAATATCGGCATCACCGCCTCCGTAAATCACGCGATCTGGGCCGTGAAGAACCTTTCGCCCCGTATTGTAATTGCGAGCATCGACCACGAGACACGCTCAGGTGGTATCGACATGATGCGCAAGTTGGAGGCGCTGAGTCCCGGGATCTCCGTAATAATTACCTCGTCAGCCCTGGACGTTAACCTGGAACAGCGGGCGGTGCGTGATTTCGCATGGGGGATGAGTGACACATGGTCATTCGTGACCCGTAGGAAGACTGACAACGGCGACCCGCTTGGGATCGCTGTAGTCACGGCGGAACAGGGCGTCGGATGGATCGACTATCCGGTCCGCAAGCAGATTGAGCAGTGGCGGGTAGCTGCTATCGCACCCCAGAAGCAGGTGGTGGCCGTTGCAGCCTGAAAAGATGCGGTGCAAGGCACAGATGGTCCGGCCGTGCGGGCTCGGCAACGGTCCACTGACGGTCAGTAGTGGATCGATCGACCAACTCCTCCTCCGGCTGCGATTGCATCCCCTGATATTGCAACAGCCAGCGGTGAAGCCAGGAAGGCGACGATATTCGCGATGTCGGACGCACTGATGATGCGTCTCACAGAGTTCCCAAGCGCCATTTGAGACTCGACCTCCTGTTCGGACCGGCCTTCCCGCGCCGCACGGGCGCTGATCACCCCTGCAGTGGCTTCGGTCCGGGTAAGCCCCGGATGGACCACCGTGACGTTGATGCCGCTCGGTCCCAGCTCATCAGCCAGGTTCTTCGTCATCGCAGCGACCGCCACGTTACGCATGCTGCCGATGAGCGAGCCTGAATTCCTGGCCGCCATCCCGGATATGTTGATGATCCTGCCCCAACCGTTCGCAGACATGAGCGGCGCCACTTCCCTGGCACATCTCAGGTAACCCATCACCTTCACGTTCATATCCTCAATGAACGCCGCGTCCGTGATCTCGCTAAGGGTCGGGACAGCCCCCTGTCCGCCCGGCCGCGCGGCGTTGTTCACCAGGATGTCGATTCCACCGAGCGCCTTAGCCGCCGTCTGGACGAACTCTTTGACCGAGGCGTCGTCGCCTGTGTCACCGGTGAGAGGGATGACTTTGCGCCCGGTCTTCGACGCCACCTCCCTGGCTGTTTGCTCGAGCGGCCCGGCACTGCGCGCAACCAGCGCCAGGTCGACGCCTTCCGCCGCCAGCGCGAACGCTATGGCCTTTCCAATGCCCCTGCTGCCGCCCGTGACAATCGCTCTCTTACCTGTCAGTTGAAGGTCCAAGTCGTCCTCCCCCGATCAAACGCTACTCGGCTTGATTGCTCGCGGATCCGCCCCGCTGCATGTCGATAGCCTCCTCAACCAGGCTCGCCGCAAACTCGAAAGCGGCCTCATTGCGGAAGTCGATCTGAGATATCGACAGCACCCGGTACAACAGCCCTGTCGATGCCAGCGTCGAGACCGATTCCCCCGCCGGCGGAATTGGAACGCCGAGAGCTTCCGCCATCGCCGCCGCCGCGTTCATTCCGCTGCGGTTGAGGTACACCCGCGTCAGCACCCGTCCCTGATGGCGCAGGACGACACCATCGGAGACCTGCGCAAGCTCGACTCGCAGGTGAGCCCTGGGCCGTTCGAGCAGGGCGTAAGCGTACTCGAGAGCTTTCTTACGGCTGGTTGCCAATCTATCCTCCGGCGGTCGGTCGGTGGGGACTGTGTTTATGGCTGGCGGCTGGCTGACGGCTGGTAGCGCAGTATAATCCGGCTGCCCCGGAGCCCGTGAGGCTCACAGCCAGCAGCCCAACAGTGTCCCAGACGCAGGAGAAGGTAGTTTGTTACTGAGTGAGAAGGTCGCCGTCGTGACTGGCGGAGCTACCGGTATCGGCAGGGCTATCGGCCTGAAGCTTGCGGAGCAGGGGGCCAGTATTCTCGTCTCGGATATTAACGAGGACGCCGCAGGCCGTACCGCTGATGAGATTGCCGCGCTTGGAGTGCAGGCTGCCGCACAGGTCACCAATGTGGTTGACAGCGGAGCGACGGATGCCATGGCGGCCAGGGCGGTCGAGCTGTTTGGACGGATTGACATCCTGATCAACAATGCAGGCGTTGCGGGAGCGCCGGGGTGGTACACACGGTCCAGGTCTACCGAGGAAGACTGGCGTTTCACCTACGGTGTGAACGTGCTGGGCAGCGTAAATGCCGCAAACTCGGTCATTCCGCACATGAAGAGCGCACGTTACGGAAAGATACTCAACCTTGCTTCGATAGCGGGCAGGGAGGGCCGGCCTTCCCTGCCACACTACTCGGCCAGCAAGTCGGCGATCATCAACTACACGCAGGCTCTCGCAGGCGAACTCGCCGGGGACAACATCAACGTGAATGCTATCTGCCCCGGCTTACTCTGGACTCCGATGTGGGAGCAGGTCGGCGGACGATACGCCAGGAACGATCCTCAATATGAAGGGCTCGCGCCACGCGATGTATTCGAGAAGATGATCGCCGCGAATATTCCTTTTGGCAGGGAGCAGACGCCGGAGGACATTGGCGACGCGGCGGTGTTCCTCTGTTCGGATGAGGCGAAGAACATCACCGGACAGGCGCTCAACGTCGATGGCGGATTCTTCATGCGCTGAACAGCGCGCACTGGACCAAGCGTCGTCTGGCAGGGACAAGAATGGCAAAAGAAAACGCGTACATAGACCTCACAGGTAGAGTGGCGATTGTGACGGGCGGCGGAAACGGCATTGGCCGGGGCATTGCGCTGCGTCTGGGAAATGCAGGCGCTGACATTGCGATTGCCGATATCGACCACGCCGCCGCGGCCAGGGTCGCAGGTGAGGTGGCCGCGCTTGGCGTGCGAGCCGAGGCGATTGAGGTGGACGTGGCCGATCAGCCGTCAACAGACGCAATGGTAAAGGCGTCGCTGGGCAAATTCGGACGCGTCGACATCCTGGTTAACAACGCTGGGATCGGCGGCGCCCCGGGCTGGACAGGTCGGGGAGTGGGCTCAACCGCGGACTGGAACGCCGTGTTCGAGGTGAACGTGCTGGGAATCGTGCATGCGACGGACTCGGTGTCGGCGCACATGATGGAACGGCGATCAGGCAAGATCGTGAACATCGCGTCTGCCGCCGGGCGGCGCGGGTCACCTGGATTCGCCCACTACTCCGCGTCGAAGGCGTCTGCAATAAATGTCACGCAGGCGTTTGCGTACCAGCTGGCGCCGTACGGCATCAACGTCAACTCCGTCTGTCCCGGCGTTCTCTGGACCAGTCTCTGGCAAGACATATCGAAGCGGCGGCTTGGGATGATCGGCGATTCGGAGACCACCGGCAGAAAGTACTTTGAAGACCGGCTGGTGAATGTGCCGTTAGGGCGGGAGCAGACGCCTGAGGACATCGGAAACGCAGTGGCATTCCTGTCTTCAGACCGTGCGGCGAGCATCACCGGACAGGCGCTGAACGTGGACGGCGGAGCGATGATGAACTGAGATCGCCGTGCTCTTAGCGGAAGCCGAGTATCCAGTTTTTGAAGAATATGCCGACTTCCGTCATATTGCCCGCTCCTCCCGAGTTATCCAGCAACGAGAGGCCGTTGCCAGAGTCCGCCTGACATACGTCGATGTTTTTGTATGTTGAAAATGTAAACCAGCGCTGGATATTCATTGCAGACGAGTTGGCCTCGAACCAGCTGTACGCACGTGCCAGGTAGGCTTTCACTTCGGTGGCCAGATATTCGCCCTTGGGGCTCGGCTTTGTGCAACCCGGCACTCCATACTCCAGGTCCGGAAAGCCCCAGTGCAGTCCGAACTCAGTCACCCAGATCGGCTTCCCGCGGGTCTGCTGACGAGCATCCAGCCATACCCGGTAATCTGTAACCTGTTGAGCGACAATGTCATCTCGAACTGTCGGGAAAGCCTGGCTGACCGGCAATTCATCATCCGGCCAAACGATGGGGAACGTATCAATGGCCCAGATGTCGATCGGCGGATCCTCTCCATACAGATTGGTGTACTGGAACCAGAAGTTGTTTATCCAACTGCTACCGCTTTGATATCCGCCGCAGTTGGTGCAGGTGAAATTGAAGTTGAGAATGGAGGGGCTTGTGATGCGGGCAGACGGGTCGGCCTGCTTGATCACCTCATAGGTGTCGTGCAGTCCAACAACCACGTCTTCGACGGTGACCCCGTGTCCGTTCGGCTCGCCGAGGACGTACCACACCGAGCCGGGCGCCTGTGCCGCGGCGTTCTGTATCTGCTGCGTTGGAACCGGATTCACGCTGGATATATATATATGATCTTGCGCGCGCCGGGCGGCACATCAGCCAGACTCGACGAATAGTCGATGTAGTCGGTGACACCGAACACCTCGTATGCGCGGGCATCTTCGCTGGTGACAATAAGTCCGTAGCGACTATCGGGGACCCGCGGCGTCGGGTTCGTTGGTGGCGGGCTAAAGATGGGCGGGGGAGTCGGGGTGCTCGTTGCGGTTGGAGCCACTGTGGCGGTGGGTGAAGGGGTGGCCAATCGAACCGGCGTTGGAGTGACCGTGGGCGCAGCGGTTGCGGTTGGCGAAGGACTCGATGTGGGTGATGGGGTCGGGGTGCTTGTCGCAGCCGGGGTTATTGTCGCAGTGGGTGTAGTCGTGGCATCGGGCTCTGGCGAACTCACTGCAGTTGGCGTTGGGACCGCCGAGCTGCACGACGCGGCCAGCATCAGCAGCGCAAAGATGGCCGCGGCCGTCGCTCGCCTTGTTGTAAAGGATAGATTCATGTGCCAGCCGGCTCCAGCGTGCCAGCCTGTGGCGAACGGGTTAGCGAGTAGATGAAGTCCTGATTCCGAGCGCCTCGTCCGTGAGCTCGGTCAGGACCCGTGAGAGCGTCGCCTCTGTGTTTGGGCCGATGATCTTCCGGACAACTTCGCCGTCCGCGTTCACGAAGAACTTTTCCGGGATGCCGCGTACTCCCCAATCGACAGCGATTCGCCCGTCGTCCAGTCCGTTAATGTAATCGATACCGGTGCGCTGGATGAAGTCGTCCACGGGACTGCGTTCGTCCCAGATGGCGATGCCTACAAACTCGACTCCACGGTCACGCCACACTCTGTACGTCTCTGCGAGCATCGGTCCCTCTGCCTTGCACGGAGCGCACCATGAAGACCAGAAGTCGACCATCACCACTTTGCCTCTGAACTGTTCCAGGCTAACGATGCTGCCGTCCAGGGTGGTGAGTTGGAAACCCGCGTTGGGCTGAGCCGACAGTTTGACTTCGCCGAAGCTGCTGTTGACGCCGGGTCTGCCTGCGGCTCCACCGTTCTGGGCGACTCCCCACGCAAGGAGTGACGCAAGCAAGACGAGGGGAAGTCCCACTCCGATGGCGATGGCCCGGCGCTGTGTCATGTCGGTTGGACTTCGGTCACTCTCGCGGCCAGGGCCGCCTGTGTCAGAACTGCTCTTCGGGCCGAGTAATCGGCGTCTTCTATCTCAGCAGCCGCGTGCTGCTCGTCGAGCCGAGCGATAGCCTCAACAATCGCCGTTCGCTTCAGCCCCTCGTACTCCGGGTACGTGCCAGCCGGTATCGCCTGCGAGGAGGCTTTGCGCTGTCGGGCGAAGAAAAAGGCATAGATGAGAAGGCCAAGCATAGCCGCGCCCGCGACCCATGCGATCAAAATGATGTATCCACGGCCATCCAGAAAGCTCTGCGTGCTCTCGACCAGTGAAGGCGTTGGGAGGGAACTGAACTTGACGTCAAGCTGCGAGTCGCGCGGGTAGTCAACACCGTCAACAATGCTGTACGCAGTCTCGTCAATGATGGCTCCCTCAGACGGACCAAACCCCAGGCCTGATACTGTGCCTGCGCCTTCCGGAAGCATGATCCGGACCTGGCCAGCGCCGTATGGAAGGCGCAGTGGGAACTCCAATGAGTCTCCGCTGTACCCGACAACGAACGTCATCAGGATGTCGAACTCTCCTGGCGGCAACGGGTTAGTGAGTGCGAAGCCGGTCGGGATCTCAAGGACATTGCCAGCAGGCAAATTGCTCTCGACGGACAGGTCAGTGAAGCCCTCAGGGAGGTTGAATCTAAGCAGGTCCAGGCCGGTCAGCGCCGGGTTATCGAGATCTGGGATCCATACTCTGTCGCCGCTGTTGATCAGTGATACGACGCCGAGCACGCCCATCAGCCTTTCGACGCGGTCGATGTCTGGCACCAAAAGCGAGTATGTCGATATGCGAATGTCGTCGAATGACGCCGTGCTGTCATAGATCGTGATCTCAACATCACTGAATGAACTCTCACCTGGCGTCAGGTCTACGGAGGGCGTGTGCTCACCGTTATCCGCCGCCACGCGGTAGGTCAGTCCGGGACCTGTGACATAGTCCGTGAAGCTGAACTCGCCGTTTGTGCCGACAAGCGTGCTCTCGTTGGAGATAATCTCCTGCCGCTGTTCATCTACGATCAGCAGCACAACGCTCAGGCCGGCAGGCACCGCTGAGCCGGCCGTTCCCTGCACAACCCGTCCGCTGATCTCTGTGGGGAACTGCTGTGCCGACGCCGGCAACTGTGAGGCGGCTAGTGCGCTGAACAGGACCACAGCCACCACCAGTGCTGCTACCGCACGGGACGGCCGGGCCGGAATGAATATTCGGAGTGAGGACTCTGTGCCGGGAATCATCTGAGTTTATCTCCACCTTCAGGCGGCCCGGCCATGCCTCGACGAGCCGCCTCGATCTCACGTTCAAGCGTCTCGATGTCAGACTCAATGGCGCCGAGCTGCTCTTCACGCTGCATTATCCGTGCCGCGGCGAGCCGAAGCTCTCTCAACTGACCATCGTGGTCCGGCTCGGTCAGGTCACCTGCCTGATAGTCGCCTTCCAAATCAGCGATCTGCCGGTACACGCGCCTGCGCGCCACGCGCAAGCGTTCAACAGAAGGATCGCCAGCCAGGGAATACCCCCGCCTGTTTATGAATGGGTATACCAGCACGCCCAGTGCTACAAGAACGAGGGTTGTCCCCAGTAATACGCCCATGCTGTCACCCAGTTAGATCATCTTCTTGCCGGGAGTTCCCGCGGCAAGTGGCGCAACCAGCGCGTTTTCAGCAGCGCCGGAAGGCGCGGCAGCGCGCCGCCGCCTGGCCACCGTCGCAATGCTCCGTTCGACCGCCGGAGCAGGCCATAGCGCAACCGCCGTGCCAAGAAGGAAGATCGGTCCGGAAATCCAGAGCCACATCGCCAGCGGATTGATGCTCATCCGGAGCGCAATGCTTCCGTCAACGTTGAAGTTGCTCGGGATCACGTACAGGTCCTCGAAGACCGTCGATCGAATGCCTGACCGCACGGCAACCTGGTTGTATGCAGGGTAGAACGCCTGCCACGGCTCAAGCGTGCCAACGCTCCTGTCACCCGGGTAGGAGCCTCCGCCGAGATCGAACCTGTTGGCGCCGACGCGGTAGCCGCTGAGGTCGCTCTCGTACTCAGAGCGGTCAATCTGGAAAATGTTCAACCGCGCCTGCGTCGTCTGCCGGTCGGCCCGTGACCCCTCCTGAACATCGACGAACTCAACACGGTAGTTGTCGATCAGCGCGCTCTCTCCGGGGAATATAGCGACGTCTACCCGCTGATCGAACAGCTGAGTGCCGATGATCCCGATCGCCAGGGCGAGTACCGCCAGGTGGACGATGTATCCGCCGTGGCGAGGCCGGTTGCCGCTTACAAGCTTCCAGTAAGCCGCTGGCCAGCTATCGCCCCCACGGTGCCTGGCTGCCGTCCCGCGCCACCACTCTTCGGCGATCGCCAGAGCCACGAACGCCACAATCCCGAACGCGATCACAGCCACCCACTGGCTGATGCCGGACGCGAACAGTCCCGCAACCACGGCGACACCACCTGCCACCGGCCACAGGAACCAGTTCCGCATGGAGCGGGTTGAAGTCTTCCGCCACGGCAGCAGCGGCCCGACTCCCATGATGGCTACTATCGCCAGCAGGAGCGGGCCGTTGACGCGGTTGAAGTACGGCGCAGACACGCTCACGCTCACGTCGCGGGCGAGGTCTGAAAATACGGGAAACACAACTCCCCACAGGGTGACGGCAACCACAGCCAGAAGGAGGAAGTTGTTCACCAGGAAGGACGCCTCACGAGAGAGGAACGACTCGATGGTCCGGTCGCTTTTAAGTTGCGGATAGCGCCAGAGGAATACTCCAAATGCGAATACAAGGCTAACCATCATGAAGATGATGAAGACTACGCCGAGTGATGACGAAGCAAAGGAGTGGACAGAGACAACGGGGCCGCCGCGATTGATGAACATTCCAAGCTGAGCCAGCACGAAAGCGATGTTGAGTAACGCCACATTCCACATCCGGAACATGCCGCGTCGCTTCTGGACCATGATCGAATGGATGAATGCCGTCATCACCAGCCACGGCATGAGCGCCACATTTTCGATCGGGTCCCAGCTCCAGTAGCCGCCCCACCCGAGGATCGTGTAGGCCCACCATGCGCCAATGAGCAGTCCAAGTCCCATCACGCCCCACACGATGATGCCGGAAGTCCGGGCGATGTCGACCCAGTCGTCGCCGTAGTTGCCGGAGATCAGCGCGCCGGCCGCGTATGCGAACGGTATTGTGATGCCGACCAGTCCCGCCATGATGATCGGCGGGTGGCTATACATGCCTGGGTGCTCGAGAAGCGGGTTGAGGCCGAGCCCCTCGATAGGCACAGGGCCGTTGAACGCCTCGAACGGGCTGGCGAAAAAGATAAGCACGAGAAAATAGAACGCCTGAGTTCCGGCGAGAACGGCGATGGTGTACGGGAGACTCCTGGAGAAGCGGTCCGGCGCCCAGAGCACTGCGGCTACAGACATGAGCGCCAGGGCCATCAGGATGTAGAGCAAAGATCCCTGGTTGCCAGAGTAGAACGCGACGAAGGTGAACCCGCGTCCGAGGACCGTGTTGCTGTGGTCGTACACGTACTGCAGCGAGAAGTCGTTCTGCATGAATGCGGTCAGCAGGGCAAGACCTGCGGCCATGGCCGCCACCGCAGACATGTACAGAGACCGCCTGGCACTGACGACCAGTTCCGGCACGCCGCGAGATTGCCCGATAACCGAGCCGACCGCCGCGTATCCGGACAGTCCCAGTCCCAGGAGCAGTGCTATGACACCGAGTTCAGCCAACTATCCGTTCCCGCTCTCTCGTCCCTCAGTAGTTTGGGAAATGCCGGCAGAATCCCGTCCATACCCGATGTCCGCGTCGACCTTTTCCAGATACTTCTCAAGTTGCCTGTCGGCCAGCGTGGAGTTTTGGATGCTGGCCGTTGCCGCGGCAGAGCCCCTGCGCATGTTCTTCAAGACCCACACGACGGTTAGCGCCCCGCCTCCTGCAATGACCACCGGCATCAGCCACACCAGCAGGTTGAACCCGGACGCCTCGGGCGACGCAAGGACAACCTCTCCGTACCTGGCCACGAAATAGTCGCGAATCTGACCGTTCGACTCTCCCTGCGCGATCTTCTCCCGCACGATCTCCTTCATGTCCTCGGCGATCTGTGCATGTGATTGATCGATAGTCTGGCCGTCGCAGACCGGGCACATCAACTCCCGGTCCAGGGTGTATGCGCGTTGATCCGGAGTCAGGTCGTTCTCAGACACACAGGCCGCAAACACCGCCAGCGCGATGGCGGCCAGCAACAGCCATGTGGCGGCTTGAATAGAGAACCTGCGGTTTGGGACGATTTGCATCAGCTACGCACGAGGGGATTTCTTTGTGGGTCCCCGTGCAGGTGGACCAAGTCTGAAACCAGTTTACTGCGCGGTTCCAAGTCCTGTCTCTTCATCGAAGAGATATGTGACGATGTCCCAGATGTCTTCTTCGCTAAGCTGTTTACCGAACGCCGGCATCACGGTGATTCCGCTGTTGAGGACCGTGAACCAGATGCCCTCGTTTCTCTGGGCACGAGTGTCAAGCAGGTTCGCCGGAGGGCCGTACAGCGCACCGTTCGTTGTGTTCCAGAAGCTCTGGTTGGAGGTCAGGTGTGCGGCGGCGGGTCCGTCTCCTCGTCCGTTGACGCCGTGGCAGACGGAGCAGTTGACCGAAAATAGCTGGGCGGCGACAACAGAGTTGTACGGCCTGCGCTGGAACTCAGGGACCGCCAGCGAAACATCGGGACCGCCAACAGACTCATGCGCGATCGACTGTGCGGGCGGCTGGAGCCTTGGTGGCTCCTGTGCACGGTTAGATTGCGCGTAATGCATCTCTGTGAAGAGGTCTACAGGGTAAGCGTTGGTCTCCTGGACGCTGCAAGCGGCAGCCAGCACTGCGAACAGGCCAAGAAGGCCTGCCAGGAGAGTGCGGCGCCGTGAGGCGGACATCGCCATGTTCAGTCTCGCCGGTGCATTCATGAGGCGTGCTTTATCTCCAGGGCGCCGGCTGTCTTCAAAACAGACTCGGCTTCCTGAGCGCGGGTGCTTTCGACGCTGATGACGACTCCAATCCAGCCCTCGGTGATCCGCTCGTCGTATGCGCCGGGGTTCATGTTTGGGAGCCTGGACTCGAAGATGATGCCGATCACCGTTGCGATAACCGCCGAGAGCATCGTCATCTCATACACGATGATGATCATGGCGAACAACGAAAGAATCGGCTTGCCTCCTGTCACCATCGGAAACGCAATCTGAGTCCCTGCGGTCAACAGAATGGCCGTTGTGAAGCCAATGATTGCGCCAAATGCCGGAAACCGGAACAGGCGGTGCTGGGGGACGTGTTCTCCGAACGCGCCCTCCGGGTAGGGCGTGCCGGTCAGCACGTCGAACGTGCCTGCCTCAAAGCCTGCCTGGGCCAGGCCATCCATGGCGTCTGCTGCTGGTTCTGCCTCTTGGAACAAACCAAGAATGCTGCGGTCAGCCATTTCGGCTACTCCTGTTCCCTCAGAATCGCGGGCACGTTTACCCGGCCGATTTTGATCTTGTCAACAAATATCTGGCTTTCCTTCTGCTCGAATAGCGGGACGAGCGGGAAGAAGCGCGAGAAGAGAAGCATGAGGAAAGTCACCCATGCCACAGACCACACAAGAATTGACCATTCGACAAGGCTCGGCCGGTACGAGTCCCACGTGTAGACGAACGGCGTCCGGCGTGAGAGCCCTGGGACGATGATCATGAAGCGTTCCAGCCACATGCCGATGTTCACAAACAGCGATGTCCAGAACATCAACGCAATGTTGTTCCTGACGCTCTTGAACAGCCACATGCCGACGGGGATTATGTAGCCGGTCATTAAGAACACGCCAAACATCAAGTTCCACGGCCAGGAAAAGATCTGGAGCTCCCGGAGCGCGATCTCAGGCGCGTCCAGCGAGTAGATGGCAAAGACCAGCTCAAGGAACGTGAAACCGAGCCAAGCCGTCGCCACAACGATCAACAGCCTCGCCAGCGCGTCGAAGTGCTCAGGGCGAATGAAGTCGTCCCACTTCCACAGCCAGCGCATCAACGCCATCATCGTCACCACTGCAGACACACCTGAGTGGACCGCGCCAATGACGAAGTAGGGAGCGAAGATCGTGGAGTGCCAGCCTTCGACCGCAGGGGTGATGGCAAAGTCCCATGAAACGATCGAGTGCACCGAGACGAAGATCGGGAGCATCAGTGCTGAAAGCAGGATTCCGCCGACCGTCTGAAGCTTCCACTGCCGCGGGTTTCCTCGCCAGCCGAGTGCCAGCACCGTGTAGAGCGTCTTCTGCCAGCCCCGCGTGCGGTCTCGCAGGTTGCCAAGATCGGGCAGTAGCGCAACGTACAGGAACAGAGTGCTCCCCGTGAGGTACGTGCCGATCGCCACCGGGTCCATGATCAGCGGAGACCTGATGTTCGGGAAGATGCCGCGCGCGAAGTCGTATGGCAGTATCCAGTAGGCAATGCGCCATGGGCGGCCGGCGTGGATCAACGGGAAGATCAATGCCGTCAGCAACGAGAACACGGTCAGCAGTTCTGCCGCACGCGTTACAGGTCTGCGCCACTCAGCCTGTGTCAGGCGAAGGATGGCGGAGATCATGATTCCCGCGTGACTGATGCCGACCCAGAAGACGAATGTGGTGATGAACAGTCCCCAGTAAACGGGACGTGAAAGGCCCGTGACGCCAAGGCCGCGATTGACCATGAACCCGATGATCACAAAGCCAATCAACACGACGACGCCAAGACCCAGAACGGTCGGCAGCCACCACTTCGGGGTGTTCAACTGACCGTTCAGCAGAATCCTGTTCGTCTCAACCTGGTCTAGGACACGTCTTTGCTGCATCTCGTTACTTTGCCGCCTCCGCTAGCTCACCTGTCAGGCTGCTCGCACCGGCCACTTGTCTCTTCCGTCTTTCCAGTTCGCTCATTGTTCTCGTCTTAGTCAGGTTTTGCGACCAGCACGCCGTGCCCTCGAAGATACTTCACGGGCTTCGAGAGTAGCTGGTATTCCTGCGTCTGCCAGATGGAGACGATTGGTATAACACGGAAGATCAACAACATCACCAGCGCCGCCGCGCTCAGTGCGCCCACGATGATCATGTAATCGAAGGTGTCCGGCCAGACCGTGTCAGGAATCGTGTGCAGGTAGCGTTCGTGTATCTGCTCCGGCGGCACCGACCACGCAGAAACGTAGATGCGCATGCGGTCCAATAGGAGTCCAAACAGCACTATGACCGCGCCAATTGTGGGTCCATTCACACTCGTGCGCACCCGGTTCCAGATCAGCCACCACCAGGGCAACAGGAACGACATGAACATTCCCGGTATGAACGCCCAGATCATCGGCCCCCTGATGAACATATCGACCCAGGCGATGTCCGCCAGGCTGCGGCCGTACCAGAAGACGATGAACGCAGAGAAGAAGAAGTAGACCCAGAGCAGCGACGTCGCAAACAGCAGGCGTCCCAGGGACCAGAACTGGTCCAGCCGGAGGTAGTCCTGCAGGCCAAGGTATCGGCGAGCGGCCCACGCCGCAATGATCGTGACCGCAACTCCTGCCTGGATCGAGCTCATCGAGTGGTACATCGGGAAGATAGCGTCGCGCCAGCCCGGCACGACTCCCATTGCAAAATCGCTTGTGAACACGAAGTGCGTGTAGATCAGTACCAGGAAGTAGAACGTTCCGAACATGCCGATGCGCATCCTGAGCGTCCGCCACTGGACGGTCGAGCCGACCCACCCACGGGCCAAAGACTTTCCGACGTTGCGGCGCCAGCCGGTCGAATGGTCGCGCATTGCCGCGAAGTCTGGCATGGCAGAGGTGTAGAACAGGCCAAGCCCGGCAAGGAGCAGCGTGCCCATTGCAAGGAAGATCATCACGTGCGGTGTCAGGTCGGGCGACTCGAACCAGATTGACCTCCGGCGAGCCCCTTCCGTGACGAGCGGAGGCAGCACGGCAACCAGCGGGACCATGATGGCGATTGTTACGACGCCCATCAATGAGAATGCAGCCGAAAGCCGAGTAAGCGGCCGGACCCAGTTTGCCTTTGCCAGCACAGGAGCGACGGCGACAAGCGGCGCCCCGCCGCCTACCGTTAGCAGGAATGCGGCAATGGCCGCTGTGTAGCCCCACTCCGTCTGGTCATCGAGGCTCTGGACGGCCTTCAGCACGATCCCTGCGATGCCGACTATCGTCAGCACGCCAAGAACTATCGACCATCGCTTGAAGCCACGCGCCCCGGCGGTGGTCGATGCGATGAGGGTCGTTTTTACGTCGGCAGGTCTCAGGACAACGTGCCCTGCGTCGCTGCCGTGTCCGGCGTGACTTTCAGGCGCTGTCGCTTGTCCTGCCAGGGCGCTGTTAGTGGCCATCGCCACCTTCGCTCTCCGCACCGGTCAGTGCTATCTCACGGTCTTCGTCGACCTTGGCCAGGTAGAACACATTCGGGCTGGTGCCCAGTTGCGGCATCAGAGTGTAGTACCTGTCGTCCTTCTTCATCTGCGAAACCCGGCTGTTCGGGTCGTTAATGTCACCGAAGTTGAGTGCGCTCGTCGGGCACGCCTCCTGGCACGCCGTCTGAATCTCCCCGTCCTCCAGCGGCCTGCTCTCCGAGGCGGCCTTGCGGACTCCCCTGCGGACACGGTGCACGCAGAAGCTGCACTTCTCCATGATTCCGCGGCTGCGGATCGTCACATCAGGGTTCAGGTGGTTCCTGAGGGACTCCGGCCAGACCGGCTCCCAGTAGTTAAAGAAGCGGACGATATACGGGCAGCCGTTGGCGCAGTACCTGGTCCCAACACAGCGGTTATAGACCTGGACATTCATCCCCTCAGCGTTGTGGTAGGTGGCGAACACGGGACAGACCGGCTCACACGGCGCGTTCTCACAGTGCTGGCACATGATCGGGATGAATCGCGCCTTGATGTCGGGGAACTCGCCTTCCCAGTACCGTTCGACGCGGATCCACGATATCGAGCGGTTGCGCTCAAACCGGTCCTGCGTGTTGAGCGGGATGTTGTTTTCAACCTGGCAGGCGAGCACGCAGGCCTGGCAGCCCGTGCACTTGTCCACGTCAACTGCCATCGCCCACTTGTGATTGCCGAACCCTGCTTGAGTCACCATAAATGCTGCTCTGGACCTTACTCTTGAGACTCTGACTCGCTGATGCGGTCACCAATGCTGTCGCGCCCGATCTCTCGTCTCGTCTCGTCGTTCGTGAAGAGCTTCCGGTATTCTGCCTCGTTCGCCGCCTCGGCCTCGTGAGCTGTCTCACCCGGCGCAACCACCAGCACCGGCACACCAGGCTCGATCGGGAACGCCTCGACCGTACCCTCGAACTTGGGCAACTTCAGCCTGCGTCCCGTCTTCTGGATGCGCACAGAGGTCGCTGCCCATGCCAGGGCGCCGGTCTCTTCGTCTTTCTTGTCAGAGATGATCTTGAGAACGTTTTCGCCGCGGCCTTCCGCCCAGCGTCCGCCCTCAATCTTGCCGTACCCGATTGGCACGCCTATCACGCCACGGGGAACGCCGGGGTGAGGATAAGCTATCGCCTCGATCTCGCCTGAGGTCGACTTGATGAAGAGGATGTCGCCCTCGCTCACCTCTATAGATTTGGCGTCCTCTTTATTGATCTCCGCCCATGTGGCCCATGCCGCGCTCGACATCGGGTCAGGCACCTGCTGGGCCCACGGCGCGGCCGAGAGCCGGCCGTCAAGCAGATTGTTCGAGACAAATGGCACTAGCGTCAGGTCGATGCCCTGTCCGAGCCCTGAGGTGCCGGAGAACTCCGCCTCTGTTTTGCCGCGTATGAAATTCGGAAAGCTGAACGACCTGCTCGGCCCTGTGGCCCGAGTGTCCCACCAGCCGCCGCGCTGAAGCACACCCTTGCGGAACAGGTTCGAGTTTGGCGCGCTGACCGATGCTGTCGAACCGCCCCGGTTGAACAGGCCGTTGGTCGTCTGCTCCACCAATTGCTGCATAGAAGAGGCGCCGATATCGTTACCTGCGAGCCGGAGCAACTCGTCACCAAAACCACGGGCGTCTGCGATCAGGCTCACCTCGTCCGCAGATATCGTGGGGCCGACCACCGGCTGCTGAATACCGACGACTGCGTAGCCGGGACCTGGCTCGGGAATATCGGTGCCCCAGTCCTCGAGATAACTCTTCTCTGGAAGGACAAGGGTCGCCTCGGCCATCGTGTCGTCCATCACAGTTCCAAAGACGATCACGTTTGGAACAGACTGCAGCGCGTCTATCACATCAACGGAGTTCGGCATCCCGTGAGCGAGGTCAACGCCGCGGATGATCACCGTGTCAATGTTTCCGGCCCGCCACTGGGCCAGTTCCTGTTCCCATGCCGCAAACGAGGCCCCTGTCGCCGATCCTGAAAGCCCTTCGACTGCCGGCGCCGGATTCAGCTTGACGCCGCCCGTGCTTCCCACAGCGCCCACCAGCGTGTTCAGCGCGTAGATCGCGGAAAGGGCGAAAGTGCCGTGCACATGCGCGCCTGCGCTGCCTCCGCCAAATGCCACGCTGGGCCGGCTTGAGCCGAAGCGCCGCCCGGCTTTCACGATCTTTTCTGCCGAGACGCCAGACCGCGCCGCCACATCCTGCGGCCTGTAGGCGTTGAGTATCCCCGCTGGGAGCGCGCTGGTGAAAGCGGTGATCTCGGCTGCGGAGGCGAGGCCTTCGTCGATAACAACATTGGCGATCGCAAGGGCGACGTCGCCCTCTCTCCCCGGCCGGATGGGAAGCCACATATCTGCGGCCGCGGCTGTCATCGACATCCGGGACTCGCCGTGAATCATGTAGCCGCGCGTTTCAGCGCTGCGGAACTTGCCGTACTGGACGCTGTGACGGACAGGCGACACCCAGCTGCTCAGCCAGTCTGCGCCAAATGAGAGAACTGTGTGTGCGTTGGCGATGTCGAACTCTGGCAGGACATCGGCGTCGAAGATCTTCTTTATTGAGCCGTGCAGCACTCCCTGTTCGACCGGGTCGAACGTGATGTAACGGCCACCTCTTACCTCAGCAAACCGGCTGGCAACCCATCCGAGGTGCCCGCGCAGCGGGTTGGTGACAACGGTCATCCGGGATGTGTTTGTGGCGGCGGCCAACACGCTCTCCGCCTGGGTCCAGGACGTCTGGGCCAGCTGGCCTCCGTGAGTGCGCCTGGAGAGCGGGCCGGCGAGCCGGTCCGGGTGATAGAGCAGCTGGAGAGCGACGTCATCGCGGACGCTGTGCTTGCCCATGTTGACCGGGAAGTCGACGTTTCCAGCCACTTTCTTCGCCCGGCCCTGCATGACGCGGACTATCAGGCCGTCGCTATTTCGCCCGTCAGGGTTGACCGTGGCGAACCACGCGTCCTCTCCGCGGACGAGGTCCTCAGGGAGCTCAACCGGGCTCTGGACAATCAACTCGCGCTCGGGTATTCCGCACGCGGCGAATATCACCGCGCCTGCGGTGGCCTTGCCACTCAGGGCCAGGAACTCTCTCCGGGTGAGCTTCATCTGCCTGTCAGGATCCCTTCGTCAGCTTCATAAGTTCTATTGGTGGCAGGCTGCGCAGTCGGTCGGCGCGTTGTTGGCCCGGTGGCAGTCTACGCACTGCCCCATCTTTAACGGCTCAACCTGTTCCACCTGGGCCATCGCCGCAACATCGCCGTGACATGTGGAACACGTCAGAGCCGGCTTCACAGCTTGCTGCGAGTTAACATCGGCCGTCGCATTGCCAATACTGGCCGGGTTCGCGGTCAAAAATCTGATGTGCGGCTCATGCACAAAGCGCACATGGTCCGGCATCCGGGTAACCCGGCGCCAGTTGATCGGCAATGGCTCGTTGCCTGTGATTCCGGCGTTCTGTCGAAGCTGAGTCAGTGGCACGCTGGACTCGGGTCCGATTGCCTGGTGGCAGAACGCGCACTGGGCAACCGGCGGGACACCGGCGTTCGCCTGAGTTGTCACAGTTCTGTGGCAGAACGTGCAGTCCAGGCCAAGCGCCTCAAGCGGCATCAGGTCCTGGTTGAGGCGCGCATTGCCAGAGGCGTCCACCAGCTGGCCTGTGCCGGCGTGGACCGTGTGTGGGAAATTAATGGGCTGCTCAAACGTCTGGTCAAAACCCAGGATCGGGACGGGCTGGCCAAGCCAACCTGTGACAACGAAAGCGGCCAGGGCGGCGAGCACAGCAACAACGCCGAGGCCGCCAAGTCCAAGAATCGGGATCAGAATCTTTAACCAGGTCGGCGTCGTCTTATTGCGCTCTTTTATTACAGAAATTAGCGACGCCAAGCCGTTAATGCCCTCGTAACCCTTACTGTGCCCTGTTGTGGTCTAAAGTCTGCGGTCTGCTACTGCCAGAACCGCGGATACATCTCGCGGATCCAGTCCGTCTCACTTGCGGCAAGGAAAAGGAATAGTCCGATTCCTGCAAGTCCGGCGAGGCCGACTACATAGAAAAGCGGTCTCACCTTGAGCCATCGGCCCGATATCGAATTCGTGTCAACCGCCGATGGAATGACAGCGTGAGCGGTGACCAGGCTCACGCCGGCCACCAGCGCGCTGCCGAATGCGGCCCACAGGAACTTCAGCGCCAGCCCAACCTGTGCCCACTGTTCTGTCGATAGTGTTTGCGGATCCATCGCCTGCAGTCTGTACTAATCCCACCAGCCAGACAAGCCGAGCGCGCGTCAATAGTCCGTTCTCGCGGCACCCCGAATCTGGCAAGTGAAAACTATCACGACCAAAAAATCGGTGTCAAGGTGATTTCAATCTCGTTTGGGCCGGGCTGGATGCGTCCCTGCCAGGCGGTTTGTGAGGCTCTTGGCGGACGCCGGGCCAGAAGCGTGGTGGGATTCGATGGCACGTGCCGGTTGTTAGACGAATGGCGTCAACCTCTGCCGTCCGCAAGCGGTTACAAGTCTCCAGGCGCGTTGTAAGCAGGTATCAAGTCTGAAGGCGGTATATCGCCTCGCTGGCAAGCAGCACGTACGGCTCGCCGCGCTGCTGTTGCGAATTGAGAGACCAGGGTTCGCCGTTGCCAACCGGCCTGATCCGGACGCCGTTATCTCCACCGCTTATTAGCCTGGACTCGCCGGCCCCTGAGTCGCCCACGAGAACGACTGTCACCTCGCATGGAGCGCCACCCTCGTCGTCAGAGCACCAGCCAACGATCTCCTGCGGCCCGTCTGAGCCCGGCAGGTCATCGACGCTCACTGATGAACTCGTCTCCGCAACGCCGCGTTGCTCAAACGTCTGCGTGGGAAAGTATCCGCAGTTGCCGTTGTCTTCGATGTCTATCCATACCTGTGCCAATTCAACGCCGTCCTATCCTGCCCCGATTACATGAATTGCCGCCGCGTCCTTTGAACAACCCTGGGAGCAAGCTGGCAAGCAACCCGGCGATCTGTCCGGTGATCTGTCCGGTGACTCGCAGTCCTCTCTGCGACGGGTCCGCTCTCAGCGCGGATACAATCGCCTGACCGTTAAGGAAGCGGGTCTCTGGGGAAGTCTGGCTCCAATCCTCCCGGAGATCAACACCGCCGGCCGCAACAAGGGCGAGAACAATGCCAACGGTAGTCGGACATCGGATCATGCTCTCGGGAAGAGAACTCCCTGGCCGCTGGCTGAACCCCGTTGCAGACATCCCGGTGAAGCTTCCTCCGATGATGTCGAAAACCGGCTTCCCTGTGACCCAGCTTGAGCTGGAGCCGATATTCCCCCGTCCCCTGATCCAGCAGGAACTCAATCCCGGACATCGGCACTTTGCCATCCCTGGTCCGGTCAAAGAGGCCTACCTGGACTGGCGGCCCACTCCTCTGATCAGGGCCCACAGGCTGGAGCAGGCGCTGGAGACTCCGGCAAGGCTCTACTTTAAATTCGAAGGTGGAAGTCCTTCAGGCTCGTATGAGTCGAACACGGCGATACCTCAAGCGCACTATGTGCGGGAGTCAGGGGCAGGGACGATTGTCACCGGCGGCGCAGGTGGACTGTGGGTGATGGCGATGGGGCACGCCGCCGCGCAGTTTGGACTCAAAGCCCGCATCTATTCCGTCCGCGAGCCCGGCACCGGTAGGGCCTGGGGTGAGGCCGCCGCCAACATCTGGGGCGTAGACGTTGTGGCGAGCCCCAGCGAGTCGACTCGAGTCGGACGGCATCGTCTTTCGACAAAAGGTCCTGACTCCGGGTCGATAGCCGTTGCGCTTGCGGAGGCATACGAGGAGGCGACGGTCCGGCCAGAGGTCAAGTTCGCGATGCCGACGCTGCTTAACTTCACCGCCCTCCACCAGAGTGTCATAGGCCAGGAGGCTGCAAAACAGCTGGCGGCGGTTGAGGCAGGACCCGACTATGTGATCGGCTCCGTCGGCGCCGGCTCACACTTCGCAGGGCTGATAGCGCCGTTTGTGAAAGACCGGGTCGCAGGGCAAGAGCTCAGCCTTGTCGCCGTGGAAGAGGCGAGCACACCAAGTTTGAGCCGAGGCATCTACGCCTACGACGCGGCTGACTCGGCAGGCCTTATGCCGACTGTGCAGATGTACACCGTCGGACGTGACTATGACCCGCCAGGTATTCTCAGTGGGAGCATGCGCTATCACGGCGTTGCGCCCGTCATATCCGCCCTCTTCAGAGAGAAGTATGTGCAGGCTGTTGTGCATTCGCAGATCGAGGCCTATAGCGCGGGGCTGATCTTCACCAGGGCGCAGGGCATCATCCTCTCGCCTTCATCGATGTACACGGTCAAAGAGGTGATCGAGCAGGCGATGCGGTGCAGGCAGGAAGGGAGAGAAGCTGTGATCCTGTTCTCGATAACGCCCTCTGTTGAGACAGAAAGGTCAATTTACGATCCGTTGCTCGCAGGCACCATGCAGAACCGTGAGATCGAGGAAGGCCAGTTGAAGCGTTCGCTCGCCAGCCTGAGGGGGCAGCTCTAGTGTCCTGCTGGCGCTCCCATCCGCTCGACGCGGTGCTACGATTCCACGAGATACGTACCGATCCAGCACAGAGCGCCGCAAATCACAGCCATCGCTCGCCGGGAATAGCACATGACTGAACTCACTCACGAAAAACTGACCTGGCTCTACACAACCATGTACCGCATCAGGCGGTTCGAAGAGACGATGCTGGAGCAGACCTTCAAAGGCAATGCGATGGGAGTGACGCACCCTTCGGACGGCCAGGAGGCGGTTCCCACCGGTATCTGCGCGCACCTCACAGTGAAGGACTGGATCGGCTCGACGCACCGCGGCCACGGGCACTGCATCGCCAAGGGCCTTGAGACCCGCCGCATGATGGCCGAGATCATGGGCCGGGCGACAGGGCAGTGCAAGGGCAAGGGCGGGTCCATGCACATCGCTGACTTCTCGAAAGGGATGCTCGGGACCAACGCAATCGTCGGCGCATCGGTCCCGTTAGCGGTCGGCGCGGCGCTCACCGCCAAGTACAGGGGTAAGGAGAGCGAGTCGATCGGCGTCTCGTTCTTTGGAGACGGGGCGACCTCACAGGGCGTGGTCCATGAGTCGATGAACCTGGCCGCAATCTGGAAACTACCTGTTATCTTTGCCTGCGAGAACAACGGCTACGCAGAGGCCACGCCTGCGTGGTACGCGGTGTCGACCGATGATATCTCGTCCAGGGCGGAAGGCTATGGCATCCCTGGAGTCCAGGTTGACGGCATGGATGTGTTCGCCGTATACGACGCAGCCGGGCAGGCTGTCGCCCGGGCGCGTCGTGGGGAAGGCCCGACGCTTCTCGATCTGAAGACGTACCGCTATCACGGCCACTTCCACGCAGACGACCCGACGAAGTACCGGAAGGCAGAGGAAGAGGCCGCGTACAAGGCACGGGACTGCCTCAAGTCGTTCGAGGAGCGCGTGACCGCGCAGAAGCTGATGACCGGTGACGAGCTATCCAAGATTCGCGACTCGATAGAGGCGGAAATGGTTGACGCAGTTCAGTTCGCGCTCGACAGCCCGATGCCTGACGAGGCAGAACTCTACTCAGACGTCTATGTGAGCTATTCAAATCCCCTCCTTGGTCTGCGGTAGGACGACCTGAACTTGAGTCAACCTCGGCGAGACGACAAAGACGCCACACGAATACCCGGAGATCCGCAAGAGCCATGACCACGACAGAGCAACGACCGCAGAGCAAGACCGATCCCCTCGGACCCGGATATAAGGTGGCGGGACAGGAGATGCGGTACCGGGACGCCTTCAACAAGACGCTCCGGGACGAGCTAAACCATGATCCCGATGTCTTCATCATGGGAGAGGACATCTCCGGCGGGTTCGACAAGGACACCAAGGAGCCTCTCGACGCATGGGGCGGCCCATTCGCCGCCACAAAAGGCCTCGTGCAAGACTTCGGGCCTGAGCGAATACGCGACGCGCCGATCTCCGAGGCGGGGTTCGTGGGAGCGGCAATCGGGGCGGCGCTAACCGGTCTCAGGCCGGTGGTCGACCTCATGTACTTCGACTTCGTGACGGTGGCGTATGACCAACTGCTCTCAAACGCCGCAAAGTCTCGCTACATGTTCGGAGGGCAGACCAAAGTTCCGATCACGCTGTTTGCTCGGTCTGGCGCAGGCACAGGCCACGCAGCCCAACACTCCGAGAGCTTCTACTCGATGCTGGCCCACATCCCCGGTCTGAAAGTGGTAGTCCCCTCAGACCCTTACTCTTGCCGCGGGCTGCTCTCTGCCGCAATACGCGACGACGACCCGGTTTTTCTCGTCAACGACAAGAAGCTGATCAACCTGACAGGCTTTGTGCCGGATGAGTCGTACGTCATAGAGCTTGGAAAGGGCCGCTACCTGAAACGCGGCAAGGATGTGACTCTTGTCGGAATGTCCTATACCTCGATCGTCTGCAAGGAGGCGGCGGACAAGCTGGCCGGGCAGGGCATCGACGCCGAGGTCATCGACATGATGTCTCTATCTCCGTTTGATGAGGACATCTTGCTCGAGTCTGTTATGAAGACCAACCGGGTCGTGATCGTAGATGAGGACACGCCGCGCGCAAGCATGGCGTCTGAGTTCGCGGCCGTCATCGCGGATAAGGCGTTCGACTACCTGGACGCTCCGGTAAAGCGGGTAACCGCGCCACACACGCCGGTGCCTTACAACAGGGGCCTCGAGAACGCGTTCATGCCAAAGCCAGACGATGTGGTGGCAACAGTGCTTAAGATGATGGCAAGGTAACTCGAACAGGCCTGGCCCTCAGGACAGGGGCGGCGTGACCCACGCGACCGGCTCCGTCTCTCGGGCTCAGGTTACCTGCCGGCAGATCTCCCAGGGAGAACACAATGTGCAGAAGCATCAAAACGCTCCGTCCGCCATTTGAAGAGACCGTCACTGACGAGGATGTCCGAGCCGCGGCTCTCCAGTACGTCCGCAAGATCAGCGGATTCCGCAAGCCGTCCCTGGCAAATGAGAAGGCGTTCGACGCGGCGGTGCAGCAGATCGCCAAAGCCTCACAGCGCCTCCTGGATGCGCTGGTGGTCAAGCCACAGGCTTCAGCCATCTGACCGGCTGAGTCTGGCAACGTCCACTCATCCAACCCGCTTTGCGGTGCTACCCTTTCGCGTCGATTAACAGAAAAGCGGCGCGCCACGCGAGGCGCCGCTCAAAACGCGAGAGACACTCTCGCCAGGGCACACGAGGAACATGGCAAAAGTCACAGGCAGCGACCTTCTGATAAGAGCGCTCAAGGCAGAGGGCGTCGACACCGTCTTCGGCATCGCGGGCGATCACATCCTGCACATGCTGGACAAGATGCACGACGAAGAGTTCCGGATGATCGACTTCCGCCATGAGTCTGCGGCTGTGCATGCTGCTGACTCGTACTCCCGCATCCTGCGCAGAGGCGCGGTGACACTGTCTACGACTCCCGGCCACGCCAATGCGGTCCCGGCGCTCGCAAATGCCATCCACTCCGAGGCGCCTGTGGTCAACATCTCAGGCTCGGCTGACTCATCGAACCTGGGCCGCGGCGCGATGCAGGAGTTTGATCAGGTCGGCGTTGCGCGGCCTGTCACCAAAGGCGCGTGGGAAGTCCCTTCGCCGGAGCGCATCCCAGAGTTCGTCGCTCTGGCGTTCCGAACCGCTCTCGCCGGCCGCCAGGGTCCGGTACACCTGACCATCCCGCACGACTACCAGTCCGCAGAGGTGGACGAGGCTGCCGCAGCCAGGTACGCGCCCCATGAGTACAGCACACCTCGTAGAGTGCTTGGCGATCCGGCACAGGTCCAGCGGGCGGTTGAGTTGCTCCGTAACGCAAGCCGTCCCATCATCATGGCGGGCTCATCTGCGGGAGCAACTGCCGACCCTGCGGTCTTGCAGAAATTCGTCGAGCGAACACACATCCCATTCGTCTCTGAGGACTCTGCTCGCGCCCTCATTCCGGACTCGCACGAATACAGCGTCGGGCTGGGTTATCAACCTTTGAACCGCGCCGCGCAGCGCATTCGCGAGGCCGATGTCGTGCTGATGCTCGGTAAAAGGCTCGACTACACCCTCGGGTTCGGCGGCAGTCCGCCCTTCGCTGATGGCGTCAGGCACATCGTCGTGGACCCTTCTCCGGCCGAGATTGGCCGCGCCCGCACAGTAGAGGTGGGAATCCTCGGCGACGTCGGGCCGATCATCGAGCAGCTGGCGGACGAAGCCTCGAAGCATACCTGGGACCGACATGCGGACTGGATGGACTCGCTGCAGCGGGACCACGACCGGTGGATGGAGGAGCTGCACGAACTTGCTTCCTCCGCTAACCCGATACACCCGATGTCGGTCAGCGAGTCGCTGCAGAAATTCATCGACGATGACACCCACATCAGCTATGACGGCGGCGACTACTGTCACTTTCTGCGTGCCTCAATCAAGCGTGACAGGCCGTTCAGGTTTCACAACGTCTCCAGCTTCGGCATGATCGGCGTCGGCCTGCCATATGCGCTGGGCGCGCAGGTGGCGCTCCCCGGCAAACAGGTCGTGCTCTCTGTCGGGGACGGCTCGTTCGGCTTCAACGGAATGGAGATCGACACCATGGTCCGGCACAACCTGCCGGTCAAGATGGTCCTCGGCAACAACTCGATATGGGGAATTGACTGGCAGATCCAGAAGGGCCTGTATGGCAGGCCGGTGTGGACCGACCTGCTGCCCACGCGGTATGACCAGGTGGCGCAGGGACTGGGCGCGCACGGGGAGCACGTCACAAGTTTCGAGCAACTTGAGCCGGCGCTCAGGCGGGCGTTCGAGTACGATGGCCCGGCGCTGGTGAACATCGAGATCGCCCAGGTGATCAGCCCTGTGGCCGAAGCCGCCATCAGCCGCAAGCTGGGGTCGCACGGCTAAGTGTCGCCCGGACGATCCAAATGGCCCATTGCCGACGCTGCCTCGGGAGACCACTTCCGTTGCGGGGACTGGTAAAGTGCCGGTTGTAGTAGATTAAACACAAGAAATCCTCGCACAGGAGATTGGCGCCAGTGCTTCAACAACGAACTCAATCCGTATCGGTCGGCGCATTTGACCTCGACCGTCGTGTCAGGCAGACCAACGTCGAAGTGCCGCAGTACGACCGCACCAGGTTCGGCGATGTCGGCTTCCTGACCGCAATGACCCTGACTCTGCTTGGCAACTACGCGCAGACAGGGCACTTCGGCGGGCCGCTGGCCTACACACCGTTCGTCGTCACGACTCACCTGCTTGGACCGCAGTCGGGTGGGCTTAACTACGACTACCGCCGGCCAAAGCACCCATATTCAGACAAGTTCATGCTTGCCGGCGGGCACAACGCCCCCGTCACCTATGCTCTCTGGATGATCATGGGCGAGGCGCTGGCCCGTAAACACGCCCTCACCGGCGATGACAGGTACGCGGTTGACCCAAAAACAGCGATGCTCTCCATTGACGCTCTCGGGTTCCGCAGAGGCGCGGGGGCGCTGAAGACGCTGCTCAAGGAACGCGGCCTGGAAGACCACCCGCTGTTCGCGCAGGCAAAGCTGCGAGGCATCAAGGCCCTTTCCGGCCACTCGGAGACGACTGACCTCACCAACGATGTGAACGGCGGTCCGTCCGGGCTGGGAGTGGCGACAGCAGCCGGTAAAGCGGCTTTCTGGGACATGATGGGAGCGCCGATCGAGTCCCCCAAGGTGATCGCCATCGAAGGCGAATTCGCCATGACGTCCGGCCACTCGCAGGAGCTAAAGACCCAGGCGGTGGCCCAGCAGGTCGGGAAGCGCCTTCGCATCCTGCTCTCATACAACAATGCTGGAATCGATGATGAGCTGATTGGCAGCGTCATCCCGCCGGAGTTCACCGGCTACGACATTCCCAGTCAGTGGGCCTCTTACGGCTGGAACGTCTTCACGATAGACAACGGAAACGACTATGACCAGGTTGCCGCCGCGTACAGGGCGATGGAGGACTGGGACCCGGCCGACAGGCGGCCAATGATCCTGGTCGGCAAGACTGTCAAGGGCTGGTGGCCGGGAGCAATCGATGGTCAAATCCCGGGCTTCGGCAAGCAGATTATCGACCACGCGTCGCACCCGTACGGCTTCCCGCAGAACGGCGATTACTTCAAAGGGCTTGCCCGCACATTTGAAGAGCAGTACGGCGTCAAGTTTGAGGGCATCCACGATGGCCCGGTCAAGGACGACCGCGAACGCCTGATCCAGTTCAAGACGAACATCGATATCGCGATGTCGGTCCTTGAGAAGAACGGCCTCGGCGACTGGCTTGCAGACCGGCTGGTTGAGATCGGCGACGGCGTCAAGGACGACATTGGCCTGCAGGTAAAGACCACTGGAGACCCTTTCACTAACCCGCGCCTCAAGGTCAGCGCCTTGCCGCTCGATCCGCAGACGGTCAGCGTCACAAACTCGACGAGCGGCGCGACAGCCGAGACGACTATCAAGCTGTTTGAAGAGGCCGGGAAAGTACGCGGCACACGCCGTGCGATATCGGAGATCTTCAAGTGGGCGAACTACGTCACAGACAACCGGTTCATCGCCATCGCGGCAGACCTCGCAGAGTCGATTAACGTCCAGCACAGCGCGCTGTTTGGCTACTTCGACCCTGTGAAGAACCCTTCCGGGACGATCTTGAAGGCGGGCATCCAGGAAGCCGGCAACGCGTCCACGGCGATCGGGCTGGTCGGGCAGTCGGCGTCCCTCGACCCGAAGGTCCACAACGGCGTGTGGGCGCTGAGCGGGACCTACGGAGCGTTCACACCGCTCATGTATCTGCCAGCCAGGGTCTGGAGCCAGCAGAACCAGGACAGCCCGTTCAGGGTCGGCGTCCTGCACATCCTTGCCGGTCATTCCGGCCCGGAGACTGCGGCGGACGCACGGACGCACTTCGGCATCTTCTCACCGCAGGTGTGGAAGCTTTTCCCGCGCGGCCAGGTGATAACGCTCAGCTTCTGGGACTACAACGACGTTGCGCCCGCCTACTTTGCGGCAGCGGAGATCGCGGCCACAGACCCGAAGGTTGGCGTCATTGTGCTTGAGGTTGCGAGGCCAGACTTCCCCGTCGCTGACCGCTCAAAGTTTGCTGACTCAGACATTCGCGCCGCAGCGAAGGGTCTCTACGTCATAAAGGACTTCGATCCTGGCAAGCCGAGGCACGGATACGTCGTCACCCAGGGATCAAGCTCAACGGTGAACCTGGTGAACACGCTGCCGAAGCTGGCCGAGGCGGGAGTCAACGTTAAGGTCATCGCCTGCATCAGCGAAGAGCTGTTCGCCCGGCAGCCTAAGGCTTACCAGGACTCTGTGCTTCCCCCCGGATCACGCAGCGACATGATGGTTGTGAGCACAGGGACGCAGCGCGTGATGCCGTTGGCCAACGTTGGCCCGATGACAGCGGAGTACTCGATGTTCTCGGACTGGGACAACCAGTGGCTGAGCGGCGGGACCGAGGCGGACGTCATCGCCGAGGCTCACCTCGACGCCAACTCGATCTTCGCCGGGATCTCCCGGTTTGCGAAAGAGCGGGACACCCGCCTGAAGAGGCAAAGAGACCAGCTGGCCGGGCTGAAGTAAGAGTTTCAAAGCAGGGGTCGGCGGCGAAAACCGCCGGCCCATGGCATTCTTGCGAAGTCCGGGAGCTGTGACCGGTCTGCGTCACGAGCTCACGGGACCTCGGTGAATCGCGGCTCAAGCATGCTTGCGGTTCTGTCCCTGCGTCCGGCCGCGGTCGTGCTGGCTCAGAGCCACTTTTCGGAGGCGGATCGTCCCCGGCGTCACTTCCAGACACTCGTCCGGCATGATGAACTCCAGCGCTTGCTCCAGCGTCAGGTTTCTGTACGCGTCCAGGTGCTCGGTCCGGTCGGCGGACGCAGCCCTCATGTTCGTCAGCTTCTTACCGCGCGTCGGGTTCACGTTCATGTCTTCCGGCCGCGGGTTCTCGCCAATGATCATCCCCTCGTACACGTCAGTGCCGGGGCCGATGAACATCTGGCCGCGCTCCTGCAGGTTCTGCAGCGCGTGGCCCGTTGCCGATCCGCGGCGGTCGGACACCAGGCTTCCGGTGTGCCGCGTCCGCAGCTCCCCGAACCACGGCTCATAGCCCTCGAAGATATGGTTCGCCAGGCCCGTCCCGCGGGTCTCCACCACGAACTCGTTATGGAAACCGATCAGCCCTCGGGCAGGCACGATGAATTCCATCCGTATTCGCCCGTGACCGTGGTTGACCATCTGCTCCATTCGGCCTTTGCGAAGCGCCATCAGCTGGGTGACGATCCCCATGAAGGTCTCTGGCACGTCCACAGACAACCGCTCCATCGGCTCATGCACCTTGCCGTCGATAATCCGTGTTACCACCTCTGGCTTGCCCACCGTCAACTCAAACCCCTCGCGGCGCATCGTCTCTACCAGCACCGCAAGCTGAAGCTCGCCACGTCCCTGGACGATCCAGCTGTCAGGATATCCCGAGTCCTGAACACGTATCGAGACGTTGCCGACCAACTCCTGCGCTAGCCGGTTCTTTACCATCCGTGCGGTGAGCTTGTCTCCGTCTAGCCCAGCGAACGGAGACGTGTTGATGCCGATGGTCATCGAAAGGCTCGGCTCGTCGATCAGCATCACTGGCAACGGCCGTGGATCGTCTGCGTCTGCCAGCGTTTCGCCGATGGTCACGTCAGGCAGTCCTGCGATAGCGATTATCTCGCCGGGTCCGGCCTCGTCTGCTGGGACGCGCGCAAGCGCCTCGGTCACATAAAGCTCGGTAATCTTCACCCGCTCGATCCGGCCGTCGCGCCGGCAGTGGCTCACAATCTGGTCTCGTTTGATCGACCCTTGCCGCACGCGGCACAACGCGAGCCGGCCAACGTACGGCGACGCGTCGAGGTTGGTGACCAGCGCCTGCAGCGGGAAGCCTTCTTCGTATGTCGGCGCAGGAATCTGCGCCATCAGAGTGTCGAAAAGAGGGCCGAGGTCCGTGCCCGGCCTGGCAGGGTCCAGCGTGGCTGTCCCCGCTTTTGCGTTCGTGTAGACGATCGGGAAATCGATCTGCTTCTCTGTTGCGTCAAGGTCAAGGAAAAGCTCATAGACCTCGTCGACCACCTCCTTGATGCGGGCATCCGGACGGTCGATCTTGTTGATGACAAGGATCACAGAGAGATTCGCCGCCAGCGCCTTACGCAGTACGAAACGGGTCTGGGGCAGCGGTCCCTCGCTGGCGTCCACCAGGAGCAACACGCCGTCGACCATCGTCAGTCCACGCTCAACCTCTCCGCCAAAATCTGCGTGGCCCGGGGTGTCGATGATGTTGATCTTAGTGTCGCCGCGGCGGATCGCCGTGTTCTTGGCGAGAATCGTGATGCCCTTCTCACGCTCAAGGTCCGTCGAATCCATGACGCGGTCGACAAGAAGCTCGTGCGCCTGGAACGTGCCGGACTGCTGCAGCATCGCGTCGACAAGCGTGGTCTTGCCGTGGTCGACGTGGGCGATGATGGCGACATTGCGCCTGTCATTGCGGGTAAGTGTGGTCATGGCGCCTTCCAACTGGGCCGTTGCGCGAAACGATCCGGGCAAGAAATCTCCCGGATCGAACTGGCTCTACTCAGGATGTTCTGCGTCGCGCCTTCAAACGGCGGCGACTATTGTTACTCAATTGAGATTACCACCGTTCCACGTGAAAGAGACTGTGCGTGCACAGAGGTTTGCGAGGCGGCTAGAATCGCCTGCTGAGCGGATTCAAAACCTGTTTGCCATCCTGAGGCACGTTGCGTCCCATGACCTTCGCCGCCGGCGCCTTCGCACCGGCCATGCGGCGAGACGCAATCTGAGGAGCGAGAAGAATGTACTTTTACGATGAGAGCGAAGTGGACAGGCGTGAGCTCTTGCCGGGCGTTCAAGCACGGCTGATCTGGGGCGAAAAGATCATGATGGGGATTATCGACATTGATCCCGGCGCCATTGTCCCGGCGCACAGCCATCCGCATGAACAGTGCGGCCGCGTGTTGCGGGGCGGCGCCTGGTTCACGGTCGGCGGCCAGAAAAAGCTGCTACAGGCTGGCGATCACTACGTCATTCCAGGGAACGTGGAACACCTTGTGGAGGCGACGTCTGACGGCTGTCAGGCGCTGGACATCTGGTCGCCAATCCGTGAGGAGTACATCACGGGCAACGTGCGGTTTTTCTCTGATTGACCGCCTGCCGGCATCGATTAAAGGCATCGCAAAATAAGCAGGCCCGGACGCCTTTTTCGGGCATGTCCGGGCCTTGCATAATTAGCCAACTTGTCGAAGTTGCGAAGCCGTTACGGCTCGCCGGCGCTCTATCTAGCGCTTCGACTCCGCAAAGAGTTTGCCGATCTCCTCAAGCGCCGCCTTGAACTCCTGAGCCTTCGCCATGTCAACGTGCTGCTTCACGTAACTGCCGAGTTTGCAGGCGTTCCAGACCTTCTGGTGGAGGTCCGGCCACTTCGCAGCATGCTCCGGCTTGAAATAGTCGGTCCAGATGACCAGAATGTCGTCCTTGGCCTTCGTGGCGTGCTCTTCCTTCACAAGCACGTAACGGGCGAAGGAGTTGTGCTCTTCCACGCTGGACGGCGTTCCAATGCCCTGGATCAGCTCGGTCATCCGTATTACCGTCTGAGCGGCCTGGATAGCGTCCCGGGGGTCGTATATTCCGCAGGGGATGTCACAATGGGCGTCTGCCACGCCAATCGGGAGGATCCGGTCAGCGAACCTCTTGATGTTCAGGATCATTCGGGACTCCTTATTAAAATGAATGTGCTGTCTGTTGCAGGCCGAACGCGCTGCACGTGTCTGAGAGCCGGCTCGTAGACCGGATGAGACCTGATCGGCCTCGGGTGAGCCCGGTAAATCTATCACGAATGTGCGGCGCAATCAGCCCTCGATGAACATGATCGACAGAGTTCTGAACCTACTGTTCGCACAGATCGTCCGCATCAGTGGATCGAGCATGGAGCCGGCATTGCCGGACGGCTCATGGGTGCTTGTAAACCGGCGTGCCTTCCGGCGGCCACAGAGGCCCGCCCGGTTTGACATTGTCCGGCTGGAGGACCCGGCGCAGCCCGGCCACTGGATTAACAAACGCATCGTCGGCTTGCCAGGAGAAGAGGTGCGCCTTGATGGCGGCCGGCTGTTCGTTAACGGCCAGGAGACACCCGAGGCGCACATGGCCGGGTTGAGCAAAGAGCAGGCCAGAGACGGCGGCTATCACGAGTGGTGGCCACGCGCCGATGAGTACGTCGTTCTCGGAGACAACCGTGGAGCGTCAACGGATAGCAGGAAGTTCGGGACGGCGCGGATCAGCTCGCTAAGAGGCAAAGTCGGCAGACGCCTGCGCTAGCCCGGCCCGCCAATCCCCTGTCCAGTGCTACCCGTCCCGCCGCCTCTTCCTGGGTTTCGTCTCGCTTTCGGTAAACGGTATTGCCCCCGCTTTCCGCCTGTCCTCCGCTGTTCCGAACACCACGACGTATGCGATTCCAGCCAGTACTGCGCCAGCGACCGGACCCGCCCAGTAGACCCAGTGATCGTCCCATATTCCATGTATCAGGGCCGGCCCAAAGCTGCGAGCCGGGTTCATTGATGCGCCCGTGAGCGGGAACGCGATGAAGTGATCGAGCGCGATTACGCCGCCAATGGCGAGGGGCGCCAGTACGGCGTTCCCTCTCTTATCGATGGCCGTTGCGAATATCACGAAGACAAGGAAGAACGTGAGTATCACCTCGAGGACGAAGCCGTTGCCCGTGCCTATACTCGGTGAGACGGTCTGCAGCCCGAGGTTGGCTGACTGGTATGCGATGCCGTCCAGCGCGACCATCGCCAGCGCCGCGCCGCCAAGTTGGGCGACGATGTACATAACCGATTTGATCAGCCCGATATTGCCGGTGATCAGGGCGGCGATAGTCACAGCCGGATTGAGGTGCGCTCCGGAGATTCTGCCGACCGCGATCACGCCAACCGAGATTCCGAGGCCGTGGGCCAGAGCGATCAGCAGCAACTGAGGTCCGGCGATTCCGCCAAGCTGTCCGAACGCGCCGATTGCTCCCACACCGACGAACACGAACATGAACGTGGCGATGAGCTCCGCCGCCATCGCGCGCAGGTTGTCCCGGTCCGAAAGGTCCCTCATCTGTTCAGCTCCCGTCGCGTATCTTCAACTAGCGTGGTTTTAAGGTTTCGGTGTCTGTCAGGCAGTCAGCCGCAGGTCGTGGCGCAGGCGCGAAAACACCCTGCGCCGTTCCGGCTCACGAATCGCTAATTCTACCGGTTGCGGTCAAGCCAGCGTGCCGCGTCCAGCGCAAAATAGGTGATCAGGAGATCGGCCCCGGCGCGTCTTATCGCAACCAGCACCTCAAGCGCAGACGTCTCCTCATCGATCCAGCCGTTCGCGGCAGCCGCCTTGATCGCGGCATACTCACCGCTGACGTTGTATGCGGCGAGTGGCAGGTCGAACCGGTCAGCAGCCCGTCTGATGATGTCGAGGTACGCCAGCGCCGGCTTTACCATGATGAAATCTGCGCCCTCGGCGATATCTGCCTCGATCTCCGCCATCGCCTCGTCCGACTGCGTCGGCGACATCTGGTAGCTCTTGCGGTCGCCAAACTGCGGCGCTGAGTCTACCGCGGCGCGGAACGGTCCGTAGAAGCTGGACGCGTATTTGGCGGAATATCCCATCACCTTTGTCGCCGGGAATCCCGCGTCGCGCAGCCCCGCCTTGATCGCCGCGACCTGCCCGTCCATCATCGCCGATGGCGCAACGATATCTGCGCCTGCCTCGGCGTGTGACACAGCGGCCGCCGCGAGCAGTGGCAGCGTGGCGTCGTTGTCGACCTGCCCTTCCGGCGTCACCAGTCCGCAGTGACCGTGATCGGTGTACTCGCACAGGCAGACATCTGTAATTACGGTGATAGCGGGATTGGCTTTCTTGATCTCACGAACGGCACGCTGGACGGCTTCATTCGGGTCACTCGCAGCGCTGCCGCTGGCGTCTTTACGCTCGGGGAGACCGAACAGCAGGACCTTGTCGACCCCCAGCTCAAGCGCCTCCTGCGCCTTTTCGACCGCTACATCGACAGACATCTGGTACTGGCCGGGCATCGGCGCAACCGGCTGCCTGACTCCCTTGCCGGGCATCACGAACATCGGATAGATCATCTGAGAGACGTCGATACTGGTTTCGGCGTTCTTGAGTCTCGCCTCAGCCGTTTCACGCAGTGGCCTTAGACGTGTAAATCTGAGCTCGCCGCTCATAGCCGCGCTCCGGGTAACGTTCCGGCAAGAGCCGCAGTGACTATCGCCTCAACCAGGCCGTCAATCGTCTGTGTCCTGGCCATCAGATCTACCTCAATCCCGTTGGCTCTTGCCGCTTCAGCGGTGACCGGGCCGATGCACGCCACCGTCGATTGGTTGACCGCCGTAACGTCTCCACCAAGCAGCTTCACCAGATTCTCAACGGAAGACGAACTGGTGAACGTCGTCACATCGACGCCGCCCATATATGCCGCCCTTGCCTGGTCCCCGGACGTCTCTGCCATGTGCGTCTCATATGCGACCACAGAGTCGACCGCAACTCCAAGTTCCCGCAGACCGGTCACCAGTGACTCTCTGCCGATAGCAGACCTCGGGAAAAGCACCCGGTTTGGGAGCGGGTTGAGCGCCCGGAAACTGTCCAGCAACGCGTCCGCGTCGAACATCTCAGGCACCATATCTGCGCTCAGGCCGATCTCTTCCAGCGCGTGGCTCGTCGCCGGGCCTACCACAGCAATCTTGACCCCGCCAAACGCGCGGCCGTCCAGTCCGGCCGCCCTGACGCTCCGCCACAGACCGTCGACTGCGTTTGCGGACGTGAAGGTGACCCAGTCATAACGATCAAGCGACTTCGCCGCCGTGTCCAGTTCCGCCGTGTCCGCGACAGGGACTATGTCGATGACGGGGACCTGGATTGTCCTCGCCCCATGTGACTCAAGTTGTTCTGCGAGACGGCTCGCCTGGGACCGCGCACGGGTGATGAGCACACTGAGGCCGAACAGGGGCCGAGTGTCGAACCACGCGAGCCTGTCACGCAGTGACGAGACCTTGCCAACGACCAGTATCACCGGCGCGCCGATTCCCGCCGCCTTACCCTTCTCGACTATGTCCTCGATCGAGCCCGTGACAGTTCTCTGCATCGGCGTCGTGCCCCACTGGACGAGAGCCGCGGGCGTCTCCGGCGAGATGCCGTTGCCGATCAACGTGCTCACTATCTGTGGCATACTTTTCCAGCCCATCACAAACGCTAATGTCCCGCCGACGCGCGCAAGCGCACCCCAGTCCAGCGTCGAATCCGGCTTATCCGGGTCCTCGCTCCCTGTCACCACCGTAAATGACGCGGCCATCCCGCGCTGTGTGATCGGAATGCCCGCGTAGGCGGCGGCGGCGATGGGGGAAGTGATTCCGGGCACGACCTCCCATGGAAGTCCGGCCTCAGCCAACGCAAGCGCCTCTTCTCCGCCGCGACCGAACACGAAGGGGTCGCCGCCCTTGAGGCGGCAAACAGACCTTCCCTCGGAGCTCAGGCGCACAAGCTCAGAGTTGATCTCCTCCTGGCTCATGCGGTGATCGCCCCGCCGTTTTCCCGCATCGATCAACTCTGCGCCATCTTTAGCCTCTTTTAGGAGGCTCTCAGAAGCCAGCCGATCGTAGACCACCGCGTCCGCTGTGCGAAGAATATTCAGCCCGCGAACGGTTATCAGGCCGGGGTCACCGGGTCCAGCTCCCACGAGATACACAGTGCCTGGGTGCGTCATCCTGCGCTGCCCGTCTCCGGTGAGAGTAATTCGCCTGCGCCGGCCTTCAGCAGTTCGTCCGCCAGTTCGAGTGCGAGCTTCACGCTGTCTCCAGCCGCTCCCTCACGCTTGCCACGAATCACGCGGCTTCCGTCAGGCGCTGCGGCAAAGGCGTGCATCGATATCCCGCCATCGCGGACTTGAGCGTGGGCGGAGACAGGCGCAGAGCATCCGCCTTCGACAGCCGCAAGGAAAGCACGCTCTGCGTCGACGGCAACTCGGGTCTCTTCGTGCTGTAGCGGCCGCACCAGTCTCGCAACCTCTTCGTCCTTCGCCCGCACCTCGATTGCAAGCGCGCCCTGGCCGACGGCGGCCACGAAGTCCCAGCATTTCAGATACTCGGTGATCCTGTGTTTAAGGTCGAGCCTGATCAGTCCGGCAGCCGCCAGGACCACCGCTTCCGGCCCGTCAGCCGCGTCAAGTTTTGCAAGTCTCGTCGGCACGTTTCCGCGTACCGGCTCGACAATAAGGTCAGGCCTCCGGTCGAGCAGGAGCGCTTTTCGCCGTGCGCTGCCTGTGCCGACACGCGCGCCTCGTGGCATGTCCATCAGGCCTGAGCCGTCTCGACTCACGACCACATCACGCGGGTCTTCACGGTAGGGAACGGCGGCTATCTCAAATTCTGGCCCGAGCGTCGAAGGCATGTCTTTCAGACTGTGGACGGCAATGTCGATCTCGCCACGAGTCAGCGCGTTCTCCAGTTCCGAAACGAAGACGCCGTAGCCTACGTTCGCAATGGGCGTTGACTGGTCGCGGTCACCGCGCGTAGTGATGACCGCGGCTTCAAACCGGGTATCGGGATTAGCCTTCCTGAGCGACGCGATGACGAGGCCGGCCTGAGCCAGAGCCAGGTCGCTGCCCCTGGTGCCCACTCTGATGATCTTGCTCATTAGTCTCCGTCCGGAGCCTAGTGTGGCGCCGGGGTTTCGATCCGCTGGCAAGAGCCGAACGGCGCGCAGGACTTGCACGCCACGCTTTCCAGCCCGGCGATCAGATCATTCTGCGCCTTTGCCGCGTCACCGTGCTCCGCCTCATCCAGCCACGCCGGAGTCATGAATGTCTGCCACTTCTCCGGACACATCACAAGTCCGCGTCCACGGACGCTTTTACGTGTGTCAGCGAGTACGGGACCGACATTGGCCCAGCGCAGGCAGTTGCAGGTGTCTGCCGTCATCTCTTCGCGCAGCCGGCGTGCCAGCGCGGGCGAACTCCCGGCGGTGCTGACCGCAATGGTGACCCCGTTGCGCTGTATCAGCGCCGGGGCGATGAACGTGCAGAGCGGAGTCACATCCATGACGTTGAGCAGAACGTTGCGCTCTTTCGCCTCAGCGGAGATCGCCTTGTTGATATCGGAGCTTGAGGTGTCTGCGACTATCGCTATCCAGGCGCCTGCGAGATCGCCCGGCTCATACCGGCGCCTGACCCACTCGATATCCCCGCGTGCGGCCATCTCTTTCAGTTGCGGCGAAGTGTCTTCTGCAGGGCTAAAGAGCCGGACGGCCGCGCCGCAATCACGCAGGTACTGCACCTTGCGCTGTCCCTCATGCGCGTCGCCGCCAAACACGAGGCCCTGCCGGTCTTTAACGTCCAGAAATATCCCGTAATAGCGTGGCAATCCCGGTTCCTCGTAAATGTGCGCCGGCCCAGTGATCTGGGAGGCTCTCAGACCTTAAGCGCCTCAAGTCCGTCGAGGCTGAACTCATCCTCGACGAAATAGCGGACCCTGGTTTTCTTGTATTCCCGGGTGCTGTAGAGGAGCAGACGGTCGTGGAGACCTGTCTTGGTCTCGATATCCTGGGCTATCTCCTCACACTCGGCCTCGGTGGTGGCGTGGACCATCGTAAAGTGTGAGTAGTCCCAGTCTTCGTAGGTCGGCCGCTGGTAGCAGTGAGTGACTGCCGGCGATTTCGCCATGATCTCACCGACCTCTTGCGCCCGCTCCTCCGGCACCTTCCAAACGATCATAGCGTTGGCGTTGAACCCGGCTCTGCGGTGATACAGCACAGCGCTGTAGCGCCGCATCAGCCGCCTGTCGACCATGGCGGCGCCGTAGTCGAACAGCTCGTCAACCGTCATGCCGAGGCGCTCGGCCATAGGATCGAACGGCCTGCTCTCGAGAGGGAGGTCGTCCTGGAGTTCCTTGATGAATGCGACGTCCAGGTCAGACAGCTCCTGTGCCTGGTTCCAGCCTTCGCCGGGTTTGGTCGAAGCTCCGTTCGTTGTGGAGCCGGGTCCATCAGGCACAAAGTAAGTCCGTGCGTCCGAGACCTTTTTCTCCATGTCAAAGTTGACGCCGATCTTGAAGAACCTGATCGTCGGAAGCAGACGTGTCGCCTCTGCTCCGGTGACGCGCCCGAGGGTTGCCACGTCGTCAGGGATCGATCTGCCGGGTGGCACTGCGAGGGTGAACCACAGGTTAAATTGGCCCACGCGTGCGTAGTTGTGGCTGATCCCCGGATGCCTGTTCAGGAACTGCGCCGCCGCATCCAGCTTATCTGCCGGAAAGCGCATTGCAACGAGGGTAGAGGTGTAGCCAAGCCGCCGAGTGTCGAATATCGCTCCAACCTGCCGGACGACATTCTTCTTCTTGAGCACACCAACGCGGTCGAACACCTCTTGCTCGCTGAGCCCGGCTTTATCACCAATCGCTTTCCACGGCTCTCGGACCAGCGGGAAATCCGATTGGAGGATGTTCAGAATCTTCCTGTCAATGGAATCGAACTCAGACTGAGGCATGAGCGTAGCCGGGTATTCTCCGCCTCCGGGCCTGCCGGAGGGCACGTGGATGATGGGGCTCAACCAGCGAATTGTATACGGAGAGAGGTTGATCGGACCGGCTGATCAGCCCGCATATCGGTGTTTTGCCGGTGAACGCCACCATTGCCCGCGAATATGCCGCTGCCATGCGTTGCAGTCACCGCCGGGAGGCAGCCCATGACTCGATTGCCTGCCGGGAACTGTGCTCTGGCTTCCAGCCAAGCTCCGAGGCGATCTTGTCTATCGACACGAGCCACGGGTACCGGATGAACGACAGGCCGGCAGACGGCGAGCGCCGCTGCAGCCTGAGCTTCCAGGTGAGGTCGATGACTCCTTTGAGCAACGGCGCGGGCGCCGGCACAACCTTCCCGCCGGCGATCTTCACCATCGATCTCCAACTTACGGTGCCGCTCCCTGCGATGTTGTAGATCCCTCGTGAGCCTTGCTTGAGCACAGCGTCAATCGCTGACGCGTAGTCGTCGACGTGCAGGAACTGCATGTCCGGGTTTGCCCCGGCGGGCGCAGGCAAGAAACGCATCCTGAGTGAATCCGTGATGAAGTTACTTGCTCCCGGTCCCATCACGACGCAGCCGCGCAGTATCGAAACGGCGCAGTCTGGATGCTCAACTCCGTATCGTGTCAGCAGCTTTTCCGCCTCAACCTTATGCTCTGAATAGCTGAACCCGGTCACCGGGTTCACAGGGTCGGTCTCCTTGAACGGCTCAGTGAAGCCAGGGTGGGCGCCGTAGACGGTGCTGCTGCTGAGATACACGATCTGGCGCACTCCGGCCTTCGAGCAGGCGTTCAGTAGCCGCTCCGTTGCGTCTACGTTCACATCGCGTGCTCCGGATGCGTCACGGGCGTGACGCTGTGGCCGCAACTGAAAGGCGAGGTGAATGACGGTGTCGATATCGTAGCCGGCGAGGAGGTCATCCACCGGCTCCCTGATATCGCGTATCACGGAGACGAAACGGCGCGTCTCTCCCGCTGGTCCCAGGCTTTGCCTGGTGTCAACCGCAACTGCTAAAGACGTTTCGTCCATGGCTGTGACGCGGTCGAGAGTCGCCTCGCCAAGGAACCCGGCGGAACCCGTTATCAGGACATGCCTTTTCGAGTCAGTCACCCTTAACCTCATCGGTGAAGTCGAAGCCAATCTTGCCGAAGCCCGGCACTATAAACCCCATCCAGACTTTGTGTGGCCCGTGGGCGAGCTGCGCGCCGTTGATCGTTATGGCAATTGAGCGGTTCATCTTCAGGCCAAACGTCGTCTGGTCTGTCACGTTATCGAACGTGATGTCCTGTCCATCCTGGTGAAACGAGGATGCGGTCATCGCAACCTCCTGATCGTCGACCCTCAGCGGCAGCATCCCTTTTGCGTAGCCGGAGCCGAGCGAATTCTTCAGGGTGAAGCTCCAGCCGGAGCCGGTATTTTGCAGACTCCCCTTTACATAGAGCCTCCGCAGAATGAACGCTGGAACTCCCGGCATATTTACTCCTGACCACCCGGCGCGAACAAGCGCTGCGTTCGATAAGCCGTTTGAAGGCTGGAATTCTAGTCGGTTCCCGCGAGGCCTGACCGCATCAAATAGACCTGGCGCTCCGCATCTACCGCAAACTCTGGCAACTCCGTCGCTCCGCCAATCGTCTCCGCGTGGACATAGATCTGGGCAACCCGCTCGACAAGGACCGCCACCCGCATCGCCTCGGCGAGCGTCGGCGCGACGGCGCACATTCCGTGATTCCGGAGCAGCACCGCTCGCCGGTCGCCAAGGGCCTCAACTCCGGCGGCGGCCAGCTCAGGCGTTCCCGGAAAGCCGTAGTCAGCGACCTCGATCGGGCCGCCAATGTATACCACCATTTCATCAACTATCGGCGGGATATGAGTTGACGTGACTGCGGCGACGCTGGCAAACAACGAATGTGTGTGTACGATCGCGTTCACGTCCGGACGGTTGCGGTAGATGCCAAGATGAAGCAGAGACTCGGTGGACGGCACCAACTCGGCGCCGACCGGCTCAAGCTCTCCATCGACCACGACGAGCCCGGCCGCGTCCAGCAGGTCGTAGGTGACTCCGGCCGGTGTGATCAGGTAGCGCTCGTCACCGCCCTCGAAAGGAAGCCTCAACGAGACGTTCCCACTCGATCCGGAGACGAGCCCGCGGCTGTCGAGTTCTCGAACGGCTGCGATCAGCGTCTCTCTCTCGATCTCGTAAAGCGGTGCTGGCATCTGTGTCTAAGCTCCAACCGGATGGTGGCAGCGTGAAACCGTAGCACGGCTGACCTCAAACCGGCACTTGCCGGCTAAAGTTCGATGTCTGTGAGCATTCGCTCACGCGCGCGCCAGGCGTGGTAGAGGTCGTCATACTCGGCGCCAATCGCAGATTCCGCCGTCTGCACCCTTAGCTCGTGCCTGCGCCGCTCCGTCAAGTCGAATATTTCCCCGTCGCCTGCCCCTGAAGCCGCGATAGACAGCGCGCCAAGTATGGTGCTCTCTCCCGACCTTGAGAAGCCTACCGCTCCTCCGAGTACCGAGGTGAGGATGTTCCGGAAGGTGCGAGAGCGTGTCATGCCGCCACCTGCGGCGAACCACCTCGACGGACCACCGAACATCGCCAGCCGGTCTGCGTTGTACCGGATTGCGAACGCAAAATTCTCGAGCGCGGCACGTGCCAGAGTCGCGCGGTCGGGCGGCTCGAACGATAGAGGCACGGGGAAAAATATCCCTCCACTACGCATGCCGATGTTCGACATGTGGGTGAATGACGGCCCCAGATATCCGGCTGCGCCGTTGGCGCCCGGCTCAATGCGCGCCGCCTGCCGGTCAAGCCGCTCCATCGCCTTCTCGGGGTCTTCGCCCTGGCAGATCAGCGAGACCAGCCAGTGGTACGCTCCGCCCATCTCCCCCGCGTTGCCCTCGACGGTCCACGCGCCAGGCAGCACATGACGACCTGTCCACATTGCGTGGGTGCTATCGAAAAGCGGGAGGTTTGTCACTCTCTGGACAGCCGCGCTCCAGCCCGCGATCACGCCTGACGTCTCTGGCTCAGAGACACCGAGTCCGGCAAGTCCCACCTGGGAGTCTGGGCCGGCTGCGATCACGGGCGTTCCGGGAGATAGTCCCATGGCGCGCGCCACCGTTGTGACCAGCTTTCCAACGACCGATCCGGACGGGCATGTCGGAGGCAGGTCGATTTCGTCGAGGCCGGCGTATGACGCCAGCCCGGTCGCAGGCGCTCCAGTCGCAACGAGCCCCAGTCCGGACTCGCACGCCAGCGCCGACTCCATCAGCAGAATGCCGGTCATCCGGAACGCCAGCCAGTCGGCCAGCCCGGAGACCGTTCGCAGATTCTCGTACGATTCCGGCCGCTCCTGTTTGAGCCACAGCATGCGTGCCCACGCCGTAAGCATTGCGGGGCCGTGGCCGGTCATCTGCCACAGCATATTGCCGGCGTCGGCGTCGATCTGGCCGCCCTGGAAAACCCCGCGCATGTCCCTGTTCGGCCCTGAGTACAGCTCCTTACCGTCGTGGCCGTACATCACAAGGCCGAGCCGCTGACTGGTGACGGCGACGGACCTGACCTGATCGCCCGCGATCCCGGCGTCGCGCAGAGCCTTCTTCGACGCCTCGCCAACCGATTTCCACGCGGTCTCAGGGGAGAACTCGAGCGCCGTGTCGGGTCCGTCTTCCGGGCGCGTGTACTTGACCGGAATGCGCACAATCGAGAGTGGCTGGCCTGTCGCGGGGCCAACCGCTGCCCTGATGTGACTGCTCCCGAAGTCGATTGCCATGTACAGCGGCCGGGGCTTACGTGATGCCACGGCGTCTCTCCCATACCTCGTCATTGACGATGTTTATAGGTCGCTCTCCGCGCGAAAACCGGATCAGGTCTCCAGCCACCGCGGCGGAGTGGCGGATGATCGTGTCTTCAGTGGCGCCGCCGATGTGCGGAGTGAGCACCATGTTTGGCAGTGCAAGAAGCGGGCTTGCCGGGTCGACAGGATGGCTGGAAAAGATGTCGATGCCGGCCGCGGCGAGATGGCCCGTTGAGAGAGCGTTTATCATCGCCTCCTCGTCAACGAGTTCAGCCGACGCCGTGTTCACCAGGACCGCTCCATGCTTCATCAAGCCGACCCTGCGTTCGTCGATCAGAGCTGAGCCATCTTCGGCTGGCGGGGCATGCAGCGTCACAAAGTCGGACGACTCAAGCAGGAAGTCCAGGTCTGTCCAGGTGACTTTGTAGCCGCTCGACTGCGCCGGGCTGACGAACGGGTCGTAACCGAGTACGTTCATGCCAAAGGCATTGCACAGCCCGGCCACTCTCCGGCCGATAGCGCCAAGACCGATCACACCTGCGATTTTGCCGCCAAGCTCTGTCCCGCGCAGGTCGCGATATGGCGCTGTCGGCGATTCCCACCGGCGTTCCCGCACGTATCGGTCTGCCTCCACAATCCGCCTGCAAGCCGTCAGCATCAGCGCGATCGTCAACTCTGAGACGGCTGCGGCGTTCCTGCCGGGAGTGTTTACGACAACGACTCCGCGCTCAGTGGCGGCGTCAACATCGATCTGGTTTAGAGCAGAGCGGCAAATGCCTGCCAGCCTCAGGCCGGGCGCGGCGTCGAAAGTCTCTGAAAACAGGAAGTCTGCCTCGACGATGACGGCGTCAAATGACTCGCGTTCCAGCCGGTGACCCAACTCTTCCGGGTCGTGGAGATCGCCCGACTCAAGCCAGCTTTCGTGGACAGGCTCAATGCCGGCGTTCTTTAGTTCCGACAGCGATGCTTCCGCGAACGGAGCAAGTATGAGGGCGCGCATGTGAGGTGAGTATGAGCCTCAGGAGCCGTTTGCGGACAGGTGTTTCACAACCGCTTCTGCCGCAAGGTTGCCGCTGCGGACGGCGCTCTCCATCGTTGACGGCCAGCCGGTGCGAGTCCAGTCACCTGCCAGGAACAGCCCCGGAACCGGCGTTTCCTGCGGCAAACGGTATTTCTCCGCCCCCGGCACAACGCGGAATGTGGCGTCGAGCATTTTGACCGTGATGAACCGGGTCACCTCTGCGTTTGCGGCCTCGGGAAACACCCTGGCCATCTCGGCGACGAAGATCTCTCTAAGCTCGGCCTTTGACCGGTCTTTCCACTGCCATGCGCCGCTCAGCGATATCGCAATGTGCTGTCCCTGTCCGTCCGGCTCGGTCTCTTTTTCATGCATCCGGGTCACGTTGAACACCCACTGCAACGGACTGTCGAGCACAGCGACGAACCTGTCTTCGAGGACAGGCCTGTCGTACCAGATGTGAACGCCGACAATTGGCGCTGTCTCGATACTTGCCGCGGGAGCAAAAAAACCGGCGTCGTCATGCTCCGGTGGCAGAACGGCCAGCAGAGCAGAAGGCGGGAGGGCGACCACGACCGCGTCCGACCGGATGACCTCTCCCGACTCAAGCCTGACGCCTGTGGCGCGCCCGTTCGCGAATAAGACCTGTGCAACGTCCGCGGACGTCTCCACTCTCCCGTCATTGCGGGAGATGAAGCTCGCCGCAGATTCGCCCGCAAGGCGAGAGAGGCCGACCACCGGATAGCCGATCGCCGCTTTCGATGGCGCGCCTAGCAAGGCGGTCTGAAACAGCATCAGGCCGGCGTCCGCGCTGACGTCCTTAATGTCGTCGTTGAGGCCTGGCAGGACGATCAGGTTCCAGAAACGGGAAATCGTCTCGTCGCTCTGCCCGTGCCTCCGGAGCCATGAGTCAAATGTCTCGTCCTCCAGCGGACCGCCGGGCCTGCGCCGTGCAAGCCTGATCCGCAACATGCCGTAGAGAAGCCTGAGCCTCCCAACAAGAGACACATGTCCGTATCCGATCAGGGCAGGGAGGTTTGCCGCGGAGCCGGGGATCCAGGACGAGGCGCGGAGCCACGACGTCTCTCCGTTCCTGATCACCCTCGCCTCCAGGCGGCCAGGCATCCTCACGTTGCCCCAGGCCCCGATGTCGTGCAGGAACTGCGTATAGGCTGAGCATGCGCCAACGAATACGTGCTGGCCGTTATCGACTTCGACTCCGGTTTCAGGGTCATCGAACGAAAACGCGCGGCCTCCCAGGAACGGACGCTTTTCGAGCAAGGTGATTCGGTAGCCGCGCCTCGAAAGGTCAACCCCAGCGGCCAGCCCTGCCAGGCCGCCTCCGATGATGACGACACTTTTCGGTGTTTCGGTGCTCATTCTGAATGGCAGGCCAATCGAGCCGGCGCCGGCTAGTAGGGCAGGAAGGAGAGCCGGCTCCGGAGCCACAGTCGTGCCGCGAGAGTGAACTTGGCTCTCTTGCTGAGGCTGACCTTTCGCGACATGACGTCGTAGTCGGCGTCTTCGATCTTATCCAGGATGGCCATGTATACCTCGGCCATGGCCTGCGGGCAGGCGCGTGACCTGCGGTCGAGCAGCGGGAACAGTCTGTTGCCTCTATCGAAGTAGTTTCTGGCGCGCTTCACCTGGAACTTGATCAACTCGCGGAAGCGGTCGTTGACCTCGCCATCAACCAGTTCTGCTTCTGAGTAACCGAACCGCTCGATGTCGTCCATCGGCAGATAGATACGGCCGTTCGCCGCATCCTCGGCAACATCCCTGATCACATTCGTAAGCTGCATTGCAATCCCCAGGTCAACGGCATAGCCAACCGCTTTTTCATCCTCGTATCCGCAGACCTCGATGCAAACGAGTCCGACGGCGCTGGCAACCTTCTTGCAATACTCGACCAGCTCGTCAAAGTTCGCATAGCGGGAGCGCGTCAGGTCCATCTCGCAGCCCTCGATCACAGCTGCGTAGTGAGACCTGCCGATTCCGAAGCGTTGCTGCGAGTCAGCGAGGGCGGTCCAGATGACGCCGGACTCCCCACCTTCGTACGCCTCTGCCAGTTTCACCTTCACGTTCGCGAGCTCTACCGCAGGGTCTCCGGCACGGTCAGGCTCGTCGACGATGTCGTCACACAGGCGACAGAAAGCGTAGGTCGCGTAGATGGCCTGCCGTTTTTCCAGCGGAAGAGTCAGGAACGCGTAATAGAAGTTAGAGGAAGCGTCGCGCGTCATCCTGGCGCACGCCTCGTATGCGTCCCTCAACTCCCGCTCTGAGTGCCGCGTCGGCGAGGTTTCTACAGTTGATGTCAATTGTTATGTCCGAATATGCCGGTCTCGGCCCTTGAACAGTCAACGCCCCGCCGGCCTAAACAGTCTTGGCGGAAGCGGTTGCATGCCAAGCCGACTGCGAGTATAGGCCGAAATGAGGAGGTTTAGCTTTGTGAACTTTGAAACCTGCGGGCGTTTCGCCAGCACATCATAGTCCAGCTTCTCGATTGCCCGGAGGACAGTCAGTCCGCCGCCAGTGAATAGCGCAATATCGATCCTGGCGGCGCCGTCCACGCTTTGGACCAGTTCATACCCTTTGATGAACAGCTCCCTCGTGCGGTCCACCTGGAAACGCATCAGGCGCCGGAACTCCGGAGTCGCGCTGCGTTGTTCGATCATCTCCTCCGTGACGCCGAACCGGTCCATCTCGTCCGCTGGCAAGTAGACCCGGCCCATCTCGAAGTCCCGGTAAACGTCCTGCCAGAAGTTGGCAAGCTGCAAGGCTGTGCAGGTGCTGTCTGCAAGGGCTCGAAGCGCAGGATCCCTGTACCCGAACATATAGAGGACTAGATGGCCGACAGGGTTTGCGGAATGGTCGCAGTAGTCCAGCAGTTCCGCATAGTCAGGGTGCTTCAGAAGGTGCTGGTCGCGCCTGTTCGCCTCGATCAACCTATCGAACGGCTCGCGCGGAATGTCGAACCGCATGATCGTGTCCTGCAGAGCCAAAAAGAAAGGGTGAGCGGGAGTTCCGTCGTAACACAGGCCAAGCTGCCTCTCCCACTCGCTCAGCAGTTCCAGCCGGTCTCCGGCCGCCTCATCTCCCAGGTCGTCCACGCCCCGGCAGAAGGCGTACACAGAGTAGAAGTGTCTGCGTAGCTCGCGAGGGATCAGCCGGGTCCCGACGGAGAAGTTCTCGTAGTGGGTCTTTGCAAGCTGCTCGCAGTGAGCGAACGCCTCTGCAACCTGCTCAGAAGTTCCGGGAGCGGACACCATTTCTGGCCCGGGAAGAGTTGCGCCGCCGCCGGCTGAGGTCTGCATGGCGTACGGCTCCTCAATCACACGCTGTTGAGCGCGTGACGGTCAGGCGAGGCCTGTCACCTGGACGGCGATTTTACGGGGCTTCGGCTCATCCAGCTCAACTACCAATATGCGCTGGAACTCTCCGAGCAAAACGCGCCCGTCAATGACTGGAACAGTCTCGTTGGTGCCAAGGACCATGTGTTGGCAGTGGGCGTGGCCGTTCGGACATTCGTTGGGCCGGACGCTTACTGTGCGGATGGCAAAGTCGTTGTGCCCGTAGTACATATCTTTCGGGGCCATGCGGTCCAGGAAGTGCTCCATGTCTGTCAGGAGCAGTGGCTCGTTCTCATTGATGATCACCGAGCATGTGGTGTGGGTGCTATGAATAATCACCTGGCCGCTGGATACACCTGACTCTGTCACGAGTTCAACAACCTTATCCGTGACATCCACGAAGTCGGGCGCGTCCCTAGTCTCAACAGACAGTATCCTGCTGAACACTCTCCACTCGCTCCCGGTTACAAGACCCCCGGGAGTAGCACCGTTGAGAACGCTGATTCGACCGGCTTCGACAGCCGACATCGCAGCCGCGTTGACCCTCTGCAAGCTCAGTTACCCCCTGCAATCAACTTACGGAGACCATACTGACACCCCCGCCACTATTCCGTGCGCGATATCGCCCCAGCGCCAGCAGTGGCCAGTAAATTCGATACATATGGTACTTGATCATGAACCCGGCAGGCAGTTCAACCGGTAGCAGGTCCTTTTCGGACGTTTCCATGCTTTTGAACCGCCTGTTTCCGACTCCGTATCCGGGGAAGCCCGTCGCAGTATACTGCGGCTCGTCCCAAGCGCCATCTGGACGCTGTGACATTACAAGGTAATTAACCCCTTTAGCCACTGCCTCGCTATCCACCCTGCCCGCCGCTATTAGCGCCAGTAAAGCCCATCCAGTCTGGGACGCCGTGCTGTCACCTTTCCCCCTCAGCCTGGGGTCTGCGTAAGAGGCACACGTCTCACCCCAGCCGCCGTCCGGGTTCTGGTGAGATACTACCCAATCCGCCGCTTTTTGAACATCCGGACCGGACATGTCGAATCCGATCGCCTCCAGACCGGGCAGCACTGCGCCCGTCCCGTAAAGATAGTTGACTCCCCACCTGCCGAACCAGGCTCCGTCAGGCTCCTGCTCCTCCCAGATGTACTTTACGGCCCGTCTTATCTCCGGCGAGTCAACCGGCCGGCCGAGCACTCCGAGAGCTTCCAGAATGTGTGCTGTGACGTCGACGCTCGGAGGATCGATCACCTCTCCGAAATCGAAGAACGGTAGTTTCACAGTGATCCGGCTCGTGTTGTCCCTGTCAAACGAACCCCACCCGCCGTTGGTGCTCTGCATCGCCATCAGCCAGCGCGTCCCCGCGTTCACAGCGCTGTCGCGGCCTGCCAGATCAGACACCTGGCCCCGGCCAATTGCGAGCAACACCTCGGCCACGTCATCGGTGTCCGGATACGAGTTGTTGTCGAACTCGAATGCCCATCCTGCCGGCTCTACCGATGGGAGCTTGATCTGCCAGTCGCCAGGCTCCCGGATCTGGCGCGACACGAGCCAGTCCGAGGCACGCACGATGGCCGGGTCGTCACTGCTTATCCCGGACTCGAGCATAGCGTTGACCGTTAGGGCGGTGTCCCAGACAGGAGATATGCACGCTTGCAAACGCCATGTGTCCTCTGTGTCGCCAATTCCGAACCCCTCGAACCCGGCCAGACCTTGCCGCATTACGGGGTGGTCGACATCGTATCCCAACTGACGCAGAGCAATCAGCGAGTAGACCCACGGAGGTTGAATGCCACCCCACGACCCGTCTTTCTCCTGGTGCTGGACGATCCACTCTTCAACGCGCCTTCTCGCAGGTCCGCGCAGTGGCTTGAAGGGAAACCTCTCACCTGTATGGAGCATCCGGTCAGCGATGTACACGAACCAGTCCGGCGTCAGCGCGGAGGGAGGCGGAAGCGAGTAGTCGGTATTCTTTTTGCCGTCCGGGAACAGCTCGTCGATGGCCTGCTCAGGCGGAAGTGGGTAAGTAGGGTTTTCGGAAAGGATGATCGTCATCGGAACCACAGTGGCGCGGGTCCAACTGGCGAACGAGTAGATGTTGAACGGCGCCCAGCCGGGGACGAACATGATCTCGGGGGGCAGGTAAGGAGTGCCTCTCCACTCCCACTGGCCCATCATCGCCAGCCAGATCTTCGTGAAGACACGCGTCTTCGGCACGCCTCCGAGGGAAAGTATGAACTCCCGCGCACGGCGCATCTGCGGCGAGTCAACGTCAACACCTGCGATCTTTAACGCCGTGTAGCACTCGGCCGACGTGCTCAGGTCACCTGGCCCGCCGTAGTACAGGCTCCATCCGCCATCCTCGCCCTGTCTTCGCTCGATATGGTTGGCGATCCTGCGGTTCCGTTCGGAGTCCTGGACGCCGAGGATGTGGGTAAGGAAAATGTACTCCGCCTCCATCGTGGGATTGGACTCCAGCTCCCCCCACCACCAGCCGTCTGCGTGCTGAATGTCTCGCAGCATCTCATGCGTGCGGTTGATGGCGACGTCGAGTGAAGCCGGTCGCCGCCCATCAGGCCGGCCTGCGAATCGGCCTGCCCGCACCTGTGGCAGTTCAGCGGACCTGGTTTCCTGGGCGATGTCACTCACGGCCTGATACTTGCCTTGTCCGCTCGCTCTTGTGTGCCCGTCCAGGCCGGCCACGTCGGCCTGGCCTTTGTGTAGCCGTTTCTGGCGAACCAGTCAGCCGCGCGATGCAGAGACTCTGCGGCGGGCCGTTGTGGCAGCCCAAGTTCTATCACAGCTTTGGAGCAATCGACGAACATAGGATGACGCGCCACCTGCAGCCCTTCGACCGGGATGAACGGCTCTCTCCGGAGAATCCGCCCCTCGATGAGCGTGTCTATTGCGCCTGCGAAGAGGGCGACTTTGTGCGGCACTCGCACAGGCCGCCGACCCAGTCCCGTCACCTCGCCCAGCAGATCGTAAATACCGCGCAGCGTGACGTTCTCCGACCCCAGGATGTAACGCTCACCCGCTCGTCCTTTTTCGAACGCCAGCAGGTGGCCCTCTGCCACATCGCTAACGTCGCAAACGTTCAGGCCGGTATCAACGTAACCGGGAAACCGCCGGTTCAGAAACTCAATCACGATGCGCCCTGTCGGCGTAGGTCGGGCGTCTCGGGGGCCAAAAGGCGCGGTGGGATTGACTATCACCACCTCAAACCCATGGCCGTTGAGCGACAACGCAGCCTGCTCGGCGAGCAGCTTTGAGCGCTTGTAATGTCCGGGCAGCTCGTCGATGGACGCAACTGCCGCTTCGTCCGCAAGCCTGCCTTTGCCGGGCCACTTCAGAGTTGCGACTGTGCTTGTGACGACGGCCCTGCTAACACCTGCCGCTCTCGCTTCCCGCAACAACATCGCGGTGCCGTCAACGTTCGTGCGGTACGTTTCAGCCGGGTCAGGGTGCCAGTATGAATAGACGGCTGCGACGTGAAAGAGGCCGTCTATCCCGCGTACAGCCTCTTTGACCGACACCGGGTCCGTCACGTCGCCGGGCAGTACCTCGATCGACGGATCAGCCGGTAGCCGCTTCTCACTGCCCGGCCGCACTAGCGCACGCACCGTGTGCCCTCGCCGGACCAGCCTGCGCGCTACCGCAGACCCGATAAAGCCGGTGGCGCCCGTAACCAGGTACTTCATGACGTTTCGCGCCCTGCGCTTACCTGTCCGGCCGTTCCCTGCAATGCCATCTCGCCGGATACGTTAACCGCGGCGGAGAACTCCAAGAAGAATCCAGTCATCGAGCGCCGGGCGCGCGCCGCCGCTCTTGCCAGGCGGGTGAGCGCCGCAAAGTCCTTCGGATGCTGGGCAAGGTGCTTGATCACAGGCAATACTCGTCCTCCGGACGGCGCCTGGCCAATCTGGCCAACCAGGTTCGGAAGGTCCATCTCGACGGTGTCTACGATCGCCCGGAGCGCAATGAACGGGATGCCGGCATCGTAGGCGACTTCGCAGACCATGAAGCTTTCCATGTCCACGCAGGCGCCGAGCAGTTCCCTGCCGATCCAGCGCTTCATTCCGGCCGTTTTTGCAATGGTTGGCAGGTTGATTATGGGTCCCTGCTCGAAGTCGATGCCGGCTACTTCGACGGCATTTCTAGCTGCGGCAAGCAGGCCCCTGTCCGGAGTCAGCGGGTCCCCGAGCTGCTCTGCGTCCCAGTAGAACGGTGACCCGTCCAGGCGGTACAGAGTCGTGGCCAGGACAAGGTCGCCAGCCTGTAGCGTGTCCAATGTGCCGCCGCCGAAACCCAGGGATACAACGGCTGTTGGCTTGAACTCGTCGAGCGCCCATCGTGTGGCGCGAGTCGCCCTCTCCCTGCCGGCGCCGGTCAGCACAACACCTACATCGAAAGGGTGCGACTCCGGCCCGCTCCGGGAACGAAAGGCAACAACTCCTTCCAGAGCCTGCACGGAATCGAAGGTGGCGGTGTGCAGTATCCCGTTGACCTCTTCAGACAGTGCGGCGATCAGAAGTAGCATGACGGTGTCCGCGCCGGGGCCGGAGGCGGCTCGGCCGGCGATCGCCTCTAACCTGCGGTGATTCCGCCTTTTACGACAGCGCCTGAGCGTATGAGCTTCGCCGCTGCCCGTGGGCTGGACATAGCCTCGAAAATGGTCGTCGACTCAAAGCCGCAGTGCATCATGCAGTTGGCGCAGCGCGGGTCCTTTTCCGGGCTGCCGTACTTGTCCCACACCTCGTCCGCCATCAGGTCGTCAAGGTCCTGGGTGTGGCCGTCTGCAAGCGGGTAGCAGGGGTTGCGCCACCCCATGATGGTGTATGTCGGGTTGGTCCACGCGGTGCATGACTTGTACGTCCGCTCGCCACGCAGGAACTGCAGGTAGAGCGGGTTGTTGTAGAGACGGATCTTCTTCGTCTTCTCCGGATCGAGAACTTCCTTGAAGATATTTATCGCCTGCTGCTTCTTCAAGAAGAGCTGTTGGTTCGGCACGGTCTCATAGTCGTAGCCAGCCGTAACCATCGCTCCCTCGAACCCCATCTCCGTGGTCTTCTCCCACAGCGTGTGGAGATCATCTGCGTCTGATCCTGTGAAGAGAGTCGTATTGCTACAGACCCTGTAACCCTTCTCAATGGCCTTCTCAGCCATCTTTATCGCGATCTGGTAGACGCCCTTGCGAGAGACCGCAACGTCATGCCGGTCACCTGTTCCATCCAGGTGGATGACCCATGCGAAATACTTGGAGGCAGGGATGCTCTGCATCATCTTGCCCATGGTCAGACCGTTGGTGCAGACGTACACGAACTTCTTGCGTGCGACGAGTTTTTCGACGAGCTCCGGCAGGTGGGGCCAGATGGTCGGCTCGCCGCCGGCGATAGAGACGACCGGCGTGTTCGCCTCATCGACGGCCTTCATGCACTCTTCGACGGTCAGTTGACGGTGGATAACAGACTCGTACTCACGAATCCGGCCACAGCCTTCGCACGCCAGGTTGCACGCCTCGAGCGGCTCAAGCATCGTCACCAGGGGGAACCGCTTCCGTCTCCTGACGAACTTGTTGTAGAAGAGATACCAGCCAACTTTGACCGCCAACTCTTTTGGCCTGGCCATAGCGTCTCGTCTCCTTGTTAAGTCAAGCTCCGACAGTGGCGGCTTTGCGGGGACTGGCAGGGAACGGATGCCTTCAACTCGTCCTGACCAGCAGAAACTCGCCCAGGTCTTCCAGGTCCCTCGCCGTGTCTCCGGCAAGTTCAAGAGACTGTATCACGCTCTTCGCATGCCGCCACCGGTCATCCGCCAGCGCCTGACAGAACTCCTGTGTCCGCAGGTCCTCCATCACCTGGAGCGCGTCCTCTACGTCGCGACCGTCGAGCTGGCTTTTCGCGAAGATCTCCGTGATGCGTTTTTTCGCAGGGCCGGTCGCCATGCCAAGCGCGTGCACCGCCGGGAGCGCCTTCTTCTTGCGTTCGATGTCCGCGCCGACGGGCTTGCCAGTCTCCTGGCTTCCCCAGACGCCTAATATATCGTCCCTGATCTGGAATATACGGCCCAGCTCGTGTCCCATCGACCGCAGCCCGTTCGATAGCGCTCTGTCCGGGCCGTCCGGCCGTCCGACCAGCGACCCGAGGAATATCGCCGTCTCAATAAGGGCGCCGGTCTTGCGCTCGATCATGTCGAGATACTGCTCAACGGTCACTGAGTCGAGCGACTCGAACTGAATGTCGAGATACTGGCCTTCCATCATCCTGAGGTAGCTCGCAGCGAGCGCGTGTTGTGTCTCCAGCACAACCTCTACGCTAATTCCATGGTCGATGAGCCGCTCAAGCGAGCGATCAGCGATCTTCAGCATTGCGTTACCAGAGACGATGGCGGTCGGCTCACCCCAAACGGCCCATACAGTCGGCCTGTGATGCCTGATCCTGTCCTGGTCTTCGAGGTCGTCATGTATCAGGGAGAAGTTGTGTACATACTCGAGCGAGACGGCGACCGGCATCGCCCGCTCAGGCCGTCCGCCTGCCGCTTCGGCTGCAAGGAGCGCCAGGGTCGGGCGCAGGCGCTTGCCACCGGAGCCGCCTGAGCCGGCCGGCCGTGAGCCATCTTGCTCCGTCCAGCCCATGTAGTAGCTGTGCGTCTGGTACAGGGGAAGCGAAAGACCGTCCAGCTCCGCCCTGAGCGCGACGTCAATCATCTCCTGATAGCGCGCAAAGAAGGCGGGAAGCTCTGCGGAGCGCGTCTCGTTGGGAGTCATGCTCAATGGTTGTTCTATTGAACTCCAGATGCGATTCGCGATCGCCGTGATATCACCAGCGTGCCCGAACAGCGTGCCCGAACAGCGTGCCCGAACAGCAGCTTACGCCCGCGGTCGCTCTGAGCAAAACCATTTGCGAGCCTCTGAGGCGCCAGAATCGCATGCGGCTCGCGATCTGAGAGAGCGCCAGGGCCACAATACTGCCTCCGCCTGCGATAAAAAGGGGCCGGCTGGAAAGAAACCTCTCCCGCCGGCCCCTTGTCTGATCTTTGCGGCGCTCGCGAGCCAGCTACGGCGCTGAGATTGCAACCTTCCGCGCCTTCTTCTCCTCGAGCCTGGGAAGCCGCACAGTGAGTACGCCGTCCTTGTAAGTGGAACTCGCATTCTCCGAATCGACCGTCTCCGGCAGGCGCACCGCCCGGAAAAAGGACCCCGTCCTCCGCTCCCTGAGAAGGTTCCAGCGTCTTCACGCTCGCCATCTGCCGAAACCTCGGCCCTGATTGTCAGGACGTTCTCCTCGATGGTCACGTCGACCTTCTCCCTCTCGACGCCAGGCAGGGACGCCTTCACAACCACGTCGTCTCCACTGCGGGTCACGTCAAGCGGAATGCTCCATGCCTCCTGCGTCTCAGGAAGGCCGCCATTGCTGCGCCACAACCTGTTGAACATGTCGTCGAACCGCCTGAAATCAGCGAACGGACTCCATCTCTCGATAGCCATGAAATCATCTCCTTGTTACCTGCCGCGTCACCTGTCGTGCTGGCGAGTGCGGCGCGAGGTCACCGGACACAACCTTAACATTCATAGTATGAAATCTGATAAGATACTTATCAAATGATCTCTTTGCACCATATGTAGTAAACTTGCATCAAACCCATTACCGGACTAGATACCGGACGAAAGGCGACACGGTTGGCTCAGGACCACTACAAAGTACTTGGTGTCTCACGTAGCGCCTCTGAAAAAGAGATCAGGAGCGCCTACAGGAAACTTGCGCGCCAGTTGCATCCGGACCTGAACCCGGATGACGCCGCCGCGTCCGAGCGGTTCAAGCGGCTCAACGAGGCGAACGACGTCTTGAGCGACGCGAAGAAGCGCAAGGACTATGACGAGTTTGGTGAGAACTGGAAACACGCAGACGAGTTGCGTAACGCGGGAGCGTCCGCTTTCGCCAATCGTGCCAGTCGTTCCAGTGGCGCCAGTGGCCCCGGCGGGTACCAGGGCGGCAGTTCGCTCTTCGACCTGTTCACGTCTGGAAACGGCGGGTCATCGACGTTCGATCCGTTCAGCGGCAGGGCGCGGTCACGGCCAATGACATCGCAGATCGAAGGCAGCGTCGATGTGTCGCTGGAAGATGCGTTCCACGGCGCAACAAGGCGAGTCACCCTGAGCAGTCCTTCAGGCTCCCGGACCCTGGAAGTCACCGTCCCGGCAGGAATAAAGGACGGCGCAAAGATCAGGCTCAACCCTGACCCGCACACAGAGGTCCTGCTCAGTGTCAAGGTATTGCCGCACCGCAGGTTCACAAGGACCGGGGATGATCTTGTGACGGAGGTCCCGCTTAGCTACATCGACGCCGTGCTCGGTGGCGAGACTGAAGTCCCTACTCTCACCGGCCGTATAGCGCTGACCATTCCCGCGGGCACGCAGAACGGGCGGTCTTTCCGGATACCCGGCAAGGGGATGCCGAAAAGAGGGGAAGGCGCGTTCGGCGACCTGGTTGCCCGAGTCAAGGTCCGCCTTCCTGAGACGGTAACGGAAGAGCATAAACGCCTATTTGAGCAGCTGCGAGATATCGAGCGGCCGGCGGCTGCCGCGTCCGCCCGGTCCGCAACGCAGGAAGAGAGGTAGTCGATGTCATTCGGACGAGACGAGCCTGTCTTCGCAATTGGAATCGTTGCCAGGAGAGTTGGAGTTCATCAGCAGACGCTCCGCAACTACGAGCGTTGGGGTCTGGTGGCGCCGAACAGGTCTGGCGGCGGCACAAGGTACTACTCAGTCAGGGACATTGAGCGGATCGAGAAGATCAGGGAGTGGATAGATGTCCTGGGAATCAACAGGGCGGGCGTTGAGGTTATGACAAGGCTGCTCCGCCGCATTGCGGAGCTGGAGCAGGAAGTAAGGGACCTGAAGATTGACGCCGTTAAGAGCAGGCCTGGGCCTGAGCGGCTGCCGGGAGTTGGTCTGGAGCCAGATGTTGAGCTTTAGTCCGGGCTCCAGACGGGTGTTTAAGGTCAGCTAACGAAGAAGCTGGAGAAGAGAAAGTGGTTCTGAAACAAGAAGACTTTACGGAACAGGCCAGGGAGGCACTTGGCGCGTCGCAGCAGATGGTGCTGCAGATGCGCCACAGCCAGTGGGACGCGGAACACCTGCTGCTTGGCCTTCTGCAGGTTGAGAACAGCCTGCCGGCGCAGATGCTGACGGCATTGCACCTGGATCCGGCTGAGCTGGTTCGTGATGTGACGGCGATTCTCGATGAGACGCCTAAGATCGCGGGCCAGGGCCAGGCGGCCCAGATCTTTGCCACACCCCGCGTCGTCACAGCGATAGAGAACGCCCGCAAGGAGGCCGACCGGCTCAAGGACGAGTTCATCGGCGCCGATCACCTGATGGTGAGCCTGGTCTCAGACACCAGTGGCAAACTCGGGGCCGCGTTCAAGAGGAGAGGCGTCACGCAGGAGCGCATCTACCAGGCACTACTGCAGGTGCGAGGCTCCGCGCGGGTGACAGACCCGCGGGCTGAGAGCAAATACCAGGCGCTGTCCAAGTACAGCGTCGACCTGACCGAACTCGCCCGTGAAGGGCGGCTGGACCCGGTCGTCGGCCGTGACCTCGAGGTCCGACGTGTCATGCAGACGCTCACTCGCCGCACCAAGAACAACCCTGTGCTGATCGGCGACGCCGGAGTGGGCAAGACCGCAGTCGTTGAAGGCCTGGCACAGCGAATCGTAGCCGGTGACGTTCCGGAGAGCCTGCGCGGCCGCCGCGTGCTAGCGCTCGAGATGGGGTCGCTGGTTGCGGGCGCAAATTCAGGGGTGAGTTCGAAGAGCGGCTCAAGGCCGTCATGGACGAGATCCGCCAGGCCGCAGGTGAGATAGTCCTCTTCATTGATGAGATTCACACCGTCGTCGGCGCAGGCGCCGGAGACGGGGCGCTGGACGCCAGCAACATGATGAAGCCCGCGCTTGCACGCGGTGAGATGCAGACGATCGGCGCGACAACTCCGGGCGAGTACAGGAAGTACATCGAAAAAGACTCCGCACTCGAGAGAAGGTTCTCACCCGTCTGGGTCGAGGAGCCTGACCCGGACGTGGCGGTCGAGATGCTCAAGACGCTGAGGCCGAGGTACGAGAGCCACCACGGAATCAAGATCGAAGACGAGGCTATTGAGGCTGCGGTGCGGCTCAGCGCAAGGTACATCTCGGACCGGTTCCTGCCTGACAAGGCGGTTGACCTCATCGATGAGGCGGCGGCCAAGATCCGGATCCAGAATGAAGCCATGCCGGCCGAACTGACCGGAATTGAAACCCGAATTCAAAATCTTTCCGAAGAGGAGGATGCCGCGTCTGAGCTTGGCGTCTATGAGCGGGCGGCCGAAAAGAAGTCCGAGCGGCTGCGACTGTCGCAGGAGTACGACCAGCAGAAAGCCGAGTGGGAGAAGACCCACGACCGATGCGATTGCGTCACCGCAGAGGACATCGCCGGCCTGATAGCAGAGCGAACGGGGATTCCGGTCGCACGGTTGGTCGAAGGAGAGGCGGAGCGTCTGCTTCACCTGGAAGAGCGCCTGCACCAGCGGGTGATCGGCCAGAACTCGGCTGTATCTGTGCTTGCGGACGCGGTCCGGAGGGCACGTGCCGGGCTGAAGGACCCGAGGCGTCCCATCGGCTCGTTCATCTTCCTTGGCCCGACAGGCGTGGGAAAGACGGAGCTCGGGAGGGCGCTGGCCGAGTACATGTTCGACGACGAGGAGAACATGGTCCGTGTTGACATGTCCGAATACCAGGAGCGGCACACGGTGTCTCGTCTTATCGGCGCTCCTCCCGGATACGTCGGCTATGAGGACGCCGGTCAACTGACCGAGGCCGTCCGCCGCAGGCCGTTCAGCGTCGTACTGTTCGACGAAATCGAAAAGGCGCACCCCGAGGTCTTCAACACCCTGCTGCAGGTGCTGGATGACGGCCGGTTGACGGACGGACAGGGACGCACGGTGGACTTCAGGAACACGGTCATCATCATGACCAGCAACCTGGGGACCAGCGGCGTGGCGCAGGAGTCGATCGGCTTCAAGACCGGAGACGGAGACTCGGCGGAGTCGGCCAAGCGCCGTGCGAATGTGGAAGACGCGCTCAAGCGAGCGTTCAGGCCGGAGTTCCTGAACCGGATCGACGACATCATCATCTTCGACCCGCTCACAAGGGACGACACGCTCAAGATCGTTGGGAAGCTCATCGGAGAGGTGCAGGCCCGTGTCAGCGAACTCGGCGTGACGGTCGAGTCCACAGACGCCGCAAGGGAGTGGCTCGCAAAGGAAGGGTTCGACAGGATGTACGGCGCCCGTCCGCTGAGGCGTGCGATACAGCGGTACGTTGAGAACGAGCTTTCAAAGCGAATCCTGGGCGGCAACCTGGAGCGAGGCAGCGTCGTCAAGATCGATGCCGGCGAAGGCGGGTTGACGTTTGACACGGTCAGCGGCCAGGCGCCGGAAGTTTCCCCTCAGCCGGAGGAGGCGAAGAGCGCGGCGAGCCGGTGACCGATGAGCGGCTAACAGGTTTTGGTGGGAGGCCGCAGGGTGTGTCAACGCCGGCGGCCTTCCGCTTCTTCAACCTTTTTACGGCCTCAGGCGCCGCAAAGAGTCTCGCGGGACGTGCAACCACCACCTCGGCAACACCGCTCGACGGCCTTCGGCTCTACTGGCAGGGACTGGCGTGCCATAAGATGCATGTGTGACTGTAGATCAACCTGAATCGAACATACCTGAATCGAACATACAGGCAAGTGCACAATCGCTTGAGTCTGGATTAGAACTTGCCGCGGGTGCTCTGGCTTCGCGCAAAACAAACCTGATCACAGACATGTTTAACAGACGGCCTCGGCTGTTTCAGACCATTGTCTGGACTGTGGTCGTCGGCTCCATCGTTACTGGGACTGTGATGTTTTTTGCGGGGTGGTTGGAGCCGCACGATGTCGGGTACAGCGGCGTCTTCCTCATAAACCTCATCGGCTCAGCGTCTGTGATCATTCCGGTCCCCGGACTGGCAGCCGTCTGTGCCGCCGCGGCCCCGAACGTGGGACTCAACATGGTCGGCATCGGACTGCTTGGCGGAACCGGGGCGACGATTGGAGAGATCACCGGATACCTCGCCGGATACGGCGGACATTCATTTGTACAGCGGTCTCGCTACTACGACCGGGTGCAGCGTCTCGTCATACGGCGAGGAGCGTTTGCGCTCTTTGTGCTGGCTGTGCTGCCCATGCCACTCTTCGACGTGGCCGGTATCGCCGCAGGCTCCCTCGGCTACCCGGTGCGCAGGTTCCTGATTTGGGTGTTTTTCGGCAAGATCATTAAGTCCATCGGCACCGCGTACGCCTGTCAGCAGAGCATAGACTGGTTCACAGATCTGGTGGGACTGTAGCCTCACCCGCCGAACATTGAACGCTCTGCATTCTGCCTGGCCGGACCGGAACACCCGATGAATAGTTCCAGTGACACCTCTGTGGCTGAAACCCCCGCACAACTGAGACCGTGGCAACGCTGGGTCGTCGAGCGGCAGGACCTGCTGACTCGTGCCGTGCCGCTTGCCATCGTGCTCGGCTTCATCACAGCCGGGATAGTCCTGTGGGCAACAGGAAGGTTTGAGGTTGAGCGCGTCGGATACGGCGGAGTCTGGTTCTTTGCATTCATCGGCGCCGCCTCCATCTTCGTGCCCATCCCGGGACTGGCCGCCGTCTGCATCGCCGCCGCGCCTGCGGTCGGCCTGAACCCGCTCATCATCGGACTGGTCGCCGGCTCCGCAGAGGCGCTAGGTGAGTTGGCAGGCTACCTCGCCGGACTGGGCGGCCGCGGATTCCTGGCGCGCAACAGGTTCTATCCCAGGTTCCGGGAACTACTCATCCGCAGGGGAGGTCTGATCCTGTTCTTTGCCAGCATCGTTCCCAACCCGCTGTTTGACGTAATGGGCATCGCCGCCGGGAGCATCCTGTATCCGGTTAAAAAATTCCTGCTCTACATCTTTGTGGCGAAGACCATCAAATCCACAGGTGTCGCCTACGCATGCTTATGGGGCGTTACCTGGATCGAGGACCTGGCGCGTTGAGTATGGATGCCCGGAGTGTGGGCGCTATTGTCCTTGCGGCCGGCTCAAGCTCGCGGATGAGCGGGACGGACAAGCAACTGATGTTGCTCCGGGGCTACCCCGTGCTAATCCACTCCCTCAGGGTGCTGGAAGACTGTGATCAGGTCGACGCGGTCTGCGTCGTGTTCTCCGAAGGCAATATCGGACCCGGGAAAGCCGCCATTGCCGCCGCGGGGCTGGGCAAAGTGGTAGCCGCGATCACCGGCGGAGTGCGCCGCCAGGATTCGGTCCGCGCAGGGCTGGGAGCACTGGATGCGGCAGGGACTGAGTCCGGCTGGCTGCTTGTCCACGACGGCGCCAGGCCGTTTATCGACCAGTACATGATCGCTCGCGGTCTCGAAGCTGCCCGGCAGACCGGCGCAGCCGTTGCCGCCGTCTCTCTAAAAGACACAGTGAAGCAGGTCAAAGGAGACACCGTTGTCGCCACGCCCGATCGCGCCTCGCTGAGACTCATCCAGACGCCACAGGTGTTCAGGACGGCGCTGCTCACCGCCGCGCACGCCGCTGTAACCGCAGACGTGACAGACGATGCGTCGATGGTCGAGCAGAACGGTGGCAGCGTTTCAGTCTTCGAAGGCGACTACGAGAACATCAAGATCACCACTCCGGGCGACATGACGCTCGCCGAGGCGATCTACGACCGGCGCAGCGGCCAGCCGCGAGATGGTGTCATGAGGCGCTGGGGGACCGGTTTCGACGGACACGCGCTGGTCCCAGGCGGACCGCTTCGTCTCGGCGGCGTCGAGATACCGTTCGATATGAGACTGGAAGGCCACTCAGACGGAGACGCGCTGTTGCACGCCATCACATCAGCGTTACTCGGGGCTGCGGGTCTCGGCGACATAGGTTCTAACTTTCCATCCTCCGACCCGGCTCTCGCAGGCATCGACAGCCTTGAGCTCCTCGCCAGGGCGCTGGGAATGGCGCGGGCCGCTGGTTGGGAACCGGAGCACCTGGATGCTACTATCATCGCCCAGCGGCCACGCCTTTCGGGATATGTGGCAGCCATTTCAGACCGTATTGCCAGCGCGACCGGGCTCGACCGATCTGCCGTGAACATCAAGGTGACCTCTACCGACAATGTCGGCGCCATTGGTGAGGGTCGGGGCATCGCCGCGCAGGCCGTCGCAACCCTTCGAACAACCCGCCGTTAGAGCATGGCCCCACGCCTGCAGATCAGACCAGAATGCGCCTGTATAACTCAATGACCCGCACCCGAGAGGAGTTTACGCCGCTTGGCGACGAGGTCCTCATGTATGTCTGTGGGGTCACAACCTACGACCGGCCTCACATGGGTCACGCGCTGAGCAGCATCGTATTCGATGTGCTCCACCGCTACCTGGAATACCGTGGCTTCAAGGTCCGCCGCGTCCAGAACTTCACAGACATCGATGACAAGATCATCAACCGGGCCAAGAGGGATGGTCTGACGTCCGAGGAGGTCGCAGAGGCCAACTTGCAGGCGTTCTTTGATGACATGGACGCGCTCAACGTGCGCCGCGCCACAGTGCATCCACGGGCGACAGAAGAGGTGCCTGAGATCATCGGCATGATCTCGACGCTGCTGGACATGGGCGCCGCGTATGAGGCGAAGGGCTCGGTCTACTTCCGCGTCAGGTCGGACCCGGACTACGGCAAGCTGAGCGGCAGGAGCATCGACGAGATGCTCGAGGGGACTCGCTTCGATGTGGAGGAGAGCAAGGAGGACGCGGCCGATTTCGTGCTCTGGAAGGCCTCAAAAGAGGGCGAGCCTGCGTGGGACAGCCCCTGGGGCAAGGGACGCCCGGGATGGCACATCGAGTGTTCGGCGATGGCGAACCATCACCTCGGCAAGCAGATCGACATCCACGGCGGCGGGCTAGACCTGATCTTTCCGCACCATGAGAACGAACTTGCGCAGACAGAGACAGCCCTCGGTGTTGACCCGTTCGTCCAGTTCTGGATGCACAACGGCCTGCTCCGGCGCGCCGGCGACGAGGCAATGAGTAAGTCGCTCGGCAACGTCGTCAATGTGCAGGACGTCCTGAAGACTAACTCGCCTGACGCCATCCGGCTCTGGGTGTTGCAAAGCCACTATCGCAGCCCCTCCGTGTTGACCGAGACCAGCATCGACCGGGCGGAAACTGCGCTAAAGACGCTTAGAGCCGCGCACACGATTAAGCCACATTCGTCAGGCGAAAGTTTCGACGCGCCCGGATTCCGGGACCGGTTCACGCAGGCGATGGACGACGACCTGAACACTCCGCGGGCTATCGCCGTCATGTTTGACCTGAGTCACGCAATCAACCGCGCTCACGATTCGGGAGAGGATGTTTCGCCGGGCCAGCAGGTGCTGATGGAGTTGGCGTCTGTGCTTGGCCTGACACTGGATGAGCCGCATGTGCCCGTGCGGGAAGACGGCGTCGATGAGGCAGAGATCGAACGCCTCATCGAGGAGCGGACAAGAGCGCGCTCAGAGAAGCGTTGGGCGGACGCAGACGCCGTCAGGGACACGTTGCGGGAAGCCGGGATCGCCATAACGGACGGACCAGGCGGCACGACCTGGTCGAGGGTTTAGCCGGGGTTTAGCCGGGGTTTAGCTGTAACTGGCATCCAATCGCCGGATCGCCAGGGGAGCGTCTGCGCTTGCTGGCCGCGGTCAAAGGGTTCTATACCTGGCGGGATGCGCTTTGATGGTCTACCGGTGGCTAACCTGAAAGCCGTGCAACTAATCGGCGAGAAGTGAGATCTGCTTCCCGGTTATGCGCGGGCTATCCGGCGACCCGCACATTGATGATCGCAACGGCAATCCAGACCACCGCTATCACGATCGTGGCGCGGAACAGCATGCGCTCAATGCCGCGCCGTGAGCGGAATGTGCTCTCAGCCTGACCGAAGATCTGCCCGGCGTTGCCGCGGACCTGCAGCAGCAGCACGCCGATCAGCGAGAGGCTGAGAAGGAGCAGGACTATTGTGAAGGCGGTATTGCTCATCGAATCTCCGGAGAAGGCGGGCCGGTCTCTTTTTCGGACTCTGGGCCGGGGGACAGCGGTTTTAGTCAGACTACTGTAACGCCTCAGGCATCGAAACGGCACTGCCCGAGCCGCGCCGTTGCCGCGCTGTTTGCCTCCGGCCACCGAGCCGCTCGACGGCAGCAGAGGTCTAACTCTCGGGCGGATCAGCCTTCATCGACTCCAGCTTCTCTCCCAGCATCTTCAGCACCATTGGCGGGTCGGCCTGGCCCTTCGTCTCCTTCATCACCTGACCCATCAAGAACCGCACGGCCGTCTCCTTGCCGCTCATGTAGTCATCTACGGCATTGCGGTTTGCGGCGATCGCTCTGTCAATGGCAGGTTCCAGCGACGATGTGTCGCTGACCATTCCGAGACCTCGCTCAGCGATGATCCGCTCCGGGTCTCCGCCGGTCCTCCACATCTCCTCAAACACCTGCTTGGCCGTGTTGCTGTTGATCTCCCGCTTTACGGATTTTCCTATCAGCGCAGCCAGGGCCTGGGGCTGAATTCGCGTCTCCGCGACGTCTGTTACGGACTCGGCGTTCATCAGACGGGCCATCTCCCCGTTGAGCCAGTTCACCACCTCTTTCGCAAACGCGGCGCGCTCGTCCGGGCTGTTCGTTGGCCCAACGGCTATCACGGCCTCGAAGTAGTCCGCAGTTGAGCGGGTTGAGATGATCAGCCTGGCATCATATTCGGAGAGGCCGAACTCGCTCATAAAGCGGGACTTGCGCTGGGCGGGCAGCTCAGGGAGCATCAACCGGACCTCCTCCACCCACTCTCTGCTCACCACAATTGGAGGGATGTCCGGCTCGGGGAAGTAGCGATAGTCGTTCGCCTCCTCCTTGCTGCGCTGGACCACGGTCTTGCCGGTTCCGTCGTTCCAGCCACGCGTCTCCTGGACGATGCGTTCCCCGGCCTCGATGGCCCGAATCTGCCGCTCGATCTCATGCTCGACGGCCCTTGCCACCGCCGAGACCCGGTTCATGTTCTTGACTTCCACCTTTGTGCCCAGTGCCTCAGTGCCCTTCGGCCGGACGCTGATGTTGGCGTCGCAACGGAATGAGCCTTCCTCCATGTTCGCCGTGCCAACGCCGATGTAACGGATGATCGACTGCAGCGACTCGATGTACGCGACCACATCCTCAGCGCTGCGCAGATCAGGCTCGGTCACAATTTCCATGAGCGGGACGCCGGCGCGGTTCACGTCCATCAGAGCGTAACCCGTTTTGCCGTTCAGCCCATCGACGTGCACCAGCTTCGCCACATCCTCTTCCATGTGTACCCGGTTGACGCGGACCGTGTGCCGAAGGTCTCCGGGCAACTCGAGATGTCCGTTGAAGCAGATCGGCTGGTCAAACTGCGAAATCTGGTAGCCCTTCAGCAGGTCAGGGTAGTTGTACTGCTTGCGGTCGAACTTCGTGACCTCGGCGATGCTGCAGTTAAGCGCCAGCCCGATCATGATTGCGCTTTCGACCGCCTTGCGGTTTACGACCGGAAGAGTCCCTGGCAGCGCAAGGCTGACAGGATCGACGATAGTGTTCGGCTCTGCTGACTGGTAGTCGGCGCTGGAGACGCTGAACATCTTGCTGTTCGTGTTCAGTTGAACGTGTGTCTCTATTCCGATAACTGCTTCGTATTCGGTCATGGATGGTCCAGTTGGGGTCCAGTTGGGGTCCAGTTGGGGTATTGAGAGTTGAGTGCTCGCCGGGACGGGCTAAACGGAGGAATGCCAGTGCCGCTGTTCCAATTCTGCCACGCCCGCAGCCCGCAGGCACACATGGCGGCGTGCCAATGCATATTCTCGGCCCGCGTTGGCGCTGTCTACCGCTCCCATGCGCCCTGGCCGATCAGCGGCACAAACCGTACGTAATCCAGCCGTTTAGCCGATGTGCCTGTGCTGGTCCGCTCAACCACAACAAGCTGCTGCTCGTCCCGTTCACCGACCGGTATGACAAGTCTCGCCCCGACATTGAGCTGTTGGACGAGCTGCTCCGGTATCACCGGAGAGGCTGCCCCGACGATTATGCCGTCATATGGCGACCCGGCGGGCCATCCGAGTTCGTCTCCAGCCGCCAGGACCTCGACATTCCGGTACCCAAGGTCTTCCAGTTGCCTCGCCGCCGCGTCCTTGAGTGTCTTGATGCGTTCGACGCTGACCACACGGCGAACAAGCAGGGAAAGCACTGCCGCCTGGTATCCGGAGCCTGTGCCGACGTCGAGGATGGTGTCACCAGGCTCCGGCTCGAGTTGATCGATCATGCGCCCTACGAGCGAGGGCTGTGAGATGGTCTGGCCATCGCCAATTGGGAGCGACTCGTCGAGCCACGCCCAGCGGCTGAGGCCCGGCAGGACGAACCGGTCGCGGGGGACGCGCATGATCGCGCCGGCCACCAGTTCCGAAACCCCGGTGAACTTCAGCCGGGACCGCAGGCCCTCACGCGCCTTGCTGATGTCGTAGGCAACCACTGTCTCGTTATCCCGTCCAACCGGCCACTTGTCACGCGTTCGCGGCCTCGCTCAAGAGGATTCACAGGGCAATCCCGCGGGCAATCCCAGGCCGGGCCGGTAACCGGAGCATATCCCCGCGTTGTCCCTGCCGGTAGCTTGCAGCCTGTCCATTCCGTGAGGAAGGGCAGGCGCGCTGGCAGGCCGCACTCCGACCTGCCGTGACCCGGACTTTTTTCCGCCAATTGCCGCCATTAGCCTCACGAAACCCGGCCCAATGCACGCTCAAACACCGCTCCATCGCACTGACACCAGCTTCGGTTCGTAGCGACGAAATTCGTTGACTGCCCCGGCCCCCACCCATAGAATTGAATACCTGACCAAATGAGTCAGGAATACCTTCGCTCAAACGAACTTGGCCGTCAGGCAGGTCCATTGCATGACCACTTCATCGAAACAACCTCAGAAGATCTCCCGGAATACCGACCTTTCTGACCAGGAGTACAGGTGGGGTTTCGTCACAGACGTGGACGCCGACATGGCCCCAAAGGGCCTGAGCGAGGACGTCGTCCGGTTCATCTCAGCCCGCAAGAGCGAGCCGGAGTGGCTCCTTGAGTGGCGGCTGAAGGCGTACAGGCACTGGCTCACGCTACAGGCCAGCGATGCCGAGCCGAAGTGGGCGAAGGTGAAGTACCCGCCAATCGACTACCAGGACATGTTCTACTACTCGGCGCCAAAGAGGGCCGAGGACGCTCCGCAAAGCCTGGATGAGGTGGACCCCGAACTGCTTGAGGCGTTCGAGAAGCTTGGCGTGCCGCTGCATGAGAGGGAGAAGCTGGCGGGGGTCGCGGTTGACGCCGTTTTCGACAGCGTCTCCGTCGCCACGACGTTCGCCGCCAAGCTCGAGGAGCTCGGGATAATCTTCTGCTCGTTCAGTGAGGCGGTGAAGAACCATCCCGACCTCGTCCGGAAGCACCTGGGCAGCGTCGTCCCATACACAGACAACTTCTTCGCCACGCTGAACTCGGCTGTATTCAGCGACGGCTCATTCGCCTATGTCCCGCCCGGGGTCAGGTGCCCGATCGAGCTGATGACCTACTTCCGCATCAACACAGAAGGCTCAGGCCAGTTCGAGCGCACGCTGATCATCGCCGATAAGGGCGCCTTCGTCAGCTACCTCGAGGGGTGCACGGCGCCGATCAGGCGTACAAGCCAACTCCACGCGGCGGTCGTCGAGCTTGTGGCGCTGGACGACTCCGAGATCAAGTACTCGACTGTCCAGAACTGGTTCCCGGGAACGAAGGAAGGCGTTGGCGGCGTCTACAACTTCGTCACCAAGCGCGGCAGGGCAGACCGGGCGGCAAAGATCTCATGGACGCAGGTTGAGACCGGGTCCGCCATCACATGGAAGTACCCGAGCGTCATCCTGCGCGGCGATAACTCGGTCGGTGAGTTCTACTCGGTGGCGTTGACCAACAACTACCAGCAGGCAGACACCGGCACAAAGATGATCCACATCGGCAAGAACACGAAGAGCACCATCGTCGCGAAGGGCATATCAGCCGGTCACGGTCAGAACACCTATCGCGGCCAGGTCAAGATCATGCCGGGCGCCGAAAACGCCACGAACCACACACAGTGCGACTCGCTTCTGATTGGCGATAAATGCGGCGCGCACACGGTGCCTTACATCGAAGTGCAGAACCCAACGGCCCGGCTTGAGCACGAGGCATCGACTTCAAAGGTCAGCGACGACCAGCTCTTCTACCTGATGCAGCGAGGCATCTCCGATGAGGAGGCGCACCACATGATCATCACTGGCTGGAGCCGTGACGTTATCAAAGAGCTGCCTTTCGAATTTGCGATGGAGGCAAGCCAGCTGCTTAAGGTTTCGCTGGAAGGCGCGGTCGGCTAACGAGCGGCTAACTTACACAGACCGGGACGAATTGGACCGAGGCCAGGAACAGAGATGCTAGAAGTTACCAACCTTCACGCCCGCGTAGTCGATGCCGAAGACGGTGAAATCCTCAAGGGGTTGAACCTTACGGTCAAGTCCGGCGAGATCCACGCCATCATGGGCCCGAACGGCAGTGGAAAGAGCACGTTCGCCAATGTGCTGGCAGGACGGCCTGACTACGAGGTTACGGAGGGAGATATCAAGCTCGATGGCGAGAGCATCCTCGAGACGCCGCCTAACGAGCGAGCCCACAAGGGCATCTTCCTGGCGTTCCAGTACCCTGCGGAGATCCCGGGTGTGCGGCCGTGGCAGTTCATGAAGGCTGCGCTCGATTCCCGCAACGAGGCGCACGGCGAAAAGAAGCTGAGCGTCCGCGAGTTCTCGAAGCTATTTGACTCAAAGGTCGCCGAGGTCAAGATCAATCCTGACCTGATGAAGCGCTCATTGAATGAAGGTTTCTCGGGCGGCGAGAAAAAGCGCAATGAAATGCTGCAACTCGCCATCCTGGAGCCTCGGCTTGCGGTCCTGGACGAAACCGACTCCGGGCTTGATGTCGACGCAATGGGGATCGTTGCGAATGCGGTAAACGCCCTGCGGTCTCCCGAACGCTCTTTCATCATCGTCACCCACTACGTCCGGCTGCTCCACCACATCACGCCAGACATCGTGCATGTCCTGGCAGACGGCCGGCTTGTCGAGACAGGCGGCCCCGAACTGGCTGAAGAGGTGGAGCGAGAGGGCTACAAGAGGTTCCTTTCCGGGCAAGAGGCGGAGCCCGCGCCCGCAGGCGCTTGAGTCACATATGACAACCGCAGCAGCACCATCACCAACTATCGCAAGCTACGCCCGCGACTTCGATGAGCTAAAGAAGTCGCGGGGTGGCGACGCCTCGCCGTTGCTGGCTTCCCTGCGCGAGCGGGCCTGGAGCGAGTTCGAGCGGCTGGGCTTTCCAACAACACGGCGCGGCAACGAGCTCTGGAAGTACACGGACCTGCGACGCCTCGACTCGGAGGCGTTCACACGCGTGTCTGCGGACAGTATCGGCGATATCACCGCTGAAACTATTAGAGAGCGGTCGCCCTGGAGCGACGATTGGCACACAGCGGTTGTCATTGATGGCCAGTTCGTGTCTGCCTTGAGCCGGAACCTGTCTGTCGAAGGTCTGTCGATATCGGAGCTAGTGCAATCTGCGGCCGATGATGGGCAGAGTGTTGATCTGGCGCTCGGAAAGCTTGCGGTGATAGAGGGCAACCCGTTCGTTGCGCTGAACACCGCCCTGTTCGAGTCCGGCGTACTGATATGCGTCGCAGACGGCGCTGAAATCGAACGTCCGGTGCATGTTCTGAACCTGTTCACGGACGGCGCTGACAACCGGGCCTTCTACCCGCGCACGCTGCTGCAGGCCGGCGCCAACTCGAATGTCACCGTCATCGAGAGCTTCGTGAGCCTGGGCGCTGGTCCGCAGCTGGTCGCTCCCGTGTTTGAGATCGCCCTGGGAAGCGGCTCGCACGTGCGGCACTGCCGCGTTCAACTGGAGAACGACAGGTCGGTCCATCTCGGAACAACGCGGGTAGATCTTCCCGCCAACTCCGAGTTCAACTCGACGACCTTTGCCACGGGTCCTGCGATCGGCCGCAATGACGTCCACACGCGGTTGTCAGGAGAAGGCGCCGCATGCACGCTCCACGGCCTCTACATCACGAACGGCTCATCGCACCAGGACAACGAGATAAGCACCACGCATGAGAAGCCGCACGGCACAAGCCACCAGTACTACAAAGGAATCCTTGCCGGGAAGTCACGGGCCGTGTTCAGCGGCAAGGTCCTTGTTAAACCCGGCGCGATGAAGACGGTGGCTCAGCAGAAGGACCTCAACCTCCTGCTTTCTCGCGGCGTCGAGATCGACACAAAGCCGAGTCTCGAAATCTACGCAGATGATGTTAAGTGTGCGCACGGCGCAACCGCGGGGCACGTTGACCCGAACATGCTCTTCTACCTGCTTTCACGAGGCGTGAGCCACCATGAAGCCGCCAAAATGCTGATCATCGGCTTCGCGTCTGAGATTGTCGACGAATTCGAGCCCGCGCCGCTCAGGGAGTACCTGTACCGGAAGCTTGAGCAGATCGTTCCGGAGCTAGAGTCAGAAGGAATCCTGTAGCCATGGATGACGTTGAGTACTTTGCGGTAGCCACGCGTGACGATATTGAGCCTGGTGAGGTGTTTGTCTCGGTAGTCGAGGGAACGCCCGTGGCGATCTGCAACGTAGACGGCGTGTTCTATGCGATAAAGGACGCTTGCACACACGATGGCTCTTCGTTTGACACGACAGACCTCGAAGGACCGGAAATATTCTGCCCTCGCCACGGCGCTGTGTTCAACGTGATCACTGGAGAAGTGCTCGGCGCTCCTGCGACCGTTCCAGTCCCAACTTTTCCAGTGCGCATGAACGGAGACACCATCGAGGTCGGACTGGAGCTATAGCGTTTCGGCGCCGTGATTCGCGGATCATCGAAGCGCCGGTCTGTCTTAGCACTGGCTAAACACTGGCAGAGCACTGGCCAACCACCGGAATCCCCAGATATGTCGAATGCGAACACATGCCGATGCCTGCCTGGACCGCTCTCAGGCCCTCTCCACCCTCTTCCGGATTTGCCCCCTCGCCACTGCGACAGAGATCACTGAATGACACTGGATGTACAAAAGATTCGGGCAGACTTCCCGATCCTCAGCCGCAAAATCGGCAAGCATCCGCTCGTCTATCTCGACAACGCAGCCACCTCGCAGAAGCCGCGCCAGGTCATCGACGCCCTGGTCGACTATTACACCCGCTACAACGCCAACGTGCATCGCGGGGTACACACCCTTTCTATTGAGGCGACCGAGGCATTCGAGGCTGCGCGGGCGAAAGTGGCAAAATTCATCGGCGCCGCCAATCCAGAGTCGATCATATGGACGCGCAACATCTCTGAGGCGATCAACCTGGTCGCCTACTCGTGGGGTGACACGAACGTCAAGCCTGGCGATGAGATCGTCATCACTGCCATGGAGCACCACTCGGGCATCGTGCCGTGGCAGCAACTGGCTGCGCGGTCCGGCGCAACCCTCAAGATCATTCCCCGGACTGAGGAAGGCCGCCTCAACATGGATGCGGCGGAGCGGCTGATCACTCGCAAGACGAAGATCGTCGCCGCTGTGCAGATGTCATCGGTGCTCGGAACAGTCATCGACGTGAAGGCCATCGGCAGGCTCGCTCACGACAACGGCGCCCTGATGCTGGTCGATGGAGCGCAGAGCGCGCCGCATTTGCCTGTTGATGTTGAGGAGTTGGGCTGCGACTTCTTCGGGCTGTCCGCGCACAAGATGCTGGGGCCGACAGGGATTGGCGTGCTCTACGGCCGGCCGGAGGTCCTTGAGGCGATGCCTCCATGGATGTTCGGCGGCGACATGATTCTTGCCGTCAGCTACGAGGATGCCTCGTGGAATGACCTGCCGTACAAGTTCGAGGCGGGGACTCCGAACATTGCGGACGCCATCGCAACCGGCGCCGCCGTCGACTACCTGGCCGCGCTCGGCATGGACAATGTGCGCTCTCATGAGATTGAACTCACGGGTTACGCGCTTGACCGCTTCGCAGAGCTGGAACGTGTCCGGCTGCTTGGGCCCCGTGATAACGCGGACCGCGGAGGCATTATCTCCTTCGTACACGACACCATTCACCCTCACGACCTCGGCACCGCGCTCGATCAAATGGGAATCGCCATACGGACCGGGCACCACTGCGCCATGCCCCTTGTGCGCAGCTACGAAGTCGTCGCCGCGGCGCGGGCCAGTTTCTACATTTACAACACGCCATCGGAAGTGGACGCGTTGATCGACGGGATAAAAGCTACAGAGAGGTATTTCCTCAAATGACGGGTGGAACCTCAGGGCTGGACGATCTCGATGAGTTGTACGAGAGCATCATCCTGGATCATTACCGCAACCCGCGCCATACGGAGCCGCTTGAACACCCGGACGTCGACGTCGAGGCCAATAACCCGTTCTGCGGAGATGAGATCCACATCCAGCTCGAACTGGACGGGGACACGGTGACGGGCGTCAGCGTGTCAGGTCGCGGCTGCGCCATCAGTCAATCCTCGGCGTCGCTTCTATCGGAGATGCTTGAGGACAAGAACGCGGCCGACGCGCTTGAGTTTGTGACCCTGGTCCGCAGAATGATGCGGGGAGACACACTCACCGAAGAGGAAAAGGACATTCTCGGTGATGTCGCCGCTCTTGAGGGCGTGAAGCGGTTCCCGGTCCGGATCAAGTGCGCGCTGCTCTCATGGACAGCGCTTGAAGACTCACTGGTTAACCGCGCCGGCACGTAGAGTCGCCTTGCCCGGCAGGCGGCACAGCTCCCTATTCCCGTTTTAGCCACACACGTCTCAGGAAATCACTACTCGCGCCGGAGGTGTCTGGAACGAGGCCCTGAACGGTCGGCCGCCACATCCACTGTGCCACACCGGTCCCCGGATAGAACCGGTGGACGCCACTCATGATCGCGTCCTGTATCTGGAGCAGCAGCCTCCCGCGCTCCACAGGATCGTTCTCGACCGCCTGCTGTTCGATCAGGGCGTCCAGCTCTGGCGTCGAGAAGCCGGTCGTGTTCCAGGGCCCTTCGGAGTGGTAGACGCCGAAGAGTTGGCCGCTCAGGCTCGATACCGGCGGAGGCGCGCCGACGAAGATGTCGTAGTCGCCGCCTATCCAGACGTTCTCTGCGAACAGTCTCGTAGTTACGCGGACTACTTCCGCCGCCAGTCCGAGTGAGTTCAGGGCGCCGGCAAGGGACTCGGCGGTCTGCGCAAACCTGTCCGAACCCTGCGCCTCACCGAACTCCCCGACGATAATCGTCAGCCGGTCCGAAGGCGTTAGCCCCGCGCCGTTCAGAAGCCGGTTCGCGGCGTCCGTGTCTCCGAACATATCTGCATAAAGGCCGTCGAAGTCGGCAGTCCAGTCCGGGTGCGGCAGGTTCAGTCCCACAGACGGCTCAAGCTCGCCACCCCAGATGTCCGTTAGCGCAGCCTCGAGGTCCCAGGCAAGAAGGACGGCCTGCCGGACTGCGAGCGCGTCCAGGGGTCGGCGGGAGGTGTTCAACGCCAGCTCCACCCCTGTCCCCGGCCGCGTCATGGTCAGCGTCTGCAACTCTGGGAATCGATCTGTGGCGGACTTGACCTCTTCGAGCGTTGACTGATCCATGTCGAGGATGCCGGACCGCACGCCCGCTGCGCGCGTCGAGTCCTGCGCTATGAACTGCATACTGAGACCGTCGAGATACGGCAGTCCTGCCTCGTAATAGTCCCGGTTGGCCTCGAACGTGGCGCCCGCGGTTGAAGTCTCCTCCAGGACCCAGGGCCCGCTGCCAATCGTCGGGCCGTTGAAAAGATTTCCGTTGAGTTGGACCACCTCTTCGGCCACGACCACGGAGTGTCCGTCAGCCAATCTTTCGAAGAACTCGGCGTCCGGGGCATGGAGACGGATGCGCAGCCGGGTTTCGTCGAACGCGGCCACTTCCTGGATGTTTGCGAGTATCTCGGCGTTCGGCCATCCTGGCTTCATCTGCCTCTGGTAGCTGAATACCACGTCCTGCGCAGTCACTCGCCGGCCGTTAACCGGCGCGACATCAGGCCAGAATGCGTCTTCGCGCATCTTGAACTCAAACTCGAGCGGCCCGGTCTGTTTCCATGACTCGCACAGATCGCACTCCGGGATGCGGGAAGGCGCCGGGACTCCGGGTCCGGCCTGGTACCTGAACAGCCGGCTGTACGCTATGCCTGCGCCCCATGTCGCCAGCACGTTTGAGACAGACTGGTGAACGTCCTGGTGAGGAGGCGCCTCCTTGATGGCGAAGCGGAGGATGCCGCCGCGTGAGAGTCCGGCAGGCGGCGCCGGGGTCGCAGTTGGAGCAGGGACGGGGGTTGCGGTTGGCGTTACCAGGCTCGCAGTAGCCGTAGGCAGAGGCGTGGGAGCACCGGGTCCGCCACAGGCAAGCAGCGCGATCTGCAGGCTGAACGCGATCAGAAGAGCGATATAACCGCGGGTGCGGGCGGAATGAGTCAAGGGAGATCGGTCTGGCGGGTCCGGGCTGTAGAGTTCAGGCTAACGTTCAGGGGTCGGGTCACTCACAACTTTACGTTGAATCCCTCGGCGGGAGACCCACAGACAGCCGTTCGCGGCCGTCAATATCTACCTTTTTCCGTACTTACCCCCAAGCCAGCCAGACCGCTCGCCGGTATGTTAGGTGTACCCGCCGCTTGAATAGCACCCCGCAATGCAATCTCTCCAGGGAGGGATCGTATCTTGGCATTGCGGCCTCTTTGCGACCGAGTTTTCGGTCAAGTTCGAGGCGCCTATCCGGTCCTCGGTAGTCGGATACCGCGCAACAGGGTAGTTAGGTCGGCGACGCTTGTCGCCGCGTACACAGGCGCGTTCGTTCCACTATCGCAACTCCCAGGGGCAGCCGCCCAGTTCGTGTCGATAGTCCCCGTCGCAATAATCGCCTCGTGGCTGGGTCTCCGGAGTGGCCTGCTGGCCGCTCTGCTGTTCATCCCTCTGTTGGCAGCACTTTCAGTTGTGTTCCAGGGACAGTCCTGGACATACCTCCTGTTCGAAGGGCGTCCGGCGGCGCTGCTTTCGCTCATCGCCATGGCCGCGGTCGCCGGGCACGCACGTGATCTCAGATCGCGGCTTGATGAGCAACTGGTCAATAGCGACTCCGTATTGCTCAAGGTGGACCGCCTGGCGAATGACCGGGCGCACCTGATCTCCCTCGGGATCGAGCTGGCCGACGCGCACTCTGTCACTGAGGTCCACCAGGTTGTGGACTCACTGATCAAGCGTCGAATCGCGGTGGACCGTATCGCCATAACAGATATCGACAGGGACGCCCGCACCGTAACCATCACGCACGTCAGCGGCGCCGTCGTCGCTGGATTCGGAGTCGGTGACAGATTTGAACTCGATGACGAGTGGATGAAACGGATCGACCTCCATCGCTCTGCCATGGGTGACACCGAATTCACATTGCCATCCGACCAGAATGAAAACTGGCGAGCGGCGGGGTTCAAGTCAACTCTCAGAGTGCCTCTCCGGACACGCGATAGTGTTACAGGCTATCTGGCCGTGCTGGCCTACCGGCCGGACGCTTTCAGCGATTCAGACAGCCAACTCCTTCTGTCCGTCGCACAGCATGTGGCTCCGCACGTGCGTGCGGCCTCGCTTTTAGACGCAAGCATCAAAGAGGCCGGGCTCAGACGGGCACAGAGTGAAGTCGCACGGGCGATGTCCATGAATGCCGGACTCGACACGCTCTGTGGAGTCGCCGGTATCCAGATAGAGGCGCTGCTGAGTTTCGATCTCGGATTTATCGCCGAGGCTCAGCAGGGCATGGACACGCTTAAGGTCAGGCACACCTTTGGGAAGCGCTCTGCGATCATCGCCAAAGACAGGAGCTTCGCGTGGGACCCTGACTTCGTAAATCTGGACGACGACGTCAGGTACTGGGACCTGGGGAAGCTCGAAATAGGAGACGGCGTCTATCCCTTCTCTATCTTTGCGGCAGAAGGGTTCAAGTCCGTAGCCATGGTGACGTTGATGACGGAGGGCGAGCCTATCGGGTGGCTGGTCATGGCAAGTGCCAGCAGATCGCTGGATGGCGAGTACACGTCCCAGTTGATGCGGGGCATCGGATCACACCTCGCAAACGCAATGGTCAAGGGGCGGGTCGAGACAGAACAGAAACGATTGCTGGAGCAGCTGGCGGCGCAGAACTCGGAGCTGCGGGCAGCGCGCGCCAGGCTCCTTGAGTCTGAGAATGAGGTCAAGAAGCAAAACAAGGAGCTCCAGCGGGCCAACGAGGCTAAGAACACGTTCCTGTCATCCGTAAGTCACGAGCTGAAAACGCCCCTCGCAATCATGATCGGGTTCGCAGAGCTGCTCGGCATGAACGTGGCCGGCAACCTCAATGAGCAACAGCAAGACCAGCTGCGGATGGTAGAGCGAAATGGCCGTCACCTGGACCTGCTGGTGAGCGACCTCGTCGATGTCAGCCGCATAGAGTCTGGCAGGCTGGCTGTCAACCTCGAGCCAACCCGGCCAGGCGAGGTCCTGTTGGAGATACTCACCGGCCTCGACTCGATAGCTGGCGAGAAGCAACAGCGCATAGTGCGGGAACTCGATTTAGCTGACGCGTGGGTGCGGGCAGACCGTGCCAGGCTCGGTCAGATCGTCACAAACCTGGTGACGAACGCCTGTAAATACTCTCCGGCCAAGTCGGACATCGTGGTCGGGGCATGCATCGATGACCATGAACTCGTCGTTGTCGTCAAAGACAGCGGCCTCGGCATCTCCAAAGAAGACCAGCAAAAGCTGTTCACGCCGTTCTTCAGATCTTCCAACGAAGAGGCGCAGAAAGAGAAGGGAACAGGACTGGGCCTGGTGATCACGCGCTCAATAGTCGAGATGCACGGCGGAACATTGCAGCTAGATTCCGACATCGGCAGAGGCACGACCATCACCGTCCGGATGCCCGGAGTGATGGATGAGCCATATAAAGAGCCGGCGGCAAGAAAGCCCGTAGTCCGAGGATCGGTTGCCACACAATCGGTTGATAAACAGTTAGAAAAGACCGATGCAGCCTAACCAGGCCAATCGGGCCACGGGCGGCTCCGCAACGTGGAGATGTGACACATGGCCACTGTGCTGATGGCGGACGACAATCCGGAGATGCGCCTGTTGCTGACGAATATCCTGCAACAACAGGGTCACCTGGTGATTGAGGCCGCGGACGGGGACGATCTGCTGTTCTGGGTGAAGGAGGAGAAACCAGACGTGATCCTGGTCGATCTGCAGATGCCGAAGATGGACGGGTTCAAGGTCCTGGAGGCGCTGAAAGCCGACGACAGCGTGAAAGATATTCCGGTGATCGTGATTAGCGCCAGCCAGAACAAGGCCGATATGGCGATGGCCCATGAGCTTGGAGCTCACGGCTACATTCCGAAACCGTGGTCGGCGCACGACCTGGCGACGAGGATCGACTGGGCACTGACGACAAGATGGGGAAGTTAGCACTCGCAAGATCAGCGGGCTGAGGTTCATGTGGACAAATTAGTGGAAACGATACTGGTGGTCGACGATACCGCCGAGATCAGAATGCTGCTCGTGGCCACACTGCAGCAGGCTGGTTACTCGGTGGTCGAGGCCAGCGACGGCTCCGGCGTCATGAGGTGGGTTGAGGATGTGAGGCCCAGCGCCATCATCCTGGACCTTATGATGCCGGGGATAGACGGCTGGGAGACGCTGGCGCTACTGAAGTCCAGGGAAGACACGAAGATGATCCCTGTGATCATCTCATCCGCGCTGCGCGGCGACGAGGACCTCGCCAGGGCACGAAGCATGGGTGCGCATGACTATGTGACCAAGCCGTGGTCTGCCGCCACCCTGCTGGAGCGCCTGAGGTGGGCGCTCTCAGGCAGCGCCGCAGCCTAGCCTGCACGCTTCAGGACTCGTTATCGCGAAACCATGCGACTGTGCTTGCGAGTCCGTCGATAAGTTCCGTCTCAGGCTGCCATCCCATGTCCCGCTTGATCTTCGCCGAGTCCAGGCTGATCTTGCCAATGTCGCCAGAGCGAGGCGGGCCATAGTTTGCGGCCGTTCCATAACCGCACAACTCCGCAAGCATTCCAAACAGGTCATTCACGTTGGTCCCTCTGCCAGTGCCCACGTTATATGGCCCATTGCCATCCGACCCCGCCGCCATGATCAGCGCCCTCGCCACATCACCGACATAGACGTAGTCACGCTCGTCCATTCCGTCTCCGAATATGTTGACCTGCTTGTCTGCAAGCATGGCTCTTGAAAAGATCGCCACCACGCCTGCCTCTCCGTGCGGGTCCTGCCGCGGCCCGTATACGTTTGCCAGCCTGAGCGTGGTGTGCCTGATACCGAACAGCCGCTCGTACACCGGCAGGTAGACCTCTATCGAACGCTTTGAAGCGCCGTACGGGGAACCTGGGAGCGCTGGCAGGGTTTCTGGGGCTGGGAGGGTCTCTGGCTCTCCGTACATGGCGCCGCCTGTCGAGACGAAGACGAACTTCGCAGGGTCCCCGGGCGTGTTTCGAATAGCGTCGAGCACGTTCAGCGTGCCGAGGATGTTGGTCCTGGCGTCTGTGGCGGGCTCCCTGGCGGACAGCGAGACGCTGATCTGCGCGGCGGCGTGGAACACCAGGTCAGGCCGAAACTTCGAGACAACCTCGCCGATGCGCTCGTCTGCGATATTCATCTCTTCCAGGCGCGCCGACCGGCTCAGGTTGGCCTGCCTGCCCGAAGACATGTCGTCGATGGCCAGGACCTCATGCCCGTCATCGACCAGCCGGTCGACAAGGTGGGAGCCGATGAACCCGGCGCCGCCAGTCACAATCGTTTTCATATTGAATATCCCTCGATACGGGCAAATATGTGCGCGGCGGGAATCCCCCCACGCCACGCTCACGGCCATCTCCGTCGTAGTTCCAGGCTACGTCTTGAGTGGGGACCACAGCCTTGCGGGAATCGGTCATCGTCTTGGATACAAGTGTCTCGCGTTAGTGATTCAGCGTTCGTCGGATGATGCCAGGGCTGAAAACCTGGGCGATTGAAATTATCGGCAGTCACGACATCACAATAATCGTAATGGCAGAAACTGAGCGATGCTCATTCGGCCCCTGGACGCGAAACGCCCGCCGTATCCAATACGGCGGGCGTTTTAGTCTTCGTGCGGCGTTAGGTTGCGCTCTTACTCAGCGGCCGAGCTGTCGAGGACGATCGTCCTGCCGTTTATCGGCTGGGTGTACCGAGCGTTGAAGAAGTAAAGGTTCTTGAACGTGTCGATGTCGGACTGGGCGATCTCAACCGGCGCAGACATCAGCAGCCACTGCACACCCTCTGAGCAAGGCGGTGTCGTCAGCGAACCCGGGTAGCGGTACGTTGTCTGCACTTCGGGAAGCAGCTTCTCAACGTCGAAGAGCGAGTTGATCTCGACGCTGGCGCCTTCCTCGCCCGGAAGCGAGGCCCAGATCGGGTCAAACGCATCGTTCGAGTCGCCGGGCTCCATCAGGACGCCGACAACGGCGAGGCTGCCGTCGCTAGCCTGGTGTACGAGATGGACCTCCATGGCGAACTGGTAGCCGTTGACGGTGTGTTCGCTGGGGCGGTGGAAGTGGAACTGGAGCAGGTTGTAGACCTTGCCGGCGTGGGTCATCGTGCCGGGCGAGCCGTTGATGAAGTTCCCCTGGATCGTGTGCCCGTTATTCACCATGGCCACGCGGGCCGGAGAGTAGTCGAGCGACAGGTTCAGCAGGTCTCGCTCGACAGCCTGCCGGACGTCGATTGGAGACTGCGCTCCACCGTCTACGCAGGTGTTGAACGACTCGTGCAGGTCAGCCCATTGAACGATGCCGGCCGCACCGGTGTACTCCCAGTGAGGAGGGCCGGCGTGAGCGTCATCGCCGCCGGTGTCCGCCGCATGTGCGTCGTCAGTGGATGTCGTGGCATGTGCGTCATCGCCGCCGGTGTCCGCCGCATGTGCGTCATCGGTGGATGTCGTCGCATCTGTGCCGGCCGAAGCGTGCGAGTCAGTTGAGCTCGCCGGCGCTGCGCCGTGATCGGAGGTCGAGGACGTCGAGATGGTCACGGAGCGGGCACGCGGGGTCGAAGCCGCCTTGGCCTCACGTGCAGTGCTCGGCGCCGGATCGGTTCCGCAAGCGATGGCGATTGCGGATAGCGCAAAAAGCAACAGGGTTGCCGCAGCGCGTATTCCAGATCTTGAGTGTGACATTTTTATGAACCTAACTTGATAGCAATAAAATAGGCACGTAAGTGGTCGCAAATGCAATTGAATCTGACTGGAGAAAGCCCAACCACTGGTAAATGTGAAGTTGCGGTAGGGTGAAACGCCAAGCCGGGCTCCGTTTCACACCATGAGGTTGTCTCACCGGCCGGTTGGGCGGGCCGCCATGAGGCGGGCGAGAGCCCGGCATGATTGAGCGTTAGAATGCGGCCGGTCCTCTTGTTCGGGGCGGCGCGGCAGCGCCAGACTGCGATCACTGCTGGGCTATCGACACACTGGCGAACATGAACTGTTCCTAAGGAGCCGCTCTTGGACACGATCAACCTTATGGCGTCCCGCCACTCAGCGTTCTACAGCCCGCTTATCTCGTGTATTGCAGGCGGATTCCTTGCCAAAGAGGGGCTGGAGGGGACCTACCGGCCGGCCTCCGCCGGCGAAAACACAGGCGCCGAAGTGGCATCGGGCCGCATTGACGTCGGTCAGTCTGCGGTCTCTGGCAGTTGGGCAGCGCTCGAGCAGGGCAAAAAGCCGGCAGTGGCGAACTTCGCTCAGATAAACCGCTACGACGGCTTCATCATTGCAGCGCGGGAGCCGGACTCCTCGTTCCAGTGGTCAAAGCTGCGCGGAAAGAAGTTCTTGCACGTCCACGGCGGCCAGCCGGAGGCGATGCTCCGCTTCGGCCTCAACCGGCAGGGCATCGACCTGAGTGATCTCGACGACATCGAGTCACCCGGCGGCGACGAGATGATGCGACAGTGGCGGGCCGGCCAGGGAGACTATTTCCACGAGCAGGGCGCGTACCCTCAGCAGCTCGAGTACCTTGGCGAGGGCCATATCGTCGCGTCAGTTGGCGAGGCTGTGGGGCCGACTGCGTTTAGCAGCCTTGCGTGCCGGTGGGACTGGACAGGCTCCGATATTGCGATCCGGTTCACCGCCGCGTACAGAGCCTCACGTAACTGGGTCAATACCGCAGACCCGATGGAGGTTGCGAAGGCCGAGGCGAGTTTCTTTCCCAACATGGCGGTTGAGGCAACCGCTGCGGCAGTTGCCTACTACCAGAAACTGGGCACGTGGAGCGGTGATATCGCTATCGAGCCGGATCTCTATGAGAGCGCGCTCGATGTCTTCGCCCACTCGAGCCTGATCACCAAACGCCAAGCCTACGGCGATGTTGTGGTACCGCCTCCTGGGAGCTAGACGTGGACGACTGGCCACCGGCTTGATCCCCGGAGGCGCAGCCTGTCCGGCCACCCTCAAGCCGGGTGAAGCGTCGCATGTCGCCGGGAGCGTCGGCGCCGCTGGTGAACAGGCCGGCGCCAGCGTCTAGCGCGGCTCGATAACGAAGTCGGCTTCCGCTGCCTGTTTATCCAGCGCTATCAGCACCGCTCGCCATCGCGGTTCCATCTCGGGCAGGAACAGCAACGGCTTCCAGCCAAGCTTCAGATAGATGCTGATCGCAGGCAGGCGCCAGTCGTCTGTGCTCAGGTAGATGCGGCCATAACCCTCGGTGGAAAGCCTGTCAGTTGCGGCGGCCACCACAGCGGTCCCGAGTCCATTGCCGGTGTGGGCCGGGTCCGTCATCACCCACTGTAGGCTGCCTGGATCCGTGTGTCCGGCCCGGCTGTACTTTGCGGCCGCGGCAGATGCGACAACATTCCCGTACCTCCCGTGCTCTATCACGAAAAAACCACCCGGCAGTGCAGCCGTCCGCAGGTCATCAAGCCTGCTGTGTATGCCATAGACGCCGGAGAAGAGCTCCCAGTACGAGGCGCGGTCAGGCTCGGCATACTGGCGCATGGAGTATTCGGCCGGGACCGCAGTCACAGAAAGGCGCTCGCCTCCCGGGCGGACCATCTCCAGTTGCGGTTCAAGCTGTTCCATCTTCTACACGGTCTCCGGTCCCTGTTCCGGTTCTGGCGGCGGCGCATGTAGTACAAGCGCAGTGAATTATTCCCATCGCGGACATTTTCGCCGCCACCGTCTTGCATCCTTCGCGAAACGGCGCGAGCCGGATTCGTGAGCAGCAGGCAGGGGAGTTCGACACCGTCTCTCCGGCCCTCGCTCCAAGAGCGCGTGTTGTCACTGTCTCAGGAAGTCACCGGCCTCCGCGGTGGCGCCAGTGCGGACCGGAAACGGGCATCACGACGAAGCCCCTGCCGGTGGCCAGGCTCTGCGTGAGAGGCAGTGCGTTAGGTCGCAGAGCGGTCCATGTAGATCGTCTTCATCTGCGTGAAGAACTCGATCGCCGCCTTGCCCTGCTCCCTGTTGCCGGTCGAGGACGACTTCATTCCACCGAACGGCACCTGCGGCTCGACACCTGCGGTCTCGCCGTTGATCTTCACGATGCCCGCCTCAATGCGGTTCGCAAAGTCCATCGCAGAGTTGAGGCTGCGAGTGAACACGCCTGCGCTCAGCCCGTATTCGACGCTGTTGGCGATCTGGAGCGCCTCGTCGTAGTCGCGTGCAGGGATGATCGAAAGCACGGGCCCGAATATCTCCTCGCACGCCACAAACGCGTCAGGCGCAACCTTTGTGATCACCGTTGGCTGAACGTAAGTGCCGCGGTCGAAGATCTTGCCGGTTGGCACGCCGCCGCCAAAGAGGACGTTTCCTCCGTCCCGGATGCCACGCTCCACCGCCGCCTTGATATTGTCCTTCGACGCCTGGTCAATGACCGGCACGACGATCGAGTCTGCGTCTGCGCCAGGACCGATCTTGAGCGCCTTCGTCTTATCGACCACGAGGTCAGTAAACTCCTCAATAATGCCTCCCACCACGATCGCCCGTGACGTGGCGGTGCACTTCTGACCGGAGTACTTCATTGCGCCTGAGACCGTAATAGTCGCAGCCTGCTCCAGATCGGCGTCAGGCAGTACGATCACCGGGTTCTTTCCGCCCATCTCCAACTGGTAGCGGTTGCCCTGTCTTGCAGACTCGACTGCTATCCCGTGGCCTACCTTCGTCGATCCGGTGAAAGAGACGGCGTTGACCGCCAGGTTCGAGACCAGTTCATTGCCAATAGCGCCTCCCGACCCGGTGACAAGGTTGAACACGCCGTTCGGCAGTCCGACCTCCGCCCACATGCGGGCGATTAACGCCCCCAGCAGCGGGGCCGCGGACGCAGGCTTGAGCACGACTGTGTTTCCGTATACGAGCGCCGGAGCCATCTTCCAGATCGGAATGGCGAGCGGGAAGTTCCATGGTGTGATCAGGCTGACCACTCCGAGCGGCATCCGGTTTGTGTAGAGCAGGATGTTCGGATTGACGGACGGGACAACTGTGCCGACCGGGTTCGAGCCGTCAACGCCGTAGTACTGGAGCAGTGCGACCGCCCGGCCGACTTCTCCGCGGGCCTCCAGGATCGCCTTGCCTGCCTCGCGGGTTATCGCCTGGGCAAACTCTTCGGCGTGGGATTCGAGATATGACGCAGCTTTGAGCAGGTACTGGCCGCGCGCCAGCCCGGAGGTTCCGGCCCAGGCCTTTTTCGCACCGTGCGCCGCCGCAATGGCGACCTTTGCGTCTTCGGCGTTCGACTTCTGGAACTCACCGACCACGTCGCTCAAGTCAGCGGGATTGGTGCTGGGCGTGGTCTCGCCGGTCTGACCATTCACCCATGTGCCGTTGATGAAGTTCTGGTACGTAGTAGCCATGCCGCCGCTCCCTGGTCAGGCGGCGCCTGGGGAGGGCCGCTCTGCGAGTCGTTCGAGCGGCTGAATAGCCGCGCCGATGTGTGCTGAGCCTTAACCTACCGGCTAATGCTGGCATCGGTCGCGATGAGTGTCAACGAACATCGGAGGAGTGTGGCGACTAAAGGCAGGGCGGCGGCAGGCTGAAGCGCGGTTGACTGAGAGCTGTCGCCGGCGGCGGGAGTCAGCACGCGCAGGCCGGGAGAGACTGGTCAGGTCAGGGCATCGTCAAGCGGTCACTACTTGCCATGATACGAGCGGGCGCGAAGGCTAACTTGCCAGCGTGTTACGCCCACCCGCTCCGTGTTCCTCTTCAGCGCTGAGCCGCTCCAGCTCTGCCAGCTTCGCGTCCTCTTTGCTCTGATCGTGTTCGACCTTGCGTCTTTGCCGGGCCGAGCGCTGCTGTTCGAGCGCCGTGATAGCCCACTGCACGCGCAGCTCAACCTCGCCGTTGCTCCACGGCTTGTTGATGTAGTCCAGGGCGCCAAGGTTTCTCGCGGTGTCCAGGTCATCCGGGTGACCTTTTGCCGTGATCATGATCACGGGAATAGTTTTCGTGCGCGGGTCGTTCTTGAGCGCGCCAAGCGCCGTGAAGCCATCCACTTTTGGCATCGAAACGTCCAGCAGGATCAGGTCTGGCTGATACGAGTGAACTGCGGGCATCACCTCGCTGCCGTCTGTCGCCTGGAATACCTCGTATCCCGCGTTCTTCATAGTGCGGCTGAGCAACAGCCTGATGTCAGCGCTATCGTCTACGATCAAGATCTTTGCCATCTAACACTCTCTCCTCGCGCCACCGGTCCGTTCCTGGACCGGCGATTTGCGCAACTAGTCTGCTCCCAGGTCCAACTCACTCAGGTCCCTCTCCGGCCAGAGCCTTGAGCCAGTGAACGCCGCCTGCGGCAGTTCCTCGGCCGTCACTTTCGCGGTAAGTCCGGGCAGCCAGAGCTCGATCGTTGTTCCCACGCCTGGTCTGCTCTTGAGCCTGACCTCACCGCCATGCAGTTCGGTAATGGACTTGGCGATAACGAGGCCGAGGCCGGTGCCTGGAACCGTCCTGGTGGTCTCGTTGTCAGCCCGGAAGAACGCAGTGAACAGGCTTTGCTGCTCTTCCCCCGTCATGCCAATCCCGTGGTCGACAATAGCGAGATGAAGCCGGTCGCCGTCTATCTCACAAATCAGGTTGATCTCTGTCTTTTCTGGCGAGTATTTGCATGCGTTGCTGAGGATGTTGGTGATCACCTGCGAGATGCGCGCCCGGTCGGCGTCAATCCACGTGTCGTCTTCGTTGGACTGCACGGTCAGCGTCTGGGACCTGAGTTTCAGGACGGACTGGAAGCTGGCGTGAAGGTCGGCAATCAACTTATTCACGCTGAACGGAGCAGGATTGATCTTGAACGTCCCCGCATCGAGCCGCGAGATGTCCAGGATGTCGTTGATCAAGACGTCGAGCTGATCGGCATTCTTGCGAATGATCCTGAGGGTTTCTCGACGGTCTTCCTCACTCGAGACGCCGTCCTTTGACGCCAGAAGATCGATGAAGCCGGAGATGATGGTCAACGGAGTTTTTAGCTCGTGCGAGACGGTTGACAGGAACTGCTTCCTGGCGTTGTTTGCCTCATAGAGTTGCTGGTTCTGGCGGTCGAGAGTCTCACGCAACTCCCTCTCAGCGGCGAGCATTTGCGCGTTCCTGATTGCAGGAGCGATCTGGAGCGAAACATTCTGTGCGAGCGCAGCCTGTTCCGGCCCGAAGGCTCCGGCATCATCCGAACTGAGCATGAGCAGACCAATCAGTCGCTCCTGTACCACAAGCGGCGCCTGGAGCCATACTCTTGACCCACGGTCGTCAACTTTTCCGGACGCACCAATCCCCAGCGGGTCAAACCCTGTCCTTTGGATTACATCGGTGAGACTGAATACGCACGGGTCGAGCCGGATGCGGTCTCCCCTGCTTCGCTCCGCCAGACCGTCCCTGGACCAGTACACGATGCTGCCAGCGCCGCCGGCACGGTAGAACGCGTCACCGTCATCAACGAGTACAACGCCAAGATGGTCATAGCTGATCAGCCTGGACAGAGAAGAGTCGACCGATTCGAAAATGGCGTGCGGCTCCTGCTCGGAGGTCACAGCCCGTCCGATCTCCGCGAGGACCGTCCGCTCCCTCACCTGGCGCTCGGATGCCCGGAAAACTGTGGCGTTGGCAATACCCGGTGAGATCTGGGCGATCGCCTGGCGAAGCAGGTCCAGGTGATCTGCCGTGTAACGGTCCGCTTCACGAGACCTGATCGTCAACGTGCCGCTGCAGGCTGGAATGGCAGCCGTGAGACGGGATTTGTACTGGGCTCGATACTCTTCCAGCAGTCCATCCGGCTCAGACGGAGAGAGCGGCAGCAAGCTGCCTGTCTCCAGTCCCTCATGTGCATTTCCGTTAACGAACTCAATTCGCATTCGACCGGTTGGGAGGGCACTCGTCACGGTGAACCTGTCAAACTCGATAATCGATCGCAGGTCCTGCGATATTCGTCGATAGAGGCGGTTGAGGTCGAGGTCCCAGCTTGCGGCGACACCGATTGCGGAGATGGCCCTGCGTAGCTCCTCAGCTCGGCGGACCTCGCTCAGGCCTCTGCGTGCCGCTTTGAGGTCCATCCGGGCAGACCAGATAAACCCTGCCCCGAGCAGGAAAGCCCAGAGTCCGACCTCGGCAGGAGTCCACAGCAAGAATGCAGTGACTCCCGGATTCACCGGGCTGAACTCGGTGAATGCCGTTGCCGCAAAGGCTACAAACCCCGGCACCAGCAACGCCACTCGCCTGTGAGCAGAGTTGCTGGACTGGAACCGCCATGTCCGGACGCGCGTCATTGCGCGGGTGCGTCTGCCCATCGGCTCGCGTCTGGCTCGGGTCGCGGTTGCCTTGGTGACCTGGCGTTTTGTGGCCGGACTGCTGGGGTTCAATTCAGATACAGGTTCGGGAGCGAGCTTGTAGTCGGAGCTTTGAACTACCAGTATCGACATCAGGTGGCAGAAAATAACTGTTAGCAACCCACACGCACACTGGGGAAATAGGCCTATTGAAGCTCAGGGCTCAGTTCAACTGAGTTCAAGTCGTGAAATCTTCCGGGCAACTGGACGAATCGGTGACCCGGATGACCATGAAGGCCCACGCACACGTACACTTGCCTCTTCGCGGAGGCCTCAGATTGCCAGAGAGATCACCAGGAAGGCACGATGACAGGCTCGCTACCGACTAGAACACTAGGGACTGACGGTCCCCAGGTCCCGGTTATCTGTTTTGGCGCGTGGCCGCTCGGCGGCGGCATGGGCGAAGTCGACGCCAGAACCGGAATCCGGACGGTGCATGCCGCGATCGACGCCGGTGTGACCTTCATAGACACTGCCGAGATGTACCGGACCAGTGAGTCAACGCTCGGGAAGGCGCTCGCAGGAAAACGGGACCAGATATTCCTTGCATCGAAACTCTCAGGCGATCACTCACGAGAGCACATTCGAGAGGCGATTGAGAACAGCCTGCGGCAACTCGGCACCGATCATCTTGACCTGTACCAGATCCACAGCCCGAAGCCGCAGTGGCCGATCGCCGAGACAATGGCCGAGTTGGTAAGGCTTCAAGAAGAGGGCAAAATACGCCACATCGGTGTATCCAACTTCAAGGCGGCAGAGACCAGGAAAGCGTCGATGCACGGGCGCATCCAGTCATCTCAGCCGCACTACTCGATGCTCTTCCGGGAGGCGGAGCGAGACCCTCTGCCGTATTGCCGTGAGAACGGAATCGGCGTAATGGCCTACTCGCCAATCGGGCGCGGGCTGTTGACAGGCAAGTACGCCGCGTCGCACCGGTTTGGCAAAGACGACACGCGCTCCAGTCACCCCTCGCTCACGCATGAGGTCCGGGCGGCTGCCGCGGAGATCTGCGCAAGGCTCGAGCCTTTTGCAAAGGAAAACGGCTACACCATGGCTCAGCTTGCCATAGCGTGGACGCTGGCAAACCCGGCGGTGACCGCTGCCATCTGCGGCGCAAAGACACCGGAACAGGCGATCGAAAACGCCCGGGCCGGAGAGTGGCGACTCACTGAATCCGAGATGGCCGAGATAGAGACGCTGATCGAAGGGTTTTCGCCAGGTGTCTAAGGCGAGTGCAAAGAAGGTCCACGCCCAGACAGTGGAAGGGCGCAGGGCGGTGTTGGAGGCTCTGCGTGCCAAACGGGAGATCACAAGGCTCCTCATGGCGGAAGGCATTGAGCTTGGACCCCAACTTTCCGAGGTCGTGTTCCTCGCAGGGCAGCAGGATGTCCCGGTTGACGCCGTGTCACGCGCCGAGCTCGACCGCGTCTCCCACACAGGCAAACACCAGAGCGTTATCGCGATCGTCTCCGACCCTCGCTACTCCAGCATCGAAGAGATCATGCTTTTCGCAGACCAGCGCGGCGAGCCGCCGTTGGTAGTGGCGCTGGACGGCGTACAGGACCCGCATAATTTCGGCGCCGTCGCCAGGACGGCAGACGCGGCCGGAGCCCACGGAGTCATCATCCCGGAGCGCAGGGCGGCGGGAGTCACACCCGGCGCCGTGAGAGCCTCAGCAGGGGCGCTTGAGCACGTGCTCGTCGCTCGTGAACCCAATCTTGCACGCGCTGTGAAGTACCTCGGGCAACTCGGGCTAAAACGGGTCGGACTGGACGCTGACGGCCCGACTCCGCTGTTTGAAACTGACCTGACCGGGCCTGTGGCGATAGTCGTTGGCTCCGAGGGGCGCGGCATGACCGATCAGGTCCGTAAAGAGTGCGATGAGCTAATCTCTATCCCCATGTATGGCGAGATAGCCTCACTGAACGCTTCCGTCAGCGCCGCAATCGTCCTGTACGAGGCGGTACGTCAGCGTGCGGGACGCTCTGGCTAAGCCCTCGAAAGCCCGGTTACGACATTGACCAGTGGCTCGCCGCGACTCAGCCGGTCGATATTCTCCGCGACAACCTTTGCCCTCCTCGTCCGGGTCCCCTCTGTGGCTCCAGAGTGGTGCGGAGTCATTATCAGGTTGTCCAACTCCCAGAAAGGATGGCTCGCCGGGCGGGGCGCGTCGTCCCTGGATTTCGGATAGTCGTACCACGTGTCTATCGCCGCGCCTGCGATCCGCCTCTCTGCCAGCGCCTCGTAGAGAGCCGTCTCGTCGATGATGTGGCCGCGTGCGGGGTTCAGGATGTACGAGGCCGGCTTCATCAACCTCAGTTCAGCATCGCCTATCAACCCTGCCGTCAGCGCGTTCAACGGCGTCGAGACCAGTACGAAGTCTGATTCCGCCATCACCCGCTCCAGTCCCGCCCGGCCCGGCTCGTATTCGATGCCTGCCGCCTCCGCCTCTGGCCGTTGCTCGGGTCTGCGGCCTGCGGCGGTCACCTTCATGTCATATGCGGTGGCGAGCTTTGCTACACGCTTGCCAATAGCGCCCAGCCCGACAATGCCGAAGGTCCGCCCCATCAACTCACGGTAAGAGCCGTGGCGGGACGGCCACATCTCCCATGAGCCGTACCGGAAGCTCCGCTCTGACTTAAACAGCTCGTGGTCCATTGCCACCGCGCACGCCATCACCCACTCTGCAATTGGCGCCTCGTGCGCGTATGCGTTAGTGACGGCGCAGCCATCGGGGACGGCCGCAGGGTCGATGCGGTCCATTCCCGCCGCAGGAACGCAGATTGCCCGAAGCGAGTCTGACGCGGCGCCCATCTCTTGCGTGAAGTCCGTCCCAACCAGCACATCGACTCCTCTGAGCGACTCCGCCGCCGGCTTGTTGTCCGTGTAGTTTTCTACAACCCACTCCACGTTTGTCGTCACAGGGAACCACTCGCCAGGCGAGTTACCTGCCGCCGGTGTGTTGATGAGCACTCGCAAAGTCACTGTTTGCCTCCTGGCGCTGGCTGGTCGAATCTGGGCGCGGTTCCGCTCTTCCCGGCTGGCGCTGGCCGTCTGGCGGGCTGGCTCGAGCGGAGCGTGATCACACCATCTGTTCTGTCCATGCAACTATAATCGCGGTTTCACCCGCCGGATAAGCCACAGGGTTCTCTGACTTCTAAGTCCCCGCTCCGCCCTCCCGGCTCCGCCATGATAGTGTTCCAGGTCACGACGCCTCTGACAGCCGGCCTGTCCAGGGAACGTCCCGGCAAAAATTCTGAAAACCGTCAGCCCGCAGACGCGCTGGCTTGAGCACATGGCGTTTCGCAAACCTGGAGCACATCGAATGGGAACTCTCGACGGCAAAGTAGCGATCATCACTGGCGGCGGCACCGGCATCGGGAAGGGCATCGCAAAGGCGTTTGCGGCGGAAGGCTGCAACCTGGTGATAGCCGCCCGTAATGTTGACCGTCTCGAAGCGACCGCAGAAGAGTTGCGGCAACTTGGAGACGGCAAGGTCATTGTCAACGCTCTCGACGTGACCAACGAGCGGCAGGTGCGGGAGCTATTCGCCGTGACGATGCGGGAGTTTGACCGCCTCGACATCCTCGTCAACAACTCGGGCGCCTTCGACGGCGGCCCGCTTGAGGATCTGACGTTGGAGCAGTGGGAGCGGGTGATGGGCGTCAACGTCACAGGCCCGTTCCTGTGCTCTCGTGAGGCGTTCAAGATCATGAAGCCCGCTGGCGGAGGCAGGATCATAAACATCGGCTCAATCGCTGCTCAGCGCCCTCGTGAGCAGTCCGTGCCATACAGCACCAGCAAGAACGCGGTCTGGGGCCTGACGACGGCAACTGCCCTTGAGGGCCGTCCGTTCGGCATCGCGGTCAGTTGCCTTCACCCCGGCAACGTGGCGGTTGAGCGGCGATCGGACGGCCGCTCGTCAACGGGCCGGGACATGGGCCCCGAGCCACTTGTCTCGACTGAGGACATGGGCCGGACCGCTCTGCTGATGGCGACACTTCCCCCGGGGACAAACATGCTGGAGGCGATAGTGCTGCCGGTCTCTCAGACGTACCTGGGCCGTGGATAGCGACGGCAGGCCGGCAGGCCGAGCTCAGGCGAGAAACTGTTATTCCCGCCATACAGGATTCGACATTCACGTAACGCTGTCGTTGCACGTTCGTTGCTAGGTTTCGAGGACACTTGAGGGAGTATGTTCCGGAGCGAGGCCTTGCGACCAACCTTTGCCGTTCTGTTGGCCATAGTGTTTTCGGCGCTTTTTGTCTTTGCGCTGCTGGTCAGCCGCGTGGTCAACACCGCCGGTGATCCGGGTGAGGTCGCGGGTCTGATCGAAGAGGCTGACCTGTACGACTTCGTCTACGACCGTCTGCTCGACGCCGCACTGTCAGATGTGACCACACGGGGTCTATCAGTCGAGACAGGGCTGGACGGATCCAAGACCATTCAGTTCGATGATCCGGCGCAGGCCCAGGCTGCCATCAAGAGCTTCATCGAGACGGTCTTCCCGAGAGAGTATGTCCAGTTGAAGGTCGAGGAAGCGCTGCGGGGAGTCATCCCGTACGCCTCCGGCCGGAGCGACGGCTTTGAGATCGACCTTGAGACGGAGCAGCGGATCGACGCTCTGCCTGAGGCCGTGCGGACCGCCGCAAGGCGTATCGGACTAGGCGATATCGTACTGACAGGGCTTGTAGTCCCCACGGTGCGAGACCTGAGCGGATCGATCACGAATGAGGCCCTGGGGATCGAGCTGACCCCGGATGAGGCTGAAGACGCCGCTCTCCGCATCCTGCCGCCTGAGTGGATCGAAACCAGGGTCTTCTCGTTCGCAGACCAGGCAGCGCCATATTTCGCAGGCACGGAAGACAACCTCGATATTGTGATCGCGTTCACGGACCGTGTTCCGGTAACCGGACAGGTGTTGAAGGACAAGCTCAACGACGAGGACACGCTGGTGCGCCTCGTGTTCGACCAGGTGGTCGGCCCGCTGGTGGCGCAGTTCGCGGAGGACAGCGCCATCCTTGTGTTCGGCATCGAGATAACCGAGGCTGACATTCAAGAGGCAGTCGAGATCGTTGCGCCAGCCGCATGGGTCAGGGAGCAGGGTGACGGCATCATCGACGCCTTCGTCGCATGGCTGGTGGGCGCGACGGAAACACTCGAGTACACCTTCGATCTCAGCGAGCGGAAGACCGACGCAACGGTCCAGCTTGAGGAACTCGCTTTCAGGAAACTGGACGAACAGGTGACTGCGACACCGGTCTGCCAGAGCCCGGCCCAGACGGTCGGCGCGCTGAACGACGCTCTCCAGGGTGTCTTCCCCTCATGTCTCACAGCGAATGCGTCTGAGCTGCTCAATGTGATGCGTCCGCTGGTGTCAGGTGCAATAGTTAACCTCATCAACAACAGCCTGCCTGACCAGATCACCTATTCAGAGAGGGACTTCCGGGCACAGCTTGGACCCGGCTCGCTCGACACGCTCGATAGTCTGCGTGACCTTGTGATCAACGGGTTCACATTCACAGACGATGACCTTGTCGAGATGATTGCAGGCGATAACGCAGACGCGCAGGCGCTGGCGGATGCGCGGGAGAACCTCGACATCGCCCGTGCCGGGTTTGTGTTCAACGAGACGGAGTTCACAGACAGGATGGACGCCGACCAGCTGACTGAGTTCAACAGTGTGCGTGACAGGATCCGCCTCGGTTGGACATTCCGCTGGTTTATCTTCGCCCCAGCGGTCTTGCTGCTAATTGGCGTTTCCCTCATCGGCGGGCGTGGCTGGCAGGGCAGGTTGAAGTGGGCTGGAGCTCCGGTGGCGGTTGTCGCCATTCTCTTCTTTGCGGCTATCCAGATCGGCTGGGCCTCGACGGTCTTAATTCGAGAGTCGAGTTTCCCCACCGTGAGCCTGAGCGAGCAGAAACGGGCCGACTATCCCGCGTTAGCGGCGATCATTGATGGCGATGAGCTGCAAAACATGTTTGAACGCGTGGGCAGCGCCTGGATGTCGGGACTTGCCATTTCGGCAGTCCCATGGGCAGTCGCAGGTCTTCTGCTGTTTGGACTTGGACTGCTCTATCCGAAGTATCGCCAACGTCTGCCTAAGTCTCTCGGCGGGCCTCGCGGCAGTCGGTTGAGACCAGCCTCATCGGCTGATCCCAGCGTCGGCCGGCTTGAGCCGGCCGGC